>DDHX01000063.1:29270-40919 GCA_002338255.1 Ruminococcaceae bacterium UBA1865 | reverse complement strand
TTGAAATCTATATTTTAATTGAAGAATAGTATAAAACAGTCCGTTTACACTGAATCCACACAAAACAAAGGCCGCGAATACCGTAATGGTACCCGCGGCCTGTTTTTGTAAATCTGCGAGAATTAATAGTTCGTTGCTTTGCGCTCAAAATAAGACTGAGGATGTTTGCAAGCAGGGCACTGTGCCGGAGCGGTTTTGCCAATGTGGACATATCCGCAGTTACGGCAAACCCAAACGACTTCTTCGCCGGCCTTGAAAACGATATCCTCTTTGAGGTTCTGAATCAACTTCTGATAGCGCTCCTCGTGAGTTTTTTCAACGGTGGCAATCATGCGCATGGTGCTGGCGATGTCGGCAAAGCCCTCTTCCTGCGCTACGTCTGCAAACCCCTTGTACATTTCTGTCCACTCATAGTGTTCGCCGCTGGCAGCATCAACAAGATTTTCGGTTGTCGGGCCTACTTCGCCGCCGTGTAAATATTTAAACCACAGTTTAGCGTGCTCTTTCTCGTTGTTCGCAGTCTCTTCAAAAATGGCCGCGATTTGCTCGTAGCCTTCTTTTGNNACAAGGTGGAAAATCGAATTTTGACACGATTACATAGTGCTTCTTATCATTAATATTTTCCGCAGCTGTCAAAAACTTTTATTTTTTTAATTGTTTCTTCATAAACCGCTTTAACAATAGGGTTTATTAAATCCGTCATACCCGAACCTTCGGTGTAATTTTGAAAAGCTGCCAACGCAGCAGCACAGTTAATGTCTGTAAAAATATTTACTTTTGATATACCGTTTGCAATACAGCTCCTGAAATCATCGTCAGAAAGTCCGGAGCCGCCATGAAGCACCAAAGGTGTTTTAACCGCCTCTGATATTTCTTTTAACCGCTGTATATCTAACTTTGGTTTGCTCTTGTATGCGCCGTGAGCGGTTCCAATTGCTACTGCCAAAGCATCCACATTGGTTCTTTCTGCAAAATCTTTTGCCTGTGCAACCTGCGTATATATACTGTCGTCTTTTTCTCCAACATTTTCCGCAGCACCTGTATCATTCGCTCCCACATGTCCGAGTTCGGCCTCAACGCTGATTCCGGCTTTTCTTGCTGTTTTTACCATATCAGCAACTTCAGCTAAGTTATCTTCGAATGATTTGACTGAACAGTCATACATTATCGAGCTGAATCCTAAACTAATTGCTTCGTTTATTTTGTTTCGTGTAAGGCCGTGATCAAAATGAAGAACTACCGGTACCGTTGCCTTTTTCGCCATTGGCAACAAAAAATATGATAACTCTTCAAGACTTGCATAAGGCAGCAGAACCTCTGCCGTTCCGATTATAACGGGGGATTTCATATCTTCTGCCGCAGATATGACGCCTTTGGCCATTTCAAGGTTAACCGTATTAAACAGGCCAACCGCGTACTTCTTAGCTTTTGCATCCACTAATATTTCATTTAATGTAACAAGCAACTTCATATTCCTCCTAATTTTTTATAAGCAGTCCACTGTGAATTTTAAAAAAGCAAGCATCCTCCTTTCTTTCATAAAATATAATTAAATTTTCACGGTGATTACGGTGATGTCTGTGTGTTGGATATCAATTTTTTATACTTCGTCGGATATACTCCGACCTTTTTTTTAAATACATTTGCAAAGTAATTTGAATTGGAGAATCCCACTTTAGAAGCTACTTCCCGCAATTTCATATTAGTTTCACTGATGATTTGTTTGGCCAGATCAATTCTGTAGTTACACAAATACTCTGTAAAAAGCATGCCTGTTTCATGTTTGAAAATCTGGCCGCAGTAAGTTGGGTTTACGTTAAATTTATCCGCAAGCGTTTTTAATGAAATTTCCTCATTATAATGTCCTTTTACATATTCTAAAACGCTCATTGCAATGGGGTTCAAATTTTTAGACTTTTCTATTTTTTCCCTGATTTTACTCGTTGATATATCAATGAGCCAGCTTTTTATGTCATCAATGGATGACATATTTAGAATATTGTATAAAACATAACTGTTTTCACTTTCTTCAAAAAGATTGCTCCTGCTTCCATCATTGCCCAAAACATGGAACAGTATTTCTGCGATAAGGCTTTTAAGCTCTTGTACCGAAATGTTTGGCTGATTTTGAATTTTCAAAAATGAATCATTGAGTGTTTGGATGCATTCTTCTTCGGAATCTAAAAGAAGCAGATTGTCAAGTTTTCGATAATCAATATTTAACTTATGATTCACATTAGAGGACCGCTCAATCATTCCCTCATAGTTGACGATGGTGTTATACGGCATAATAAATTTGTACAAGAGCATCTTTTGGGAATTCAAATAACTTTCCGGTATATTTTCGACTCCATCCGCTAATGAACCAATGGCCGCAAACCAATTATATCCCAAACTTTCATACAAAGAACTTAGCAGAGTGTTCAATGAATTCCGAATGCTTTTCACATCAATGGGGGTATCGCTTCCCGCCAAAACCATCAGTTCATTGTCAGGTGATATTGCAATATAGCAGCAGTTGTTATTATCCAACCCTTTTGTGAACTCACAGTTGATTAATTCTTTTTTCATTTTTATTATGTAGTTGCGAATTGCCTTGATGGGGATATTTTTTTCAGGATCAAAAAATATTCTTACTGTAGCTGTTAAATAGAATTTTTTATCAATCTTAATATTTAACAGCCGAGCCCGATCTTGCAACTCGTCAAATTCTATGTTGCCGGTAAGCATACGGTAAAATATGTTCTCAAACAGGTTGTCAACATTAAGGACTGTCATAACTTGCAAATCTTTTTCTTTGTCCAACTTGTTTACAAGATTTAGAATGGTTGCCGACAGTTCTTCTTCGTTAACCGGCTTAAGAAGGTAATTCTCTATGCCATACCGAATCGCTTCTTTTACATAATCAAATTCATCATATCCGCTTATAATCAGACTTTTTATCGAAAGGTGATTTCGCTCTATTTCTTTGAGCAGAGTAAGGCCGTCCATGACCGGCATTTTTATATCTGTAATCAAAATGTCAAAGTGATCGCTCATCATCATTTCCAGCGCAGCTTGGCCATCGCGTGCAGTGCCTTTTAATTCAAGCCCGTAGTCTTCCCAGTGAATCAATTGTTTTAAGCCATCAATGATGATGGACTCATCATCGACGAGAAGAACAGAGTACATAAAACCAACCTCCCTTTTCAAAAAGAATTTCGGGTTATTGCTGTCAATTCCTGAACAGATAATGCCTTAATCTTTAGATTAACGGTCGTTCCATTGGAAGAGCTTGTAATACTGATTCCATAGTCGTTTCCATATGCAAGTTTAATGCGTTGCTGCACATTAAGAAATCCAATGTGTTTGTTTTCAGTGATGGAATTCAAATCTGAGGTGGTAATGTTCCCCAGACTTTCATTTAATTTGTTTAAGGTGTCTGCATCAATTCCATGCCCATTGTCACTTAAAGAAAACAGGATGTTATTGTCGCTATCCATTACAGCTGAAATTGTTAAATTGCTTTCATCTTCTGTTTTAGCGCCGAAACAAAGTCCGTGAACAACAGCATTTTCAAGAATAGGATGAAGCAAATCTTTAAGAATTGCGTACTCCATGATACTTTCATCAATATTAAAGTCGTAATTCAGCTCTCCATCATATCTGACACTGTATAACTCCATCAGAGAATTACAATATCTGATTTCCTCCCGAATCGTGATGACCATTTTATCTTTTGTCCGACTTCGAAAAATTGTTGCAAGCATTCTAATAAGAGAGGCTGTTTCGTTATCTTTATTGGTGAGTGCTTTCATTCTTATAATTTCCAGTGTGTTGTATAAAAAATGCGGGTTAATCTGTGTTTGAAGGGCATATAATTCAGATTCTTTTTGTTTAAGCTCCGCACTTTTTTGCATGATTTCGCTGATATATCTCAATTGAATGTCTTCATCAATTTTACACATCATGCTGTTAAAGCTTTCTGCTATCATATCAAATTCATTTCCGCTTTTCGATACGGTGGCTCTTGCGCTTAAATCACCGTCTTTGGCCGTTTTCATGGCTTTCGTGATTGGGCGAATGCGGCGCAGAATCAGTCTTGTCAAGAAGTTCGTCAATACAATGGCCACAATACTGCACAGCACCACAATAATGATAATAAACTTGTTGTTTTGGTTCACATCACGGTAAAGACCGCTCTTATCCACCAAGCTTACAACGTAAAAACCGTATTTGTCATTTTTTTTCACATTAATGATACTGTCGGTTGTCTGAACGCTTCCATTAGAAATATGAGCAATTATATCAAAATACTGGAATTTTTGTTCGTATCCATTGCCGGTGGAGGTGTAAACAACATCTCCGGTTTCAGTCAAAATATAATATGTATCCCAGAGGTCGCTGTCGCCGTTTCCTATTTTAGAATCCAAATTTTGTGCTGTATATGCTGTGACGACATATCCGAAATATTGGCTGGAATTTTCGATATTCCTTAGATAATCATATATGACATAGATATGATCAGATGAGCTGCCTTTTTTGACCGTCATCGCGGGCAAAATGTTAATTGTGCTTTCATTGATATTGCTATGACTGTTTTTATATATTTGCGCCATGATGGGTTTAACGTAGTCCTTCTGGTCAAATCCGCTCGGGAATGCACTGTATAAAATATCAAATGGTTTGAGCGTTTTTCCTGTGATAAGAAACATGTTCATGTTTTTATCTGACGGGCTTTCTTCAAATAGCATGTAGTTATAAAGAGTCCTGAACTGATTTAGGTAATTCTCATTGGAATATAAGGAAGTTGAGGAAAGGTATTTCTGGAGGTAATTACAAACAGGCGTGTTCTGGTTAATGTTTAACATATAGATTTTTCGCATAGAAGACTTTAACGAGTCGTTCTGGTTTTGATAAGCATATTCCAGAGAAGTAATCTTTTGATGATTGCTGCTAATGTCTGTTTTCATAATGATATCAGAAACATTTTTTGACAGCATATATCCCAATATGCATGCGGACAACATAATTGCGCTCGCATAGACGATAAACAGCCCGGTGAAAATGCTTTTTATTTTAAACAAATCCTTTAACTTTTTCAAAATCAAACCACCCAATCAAGCAATTTACGGAGAGGAATCAACAGAATCAAATCATGTGCTTGGAAATTGGTTGCGGATTAACTGATTTTCAACGCATTAATAATGTAAGCTATTTTGTCAGTTTCATTTTACTACAGCAAATCAATTTATCAAATACAATTTTTAACATATCTAAATAATTTGTATAAAATCTAAGGTTATTATATTTGCAAATTAAACAAAATTCATGATACGATAGGCACACAATCAATCATTATTACAAGAATTGAATTTTATCCGGGTAAAATCCAATTCCTTTTATTGTTATTTGATTTAGCAGCGTTATCGGTGTCAGCAGTAAAATTGCAGCATATCAATAACTGAAATTGCAGCATAAAGGAGTTTATTTATGGAAGTATTGGGAAATGAAAGAGTGCGAAACCATAGTTTGTGTCGGACGACTCCACATAAACACATTAAACTGACTAAAAATCGAATTATTCTTCTCCTGCTTATCTTGCCGCTTTTTGCCATGGTATTCATTTTTTCCTATGTTCCTCTTTTTGGGTGGGCGTATGCCTTTGTTGATTATCAACCCGGTATTCCAATTTTTAAACAGCAATTTGTGGGACTGGAATATTTTAAATTGCTGTTTACCGGCGGCACTGATTTTTTCAACGCGCTTAAAAACACACTTGTCCTAAATTTTCTTAGCCTGATTACCTCTCCAATCCCTATTGCCTTTGCTATCCTTATTTCAGAGGTAAAAAGCAAACGCTTTGCGAAAGGGGTACAGACCATTACGTCGTTACCTAATTTTTTATCCTGGATTCTGGTGTATTCCATATGCTTTGGTCTGCTGTCCTCTGACAGCGGAGTCTTTAATAAAATACTTATGAACCTCCACTTGATCAGCCAGCCGACCAATATCCTTGTGAATGAAGGCGCCGCGTGGTATTTTCAAACTATTCTGGCCATCATTAAGGGAACCGGGTGGAACGCAATTGTGTATCTTGCCGCTATTTCAGGAATTGATCAGGAACTTTATAATGCGGCAGATGTAGACGGAGCGGGCAGATGGGCAAAAATCGTTCATGTTACCATTCCAGGCGTACTCCCCACATTTTTTATTATGCTCCTACTTCAAGTTTCCAGCGTGCTGTCAGCAGGGTTTGAGCAATTTTATGTATTCCAAAATTCCATGACGGTAGATAAACTCGAAGTGCTGGACACTTTTGTGTATAAGATGGGAATCCGAAACAACCAATATTCTTACGGCGTTGCGCTGGGTATGTTCAGCAGCGTGGTCAGCATTATCATTTTGTTTGCGACAAACCATCTCGCGAAAAAGGCAACTGGAAACTCCCTCATGTAGATTGCGAAAGGATGAGCCGTTTTGAATACAACAAAAAACAAGGATCTTATTTTCAATGTATTAAACATAACCCTTTTAGTTCTGTTTTCCTTACTCTGCTTTTATCCGTTGTATTACATTTTTATTTATTCACTTAGTGATTCAGCCGCCGCAGTCAGCAGAGGTGTCTATCTTTTACCGCAGAAGTTTACGATTCAAAATTACATTCAGATTTTCCAGTCCGGGAATATTTCTATGGCGGCTGGAGTATCCGGCTTAAGAGCGCTTGTTGGGACGATTCTCACCCTGATATGTTCTTTTATTTACGGGTATTTGGTTACGCAGAAGGAACTCATCGGCAGAAGTTTTTTTTATCGGTTTCTGATCGTATCCATGTATTTATCGGCCGGTTTAATTCCATGGTATTTGTTGATGAGAATGCTTCATCTCCAAAACACGTTTGCCCTGTATGTTGTTCCGGGAGCGGTGGGAGCGTTTTATGTCATTTTAATTAAGACTTATATTGAACAGCTTCCCTCGTCGCTGGAGGAATCGGCACAAATTGACGGAGCGGGCCCGTTGACCATTATGTTTAAAATCATTATGCCGCTTTGCCGCCCCGTACTTGCGACCATTGCGGTATTCAGCGCAGTAGGTCAATGGAATTCCTGGCAGGATAATTTTTTCCTTGCTACAGATCCCAACCTTAAAACGCTGCAGCTGCTGCTTTTGGAATATCTTCAAAGCAATGCCAGTCAGGTCTCGCTGCAGGGAGCAAGTGCACATGGGCTGGCAAATGCAACGAAAGCGGTGCTTACCACATCTACCATTCAGGCAACCATATCCGTTTTAGCCATATTGCCCATTGCGGTGGTGTACCCCGCCATGCAGAAACATTTTGTAAAGGGCATGGTGCTTGGAGCGGTCAAAGGCTGATTCTCGTGTGCTTTCCCTTTCGCCGGCGAGCGGGAAGTGTACACGGTTTGAGAAAAAAGTTTTAGTTTCACTTTGCCTTGCTTTAAAAGAAGAGGTTCTTTAAAAGGCATGGATTTATCTTGTGCTGAAGCGGTATTGTGCTGCTTTCAGAATAAAAATAACAGGGAGGTTTATTATGAAAAAGAAAATTGAAAAGTCACTGTCATTCTTACTTGTGGCGGGAATGCTCCTATCCCTTACGGCATGCGGAGGAAGTGCCGTTTCTTCCGGGTCGCCGACAACATCCGAAAAAACAGATGCTCCGGTAACGATCACGATTCTGGGAGCGTTGGATGCAAAAACCATGCAAAACGGAATTCAAAGCGACCCGGTCGCCAAGTATATTGAGAAGAAGCTTGGGATTCAGATGAATGTTATTATTGCAGACACCGCCGGAGACATCGGATCAAAAATAAACGCAATGATTGCAACCAATGACCTGCCGGATATCTGTTACTTACCGGATTTCACAAAGCAGCTAATGGCCGCTGAAAAAGCGGGTGAATTGCTTCCTCTGGACAGTTACCTTGCGGATTACGGAAAGAACCTCAATTCCATTCCGATTAATAAATTCAGCAACGCTTACTTCAAAAAGAATTTGAGTGTAGATGGAAAGCTTTATGCTCTTGGCACTTTAAAGGGCGCCATGGACAACGGACTGAATCCGGGAATATCAAATTATATTCGCTGGGATCTATACAAACAGCTTGGATATCCCGCCATCAACACATGGGACGATTTGCTTCCAATCCTTAAAAAAATGCAGGACTTGGAACCGAAAACAAAAGACGGAAGCAAAGTATACGGCATAGGCGCATTCTTCGGAGAAGCGGGGTCCGACGCGCTGATCACTTATATGCCAGGATATGTAAACGGCGTTCTTTCGCTGGGAAGCTGCTGGTCGTTTGACGCGAAAACAAACAGTATGTCTGAAAAAGACAATTTCAACGACTTGAATAGTTCCTGGTGGCAGAGCATTCGCTTTTTCAATAAAGCGTACCAAATGGGAATTTTAGACCCTGACTCCATTACCCAAAAAAATACACAGTACATGGAAAAAGTGCAGGCAGGCAAATACTTATGGGTTCCACAGTCTGGAAACGCAGTCAGCGCCAACGACTTTTTCTCCAAAAGCGGCGAAAAGGACAAAGGCTTTGTCGCGATTGCACCGCTTACAAAAGATGCATTCATCCAGACCGCGTCCGCTCCTACCGGACAAAATGATATTGTAATATCAAAGAACTGCAAACATCCTGAAAAAGCAGTTGAATTGTTGGATTTCTTCAATTCCTATGAGGGCTGCCGAATTGTTACAAACGGTGTGGAAGGCACAAATTGGAATATGGTCAATGGAAAGCCCACCGCCACTGAAGAATATAAAAATGCAACGATTGACACGGACTTTGAAAAGAAAACAGGAGCTATGCTCTATCAATTTTTTAATGGATTAACCGACGTTACCATAGACCCCACCTATAACCAGACAATAAACCTGTTGGCTCAGCCAGAAGTTGAGGCCACCCATATGACAACTATGCAAAAGGATGCCGCAACACATTATGGAATGCCACTCGATCAGGTCTACAGCTCCGCAAAGGTTCATTCATTTTCATGGGATATTCCAAGCTCGCTGAATGATGCGCAGGCAAATATGCCGGACTCATTAAAAGTCAGTGAGGATTCCATCGTGAACTATGTCAATAATTTTTGCAGGTCCAAGCTTATCTATGCAAAGACGGATGCGGAATTCACCAAGGCACAGCAGGAATTTATCAGCACCGTGAACAGTAAAGGACTGGATAAGGTTTTTAACTACTATAAATCGCAGTCCGCCAGTATCAATGCGATGTATGATAAGCTGCTACAGGAAACCGGTTATAAAGTGAACTAAACAATTACAGGGAATGTGGGAGCACTCATTTTGTAATGCTCCCACATTACTGAATTTTGAAAATTATTTTAATGGAGTAAAAGTACAACTTACTGCCATTATCTAAATACAGGAGTGAAATATATGTCAAAAAAAATTAGAGTCGGTGTTTTCGGAGCTTTTCGCGGTATGACAATGATTAATGTACTGTCAAAGCATCCAGATGCTGAGCTTGTTGCAATCTGTGACAAATATCAGCCTCTTTTAGACAAATGTAAAAAAGTTGCTGATGAAACCGGAAGTAACATCACTTACTATACTGATTTTGATCAGTTTTTTAATCATGACATGGACGCTGTCGTTCTTGCGAATTATGCAAATGAACATGCTCCTTATGCAATAAGACTTCTTTTGTCGGGTAGACATGTTGTCAGCGAAGTCTTGCCGGTAGAAACTTTGGGACAGGCGGTCGAATTGGTTGAAGCGGTTGAAAAGAGCGGAAAGATTTATTCATATGCAGAAAACTACTGCTACTTTGCAGCAACACAGGAAATGAAGAAGCTGTACAGAGCGGGCGAGATTGGAGAATTCATGCACGGTGAGGGTGAATATGTGCATGATTGTGAATCGATCTGGGGAGATATAACCTACGGAGAAAAGGATCACTGGAGAAACAGGCTTTACTCGTGCTATTACTGTACGCACAGCTTGGGGCCGATCATAAACATCACGGGACTCAGACCGGTAAGAGTTGTTGGATTTGAAAATCCAAATGTTGAAAACATGGCTCAATATGGCTTCCGCGGCGGTACTTCAGGAATGGTAGTGGCGCAAATGGAAAACGGTGCAACGGTAAAAAGTCTGAACGGTTATCTCAAAAGGGAACCCTCTGCCATATGGTATTCGGTTTACGGCAAAAAAGGAATGATGGAGTCAGACCGGTGGCATGACGGAGTATCCAGAATAAACATTTTCAAGGAAGGAAACGAGCTGACAGATACTGAAGTAAGCTATAAACCAAAGCCAAAAGATGAAAGTAAACTTGCCCAATTAACGGCAGGTCATGGTGGCAGTGATTTTTACACTATGCATTATTTCCTCGAGAAGATACTGGGCAGACCTGAGGGTGAGGAATATATAGACGTTTATCAAGCCCTTGATATGAGCCTTCCGGGAATACTTGCTTACAAATCTATTTGCAATGGAAACATACCGTTTGATGTTCCTGACTTTAGAAACAAGGAAATCCGTGAACAGTATCGCAATGACAACTGGTGCACAAATCCGGAGGTTGCAGGTGATAATCTTGCTCCTTTCTGCTCTTTCGGCAGTCCAGATATCCCGGACAGCGTATATGAGTCTGTAAGAAACAATTGGGAAAAGAAGCAAAAGGAAGAGAATTTATAGATTTGGTGTAATGGAATCATTCTGAGAACAAAAGAATTTATTCCGGTACAACTTATTCTGTTGATGCGATTACAAAGACACGAGGAGCGCTGCGTATGAAATTATCATTATTAACCACTACATTTCCTAACAATTTAAAAAAAGAAACGGAGCAATATTTTGATTTTGCTGTAGATGATAATGTCGAAAATGACGTGGTTAATATTTATCCGGAAATGGAATATCAAATCGTTGAGGGATTTGGCGGGGCTATAACAGATTCCGCCGGTTACGTATATTCTCAGATGAATGAAAAACAAAAAGCTCAAATGATAAGTACCTATTTTGATCATGATGAAATGGATTATCAAATCGTTCGTATTCCAATGGACAGCTGCGATTTTTCCACAGAATATTATGAAGCAATGTCGAATCCGTCAGATCGTACCCTCAGCTCTTTTGACATGACCGGAACAGAAAAATACATTATTCCACTGTTGGAGGATATCTGCAAAATAACGGAAAAAGAAATCAAGATCATGCTTACGCCCTGGTCTCCGCCCGCGTTTATGAAAACGAACGGAAAGCGGAACCATGGCGGAAAGTTAAAAGAAACATACAAAGCCTTTTGGGCAGATTACATTTGTAAATATATAGAGAATTTTCGTATACGTGGATACAAGGTGACTCGGATGAGCCTGCAAAATGAGCCGAACGCAGTACAGGCTTGGGATTCTTGCACATTCACCCCAAAAGAAGAAAAAGAATTTTTGCGTAATTATATGTATCCGGCTCTTCAGGCGCACGGCTTAGATGACATCGAAGTATTTATTTGGGATCACAACAAAGAGCGTGCATTTGAACGTGCTTGCGCGATCATAGACGAAGATACAAATCATATGATACAGGGAATTGCATTCCATTGGTACAGCGGGGATCATTTTGACACGCTAAATTTAATTCATCAAAAATTTCCGGATAAGAAACTGATTTTATCGGAA
>DDHX01000063.1:6957-29150 GCA_002338255.1 Ruminococcaceae bacterium UBA1865 | reverse complement strand
CATACTTTAACGTATCTTAGGCATTTTAGCCATTTCATTGCCCCCGGTGCGGTTCGCATTGCAACTACAAAATACACGGATAAGTTAGAAGTAGTTGCCATGAAGAATCCCAATGGAATGATCATCGTAATTATTTTAAATTCTACAAAAGAGTTATTGACTGCTGCAATTCGAATGGATGGAAAATATACAAAAATTTTGATTCAGCCGGAATCTATCGTCACCGCGCAAATTCAGGAGGAATATGATGACTTTTCCAAATAATAAGTTGAAAGCTTTGACATTCAGCTATGACGACGGCGTGGAACAGGATCGCAGATTGGTAAAGCTTTTTAATCAGTATCATTTAAAATGTACATTTAACTTAAATTCAGGAATACTGGACAGTTCCAGTCAATGGGAAGAACAGGGCGTTTGCATAAAGCACATGGATGTTCCGGGATTGAAAGAATTGTATCAAGGGCACGAAATCGCCGTCCACTCCCTTACTCACCCATGGTTGGAAAAAGAGAGTCTTGAAACAATAAGGCACGAAATTCTGCAGGATAAAATCAACCTGCAGACTATCTTTGATTGCAGTATTCAGGGTATGGCCTACCCGTATGGAACGTACGATGACAGAGTGATTCAAATTCTGAAAGAAAACAATATCAAATATGCAAGAACTACGATGGATACCGAAAATTTTAATCTTCAGACCAATTTGTTAGAATTGAAAGCTACATGCCATCATAATAATAAAAATCTGATGCAATTGGCAAAAGAATTTGTGGCAATGAACCCTACGGAACAAAAAATATTTTATGTCTGGGGTCACAGTTACGAGTTTGATGTTGACAAGAACTGGGACGTTATTGAAAATTTTTGTGCGTTTATGAGTGGCAGGGACGACATATTTTACGGTACAAATTCGGAAGTACTGCTATAAATCCGAGAAATTGTTTCTCTTGAAGTGAGTGTAATACTACTGAAAGGATCATATGAAGAATCTATTTGAAGTAAAACCGCTTGATAAGAAAATTTACGAAGAAAAACTGAAAGACTTTTTGCCGTCTAAAATAATCGATGTGCATGCGCATGTCTGGCTGGACAAATTTATTCATGTCGACAACGACGCAGAAGAGCGGATGGTTTCCTGGCCGTCAAAGGTGGCAAATGATAATTCAATTGAGCATATTGTTGAAACGTACCGGCTCATGTTTCCGGATAAAACCGTAACGCCGCTGATTTTTAGCAATCTGGGATTGAATGACGATTTCGACGCTGCGAACGAATATATAAGGAAAAGCGCGGAGGAGTACCATTTCCCGTCCCTTATTTTCGCCCGTCCGGAGTGGACAGGCGAGGAACTGGAGCGAAAGGTGATTCAGGGCGGTTTTTTGGGATGCAAGGTTTACCTTACGCTGTCACCCTCCTACATACCGGAAAAGGAAATCCGCATTTTTGACTTTCTTCCCCACCACCAGCTAAAGGTGCTCAACAGTCACGGCTGGATCGTAATGCTGCACATCCCAAGGGATGGGCGCTTGAAGGATCCCGTCAATCTTGCGCAAATGCTTGAAATCGAGCGTGATTATCCGAATGTGCGCCTTATCATAGCGCATGTAGGCAGGGCGTACTGCCCTGAGGATATCGGAAACGCCTTTGACGTGCTTTCTGTTGCAAAAAACATGATGTTTGATATTACCGCAAACACAAGCCAGTATGTTTTTGAACGATTAATCGAGTCGGTAGGACCCAAAAGAATCCTGTTTGGCAGTGACCTTCCCATTCTCAGAATGAGAATGAAAAGGATCTGTGAGAACGGAAATTACGTGAATATTGTGCCTAAAAGTTTATATGGTGATGTTTCCGGTGATTCACATATGAGAGAAGTCTCCGGCAGCGAGGCGGACTCGCTTACATTTTTTATGTATGAGGAGATTGATGCTTTTCGCCGTGCGGCAGAAACGACAGGGCTCGTTGCCTCCGACATTGAAGACGTCTTTTACCGTAACGCCAAAAATCTGATTAACGGAGTAACCCCGTTATTGAAATAAACGATCGCTTAAATTTTGTCATTAGGAGTTGAGTGCTGTATGCATCAGCAAAAAATCGGATTATTGCCACTGTATATTAAGCTGTATGATGATTCATGCCCGGAATTAAGAACAAAAATTGACGCGTTTCTGCATACGCTGAAAGATGAATTTGAAAAAAGAAATATTTCTGTTGTGAAATCGGAAGTATGCAGGATTAAAGAGGAATTTGAGGACGCAGTAGCAGACTTTGAAAAAGCGGATGTCGATGCGATTGTAACCATCCATCTTGCATATTCCCCTTCGTTAGAGTCGTCGGACGTTCTTGCCAAAACAAAATTGCCGGTCATAATATTGGACACAACACCTAATTTTGAATTTGATGCTCAACAGGACACAAGCAAAATTGATTATAACCATGGCATACACGGCGTGCAGGATATGTGTAATCTGCTCATCAGAAATCACAAGCCTTTTCAGATTGAAGCCGGGCACTGGAGCCACTCCGATGTACTTGACAGGGTTGCAAATTGGGCTAAGGCTGCCCATCTTGCAAATGTAATGAAGAACATACGCGTTGGGAGAATTGGTGAGTCCTTTACAGGCATGGGCGATTTCTTTCTGCCAAAGCAGATGTTGGAATCAACGATTGGGATTCAAACAGTAGAGGCAGACGCAAAAAATTTACTGAACTATTATGAGGCCGTTACACCACAGGAAATAGAGAATGAAATGGCAGCCGATAAAGAAAAGTTTAACATTCTGACGAATTGCGATGCACACAGAGTTTCTGTACAAACCGGGCTGGCCGTGCGAAAATGGGCTCTTCAAAATCAACTTTCGGCTTATACGTTTAATTTTCTGGCGATTAATAAAGCTTCAGGGTTGCCGGTGGCCCCGTTTCTTGAAGCCGGCAAGGCTATGGCGTCAGGTGTTGGCTTTGCAGGGGAAGGAGATGTTCTGACAGCCGCGCTTGTAGGCACCTTACTTTCGACTTATCCGGAAACCACGTTTGCTGAAATGTTTTGTCCCGACTGGAAAAATCATTCTGTTTTCATCAGTCATATGGGTGAGATGAATGTGAATCTTTCGGCTGACACGCCAAGTCTGATTGATATTCCGTTTGCGTATACCGATGCGGATCGTCCGGTTATCGCAGTCGGCAGGTATAAGGCGGGGAAAGCTTGGCTTGTGAATCTTGCTCCCGGGCCGGATGACAAGCTTTCACTGATTGTTGTGCCAGTTGAAATGCTTGATGTTACGGCTCAGGATAATATGAAGGATGTCGTTCGCGGTTGGTTCAAGCCGCCGGTCGAACTTCCCGAATTTTTGCAGGCATACAGCAGGCTGGGTGGTACGCATCATTCCGCGCTCATTTACGGCGATGTCGGTGATGATATCATTCGTTTTGGCAAGATCATGGGATGGGATGTCAAAAGTATTTAAAATCGTGTTAAGGGAAAGTTTAATATGCAGAGCATATTTTAAAGGGTGGTATTATGAATTCAATTAGTAAATCATTAAAACAGTTGTTAGGTGAAGAATATATCGAAGCCGTAGTTGATGGAGCCGTTGCCCTGTTGGGTATGGAAAGAACGATTGCACAGGGTTTGGCGGATGCTGAAGTAGAGTTTTTTCCTGATGATTTTGTGACCAGGATGGATTCACTTTTGGATAAGGTGGGAAAACCGATTATATCCGGTATGTCACACGAATTTCCGGGAGCCCCGACCAAATCATTCCGCAATGCAACAGCAATTCATGCCAGCCCTTTAACAGGTCTTGGCTACCTTAGGCTTGGTCAGGACGGGCGCTTGTATCTTATGGGTAAAAGCGAACATTATCATGCGCCGCTCGGCCATAATTTCCCCGGGTACAAGCTGATTGACAATGCAAGGGCGTTAGGAATTACAAACGCCACCCATAATAACACAAGAGGGTATATCACGCGGCTTTTGGAAAGAGAATTAGTGCGTACGGTTAATGGTGTAGCGGCAGGAAATGACGCAGAGGTTGACAAGATAATTGATTCGCGGAAGCCTCATGTACTCAACCGGGTGATTAATCTCGAAACCGGAAGCCTCTCCTGTGAAGCTGGAATCAAAATGATGCTTTCCCGGTTTTATAAAGTTGAGGGAATTGAAGAAAAGCCAAAATATGACGGCAGGACGCCTGTGTTTTTCGTAATGCAGGACAAGGAGAACGGAAGCGGCGCGAATTATCATGGTACCACTGTTTTTGCGCAGATGTTGCGGGGCCTTTGGCCTGAATTATACTCAAAAATGGAAGCCGACGGATTGTTCAAAGTTTGCCCTGTAAAAATCAATGACTTTGATGACTTTAAAATTAAATTTGAGAAATTCAACAAACCTCCGTATAAGGCAGCAGGCTTTATCCACGAAATTATCCTGATGAATTATGGTGCTATTAAGCTTGAAAAAGAGTATTTGTCCAAAGTTTATGAATTGTGCCACGCAAACGATACTCCAACAATGTGCGACGAAATACAATCGTGCATGTGGTATCCCGGCATGTATCTTTTTAGGGAATATGACTTGAATCCGGATTTTGTTGTAATCGGCAAGGGGTTCCCGGGCGGACAGTATGCGGCATCAAAGATTATCGGCACTTACGAAATGGATAATCTCTCACAGTTTGGCGCGCTTGTAACAAACGGGCAAGAAGAACTTGCATCGCTTTCCTACCTGATTACCATGGAATTTGCTCACGCAAATGAAGAAGCTTTACGTGAAGCAGGGACTTATTATCAACATAAAGTGAGGGCGCTTGCTGAAAAATATCCTAAGGTGATTGATAACGTTGGTGGACTGGGCTATTTACTCAGCATATTTTTTCATGACCCGGAGGATGTGCATAAATTTACATCAAGCTTAAATCATCAGTGCATTGATGTCAGCTCTCAGACATACAAAAAATCGTGCCCCCCTGCCGCACTCACAAAGCCACCAATCATTGCAACAAAAAAGATGATAGATTATTTGGTGGACAAAATGGATTCTGCACTCAAAACAATATAAGGAGGGTGTTTGAAATGCGTGAATTAAAAATAGGCATTGTCGGTTTTGGATTTATGGGGAAAATGCATACCTATGGATACAAAACAATTCCTCTCTATTACAGCAATTTGCCCTTTAAAATAAAATTGGTGGGCATTTGCGATGCAGTGCTTTCCACTGCGGTTAATGCTAAAGAAACCCTTGGATTCGAGTATGCCACTGATAACCCCGATGAACTATTTAATAATCCGGAAATTGATATTATAGATATCTGCACCCCAAACCTGTATCACAAAGAAGGTATTCTCAAAGCTTTAAATGCCGGAAAACATATTTATTGTGACAAGCCCTTAGCCACCAGTTATGAAGACGCAAAGGAAATCGCAAATTTGGCGGATTCGTCCAATGTGATTACACAGATGGCACTTCAGTACAGAAGTTATCCGGTTACCATGCGCGCGAAAGAAATGATTGAGGAAGGTAAACTGGGAAAAATTTTATCTTTTAGGGCAAATTATCTTCACTCAGGTTCCGTTGATCCCGACAAGCCGATCGGATGGAAGCAGGATAAGAAATTTGGCGGCGGCGGTGTGCTGTTTGATCTTGGCTCTCATGTGATAGATCTGATGTATTATTTGCTCGGTGAATATTCCTCTGTCATCGCCGACACGGAAGTAATTTACAAACAGCGGCCTGACCGCACCGGAAAAATGATTGACATTGAGGCGGATGACGCTGCATTCCTGATTGCAAAGATGAAGAACGGCAGTACCGGAACCATTGAAGCATCTAAAATTTCCACCGGCGTCAACGACGAAATGCGGTTTGAGATTCACGGCGATAAAGGAGCGCTCAGAGCCAACCTGATGGATCCGAACTGGCTCGAATTTTATGACAACACTGTACCAGACGAACCTTTGGGCGGCGTGAAAGGGTATACCAAGATTGAGTGCGTGCAAAGATTCCGCAAACCCGGAGGAGATTTCCCAAGCTCGAAATTTGCAATCGGGTGGACAAGGGCGCACGTGCATAGTCTGTATCATTTTCTTGACTGTGTTTGTGAGAATAAAAAAGCAAGCCCCTCTTTTGCAGAGGCAGCTTATGTTCAGTATGTGATGGAAAAAGCATACGAGTCGGATGATTTGAACCAATGGGTAAAAATCAATTCATAAGAAATATTATTTTTATAATATTATAAAAAGTATATGGAGGAAAACAGTATGATTATCGGTTTACCAAAAGAAATCAAAAACAATGAAAACAGGGTCGGGCTTACACCGGGCGGAGTAAGCGTGCTTGTAAAAAGCGGACACAAGGTAATCGTTGAAAAGTCTGCCGGAGAAGGAAGCGGCTTTGAGGATCAGCAGTATATCGAAGCCGGAGCCGAGATTTGCGCGGACAAGAAAAAACTTTTCGCTGATTCTGATATTATTGTAAAAGTAAAAGAACCGCTTGAATCGGAATACGACCTCTTTAAAGAGGGACAAACACTCTATACCTATCTTCACCTTGCGCCGAACCGTTCCCTTACGGATGCACTGCTGCGCAAAAAAGTCTGCGGCGTTGCCTTTGAGACAGTACAGCTTAGTAACGGTCAGCTTCCTCTTCTCACCCCGATGAGTGAAGTTGCAGGCAGGATGGCTTCTCTTGTCGGCTCGAGTCTCCTTTTAAAATACAACAAAGGCATGGGCGTACTCGTGAGCGGCGTCCCCGGTGTAGCACCGGCTGAAGTTGTGGTGGTCGGCGGCGGAATCGTCGGTACCAATGCAGCTAAAACGGCATTGGGACTTGGTGCAAGAGTTACCGTGCTGGATATTAGCGCAAGCCGCCTTGCTTACCTTGATGATATATTCGGGGGAAAGGTCACCACGCTCGCATGCAACGAATACAATGTTGCCGCAGCCGTAAAGAACGCAGATCTTCTGATTGGCGCGGTTCTGGTGGCAGGCGCAAAAACCCCGAAGATTGTTAAAGAATATATGGTAAAAACAATGAAGAAGGGTGCTGTCATTGTTGACGTTGCCATTGATCAGGGTGGTTCAATCGAAACAATTGACCGGGTTACCACGCATGATAACCCAAGTTATGAAAAATACGGGGTCATCCATTATTCTGTCGCAAATATGCCCGGCGCTGTGCCAAGAACATCAACATTCGCTCTTGAAGCGGCAACACTTCCTTATCTGCTAAAAATGGTCAATCATGGAGTGAAAGAAGCACTGCTGGAGGACTGCGCGTTATTAAAGGGTCTTAACACTTACGATGGAAAAATAACCTGTAAGCCTGTAGCAAGCGATCTTGGAATGGAATACTACGACCCTAAAGAGCTGCTTTCAAAATAAAATTTAATAATTTTTTTAAAGCTGCGCAGAAAATTCCATGAATTTACTGCGCAGCTTTTACAGAGGCCCAAAACAAGTCAATATAAGGCACTTCTGTGCTTTTGTGAATTTGTATTGCTGAAATGTACTAACAAGGAACCGGGGAGTGTGTGAACTTGAATGAATTGATGATTGGAATAGATGTTGGAACAACGGGCACGAAAAGTATGGTAATTGATGTAAAAGGCAACATTATATCCTCGGCATATCAGAGCTATCCTACCTATAACAGCAAACCTAAGTACTCCGAGCAGGAGGCGGATGATTGGTGGAAGGCGGTTGTTTCAACTGTCAGGGAATGTACCGCTGATGATGCGGTGAGAAAGTCGGTCGTGTCCATTGGGCTTTCCAGCCAGGGCGGCAGTATGGTTCCGGTAGACAAAAACGGGATTCCTTTGAGGCGCGCATTTGTCTGGATCGATAAAAGGGGCGAAAAACAGTGTGAATACTTCCGTAAAAACACTTCAGAGGATTACTTTTACCTCACAACCGGCTGGGAATTGTCACCGGGGCTTAATGCGGTTCAAATACGCTGGATGATGGAAAATGAGCAGGAACTGTTCAGCCGAACAGATCAATTTCTGTCAACCATCGATTTTGTCAACATGAAACTGACAGGCAGCGCTTTCATTGATCCGTCAAATGCCGGAATTACGCAGCTTATCAATCTTAGCCGGATGGACTGGGACAGTACCATCATGGAACTTGCCGGCATTACCAAAGAGAAACTCCCGCAAATCGTCTCATCGGGTAAGATGATCGGCAAACTGACCACCAAAGCCGCAGAAGAGCTTGGACTGTCCAAAGATGTACAAGTGGCAAGTGGAGGGCATGACCAATATTGTGTGGCTTTGGGCGCGGGCGCAGTGAATACCGGAGATGTGTTGCTTGCTACAGGTACCGCATGGGTCACACTCAGAGTTTCAGACAAACCGATGTTTGATTCCCAAACACATCTGGCACAAAGTGTACACACGGTCAGCGGTAAATGGGGCTCAATCGGGTCTTTGGATAATGGCGGAAGCAGCCTGAAATGGTTCAGAGACAACTTTGGGAAATACATCATAAAAGACGGCGAAGCGGAGCTCGAATCGTACCAGCGGATTGATTCTTTTGTTGAGAAAAAGCAACCGGGCGCGAACGGAGTTACATTTTATCCTTTTTTTAACGGCACTTCAATCCCCAATTATGATACGCTGAGCAAAGCGACCATCATGGGTCTGGATTTGAGCAATGACCGATACGATGTGGCTCGTGCAGTCATGGAAAGTGTCGTGTTTCAGACAAAGCGAAATCTGGAATTATTTAAGCCGGCAGACGAAGATTTTGCAAATCTAAAAATGCTTGGCGGAGCCACAAGAAGCAGTGTATGGAGGCAGATGGTTGTGGATATTATGGGAAAACCGATAAAAGTACCCCAGGTGGCGGATATTGCATGTGTGGGTGCCGCTATTCTTGCAGGCTGTGGAGCAAATCTGTTTCCGGACGCCTGCGACGGGTATCTGCGTCTAAAACAGGAAGAAACCGAATATTTTCCTGATCAAAAAAACACGAATCTCTATAAGGAATTATACGAAATTTTTAAAAAGCGCTCCGACTTGCTTGCAGAGTGCTATACTAAAATCCATTAAAAACATGAAATCACGTTTTTTTAGCGCGAAGCGTGTTGGATTTCGCATGAGACGGGTTTAGCGCTTAAAATAAGCGCTAAACAAGCACGGCACAGCCGGGCGTTCTCCAATTAAAATGTATATTTTAATTGGAGAGTAGTATTACAAAGCTTAAATTTAGGATACCGCTCGACAGTATATCTGTAGATTTATCCGCGAAAGTTGGATAGGCCTTAGGAGTAGCCATCGTAATATATAAAGTAATTAAAGTAAAAACATAAAATGGCGGTGAAATCATGATAAGGCTTTTAGGGAAAGAGTATTCAAAAGAGGATTTGGTACGGTATTCATCCAATATAAACCAGATTGCAGGCATTTCCAAGTCACGTTTTGCCGATGGAAAATCCGACGGGATGGAAAGTTATACTGTAAAAACCGGTTCAGGACTTGTTTATACGGTTTTATCGGGGAGATGTCTCGACCTGTCGTCTTTAAGCTACCGCGGAATAAATATATCGTATCTTGCTAAACCCGGTATTGTATCACCGCAATACGGATACCCATCGGACAGTGAATTTGGAAGGTATTTTACAGGTGGAATGATGGCTACCTGCGGATTGCAGAACGTAGGGGACGGTTGTGATGAAGAAGGACGGCACTACCCAACCCATGGCTGGATTGGACTAACGCCTGCCGAAAATTCCTATTCAAAATGTTATTGGAATCATGATGACTATATCATGGAGCTTGGCGGAGTAATGCGAGAGGGTGCACTCTTTCATGAAAATCTGATCTTTACACGTAAAATAACATCAAAACTCGGCCAAAGCAAGTTCGAAATTCAGGATGTACTCGAAAACGACGCATCTGAAGAAGCAAAAATTATGATACTGTATCATTTTAATTTTGGTTTTCCATTTTTGGACGAAGATGTAAAATTAATTTTCCCTGAGAATATTGTGACTTCACTTACGGAGGATACAGAAGCAGGGATTGATGAGAACTTGAAAATGACAGTTCCGCAGGATAATTTTACAGAGCATCTTTTTTCTCGGAATATAAAGGCGGACGAAAATGGTTTCGTCACTTTTCGCATAGAAAACAGTCGGCTTGGAATGGGTGCCGCCATAAGATATGAGCAGAAAAACCTACCCTTCTTAATTCAATGGAAATCAATGCGCAGCGGTGACTATGTTTTAGGAATAGAACCGAGCAACAACCATATTAACGGCCGGCAAAAAGAACGTGAAAACGGAACGATTCGAACAATCGAGCCTTTCTCAAAACTTGAATTCAACATCCAGTTTGAGATGTATGATTTATAATTCAACAATAACAGATTTGCTCCTGTTGAAGCAAGTTCAAAATCAGAACAAGAACGAAAAGAAGGTTCTTTCATGTCAGCAGCATAGCAGAAATGCTGAAAAAATATTCAAAGATGTTCTTCAACAAATCATAGAGAATAAATCAGGCTACGAAAAAGATAATAAAATCCCAGTTGGGCAGAGTATAAGCAAAGGAGTCTATGTCATGAACGGCATAGACTCCTTTACTATTTTCATCTACAATATTTTATCTATGACTAAGTTTGTTAAGCATCGGCCGAAAGAGCGTTTCAAGCCACTTAGTATAATACAGGAAAATTAATCTTCCATTTCACTGTTGGAATCGCTTTTTTTGAATTCCAGTATATCCCCTGGCTGGCAATTCAAAATGTCGCAAATGGAATTCAAAGTGGAAAATCGAATCGCGCTGACCTTTCCTGTTTTGAGCTTTGACAGATTCACATTGGCTATCCCAACTTTTTCAGCTAAATCATTCAGCGAAATCTTTCTGTCAGCCATTACCCTGTCAAGTCTTAAAATAATCGCCATAAATTCTATCTACCCCCTATAATGTTTCATCCGACTGTTTTTGCAATTCGACTCCATGCTCAAAAACAAGTGACAGGCAAAAGACAATCAGACCCAAAACAATTACCATTCCGCCCATTGAAGTAACCGACATCACTTTTTCTCCGTTTGCTGTTAACGGGCGCAGGGCATTCGCAATGCTGCCAAAAATCATTTGTACCGGTTCGATTACAATGAGCAAAACTGATATCATTTTCAATCTCTGGACATTTTCTTTGGTAAAGGGCGTAGAGTTTGATTTGAGCGACTGTAGCAGACCGGAAATGGCACAAAGAGCAGCAAAAACAATTGCGGCAGTCACCGAGTTCATGAGCACCGTACTGAGATAATCTCCTCGCTTGTCGATGCGTGGCATAAAGCTTCCGCTCGGAAGAATCCACATGACAATCGACATAACAACCGATAGTATTAGAACTGCCTGCACAATTCTCACTATCCAGAGAACAATCCTACTGACTTTCTGGGTTTTGGCGCTATTTTGATTCATGACATAAACCTCCTTCGTACTTTGACCATACTATAGCATTGAGATTTATGTTTGTCAACTATTATTTAACGTTTATCATAATATTTTTAATGTTTATTGTAAATATAGCCTGCTTTTAAAAAAAGCCGCAGGATACCTAACATATCCTGCGGCCAATTGACAATGATTATGAAAGCGAGTTATACGTTGAACCGGAACAATACGATATCTCCGTCCTGCATGACGTATTCCTTGCCCTCGGAACGAACTAAACCTTTTTCCTTTGCGGCGGCCATGGTGCCGCACGCCATCAGGTCGTTAAACGAAACAACCTCCGCGCGAATAAAGCCACGCTCGAAGTCGGTGTGAATTTTACCGGCGGCCTGCGGAGCCTTTGTTCCCTTGGTAATCGTCCACGCGCGAACCTCCGGCTGACCGGCGGTTAAGTAGGAAATCAAGCCCAGAAGGCTGTAACAGGCGTTAATCAGCCTGTCCAAGCCGGACTCTGTTAAACCCATATCAGATAAAAACAGTTCTTTTTCCTCAAGATCCATTCCGCTGATTTCGGCCTCAATCTCGGCACAAATCGGTAAAACGCCCGCGTGCTCGCTATCGGCGATTTCTTTTACAATATGATAATACGCATTCTTATCAATCCCGCCCTTAAAGTCGTCCTCGCTCATGTTGGCGGCGTAGATAATGGGTTTATTGGTCAAAAGGGAAACGGAGCCTAAAAGCGCGGCCTCGTCCTCGGTGCATTCCACGCTGCGCGCGGGTTTGCCTTCGTTCAGAGCCTCTTTTACGCGCACGAAAAAATCGTATTCGGCCTGATATTTTTTATCGGCCTTAATCATCTTCTGCGTTCTGTCAATGCGGCGGTCAAGCACTTCCATATCCGACAAAATCAGCTCGACATTGATGGTTTCAATGTCCCTTTTCGGGTCGATGCTTCCCTCCACATGGATGATATCGTCGTTGACAAAGCAGCGCACCACGTGAACAATTGCGTCCACCTCGCGGATATTGGCAAGGAACTTGTTACCCAGCCCCTCCCCTTTGCTTGCGCCGCGCACCAGTCCGGCAATATCGACAAACTCAATGCTCGCGGGGGTGTACTTTTCGGGGTGATACATTTCGGCCAGCTTGTCCAGCCTTTTATCCGGAACCGCAACCACGCCCACGTTGGGTTCAATGGTGCAGAACGGGTAGTTTGCGGACTGTGCGCCCGCGTTCGTAATCGCATTGAAAAGGGTACTCTTGCCAACATTCGGCAAGCCTACAATACCAAGCTTCATATTCCATTTCCCTCTTTATATCGTTATTGATAACATTATTATAAACGGTTATCTTCCCCGTTGCAAGGGGTGTAAAATCCGCAATTTTATGCTTTGGGTTCCTCTTTCATTGTCAGCGAAATCCGTTTTTTCGCGGTATCAATGGATAGGACACGCACCTTCACCACATCGCCGACCTTCAAGACTTCGCCCGGATGCTTGATGAACTTATCGCATATCTGGGAAACATGAACCAGCCCGTCCTGATGCACGCCGATGTCCACAAACGCGCCGAAGTCGATGACGTTGCGGACAGTGCCGTCCAGTTCCATGCCGGGCTTCAAGTCCTCCATGCTCAGTACGTCGGTACGCAGCATCGGGGGCGGCAGCTCGTCGCGGGGGTCGCGGCCGGGGCGCAGCAGCTCGGTAACGATATCCTCGAGTGTCGGCACGCCGATGCCAAGCTTTTGCGCGGCTGTCTGCTCGCCGATTTCCGTTATTTTCGTCCTTAAATCACTGATCTGGTTCTTTTTCAAGCTGTTCATATCATAGTCGCACAGCGCAAGCAATTCTCTCGCCGCATCATATGATTCGGGGTGAACGGCGGTGTTATCCAAAATATTTTTACTCTCGCTCACGCGCAGAAATCCTGCGCACTGCTCAAACGCCTTTGGCCCCAACTTCGGAACTTTTTTCAGCTCGCTGCGCGAATGGAACGCGCCGTTTTCCTCGCGGNNTTAGAAACCGCTGCGGAAATTCCCGCGATTTTTTCAAGCAGTGACGGGGAAGCCGTATTCAAGTCCACGCCCACGTTGTTCACACAGTCCTCGACCACGCCGCCGAGTGCTTCGTCCAGTCGTTTTTTCGGCATATCATGCTGATACTGACCCACACCGATGGCTTTGGGGTCGATTTTGACCAGTTCGGCCAACGGGTCCTGTAAGCGGCGCGCAATGGAAACCGCACTGCGCAGTGTAACGTCAAATTCCGGAAATTCCTGTGCCGCAAGCTTGCTCGCGGAGTAGACCGAAGCGCCCGCCTCGCTGACAATCATATACGCAACGCCCGTATTTATTTTTGCGATGACCTCTGCGGCGAACATTTCGGTTTCTTTTGAAGCAGTGCCGTTGCCGATTGCAATCACTTCCACTTTATGTTTCAAGATTAATTTTGTAATAAATTCTTTGGCTTCCTCCACCTTTGCCTGTGAGTGCGTGGGGTAGATCACCCCGGTGTCAAGCACAAGTCCGGTCGGGTCAACCACGGCGACCTTGCAGCCGGTGCGGTACCCCGGGTCAAGACCCATGGCGACGCGGCTTTTGACCGGCGGCTGCATCAGCAGCTGACGCAGGTTGACGGAGAACATTTTAATTGCCCCTTCGTCGGCCTCGTCGGTCAGGGTGCTGCGGATTTCACGCTCAATCGCCGGGAAAATCAAGCGGTCATAAGCGTCTTCCCCCGCCTGCCGCACCGCCTCGGTGCAGGGACTGTTTTCTTTCACACAGACGGAATAGATAATATTCAAGCCTTTTGAGCGGTCAAGCTCAACGCTTACTTTCAAAAATTCTTCACGCTCGCCGCGGTCAATCGCCAGCACTCGGTGCCCCGCAATTTTGTTGACAGCCTGCCGAAAATCATAATATTGAGCGTAAACAGAGTCTTCGTCCGGCTTTGCGGCCTTGGAAACGACCTCGCCCTGCGCCATGGCGACCACGCGCAGGCGCTTGCGGATTCCCGCATCGTCGGAAATACGTTCGGCAATGATATCGAGCGCGCCCGCGAGCGCGTCCTCGGCGGTTTCCACCCCTAATTCCGCATTGATGTAGCTTTCAGCCATATCAATCGGATATGCCGACTCCCTTTTCTGTTCGTAAATCGCGTTTGCAAGCGGCTCAAGCCCCTTTGCTTTGGCGACGGATGCGCGGGTTTTGCGCTTGGGCCGGAACGGGCGGTAAATATCGTCGATTTCCGACAGCGTCACGGCGGCATTCAGCGCGGCGCCAACCTCCTCGGTCATACAGTCGGAGGCGGTAATCAGTTCGGTCACTTCGCCGCGTCGCTTTTCGAGCGCACGCAGATACTCAAGCCGTTCCGAAATTTCACGAAGCACCTGATCGTCCAGCGAGCCGTGCGCCTCCTTACGATAACGTGCGATAAACGGGATGGTGTTCCCCTCGTCTATCAGCTCAATGACTTTCTGCACCTGCCATTGCTGCAAATTAAATTGGTGTGAGATTGTTGAAACAAAATCCATGGTATTCCTCCGAGAATTTATTTTATCTTCTAAATAGATTAATAATCAGTTCGACTGCATAGCATACGCCGTAAATCACCGGCTGATGCACAATGTACAGGATGAGCGCATGCCGCCCGATCCATGAAAAAAACGGTACGCGGGACTGGTAGGTAAATGCGGGGAACTTGTCAGCCGCGGCCAGTTTACCAAGAAAAGTGCCCGCCGCGAAAACGAAAATCCACGGGAACAGCGGAAAATAATCCGCACTTAAAAAGGTATAGCTGTAGATTCCGAACGGCGCAAGATAGTTGGTTTGATACAGTGAGTCCGGCAATTGCACCCCAAACTGCGGGGAAAAGCCAAGGTATCCCTTTGAAATTCCCATCGTGCCGATAAACAGCACCGCGCAAACCGCGACCGTCACCCACGAAAAGCGGAACCGGTCGGAAACCGGCTTTAAAAGGCCGTACAAAATCATGCACACGGAAAGAAAATGCAGGATTCCGAACGTAATGACTTCCTGCGGAACAATTACCCATGTGACCAGCGTTACCACGAGCGCAACCCCGAGCAGCTTGACCCCGCGCTTTAAATTGGAGTGGGACAAATCCGACGATATCCCCGCAATCAGCATAAACATTCCCGCAAAGTAAGGCTCCGCGGGCATAAAAAAATTCAGCAGAATCATGCCTGCTTTTAAATTGTAAAGATAAGCAAGCGTGTAAAACCCATGGTAAAACACCATGCAGAACACCGCAAAACCGCGCAGTTCATCCATTAAATAAATGCGCCGTCGTTCAATCAGCGCGTTTTCGCTTTTAGGCATTGTTTCACCTTCCGGATTCCTGATTTAGGATTTATAAATTGCGGAGAGTATGTTATAATAACGGTAGATATTTCTATCGTTAGGCTCCTACCGATGACCGCCTATTTTATTATTATATCATGATACAGGAGGGAATTACAATGAAAGAGGCAAAATTGACCCGTGAATACACCGTGACCGAAGAGATGCTTGCGACGAATGTCGGCAGCGGCAGCGTACGCGTTCTTGCCACCCCGATGATTGCCGCCTTTTTCGAAGGTACGGCGGCGGCGCTCGCCCAAACCGACCTTGAGGATATTTACACTACTGTGGGTTCGGTCATCACCGTTGAACATCTCTGCCCCACCGCGCTCGGCTGCAAGGTGAGCGTTACCGCGGAGCTGACGGAAGTACAGGGCAGGGTTTACCGTTTTCAGCTGCAGGCGCACGACAACGCCGGATTGATCGCAACCGGAACGCACGAAAGAGTCAGCGTGAAAAAAGAAAGCTTCGCCGCGAAGGCCGAGGCAAGAAAAAATAGTTAAAGGCAGGTATAAAAATGAAACCGATTTATGATTTAATCCTGTTTGATTTGGACGGCACACTGACGGATTCCGCACCCGGAATTTTCGGTTCGGTGAAGGAAACTCTTCTTCGGATGAATTTTCCGATTCCCGAACCGGAGGAACTTCGCCGGTTTATCGGCCCGCCGCTGTGGTACAGCTTTGTCAATTTTTGCGGCATGACCGACGAACAGGCAAATCAAGCCGTGGAATATTACCGCGAAACCTATAATGTTTCCGGAGCGTTTAAAAATCTTCCGTACCCTCATGTTTTTGAACTGCTAAATACTTTGAAGGACGCGGGCGCAACCCTTGGGGTGGCAACCTCAAAACCGGACGACATCACGTACCGTGTATTGGAATATTTTAAACTTTCCCCTTATTTCACCTACGTTGCCGCGCCCGATGAATCGGAGCACAGCGGTCAAAAGAGCATCCTGATTAACTCCGCCCTGCGCGACTGCCGTGTTTCGGCGAGCCGCACCGTGATGATCGGTGATACCCATTTCGACGCCGTTGGCGCACGTGAGGCCGGAACCAGCTTTATCGGCGTGCTGTACGGCTTTGGCACGCAGGCGGAAATGGAAGCGGAGGGCGGAACGGTCTTTGCCCACGACTTCACCGAACTGAAAAATCTGCTTTTGCAGGATTGATCGGCATATTTTGCAAAAACAGTATCAATTTCGACAAGGTTTCCTTGACAAATTGAGTTCCATACGGTATGCTGATAAGTGAACTGAATATACAGGGGCGCTGAGTAACCTCGGCTGAGATGAAACGAATTGACGTTTATGTCCCTTNNACCTGATCTGGATAATGCCAGCGTAGGAAAGATGATTTTTAACGCTCTGTGGCATCACAGGGCGTTTTTTATTTTACTTCAGGTATTTTTTATTTTCAGTTCAAATATAAATCTATCTGGAGGGTAATTATGAAAAAGAACACGACCGTCATTCTTGTTGAATGTGCCTTGATGATTGCAATGTCAACCGTACTGAGCATGTTCAAGATTTTCGAGCTGCCGCAGGGCGGCGCAGTCACCTGTGCAAGCATGGTTCCGCTGGTGCTGGTGTCTTACCGTCATGGCCTGAACTGGGGCATTTCCACCGCGTTTGCACACAGCCTGCTGCAAATGCTGATTAAATTCAACGCGCCGCCGACCAACACCTTCGGGGCATTCGTCGCTGTCATTGCGCTTGATTATGTTCTTGCATTCACCGTTTTGGGAACCGCTTCTTTCTTTGGCAAGCCGTTCAAAAACAGAGCCGTCAGCGTAGCCGTGGGTTCGGTCGCCGTTACCTTTTTGCGGTTTATCTGCAGCTTTTTGTCCGGTATCCTCATTTGGGGCGCTTACGCGCCGGCGGGCACCCCGGTTTGGATTTACTCCTTAACCTACAACGGCAGCTATATGCTCCCCGAAATAGTGATTACCGCTGTGGTTGCGGTCATCCTGATCCGGGTGCTTGACCGTGTGGAGCACCGTGCTCCAAAAAAAGCATAATTCATGTTTGATCTGCAATGAATACATAAGAGGCACGGATTACGGAACCGCTGTAATCCGTGCCTTTTGTTCTTTTCTGAAGCCGGGCAGTACTATCCCGTTTATATTTCTTATACCAAACATGCAAATTGTTTTGCCTCATAGAATATGCTATACTGTTACTACTTTATATCTTGCAGAAGTTCTGCGTTTGCCTGCAAATAAATCACATGATGACAATCATCAAATGGAGCATACCGTATGAAAATTCTGCGTACAAAATCGAAGAAGAAAAGGCCTGCACAACCGCCGGAAATCACCGCCGCCGACCTGCCGGAAAACACAGGCACCTCCCTGCGCGACAAGCTTTTGGGCGCCGCCATTCTGCTCGCGGCTCTTGCCGTGTTTGTGCTGCTCACGCTTTTTCTGTGCCGCCCGCTTTTTACAATTACGACAAATCCTGACCGTTTTGGCCGCTTTATCAGGGAACAGGGCGCTTTAGGCCGCGTGGCTTTTTTGGGTATTCAGATTTTACAGGGCTTCCTGCCCATCCCGCTGGAACTGACCACTATTGCGGGCGGGTACGCGTTCGGCCGGGTGCAGGGCAGTATCCTTACCATTGCCGCCACCATGCTTTCAACCACAGCGATCTTTTACGTTACAAAGATGTTCGGGCGCAAGCTGCTCGATTTGTTTTTCACGCCGGCGCAGCAGAAGAAAGTACGGTATTTCCGCGATGAAAAAATGCGTACCGCCCTCACTTTTTTTATTTTTCTGATTCCCGGAATGCCAAAACGCATGTTTGTTTTTTCAGCCGGCCTTGTTCCGCAAAACTTCAGCAAATTCCTGGTTGTTTCAACACTTGCGCGTGCTCCGGCAATTATTGCCTGCTCCTTTGGCGGCCATGCGCTCGGCAGCGGCGATTACTCACAAGCCGTAACCATCTTTGTCGTCACCGGTGTTTTAAGCGTTACAGGCATTTTGCTTTACAAATATTTTACAAATAAAAAACAGAAATGAGGAACAATCCATGTCAAATAGAGAAATTTCCCTTCTAACCATTGCCTGCACTTTTATCGGCATTGTGATCGGTTTTTTTCTTGCGCCAATGAAAGCAGGGCTTAATATTTCCAGCAATAATACCACGGCGGAAACGAAAAAACCCGATTCTATTCGATAATTTAACAGTTTAGTTCGTTAAAACATATTGACTGATGGAATCAAAAATAATATAATATTAAGAATATCATTTGAAAGCACTTGATTTGCAGGAAAAAATTATATTTATTCAAAAAACAGTTATTGTAAAATAACTGATAAAGAGGTGACTGTTTTGATAAGCGGAGCAGAAATTATGGTGGAATGCCTAAAAAGTGAAAATGTTGAGATCGCGTTCGGCTACCCCGGTGCAGCAATCTGCCCTTTCCTCGATTATCTGTACCGCTCGTCGATCCGTCAAATTCTTGTTCGTGAGGAACAGAATGCGGCGCACGAAGCCAGCGGTTATGCGCGGGCGAGCGGCAAATCGGGAGTATGCATTGCAACAAGCGGCCCGGGTGNNTTGCAACGGCTTACATGGACTCCATTCCGCTGATTGCCATTACCGGCCAGGTCAGCTCCGAGCTGCTCGGCAGGGATGTATTTCAGGAAGCGGACATCACCGGTGCGTGCGAACCGTTTACCAAACATTCCTATTTAGTAAAGAGCGCCGCAGATTTGCCGCGCATTTTTAAAGAGGCATTTCATATTGCAACAACAGGCCGCCCCGGTCCGGTTTTAATCGACGTTCCGAGCGACATTCAAACAAGCTCTATTCCGGAGTTTGTTTATCCCGCAAAAGCCAATATTATTGGCTACAAACCGCGCACAGTGGGTCATGCGTTACAGATTAAAAAAGCCATTGCGGCAATCAGCGAGGCGAAACGCCCGATTATTTGCTGCGGCGGCGGTGTTGTTCTTTCGGGCGCGCGCGACGAGTTGGTCGCATTCGCGCAAAACAGCGGGATTCCCGTTGTTTCCACGATGATGGGCATCGGCGTGGTTCCGATGGACAGTGACCTTTACCTTGGCATGATCGGAATGCACGGTCACCGCAACGCCAACCGCGCCATGGGCGACGCCGATTTGATTATCCTGTGCGGCGCAAGGGTCGGCGACCGGGCGATTTTCGCACCAGAGCAGATGGCGGAAAAAGCGAAAATTATACATATTGATATAGACCCCGCTGAAATCGGCAAAAATATGATTGCTCATATTCCGATTGTGGGAGATATCCGTCTTGTCCTGCAGGAATTAGCCGCGCAGGCAGCCGATGTTGTTCCAAGCGAGTGGATTGAAACCGTACTTCGGTATAAGTCGGAGTACACACCCGGCGGAGAACCGGACAACAGCACGGGCTTTGTCGAACCGCGCTCCTTTATGCGCTCACTCTCCGCCATGATGGACGAGAACGCGATTCTGGTCGCGGACGTGGGGCAAAATCAAATTTGGGCGGTTCGCAATTTCAATGTGAAAGAGGGACGCTTCCTTACCTCGGGAGGACTTGGCACAATGGGCTATGCGCTGCCCGCGGCAATCGGCGCAAAGCTGGCAAAGCCAAGTCGTCAGGTTCTGTGTATCTGCGGCGACGGCTCGTTTCAAATGGCAATGTGCGAACTGGGAACCCTTTGCCAGAACGAAGTTAATGTGAAGATTATCCTGATGCAGAATGACCGTTTGGGCATGGTTCGGGAAATACAGGATAAAGTCTACTGTGGCCGCCGTGCAATGACTACCCTTGGCGGTAATCCCGATTTTATCAAGATCGCCGAAGCCTATGGCATTCGCTCCGCGCTGGCAACTTCGAATTCGGAAGCCGAACAGCTCGCAAAAGAAATGTTCGCATCCGACAAAGCGTTTATACTGGTGTGCCGGGTCAATCCCGATGCGCCGACAATATAGGGGGTAACAAAATGAAATACACCCTTTCTATTTTAGTTGAAAATCAGCCGGGCGTCCTTTCCAAGGTTTCCGGCCTGTTTTCCCGCCGAGGCTTCAATATTGACAGTCTCGCCGTCGGTATTACAGAAGACTCCGCCATTTCCCGCATCACAATTGTGGTCAACGGTGATGAATATATTGTTGAGCAAGTGGAAAAGCAGCTGAACAAGCTGATTCCCGTCATTAAGGTAAAGGTGCTCCAGCCGGAGCAGTTCATCAGCTGCGAACTTTCCCTGATTAAAGTCAGCTGCAACACAAAGCAGCGCGCTGAAATCATGAAAATTGCAGAACTGATGCACGCGCAGATTGTCGATGTGGCAACCACCTCGCTGACCCTTCAGTTTACAGACAGCGGCGAGCGCACTCAAACGCTTATCAGCCTTTTAAAGCCGTACGGCTTAAAAGAAATTGTTCGCGCCGGTACCCTTGCAATTGAAAAGGGCGCCACAACCACCCGCAAGCAGACCCGTGATGAAAGCCAACCAATCTCTTAAGCAGCCATCCGCCGCTTAGGGTTTAGTTAATATTTTGCCGTAAGGCAAGGAGGAATTCAAAATGCCAAAAATCTATTATCAGGCAGATTGTGATATCAATTTGCTCAAAGGTAAAACCGTCGCTATTATCGGCTACGGCAGCCAGGGACACGCCCATGCTCTGAATCTTCACGACAGCGGTGTAAACGTAATTGTCGGTCTGTATGAAGGCAGCAGCAGCAAAGCAAAAGCGGAAGCGGCCGGTTTAAAGGTTATGTCTGTTCCGGAGGCCACCAAAGCGGCGGACATCATTATGATTCTGATTCCTGATGAGCGTCAGGCTGATATGTACAAACAAGATATTGCTCCTTACCTTACAGAGGGAAAAGCTTTGGCGTTCGCACACGGCTTTAACATTCATTTCGGTCAAATCAAGCCGCCGAAGAATGTCGATGTATTTATGATCGCGCCTAAAGGCCCCGGTCACACCGTTCGCAGCGAGTACGTCGCCGGCAAGGGTGTTCCGTGCTTAATCGCTGTGGAGCAGGATGTTTCCGGCCACGCAACAGATCTTGGCCTTGCTTATGGCGCAGGCCTCGGTGCTGCAAGAGCCGCTATTATGGACACAACCTTTAAGATTGAAACCGAAACCGACCTGTTCNNAGCGGGCTACGCACCGGAAAACGCATACTTCGAGTGCATCCATGAAATGAAGCTGATTGTCGATCTGATCTACAGAGGCGGCTTCTCCCTCATGCGTTACTCCATTTCCGACACAGCCGAGTTCGGCGACTACGAAACCGGCAAGCGCCTTGTTACCGAGGACACGAAAAAGGAAATGAAGAAAATCCTTTCCGAAATTCAGGACGGTACCTTTGCTTCCAAGTGGATTGCCGAAAACAAAAACGGCCGTTCCCACTTCAACGCATGCCGCCGCATCGGCGCGGAGCACCAGCTTGAAGAAGTCGGCAAGGAACT
>DDHX01000063.1:5947-6874 GCA_002338255.1 Ruminococcaceae bacterium UBA1865 | reverse complement strand
GCTGTTTTATAATTTCACGGCTATACAGAATATTCGATTTGATATATAATACTGTTATACTGTATTTCGGTTTTGCGGCTGATGGTATCAACGGGTTATCAATTGTATTGCCGTGTAAATTGCAAGACAGCGGATTATTTTTATTCAGTAAAGGGGATATTTTTATGTGGGATAGAGCAATTTTAAAATCAAACGCAAAATTAGCGCTTCGCGGCCGCTATTGGACTGCTTTTGCTGCAAGCCTTGTGGCAATGATTCTTACCGGCGGGTACTCCATGTTTACATGGAGGGACAATTTTAGCTATCAGCAAATGGTGCGCGACCCAAACGTGAACTTTGAGGCGTTAATGGCACAAAGCGGGCTGATNNATTCTATCTTTGTGGCGTTTCCGATTGTGATTGGAATGGCTCGTTTCTTCGTACAGAACCATTTCGGCGTAACACAATTTGAAACGACATTCAGCGGTTTCAGACAGAATTACTTAAATGGCGTGGGCGCAATGTTTGTCACAGACCTATTCATTTGTTTATGGACCATTCTGCTCATTATTCCGGGAATCATAAAAGGACTTGAATACTCCTTGGTTCCTTTTATCCTCGCGGATAATCCGTCGATTCCCGGCAGTAGGGCACGTGAAATCAGCCGCATCATGACAAACGGCGAAAAGGGTTCGATTTTCGTGCTTTACCTATCTTTTATCGGTTGGTTTCTGCTCGGTGCAATCTGCCTTGGCGTCGGCATCCTGTTTGTCAATCCGTACTTTCAGGCAACTCTTGCCGAGCTTTACATTTTCCTGCGCGACCGTGCGATTCAGACCAATCAGGTCAACCCGGCCGAGCTTGGGCTGATCGCCTCCACACCGTATGTTGACCCGGCCAACCCTCCCGTTTATTAATCCAAAGACTCAAAAGGGGCAGTTAAGCTAC
>DDHX01000063.1:0-5919 GCA_002338255.1 Ruminococcaceae bacterium UBA1865 | reverse complement strand
TAACTGCCCCTTTTATAATTGTGCTGTTACGCGTACGCGCGAACCCCGGTGATTTGTAAAATTCCGAATTTGGTAATTGCGGTCGCTTTGAGATCATCGCCGCTCACGGTACCCCTTGCGGTGTAGTCAAATTTGCTGAATCCTTTTTTCAGAGTGCCGGCAAATTCAAAGTTACTGCCATTGGCCTTGCCTCCGGTGAAGGGGTTTTCTCCGCCCATGATGTTCAAGGAACCGTTCAGCTTTCCGTCTNNTCCTAAAAGTTGCTGCGTCTAACGCACGGCTGATTCCCTGTGAGCGGTGTTAAGCGCTTTCAGCAAGGTGCGTACATCGTACCTGTGAGGGGTAACCGGGCAAATCTTTTTGTCCAGTCCAAGCAGGGTGTAAACCGCGATTCGTGCGGCGCGAACGGAATATTCCTCGGTAAATACCATATCCTCTGGAATTTCCACAAACTGGCTGATAAACGCGAGGTTCGTCGAGCCTTCCGGAACAACCTTCGGGCGGTCGGCCATGGCGCGCGGCTGGAAGTGAGAGTCAATGTACGGCATCATTGCAGGAATAACATTGATAACATCCTTCATAATACTGTCGATTTCATCGTCAAAATGCAGATGGTGAAGCAGTTCAAGCAGCATTTCTTCGCCGGTGCATTCACGCATTGGCTTTTTAACATAGTCGCCGACTTTGTCTGTGTAAAGGCCATAGCCCCAGAAGATTGTCTGATCCTTCGGCTGGGCTTTAAAGTGCGGCTGCGCTGCTACCACAATGGACATCAGCCAGTTGGAATCTTTGAATGTCATCAATGCGCCGCTGCCCGGCACGTTGCGGGAATACTTTTCAATCATCTTTAATAATTTATCGCACTTTAAGGTAACCGTGAAGCTTTCCCAGTTGGTTTCCTCTGCGTTGCTAAAGAACGGCTGCGGGTTGCCAAGTCCCGTTTTTTTCGCGGCAATTTTGCTCCAAATCTCACCGGACATTGGCTTTTCCACCTGGAGCGGAGCAGCCTTGTGCAAATCGCCGATTGTCGCGTTATCGGTGATGCAGCCGTTGGTGACGATGCAGAGGTCGCCCTCATGCAGCTGAATCGTGCCATTGCCTTCTGCGCTGTCGTAATGAATCGCGGTGACGGTGATGTCGTCGCCTTCTTCAAAGTCAAGGTCGGTAACCGTGATTTTGAGGCTGAAGTCAACGTTCGCTTTGTCAAGATATGCTTTTAAAGGTAGAATCATTGATTCATACTGGTTGTATGTCGTTCTCGTAACGCCCTCAAGTGTTTGAATCCGTGAAAATTCAAAGATCATGCGCTGCATATAGCGCCTGAATTCAAACAGGCTTGACCATTTTTGAAAAGCAAAGGTGGTCTGCCACATGTACCAGAAGTTTGTTTCAAAGAAATGCGGCGTTTGGCCAAACCAGTCACAAATACGCAGGTTGTCGAGCTGATCCTCCGGGGTGATCATTAACTTTCCCATTGCCATGCGGTCTGCGTTATCGAAACCCATGGACATTACATCGAGAATTTGTCCGTCTTTGTCAATCAGTCTTGCGTTGGCGTGTGTGGGGTGCGCATGGTCGAATTCAAGAATTTCGTCCGTTACGCTCATTCCGGATTTTTCAAGGGACGGAATCGTCGAAAACAGTTCCCAAACGTTCTCATAGGTTTCCTCGTTCAGCATTCTGCCACCGCGGCAAACGAATCCTTTTTGCGGGTCCCCCGCGCCATCGTTGCTGCCGCCGAGAATTTCCATTCCCTCTAAAACATGTATGTTCTCGCCCTTAAAGTCACAATCCCTGACAAGATAAGCTGCGCCGGCCAACGAAGCAAGGCCGCCTCCTACAAAATAAACCTGTTTATTCCCGTACTCTTTTTTCATGATTTACCTCCATATGATTCATCGTGAATTTGTATTTGCGTGACTATAATATAACGGCTTTTCACCCGTTAATCCATAGACACCATAAGCCCCGTGTNNACACGGGGCTTATGGTGTCTAAAAAATGAATAATACATGAACTCACTTGGTGTACTTCTGGATTGCGCGCGCAATATCGCCTTCAATCAGCTTGTTCAGGTCGTCAACAATCCGCTTTGGGTCTTCCTTCATGCCGTCCTGTATCCAAAGAGTCATCAACCCGATAAACGCGCTGGTGTAGAAGTTTGCAATAAAATTTTTCTCTTCTTCCGTTACTCTGGTACCCACGGCAATTTCGTTGATTACGCCCATCACCATGTCATAGGTAGCCTCGTGCAGAAAACGGTCAAGATGCTCGCGGCCGAGCGAGTAAAAGGTATTGAGGCAAAAGGTCCTGTTTTCTGAAACATACTCGAACACCCTGAGGTATCCCTGCTGCCAAGTGTCGTAAGTTTTATAGTCACGGATTCCGTCCACGGCTTCGGTGCGGTAAATCCAACCGAGCAAATCGTAAATATCCTGAAAATGATAATAGAATGTCTGCCTGTTTACACCACAGTCCGCTACAACATCCTTGACGGTGATTTTTTCAAGCGATGTTTTCATCATCAGCTTTTTTAACGATGCGGCAAGCGCTTTTTTTGTCATCAGCGATATGTAGACCACTTCCCTTAAAATGTTTTTATGATCATATCATATTTATTAAAATTATTCCATATAGAAATTCTTCACTTTTGGAAACAGCCTATAATACTTTCCCGCTTTACCGCATATGGATCAATGTACTGTCGGAGTACAGGCAGCACCTGTCCTTGCCGGATTTTTTTGCAGAATACAGCGCCGCGTCAGCTTTTCGGTAAAGCTCGCCCAAGGTCGTGCCATCGTCGGGGTAAACTGCCGCGCCCACACTGACTGAAATTTTGTACTGATGGGTTTCACCGGTATATGCATTATTAAAAGTTGTGCAGATATCAAAAAGCTTTTGGTTAAGCTCTTCACTGTTAATATCCTTTATCAGTATCATAAACTCATCGCCGCCCACTCTTCCGACAATGTCGGTAAGGCGAAAAAGACGTTTCAGGTCTGCTGAAACCCGTTTCAATGCTACATCACCGTAAATATGCCCTAAGGTATCGTTAATTCTTTTGAAATTATCAATGTCTACAATTACAAATCCGTGGTGCTGTCCGGCCGGTGAATCTTTCAGAGATTCTTCGATCATGGACTCGGTCGTCATTTTATTGTAAAGCTGCGTCAGTAAATCCGTCCTCGATTTGCTTTCTAATTTTTCAATCATTGTTCGATGCATATCGGTATCGCTGATTAAGCCGATTGCACGGTAAGGCTGATCATTTTCATCATAAAGGACTTTCATGTTGATCGTGCACCAAATATAAGTGCCCTGAACGGTTTTGATCCTTACATCAATTGGTTTTGACTGACCGCCCTCAAGAATTTTTCTAAAGAAATCCGCAAGCGCTCTTTGGTCGTCCCTGTGAACCTGATCAAAATTAGGAATATTTGAGCCGGGTCTTAATGCTTCTGTTGAAAATCCGAATTTATTCGTCCATTGGGCAGTGCGATAAATATGTCTATTGGGAATATCCCATTCAAAAACAATTTGATTGGTTTCTTCCATCATCAGCGCGTAGCGTGCCTCGCTCAGCTTTAGCCCGTCGGTATCCTCCTTGATTTTCTTAATCAAGTGATTAAAGGAAGACGCCATATCCGCAAACTCACCCTTGTAGCCCAAAGGCAGCCGCGTAAGATAGTCGCCCTTCTCCACCCTTGCGAACGCGGCGGACATATCCCTGATTGGGTTTAAGAACCGTCTGGCCGCCAGGAAAGCAATATAAATCAGGGCTGCTGACAAAATGATCAGCGCGCCCATGTAAAGGCTGAAAATCTTATAGAGCGGGCTGAGCAACTCCGCCTGTTCAATCGTACTGAGGATGAGCCAGTCCTTTCCCGCCACCCTTGAATAGTAGCCAAACCTTTCATTTCCGTTTACCTTGAAACTGATAACCCCATTCGGTTTGTTATCCAAATTAATTTTTTTTAAATTCTGATTGTAAAAATCGTTGTCAATTTGAATTTTTCCGGTGTTTGAAACAAAGCTTGTATTCTTGTCGCCCGCAAAGTTCCCTTTACTGTCGATAATAACCGTACTCCCGGTTTCCATAAAACCGTGGCTGATAACGGTGTTAAAATAATACATATCAATTGATGACTGCATAAACCCCTGATAAACGCCATCAATATAAACCGGAACAGCAATTACAAAATACTTTTGTCCATTCATAAAATCCTGATTTTGTATAATATCTGAAATATACATTCCATAGGCAGGCATTGTACGCATATCCATTTTGATAAACGATGACCGACCCACTAAACTGCTGTCATCGGACGCAATAACAATTCCCCGCTGATTAATCAGGCTCGATCTTCTTACATAATTTCCCTGAAGGTTGCCCTCCCCTTTGATGGTCTGCTTTGCTGTCATTATCTTGAATAATTCAATCGCATTGTTTCGGTACAAAGTCTGGTCTTTTGCCGCTCCGTTCAAATTGGAGCAGGCCAAAAGCTGTTTGACCTGTGGCAGGTCGGAGGCAACCTCCAGCGCCATTTTTCTTTGGCTGAAAAACTGGTCTACATTTTCAACTGCCTGTTCCGCAACATTCCTTACATTTGTTTGAAGAAGCTCGGCCGAGTTTCTGCGAAAAAATTCAACACTGAATACCATTATCAAGACAATCGGAAGAATTGAAAAGACTGCCAATATCGTAGTCAAATATTTTCGAATTCTCATGGCAATCCTTCTTTCACAAAAACAAGCGCAATAATTTGTAAAATTTGGTAAATAATCTCTTTTATTATATCAGATTTTTATCTATTTGCAATACAATATTTATTCGGATTTGTCAAAAACATCAAATATGTACCATTTGTGTTCCCTCCGACAAAAAAAGAGGTGCCGCAATCAAGGCAAACCACAGGAGGGTAATTCCGAACTAAGGGCTAAACTGCAGCCGCCTCAAAACTTTTTCATTTTAATTTACCGCTTTCGATTGATTTTACATCTGAATTATATTATCCTATATATAATAGTGTCAAATTGAACAAAAATCAGGATTAGAAATTGTGAAAAAACGAGGCATCTTATCGTTTCCATGCCTTGCTGAATGCTTTGACAAAATGGTAATTTATCCATAAAGGTTCACCACCGCAAAGTAAAAATGAGGAGGCAATTTCATGATTGACGAGCGGTATTTAAAGCTGCTGTCTAAGGATTACCCGAATGCACAGGCAGCCGCATCCGAAATTATTAACCTCAAGGCAATTTTAAGCCTGCCAAAGGGTACTGAGTATTTTTTCAGTGATCTACACGGTGAGCACGAGGCTTTTCTTTATCAGCTGAAAAGCGCCTCGGGCGTGGTGAGGAAAAAGGTTGACGAGCTGTTTGAACAATCGCTGCCCGAAGGGGAGCGAGCCGCGCTTTCCAAACTGATTTATTACCCGGAAACCGAATTTTCGGTGGCGAAACAGCGCGAAACCGCTTTTGACGACTGGTGCCGCATCACAATTTACCGGCTGGTGGAGGTCTGCAAGGAAGCCGCCTCGAAGTATACGCGTTCCAAGGTGCGCAAAAAGCTGCCCGAAAGCTTCGCGTATATCATGGATGAATTGTTGCACGCTGACGGCGCAAGCAACAAGCCGCACTATCACAGTGAAATTATTAAAACAATTGTTGCAACTCGTATGAGCGAGGAATTCATTACCGCACTGTGTCATTTGATTCAGCAGCTGCTAATTGATAAATTACATATTATCGGTGATATTTTTGACCGTGGGCCACGGGCAGACGCGATTATGGACGCGCTGATCAGCTGCCATGACGTCGATATCCAGTGGGGAAACCACGATATTTCGTGGATGGGCGCGGCAGCCGGAAACTGGGCGTGTATTGCGAACGTCATTCGTTTGGGCATTAGCTACAACA
>DDHX01000006.1:1444-3537 GCA_002338255.1 Ruminococcaceae bacterium UBA1865 | reverse complement strand
GACGGCGACTATGTTACAGTTAAACGCCAATACGAAGACAGATACCATATTATTAAGGTTAAAATGCCTTGTTTGATTACAGCTTTAAGTGAATTGAACAAACCTCGTTATATGACCCCAGGCGGAATTTTTGATGCTTACAGAAATAAAGAAGTTAAAATTCTTACTCGTCAAGACATCGAGGTTGACGATGCGACTACCGGCTTAAAGGGCTCACCGACCAGAGTTTGGCAAACCTTTACGAAAAGCTTAAAAGCAGCGGGTCAACTTGTAAATCTTGATCCACAGGAATCGGCTGATTACATGCTTGAAAAGCTTCAAGAAAAATTCATTATATAGTTGAAAGTGGTGAGCAAGATGGATATACAAGAATATAAAGGCGTATTTATTTTCGTACAGCAGGTAGATAACAAAATAGCAGGTGTTTCCTTTGAACTTCTTGGTAAAGCCAAAGAGCTTGCAAAAGATATGGAGACGGAAGTTACAGCTGTTTTGCTTGGTTACAATGTATCCGGCCTTTGCAAAGACTTGGCACGCTACGGCGCAGATAAAATCATCTTAGTTGATGACAAAGCACTTGAAATTTATATGACAGAGCCATATGCACACGCTATGTATCATGTAATAGAAAAGTATAAGCCTGCGGTCGTACTTTATGGCGCAACTGCAATTGGCCGTGACCTGGCTCCCCGCGTTTCTGCGAGGGTAAAGACTGGCTTAACTGCTGACTGCACAAAGCTTGAAGTTGCATCCGATGGAACGAAGAACCTCCAGATGACGCGCCCTGCGTTTGGCGGCAATATCATGGCAACAATTCTTTGCCCTGATCATCGTCCGCAGATGGCTACCGTTCGCCCAGGCGTGATGCAGAAGATTAAACCGGTTGATGGGGCAGAGGTTCCTGTTGACAAGTTTGATCTTACAATAAACAAAGATCATTTGAATGTTGAAATTCTTGATGTGATTAAAAAAGTATCCAATAAAATGGATATTCAGGATGCTAAAATCCTTGTTTCTGGTGGACGCGGCATGGGCTGCCCGGAGAACTTTTCACTTTTAAAGAATTTGGCTGACGCTTTGGGTGGTACAGTTAGTTCCTCAAGGGCCTGCGTTGATGCCGGCTGGGTGGAAAAGGACCTTCAGGTTGGTCAAACAGGCAAAACAGTACGTCCAAACCTATATATTGCGTGCGGTATTTCCGGAGCAATTCAGCATCTTGCTGGTATGGAAGAATCCGATATGATTATTGCAATCAATAAGGATGAAACCGCCCCAATCTTTGATGTTGCCGATTATGGAATTGTCGGTGATGTTACTAAGATTCTTCCTTTGTTTACAGAAGAGGTTAAGAAGGCAATGGCTGCTCGCAACGCATAATTTTTGGTTAAATTAAGAACTCCGCATACTAAAATTGTATGCGGAGTTCTTTCTGCTTTTCAGCTATTTACTTTTTTAAGCCCATTTTCTCAGCTCTAAAAATACGGTGATCCATTAATTTCAAATCAGGGGATAAGACGGGCTTCATTGGCATATGTGCAAGAACATCTTTTTCTAAGTCTATGCCAGGGGCGATTTCACAAAGCATAACTCCGTCTTTGGTCAGTTTAAACACAGCGCGCTCCGTGATATAAGTCACAGGAAGGTTATTATTAATAGCGGTTTTAGCACTAAATGTAATATGCTCAATTTCTTCACGAAATTTATTAATACTGCCTTCGGTTACAATATGCAACGTGCCGTCTTTTATTTCCGTTTTTAAACCATTTGCAGTAAAGGTGCCACAAAAAAATACTTGTTTGNAATTTTGGGAAATATCGATAAATCCTCCGCATCCAGGTAACTTGTCTCCAAATTTAGAAACATTCACATTACCGTGCCTGTCCGATTCGGCAAATCCCAAAAAGGCTTGGTCAAGCCCTCCGCCCTGATAAAAGTCAAATATAGAGGGCATTGGCATAATACAATCAGGATTTAAGCTTACACCAAAGTCAAAGCCACTTTGTGGATTCCCTCCAAAGATGCCCGATTCCACAGTTAAAGTAAACTTACTGGTGATTCCTTCTTCCACAGCAACGGAGGAAATAAATTCAGCC
>DDHX01000006.1:0-1434 GCA_002338255.1 Ruminococcaceae bacterium UBA1865 | reverse complement strand
CCATGGCAGCTCGCCGTGCAATTATTTTTTTGTTGTTGAGGGGGGCGGGCGTAAATTCAGCAAGACCCATCCTGTGTTCGCCGGAAAAGCCTGGGTTGTACTGTGTACCAAAGTTTTGCATATGATATTTCATGTCGCTCACAACTACCACAGCGTCTACTAAGATACCGGGGATTTCCACCTTCTGCGGGTCGAGTGTACCGGCTTTCACAATTCGCTCAACCTGAACGATTACTGTGCCACCTGAGTTTTTACAGGCCTGTGCGACTGCGAGCGTTTCAGTACGAACACCCTCACGTTCAATAGAGATATTTCCATTTTCATCGGCGTATGTACCTCCGAGAATTGCAAAATTAACAGGGTGAGTTTTGTAGAAAAGATATTCTTTTCCATCAATCTCCATCAGCCTTACAAGGTCCTCTGCTTTGCTTGTAAGCGCATTTAGCTTGCCTCCTAACAGACGGGGATCTACAAAGGTTCCAAGGCCAACATGGCTGATTGTTCCCGGTTTATGAGCAGCAGAATCGCGAAACATATGATTCGTAATCCCTTGAGGAAAATCATAGGCCAAGATTTTGTTTTCGCAAACCATTTTTCCGAGTTTTGGTGCAAGGCCCCAATGCGCGCCGATTGCCCGGCAAATCAAACCTTCATGCGCAAAATGATTTAGCCCTTTGTCTTTTGAGTCACCTTGTGCGGCGCAAAATAGAAGTGTAAGATTTTTTGGTGATCCGGTTTCCAGAAAACGGTTCTCTATTTCCACTGCAATCTCTTCAGCAAAAGATGCACCCATAAATCCATTGGTTGCAAAATTAACTTCGTTTGGAACTAAGTCTGCAGCTTGGCGTGCAGTTAAAATTTTTACGGCCATTTCAAATCCTCCTGAAATATACTTTGTTAATATTATATCATAACTGTGCGGAAATTCAAGTTAATCCCTTTACAAAGTGCTGATGTTATTCAAAAAACCAAAATCAATCTTGGATTATTTTATGCATGATGAACTAAACATTATATTATTCGTCGGATTGTCCGTTTACAAATAGGTTGGAAGTATGACTGGATAAGAAAGCTATCAAATTGATAGAATATTTATTTATATTATGCTAAAATAGTATTTAATAAAAAGAAGAATAAGTAGGTGTTATTTTGGCTAATAACGGGAACTCTAAAATTAAGTTTTTGGAATTACTCAAATTATTGAAACAATATTCAGATGAAGAGCATCCGCTTTCCGCCGCGCAATTGTGTACATTATTGCAGAATCAGGGGATAGAGGCGGAAAGAAAGTCAGTCTGCCGCGATATTGCTTTACTGAACAATTATGGCTTTGACATTATTCATACCTATATGCCTACGCAAGGCTTCTTTATTGCGAAGCGCGACTTTGAACTACCCGAAGTAAGACTCTTGATGGACGCCGTGCTTGCTGCT
>DDHX01000004.1:61105-61259 GCA_002338255.1 Ruminococcaceae bacterium UBA1865 | reverse complement strand
AAACGTGCGTTCCATGTTGAGTGCCTCGGTAATATCAAGGTCAACAATTTTTCCGCCGCGCATAACTACCACACGGTTACTCTTCCCATTGAAAAGCAATTCCGCAGCATAATAGCCCATTTCACTGCCAACAACACGGTCGCGCAATGTAGGG
>DDHX01000004.1:12044-60934 GCA_002338255.1 Ruminococcaceae bacterium UBA1865 | reverse complement strand
CAAGTCACCGCAACGTCTGCCCATAACTTCAACTACACTGCAGCGATCGTGAGATTCAGTTGTGTCGCGCAAGCGGTCAACCATGTCCACCGCAGTATTCATTGCAGTGTCAAATCCAATCGTGTATTCACTGGAAGCAATGTCGTTATCAATTGTACCCGGTACGCCAATGCAAGGAATACCCGCTTTTGTCAAATCCCTGGCACCACGAAAAGATCCGTCACCACCGATAACAACAACGCCATCAATACCTAACTTGCGGCAGTTGTCTGCTGCTTTCTGTACGCCTTCCGGTGTGTTAAACTCCGGGCTGCGGGCTGTAAACAGCACTGTACCGCCGTGATGAATAATATCGGAAACACTGCGCAGGTTCATTTCAAACACATCGCCGGATAAAAGACCGTTATACCCCCTGCGAATGCCCATTACGCGCATGCCATATGAAATTCCTGCCCTTACAACTGCACGAACAGCAGCGTTCATGCCTGGCGCGTCACCGCCGCTTGTCAAAACAGCAATTGTTTTTGTTTTTGTATCCATAATTGTACCCCCTAAATTCGTAACGATATTACATTCTATTATAGTATATTCAGCGAATAATAATCAACCGTCAAATATGGATAAAAGATTCCGCTATATGGATTATTGTTGCAATTCCTCAACTACAGCGACATTTTTCGCGCCTAGCAGCCTTTTCAACTCGCGAATCAGAACATCATTCACACTGACACGCATTGCAGCAGGTGCGCGCAGAAGCTTTTTGGTACTGACAAAATAAACATACAGTGGCGTTGGGCCTTCGAATATTGCAAGGTATTTTTTAGCCCGGTCGTACACCTCACACTCTTCTTCAGGCACTTTAAGATAAAGGCCGGGTCGCTGTGATTTTGTTTTTGGATCGTTTTTTTTCGCAGTTGAATTAGGCGATGGCGCGGCCGAAACGGTTTCACACACAAGCTTTGCATCTTCATCTTCGCGCATACTCACTCGTCCGAAAATCTTAACAATTTTTCCTTCTGCAATCCACTCGGCATATTGAGCAAGTGTTTTCGGAAACACTAGAATTTCTATAGAGCCATACATATCTTCAAGCGTAACAAAAGCCATCGTGCTGTTGCTCTTGGTCACCTTCATTTTCACATTGATAATAATTCCGAGCAGCGTCACAATGTCACCATCGTGAAAACGTCCTCCCTGTTCGCGTGCGTCGTCAAGAATATCCCCTGTNNGGTGACCGCAAAGATACATGCCGGTCACTTCCTTTTCCATGGCAAGCTTATCGGTCTGATTCAAATCAGGCATATCGGCAATGACATACTCTTCTTCATCGGTTTGCAATGTGGTATCGAAAAAACCAATCTGTCCGGCCACATTGCGTTTTTTGTCATCATCGAGATGATCCATAATACTGGCAACACTGGTAAGCATTTGGCGACGGTTAAAACCAAGATCATCAAGCGCACCGCATTTAACAAGGCTTTCCAGTGCACGGCGATTCAATTCACCGTACATGCGTTTACAGAAGCTATAAAACGAAGTAAAAACGCCGNNCGTAAAAGATTGATGATAAACCCTTTGCCAAGGTTACGGACAGCCAACAGGCCAAACCGGATATCCTTGTCCGAAACAGTAAATCCGACACCGCTTTGGTTGACGTGAGGCGGCAAAACGCGAATACCCAGGCGCACACATTCCGCAATATAAGCTGACAGCTTATTATTGTTGTCAAGCACACTGGTTAAAAGAGCTGCCATGTATTCACGCGGATGATAGCATTTGAGCCATGCTGTCTGATAGCTGAGCAGTGCATATGCGGCAGCGTGCGATTTGTTAAAGGCGTAAGACGCAAAGCTTTCCATTTCGCCGTAAACAGCTTTTGCCGTAGCCTCATCCACGCCGCGGCGGATGCAGCCGTCTACCTCAACCTCGCCGTTCTCGTTGGTTAAGCCGTAGATGAAAATTTTGCTTTCGCTTTCCATCACATATGCTTTCTTCTTGCTCATAGCACGCCGCACAATATCTGCACGCCCAAGCGAATAACCCGCGAGGGTTCGAAAAATTTGCATGACCTGCTCCTGATACACGATACAGCCATAGGTCACATCAAGAATATTTTTCAGAAGCGGATGCCGATAAGTCACTTTTTCGGGATTGTGGCGATTTTCAATATAGCGTGGAATAGATTCCATTGGACCCGGACGGTAAAGCGAAATGACCGCAATTAAATCCTCCATATGCTCTGGTTTTAACTGCATGATGACGCTTCTCATGCCTGCGGATTCAAACTGGAACACGCCATCCGTTGCGCCTGTGGACAGCATATTATAAACCCGCCTATCATCCGTTTTAATATCTTCGATTTTGAAGCCCGGTTGTTCTGTGGAAATCATATCCTGTGCGTCGCGGATAACTGAAAGATTGCGAAGCCCAAGGAAATCCATTTTCAGCAGGCCAAGCTCCTCGAGCGTAGTCATGGTGTACTGTGTGACAATGGAATCGTTGTTTTTGGCGAGCGGAACATACTCGGCGACAGGCCTGTCCGTAATAACAACCCCGGCGGCGTGAGTGGACGCGTTGCGCGGCATTCCCTCAACCTTTCGCGCCATATCGATTAACTCGTGAATTTGGGGATCAGTGTCGTAACGCTGCCTTAACTCACTGGACGTGCTCAGCGCCTTGTCAAGCGTAATATTCTGTTCCATTGGCACTAACTTTGCAACGCCGTCCACAGTAGCGTATGGAACTGCCATCGCCCGGCCAACATCGCGGATGGAACCGCGCGCAGCCATCGTACCAAATGTAACAATTTGGGCAACATGGTCGGCTCCATATTTTTGCACGACGTACTCAATCATTTCCTGACGGCGTTCGTCGGAAAAATCAATATCGAAATCTGGCATGCTGACGCGCTCAGGATTTAAAAAACGCTCGAACAGCAAATTATATTTTAAAGGATCAATGCCTGTAATGCCGANNCTGCCCGGCCCGACCGGGATACCGACCTCTTTCGCGTGACGAACAAAATCATATACGATTAAATAGTAGTTGACGTAGCCCATATGTTCAATGGTGTTCAATTCGTATTCAAGTCGGTCAGAAATCGATTGGTCGGGATTTGCACCATAGTATCGATGCAATCCTTCATAGCATTTTTCATGAAAGAACGCCGTATTATCCTGCCCATTGGGGGTATCAAAATGTGGCAGCTTTGTTTGGCCGAACTCAAACTCTACATTGCATCTCTGTGCAATCAGCGCTGTATTGTCGGCAGCCTCCGGATGTTCAGGAAACAGCGCACGCATTTCTTCTTCACTTTTATAATAAAACTGGTCACTTCCAAACTCCATGCCATCCTTATCCTCCACGGTGTGGTTGGTCTGGATGCACAGCAGGATGTGATGCATCTTACTGTCTTCCGAATTGATGTAGTGACAGTCGTTTGTGACAACAAGCGGAATTTCTGTTTCCTTGGAAAGCTTGATAATAGACGGGTTAATGAGTTTCTGGTCGCGGATTCCATGATCCTGTAATTCAAGGTAAAAATTATTTTCACCAAAAATATTGCGATAACGCAGGGCGGCCTCTTTTGCCCCGCTGTAATCTCCCGCGGTCAAGGCACGGGGAATTTCACCCGCAAGGCAAGCTGACAGAGCAATTAGACCCTCGTGATACTCTTGCAGCAGGTCGAAATCCACACGCGGTTTACTGTAAAATCCCTCCGTCCACGCCTTGGAAACCATCGCAATCAGATTCTGATAGCCAACGTTGTTTTCGCAAAGCAGTACCAGATGTCGATGCTCCGCATCAAGCTCATGAACCTTATCAAACCGCGTTCTCTGTGCCACATAGACCTCGCACCCGATAATCGGCTTGATGCCGCGTTTTTTTGCAGCCTTGTAAAAATCGACCGCCCCATACATGACGCCGTGGTCGGTAATTGCTACAGCAGTGTCTCCCCTTGCTGCGGCAGTATCAATTAAATTGGTGATGCGGCACGCGCCGTCCAAAAGGCTGTATTCCGTATGCAAATGCAGGTGAACAAACATGTGCCCGCCCTCCTTTTAATTTGGTAAGTAATTTTTTCAGCTAAATTCAGCCGGTTAAAATATTTCTTATTTAGCAAATGTAATCAACTCGCGGGAATAAGGCAGTTGCTCTATCCAATCACAAAAAACATGCCACTCGTCAAGCTTATGTCCTTTTCTCGAGTTGTACATGCCGATCAGATTTTCATAATTAAAAGTACAGGTCCTCATTTGATTATAGCTCGACGGCAAAAGCTGAATGATACTGTACCAATACGTTTTATCTTTTGTTTCGATAAATTTCAAGCGGAGCGTTTCAAGGTATTCTACCAAATGATGAAAGTAATCTTGCGTTTCGGTATTCATTTTATCGCAGCTGAAATCTTCCATGCAAAATGGTTTGCTGTGAATTTTGTGCATCGTACTGGTTGAATTGGCCACCGTACCAACTTTATAGGTATCATATTCTTTCCACCAATAAAGTGGCGCTGTAATATCAACCGATACAAAAATCTGCCTAATAAATTTTCGGTGGTCGGAGCCGGACCTGCACAACCTTTGCGCTAAGCTCAAATCATTTTCCCCTAAGATGTAATTTCCATTTTCATCATAACTGCTGTCTATTCTTTTCCAACTGTTCATCGGATTTCTTGCACCGCGAATCGCATTTTCAAGATTCATCACACAAGTTTTTTCAATTATTATCATAATATTCCCTCATCTTTTAGTCATAGTTCTTTGGAAAATTCCACGATGCGCTGAAGGCGATGATTAATCCCCGAACGGCTCAGCGGCTCAGAGAGAGTTTGGCCTAATTCACGCAGTGACATTTCCGGATTACGGAAACGCAGCATTGCAAGTTCCTGAAGGTCTTCAGGTAAAGCCGAAATACCGGTAGTATTTAGGATTTTTTCAATGGCAATTCCCTGTTCAGCTGCTGCCTGTGCGGTTTTATCGATATTTGCCGTTTCAAAATTGGTTTTGCGATTGACGTTGTTACGAACCTCTTTCAGCATTTTTGCCTGCATCAGTTCCATTGCCGCATTCCCCGCGCCCATATAGGTCAGTAAATCCGCGACACCCTCGCTGCCTTTGATGTAGACGACAAACGATCCCTTCCGGTTCAGCACACCTACACGCAGATTCAATTCAAAGATTTCACTGATAAAAGCAGATAAATCTTTCGCTAAATTCATAAACGGAACCACAAATTCAAGATGATAGTCCTTTGTAGGGTCGGTTACAGTACCGCAGGACAAGAAAACGCCGCGCAAAAATGCACTGGCGCAGCAATCATTTTCGATGTTAGCCCGGTTAATGCGCAAACTGATTTCGCTTCCGGTATGCCCAAAGAAGGAAAGCACTTTATTTCTCTCATCCTCACCATTCACTGCAACGGTAAAGGCGCTTTTTCGTTCTTTTCGGCGCAGCAACGAAGTGGAAACATCAACAATCGCGCCGGCAATTTCCGCTGTCAGCTGGGCCGTACGGTGTGCCGCCGCGCTGTTTTCGGTGGTAATTGTGATGGCATGATTTGAAAAGCTTCTGCCGAATAAAAGCAAACCGTAGCACTCCGCCTTTTGGCAACAGGAGTTCTGCGGTATTGTTTTACATAATTCTGTTTTTGTTTCGGACGCAAACGACATTTCAATTCGCTCCTAAATATTATTGCTTTTGTATATCACGATGGCTTACGCTTGTACGCATATCTTTTTCAATCAGATGATTATACAGGAGCTGCGCCAGAGCAACGGAACGGTGATGTCCGCCGGTGCAGCCGATTGAGATAACCAACTGGCTTTTGCCTTCGTTGCAGTAAAGCGGAATCATGTAATCAATCAAATTAAGAAAGCGGTCAATAAAACCTTTGGTCTGATCCCATTTCATCACATAGCTGCGAACAGGCTCGTCCAGACCCGTCAGATTTTTCAGTTCCTCAACATAATAGGGATTTGGAAGACAGCGCACATCGAACACCAAATCGGATTCGTTTGGAATTCCATACTTAAATCCGAACGACACGCAGTGAATCATCAGTGCATCCGAAGAATCACCTAAAAACAAGTTGGAAATGCGCTCTTTAAGCTGAGCAGGCGACAAATACGACGTATCAATTATATAGTCCGCCTTTTCACGCACCGGCTTTAAAACTCCACGCTCCAGTTTAACCGCCTGTTCCAGTGAACCAAGGCAGTTTTCAGCCAACGGATGCTTCCGTCTCGTTTCTTTAAATCGATTGATTAATACATAATCATTGGCGTCTAAAAATAAAATTCGATATTCCTTTTTTTCACTTTTCAATTCATCAAGCGTTTCCAATAAGCTTGAAAACATATCTCCGCCACGAATGTCGGTTACTACTGCGACGCGGGAAAGAGCGCCTTTGGCCTGCTGCGAAAGTTCGTAAAAGGCTGTTATGAGTTTTGGCGGAATATTATCCACACAGTAAAAACCAATATCCTCAAGCGCATCAACAGCGCGGGATTTGCCGGCTCCGGATAGCCCTGTAACAATTAAAAATTCCATACTTCCTCCAAAATCAGCCAAAGGTTTTCACTTCACATTCCAAAGCGACGTTTGTTTGCTGATAGACGGTGTTTTTAATAATATCAATTAAGTTTAGTACGTCATTGCAGGTTGCTCCGCCAATATTGACAATAAAGCCTGCATGCTTTTGGCTGACCATTGCACCACCCACGGTTCTTCCCTTTAAGCCGCATTGTTCAATCAATGTTCCTGCGAAATTACCCTCCGGGCGCTTAAATACACTTCCTGCGCTCGGAAGTTCAAGTGGCTGTTTTGATTTTCTGCGGTTAAAAAGATCATCCATTGAAGCTGTAATCAGCTCTTTGCTGCCTTTTTGCAATTGCAGTGTCAGAGATAAAATTGTGCAGCCGTTATCGGTATAAGCGCTATGACGATAACCAAGCTGTAACTCATTGCCTGTTAAAGTCGAAATTTCGCCCGATTTTGTAACATGCGTGCAGGCAGTCAAAACACTTTTCATCTCACAATTATATGCACCGGCATTCATAAAGGCCGCACCGCCCGCCGCGCCGGGGATACCCCACGCAAATTCAAGACCGGTGAGAGAATTCACTTTTGCAAAAAGGCAGGCATCAGCCAGAGTGGCACCGGCACCACATTCTACAACGTTAGGTTCGGCCAGCGTAATCTGCCTGAAATCCCCATCAAGAGCGACAACAGCACCACGAATTCCACTGTCGCTGACAAGCATATTGGAGCCATTTCCGATTGGCAGCAACGGCACAAAAAGCTCGCTTGCCAACCGGTACAATTCTTTAATTGCTTCTTTGGTGTACACCGTAATAAGCAAATCAGCAGGACCGCCAATTTTAAAAGTAGTGTGAAGGCTCATCGGTTCATCTCGGCAAACCTTACAGCCAAATTGCTCGGCTGCCTGTGCTAATTGATCAATCTGATTCATTGTTCCCCTCCAGCTATTGCAATTTTAATAACGGATCCTTGACAACAACGGAATGTTCCCTCAAATACGCCTGAAAACGCGCAACGCTTGAATTAACCACAAGCTCCTCCGGAAAATCCAATTCCTCCAAAAGCGCTANNAATGAGAATCAGAATTTACGATAATGGGTACACTATGCTTTTTACAAATTTCTATGATTTTGATGCAGTTCGGAATCGATTTTTTACGTGCAATATTACTGCCTTCATTTATTTCAACTAATTTTCCTTGCCGGCCAAATTCAGGGATTACGGTCTCATAGTCATACCTGTATTCGGTTGATCCGCTGTGGCCAATCACATTGATGTGCGGATTTTTTGCGATATTCAGCCACGCATTCGTAACTGATTCCACCGTTGGCTTTTCCGGTACCATGGCATCACTGTGTATGGAGGCAACGATCCAGTCCAATTTATCGGCACATTCATCCTCAAGGTCGGTATTTCCTTCAAAATCAATCACATCGGTTTCCTGTCCGCGAAGAACAAGTACGCCCTCGAGCATATGTGGAACTACCCTCAAGTTCGTAAAATACCAACGCCCGGGCGCACTGGGCATATTGATACCATGGTCGGTAATTGCGATGGCATATAGCCCTTTTAAGGAAGCTGCATGCACCATTTCCTGCAAACTGCTGTACGCGTGGGTAGATGCTGTTGTGTGCGTGTGTGTATCTGCTATGATATTCATCTTTTACTCCTAATCCTATCTTCCGTTTTATAAGTCCAAATCTAATTTTTTCTCCTGCTGCTGCATTGAGGAAATATCCATGCCAAGGCTTTGCAGTAGTTCCTGAGCAGCATTATATCCCATCTTTTTCTGACGATTATTCATTGCCGCGACCTCAATAATGACAGCTAAGTTTCTGCCAGGTTTAACAGGAATAGTCAGCACAGGCACTTTAATACCGAGGATCTCAGTATATTCGCTGTCGATTCCCATGCGATCGTAGACCTTTTGATTATCCCAAATTTCAAGATTAATGACCATGTCTATTTTCTCGGTCATCTTAACAGCACCCATACCAAAAATACGGCGGGCATTGATAATGCCTATGCCGCGAAGCTCAATAAAATGCCGAATGTTTTCGGGGGCCTGTCCTACAAGGGATTTCGCTGACACACGGCGAATTTCTACCGCATCGTCTGCAATAAGTCGATGACCGCGTTTGATTAGCTCGATTGCAGTTTCACTTTTACCGACGCCGCTGTCACCAATCAACAGGATTCCTTCACCGTAAACCTCAACCAGAACGCCATGGCGTGTGATACGTGGAGCAAGCTCGACATTCATATAGGATACAAGTGCGGCGACCAGACTGGAAGTTGTGTCAGGTGTACTTAAAAGCGGTATTTCATTCGCCTTGATCGCCTCTAAAAGCTCCGGCATTGGTTCAATACTGCGAGCAATAATGGCGGCGGGCGGCTTTTTCGAGAAAATCTCATTCAGCACTTTGGAACGTTCCTCAGATGAAATAGATCTCAAGAAGGAGGCCTCCGCATTGCCAAAAATAATAATTCTGCTGGTGTCGTAGTAATCATAAAACCGGTTTAATTCAAGTCCGGGACGGTTCACATCCATGGAAGAAATCAAAACTTTTTCAGCATCACCGGGCATATGAATAATATCAAGTGACAGTTCTTTAATCACTTTCGCCAAGGGCACGGTAAAATTTGTAGTCATCAAAACACCTGCTTCCCACATATTTAAAGATATAATTATTATATCTCAATAGGACAAAAGTTTAAAGCAAATTATAAAATTAATATAATGTTATTTTAGTTCAGCAATCTGTTGTTATGCTATGATTTGAATATATTCCTGTCAATTTTCCCAAATAAAGGGCACTGCAGAAAAGCAAAAAAGAGCATTCCGCTTTCCTTGAAAGAAGTTCAGCGGATGCTCTTTTAAATTAATGCTATTTGATATCAATTATTTTAGATTTACACTGATATTTGCCATGTAGCTGCCATAGACCCACGAACTCGTGGTATTGCTGATGCTGATTGTGACCGGCATTTCCGTGTGCCCGGTGAAGTTCTCTTTACCGGACATATCAATCTGAGCCACGAGGCTGTTTTCGGTCAGTTTAGAAATTTCACTGTCCGGTCCGACCACGGTTACTGCAAGACTTTTTGTGTAGACACTGGCAGCTTTGTCCGCCGCAAGATTCTTAACAACAAAATTGTTAACCACCATTTTTCTTGTGGAAAGAGAACTCAAGTCCAGCGTTACCTTGGCAACCGGAATACTGCTTAGATTTTTGCAGCTGGCAGGCAAGGTTACACCCAAATCAAATACATTTTTCGTTGGGCTAATATTCGCAAAGTCAAGCGGAGTGAGACTGATATTGGCCAGATTTGCCAGCACATCCTGCGGTCCGGCTACCTCAATTGTCTGTGGATCAATCGTAATTTGATCCGGTGAAAATGTTAACCCGACAGGTTTGTTGGTAAAACTGACGTTTACCGGCAAAACCTGCCTTGCAAGCACAGGTATGGTAACCTCAACTTTATTTGTGCTCATTTTCAGCTTGTCGCTTACAATCTCATTGCCATTTGCATCATACATGGTTAAATTTGTGGTAAAAATTTTGGTTTCACTCAACGTATCGCTGATTTCATACGATGCGGAAACTTTGTTCACCTGAGAAAGCTCCTTTTCCGGCCCGGAAATAGTAACCGTATCGCTGTTGAAGGTTGGGGAACTGACAAAGTAAGAAAGGTCTGACTTATAATCAGACTTATATTTAATGTCGTTCTCTATCGTAAACGTCTTTTCCTTGTAGCGGTCAACACTAATAATTAACTGGGCAGGAGAAATAGAAACAAGTTCAAANNACAGTCAGAGTACCTTTGTTTTGCAGAGACAGATCGAACGTATAGTTTCCCGGACCGGTAATTGATGACGCAAGCTGCGCCACGACCTGTAAATCGGAAGCTTTCACCTGATTCACCACAATGCTGTTTCCTTTAATCGCAACCGTTGCCGTTTGATTAACAGGGCTGAAAACCTTTAAGCCATCTTCCTGTGCCGCATCAGAAAGCTTTATTGTAATCGGCACATCTTTAATGTCATGCGGCCGATCCTGCGTATTTGTGGAAGCCATGACAAACCATAAAATAACGGAGGCAAAAATGGAAAAAATCATTACGAATTTATCATTGTAAAATATTCGGCCAATAGAAATTTTTTTTAATTTCATTATTTTTTCACCCTCCATATCGAAGGGATTCTGCTTTGTCGTTTTTCGCCCTGTTCAGACTCGCTGGGCAAAATCAGGCTTTCCAGTTCGCTCTTGAGCGTTTCCCTGATATAATTTCGCGTCAGTACACCATTCACCACAACTGAAATCTGCCCTGTTTCCTCGGAAACAACAACCACAACCGCGTCAGAATTTTCAGTTATGCCAATTGCAGCACGGTGACGTGTACCAAGTTCAATACTCACTTTATCACTCTTGGTGAGCGGCAGGATGCATCCTGCCGCATACAACATGCCGTCGCGCATAATCATAGCACCGTCGTGAAGCGGAGCTTTGTTGAAAAATATATTGCAGATAATCGGTGCTGACGGAACTGCGTTGACAACCGTACCCGTATCTATTATATCGCCTAACTTTGTTTGCATTTCAAAAACGATAAGAGCACCCGTCTTTTGCTTTTGCAAAACCGCGGCAGCGTCAACCACAGCATTTAGGCCTCTTCGCCTCTGCTGCATTAAGGCTTCCTCATCCTTTAAAGAAACACCGAAAGTCCATCTCTTATTTCCAATCCCGCTTCGTCCAATCTGCTCCAACGCACGGCGAAGCTCCGGTTGAAAAACGACCAAGAGAGCAAACACACTGAACTGAAAAAAATACGACAGCAGTGTTTTCATCATATATAACTTTAAGATATTCGACGCGGCCCAAACGAGCAAAAGAACAATGATTCCTTTGACAAGCTGTTCCGCCCTTGTTTCACGTACAAGTTTTATCCCACTGTAAATAATAAAGGAAACCAGTAATACATCCAACGCATCGGAAATCCCAAACGACTTCACAAGGCTGATAAACGATTTCCATATGGTTATGATTATGTCCATAGTTTTTTTCCTTCCGTTAGAATAAAACACATCTTATATAATTTTATCATATATAATTTGATATGCAATCTTTTTATTTGGTATTTTTTAGATAATTTTCATTAAAGCTGTAACAAAACTGTTCATTTCGTTAATATTACTAAAAACAGAGGGACAAACACGAACCGCTCCCTGTTCCAATGTCCCCATGCACTCATGTGCACACGGTGCACAATGCAATCCAGCGCGCACCGCTACGCCGAGTTCGCTCAGTTTTTGCCCAATAACCTCACTTGGAATTTCACCGACATTGAATGAAAGAACCGGCACAAAATAGGGGTCCACCGGTTCCGGTGTATATAACTTAACGCCCTTCATTTGGGAAAGTTTTTTGTATAAATACTGAACAAGAGACATTTCATGTTTATAGATTGTTTCAATTCCATGGCTTTTCACAAATTCAATTCCTGCACGCACCCCCGCAATACCGGGCATATTCTGCGTACCACTCTCCATACGTTCCGGCATTGTCAGCGGCTGTACCATTGAAATCGAATTTGTACCGGTACCGCCCTCAATAATTGTTTTCAGATTTGAACCGTTTGGCGTAATCAGCATCCCTGTTCCCATTGGAGCGTAAAGCCCTTTGTGACAGGCAACACATAAATAGTCAAAGCCAACGTCCGCCATATCAATTGGAAGAACTCCGGCAGACTGTGCACAGTCAATCGCAATCGGTATTCCGTATTCGTGGCCTAAAGCGGCAATACGCTCCACCGGCAAACGAATGCCCCACACATTTGAGGCATGTGTGCAAACAATCAGCGTAGTATTGACTCTGAGCGCTTTGCGAAAAGAATCGACCGTAGCATCGTTATCACCCGGATAGACCATCGCGGTCGTGAAGGATACCCCATTTTCCGACAAAGCCTGGAGGGGTCGCATAACCGCATTGTGTTCAAGGCATGAAGTAACAACATGATCTCCTTGTTTTAACAATCCTTTTAAAACACAATTCATCGAATGTGTACAATTCAATGTAAATGCGATACACTCCGGCCCGGGTGCTTTAAAAAAGTCTGCCGCTGCCAAACGGCAGCGGTAAATTTCTTCTGCCGATGCGATGGACATGCTGTGACCGGCGCGTCCAGGGTTGGCCCCGTAGTTTTTGAGCGCGAAACGGACTGCGTTTTGAACAGAAATCGGGTTTGGATACGTTGTAGCGGCGTTATCAAGATAGATCATAAAGTACCATCTCTTTCAGCGCGCCCAAGAATTTTAATGCCCTGCCCTATTAATATATTTTCCGCTTCATCGGTTTTATTCGGCACATATATACTGTAGCCGCAGCCTGCATTTGCGTTGCTGCGCGGTGTTCGTTCTACAGTGGATTTAATACCATATTGAAATAAAATNNGAAACATAATTAAAGGCTTGCCCACGATAATCACCTCTCTATTTTATTACAGAGTATGCGAGCGACAAGCCTTTTGACCTATTTACAACTCAATAAGACAGACTGCGTGGGCTGCAATTCCCTCGCCGGTACCAGTAAACCCAAGGTTTTCCTCCGTTGTGGCTTTGACACTGATTTGATCTAAATTTATTTTGCAGACAGCTGCGAATTTTTGTCTCATCTCTTCAATATACGGCTTCAATTTTGGTGCCTGCGCAATGATGGTGGAATCAATATTTACAATTTTATAGCCCTTTTTGGCAATCAGTTCACATACTTGTGCAAGCAGATTCAGACTGTCTGCACTTTCAAAAGCTGGGTCAGTATCAGGGAAAAGCCCTCCAATATCACCAAGAGCGGCGGCACCGAGAAGGGAGTCAATAATAGCATGTGTAAGTACATCTGCATCCGAATGACCGAGCAAACCTTTCTGATAGGGAATATCGACCCCGCCCAAAATGAGCTTACGACCCTGTATCAGGCGGTGAACGTCGTAGCCGTGACCAATCCTCATATTTCGCCCTCCCTGCTCTTCACANNTCCTTCGTTGTCAATTTTATATTGGTATATTCCCCTTTGCACAAATGCACTCGAACGCCCATATGTTCAACAAGCTGACAATCGTCGGTATAATCGGTACCGTCCTTTTGAGCTTGCTTCATGGCGGTTTGATAAATTCCGCGTTCAAATACCTGCGGAGTTTGAACCGCCCATAAGGAGGAACGCTCCGGTGTTGAGACAACATAATTATTTTTGCCGATGATTTTAATGGTATCCTTGACCGGTGCGGCGAGTGCAGAAGCACCGCACTCAAAGCAATCCTCTACGACGGAATTGATTTCAGCGGGAGTAATCAAGGCTCTGGCTCCGTCGTGGATAGCAAAATAAGATGCGTCCTCCGGTGCGGCGGCAATCCCCGCCGCGACAGACTCCTGCCGGGTAGCACCACCCTGAACAACGGCATTTATTTTTTTTAATTGAAATTTCTCAATGCATAGTTGCAATGCGGCAAAGTCTTCCTCACGACAAACAACAACGACGCAATCAATCAAATCTGCGGCGTCAAATGCGGAAAGAGTACGCGCAATGACAGGCACCCCGCCAAGCGGGATAAACTGTTTGGAAAAACCAAGCGCCATACGTTCGGAATTTCCGGCGGCAACAATGACTGCACAACAGTTCGGTTTTGTTTTCATCTTCCATTCCTCCCGAATATTATTACAACAACGTTTACTATTATAGTATGTTATTGCGTTCGGTGCAATCATAATGCTGTTACAAATTAAAAATTCAGATTGTGTTAACATTTTTGCAAAAGACGCAAACCCGTAATATCTATTGAATTTTTACAAATATTAGTATATATTTATAATATTATATTTATAGTTAGGAATTTGGTGAAAATATGAGTGAACTGCCTGCAAAACATGTATCGGATTCCGAAACCGAGCAGATTCAGGTTATTTTTGACAACCACCTGAATGGTCAAGGGCGTGTTTTCGGCGGACAGATTGCCGCCTGGATAGACATTGTAGCCGGAGTTGTAGCGCGCAGACACTGTAATAATAACGTAACCACGGCAGAGATTGATTCACTTCAATTCAAAAGTCCCGTCTATGCGAGAGATATCGTCGTATTTCACGGTAAAATCACATATGTCGGCACAACCTCGATGGAGGTACGCGTGGACAGCTTTGTTGAGGATTTATCGGGTGTAAGGAAGCTTGTTAATACTGCATATCTGGTGGAAGTCGCACTTGATTCAAATCAAAACCCTACTCCCGTTCCAAAGCTGATTCGAGAGTCGTTTCAGGAAGATGCGGAATGGGCGGCCGGTGAAAAGCGCCGCGATCTTAGGCAGCAGCGCCGTAGAGAAGCATATTGATGTTTAAAACACAAGCCTGCACCGAAAACCGATGCAGGCTAATTCTTTTTGAATTGCACGTAAAAAGACAGGGATTCCGTGTAGAATCCCTGTCTTCCCAAGCTATTATTTAATTTTGCGAATATGAGAAATTAAATAGTCCAACTTAACCATCTCCTAATTGTCAATCGTCATATATGCATTACTGCTCGTATCATAATTGGCTCGTAGACGGATCGATTCAACTTAACCATCTCCCAATTTCCATTATTAAATTTTTTACTTGTTTCGTAATTTGCTAATCTGTTTTGGGTACTGATTCACAGAATCATTTACGTACCCAGTAACTATTATGATACTTTTCTCCCCTTTTATTCAGTCATCATTTAAAATTTTTATATATTTTGAGCCATGCATTTTTCAAGAAATATTCTAATGTTTTCTTCTTCTTTTTTCTTATCGGCGTCAAGGCGCCCCAAGCGGTCACACAATCCTAAAAGGGCGACATCGTAAATAGAAACCTGTTGTTTCATATTCTTCACATCGGCAAATGGAAGCGATTTTACAACAAACAATATCTGCATATGCCAACGAATAAGAGCGGCCACTTTTTCAATGAATACCTTATCTTCTTTAAATTGCATTAAAAACTTTTTTGACATTTCTGAGCCAATTTTATCATGGTCATAGGAAGTTATCTTTCCTTTGCGGGTTCTGGTTGTATCCGGTTTTCCAATATCATGCAGTAACGCCGCCCACATAAACGTCCTACAATCACTGCTCTTTTCCTTCATAAGTGCAGCTGCATCAATTACCAACATGGTATGATTCCATACATTCCCCTCTGGATGATAGGTTGGGGATTGTTCCGTGTTTTTCAAGTTACTAAGCATGGTAAACGGATACTCCGAATAAGATTCGGCACTACTTGAATTTACAAAGTACTCAGATGGCTTATCATCCTCTAACAAGTGCTTATTCATAGTTATAAATAGCTGTTGCTTAAATTCCATTAATTTTTTTCTTTAGAGATACTGTTTTGCCCCAGTCCGAATTTTGTTCTCGCACTTTCTGCCTGAGGATCATGTTTTATATTTTTGGAATGAAATTTACCATCTTCTTTTTTGCCGTTTTTTGTACTTTTCTTTTTATTGTCGTTACTCATATTACACTCCTATCATAAAAATATATTTTAGTATTTGATAATTATAAGATTTTATGACCTTTTTTATATTGAAAAAAAATTATAACATAAGTACTCCTTTACCTTACGAAATGGAATTAATTCCTACTCAGTAAAATAAAGGAGTTTATAAAAATTATTTAAATTTAAGATGTGATTCAACTGGCAGTTTTCATGTGAAGCCTGAGCCGGTCGCTGATCATTGCAATAAATTCGCTGTTTGTCGGTTTGCCTCGCGTATTGTGGATGGTGTAGCCAAAATAGGAGTTCAAGATATCAACATCACCGCGGTCCCATGCGACCTCAATAGCGTGACGGATGGCGCGTTCCACACGGGAAGCTGTGGTTTCGTAGCGTTTGGCTACATTCGGATAAAGCTGTTTTGTAACTGCATTGATAATATCCGGAGTCTCTATCGCCATAATAATGGAATCGCGTAAATAATGATAGCCTTTGATATGAGCAGGAACTCCGATTTGGTGGAGTACTTCAGTGACTTGAATTTCGAGCGATGGTTCCTCCGTAGCCGGAGCCTGCGAGCGAGCAGAAGTTTTAGGGATGATGCCGGAAATAGAGCAAAGCTGAATAATACGATCGGACAAATCTGCGGCATTAAACGGTGAAATTGCAAAATAGGATGCACCGGACATCATTACTTCTCTTTCTAAGGTTGGGCTCGTAAAATTGGAAATGATCACAAACATCGGTCTCATTCCCGCTACCTTTGATTGTATCGCTTTCATTACCCCAATGCCATCCAACCGTGGCATAAATAAATCAGCCAATACAACATCGGGATGGATGGATTCAATTTTTTCCAACAGTTTCATCCCATCCTTTTGGGTGTAGACTATTTCCATACCAGATTCTTCAAAAATACGACCATAATCACGATTAAACTCAGCACTATCGTTTGCAACCAGTAATTTTATGCGCTTTTCCATTCTTAGTCCCCCTAATAGATTTAATCTAACGGTATATTACCATATATTGGAAAAAATGGCAATAGTTTGTAGAAATATTTTTTGATTTTAAGGGGAAAAATAAATATGCGTAAGATTAGGATGCTTTTGAGAGTGCTGCCGCGCTCACACTTTGAGATACAACAAGCATGTTTTCAGAAAATATACCGTAACCACGCGTTGGATCATTTACAAAAACATGAGTAACTGCGCCAATAATCTTATTGTTCTGAATGATTGGACTGCCGCTCATTCCCTGGACGATTCCTCCCGTCGCATGAATCAGATTTTCATCAGTGATACGAACTACCATATTTTTACTTTGCACACTATCTCGATAATCTATTTTTTCAATCTCTACATCATAGTACTGCGGCTTTCCGCCGTCTATTGTAGTTAAAATTTTTGCAGCACCGGTCTTAACCTCCTGTTTCATTGCAACTTCCAGAGCGCCGCCTTTGGGGGCAAAATTAAGGGAGCCGTAAACTCCCGCGGGTACGTTTGCATCAAGGATTCCCATCGGGGTGTCTGTGGTAAAATAACCGCGAAGCTCACCGGGATTTCCTTTTTCGCCCTTCGTAATACCGCTGATTGTAACCGGAACAATATCGCCGTTTAAAAGAGGCATTAGTTCGTTGGTATCAGCATCGCATACTCCATGTCCCAAACCACCGAAGGATTTTGTTGTTGGGTTGTAAAAGGTGAGTGTCCCAATGCCGGCTGTGCTGTCCCTCAGCCATATGCCGGCTTTATAAGTGGCATCTGTTTCGGATTTTACTGGCTTTAAATTGGTTGAAAAATTACTGTTGTTTCTATAAAAAGAAAAATTCAATTCTTTTCCTTCGCTGTTTGTCACTGTTTGAATAATTTCCGCATTGGTATTAACTTTTTTCCCGTTGATTGCTGTGATTATATCGCCAACCTTTAATCCGGCGATTGCTGCAGGATTAATTGTTCCCGATGCAGTTTTAATATCTGCTACGCCGACAACGACAACGCCATTCGTGAGCATTTTAATTCCAAAAGGAGTACCGCATGGCACAAGCATTGTTTCTTTTACAACATCCACATTGACAGTTTTTATGGGCAGAATATGATAAAGCATTAATTGCGCTTTGTAGCTTTTATTGGGTACAGAATATACTTCAGTGGAAATATCGTNNCGTAATCGCATCAGATCCCCATTGAAGACCGGTTCCGGCAGTGATTTTATAAGAGTCAGGAGTAAAATAATTTGCCATACCTATGCTTACAAGATATAAAAGAGTAAGAGTGGCAGCGAATGCGGTTATCGTTTTTAAAAATTTTTTCAAATTTTCACCTCCCTTGCGCCGCATTATTAATCTGCCACCGGGCGGTGAAAATATTATGACAATTATCTTTTTTTACGGGATTAAATGGAAAATCACACCCCACTTCCGCGTTTTTAGGGCAGAAATGACTATATTTTCAAATAACGGGATTAAATTACAAACAAGCCGCAGCGTATAATATACACTGCGGCCTGTTCAATTTTTAAATTCTTTGTAATTTGTTTTTATAAAATTTTTGTTGTTTTATAAAAGAGTAATCGCAAACTCATGCTTTGCACTCTGTCCGGGCTGTAAAAGCGTCATCCCGCGCTTATGGTAGAAATCATCGTCCTCATCTTCAGCCGTAGCACAGCCCGTCCAAGGCTCAAGAGCGACAAACGGGGCGTTGTTTACAGCGGACCAGATACCAAAATAAGCAAAGCCTGCGAAATCCATTTCAACTCCGTGACCGTTCTTACTGCTGTAAAGTTTTACTTTTTTTGATTTAAGCGAATCGAACACCAGTGCATCTTGGTCAAATAAGCTGTGCTGCAATGAAATCGTTTTTTCGTTTTTTAAAATTGGAACACGTTTATGAAAGGAAATCATGCCGGTATGCAAATCAATTTGCGGGCATTCGGCCGTTTCATTCTGCTCAAATTCAATCATCCAATCCTCAAAATGCTCCTCTTTGGAAAGGGGGCAATTAAATGCAGGATGGCCGCCAAGCACATAAGGCATGGGTTTCTCTCCTAAATTTGCAACATGGAACTCAGTGGTCAGCGCAGAAGAATGAAACCGGTAAATAACGGTCAAATCAAAATCAAACGGAAATTGCTTTTTCGTTTCATCGCTTGCACGAAGCGAAAAAGCGGCAGAGGATGTGTCAGAATCAAGCTTGGAAAACTCCATTTTCCGTGCAAGACCATGGCGCTTCATTTCGTATTCCTTGCCGTCAATCATCGTTTTTCCATTGCGGAGTGCGCCAACCATCGGGAATAAGAGCGGTGCCTGCCCGCTCCAGTACGCCGGATTTCCCTGCCACAAATATTCTGTCACTGACACGCTTTTTAAAGAAATCAACTGCGCGCCCATGGTATCGATTTGCGCTGAGCCGGTTTGATCACCAATCTGTATGACCATTGTATGAACCTCTTTACTTTATTATTTATTGTAATTCGCGTTTTGCTTTTATCTTTTTATAAACAACGATTCCGATGTAAAGCAGCAAAAACCCTCCCAGAACCACTACAAGCGTAGCGGTTTGACCGGGGCCGCCCATTTTTACTTCCGCCCAAAGCGTGTCGAGCAATAAGTTCGTGTCCTCCGGAAGATTAACAAAGGTCTCTGATTTTTTCAGGATGCTCTCGCTCGGATAAAAAATCGGGTTGTTTACGGTTTCTGCCGGCAAAAGTTTTTTCGCTGCTGTTTCCGGTGAAGAGTAACCAATGTAATCCACATTTGCGGCAGCGATTTCCGGGTCGCAAAGGAAGTTAATATACGCTTCCGCTTCTTTTTTATGCTGTGCACCTGCCGGAATACAAATTGCATCTACAAAGAAGTTGGTGCCCTCCTTAGTCGGAATTGAGAAACCGATATTCGGATTATCCGCGACAAGGGTAGCGGCATCGCCCGCGTAGTAAGGCGCAAGCCATGCGTCACCGCTGGACATCTTATCAAAAATTTGATCCATGACATATGCCTGAACGAGCGGCTTTTGCTCTTTTAAAAGGTTAGCTGCTTTTTCCCATTCCTCGGAATTCGTACTGTTGTAAGAAAAACCGAGAAGCTTTTGTGCAATACCGAAAGAATCGCGCGGATTATCAAACATCAGGATTTTGCCCGAATATTTTTTGTTCCACAGTATCTTCCAGCTGTCTACCGGTTCTGTAACATATTTTTTATTATAGAAAATGCCGACAACACCCCATGTGTAAGGTACGGAATACGCATTGGTCTGGTCGTACTTCGGATTGAGAAATTGCTTNNATACTTAAAATTCGGGATATTATTAAAATTAAGTTTTTCTACCATGCCTTCCTGAATCAGCTTGGAAACCATATAATCGGACGGAACAATAATATCATAATTTGCTCCACCGTTGGCAAGCTTGGAGTAAAGGGATTCATTGGTGTCAAAGGTAGTATAATTTACGTCGATTCCGGTCTTTTTCGTGAACTCCTTATTGACATCAATGGTGTCATCAACACCATTTGAAATATATTCACCCCAATTATAAACATTGATGGTAACACCTGTTTTTGCAGCCGCAGGCTTTTCGTCTGTCCCCGCAGCAAAAGCAGAAGGACAGATGCTGACGGTCATCATTAAAGCAGCTATTAAAGCTGCAACCCATTTTTTCAACAGCTTATGCCTCCTCCATCATATTTTCTTCCACCTTTTTATCCTTGGACTGGCGTAAGTTGACGATTAAGAGCAGCACCATGATCGTACCGAAAAGCAGAGTGGAAAGCGCGTTGATTTCCGGACTGATCCTCTTTCTTGTCATGGAGTAAATAAAAATAGGAAGCGTTTGCGTAGTTCCGCTTGTAAAGTAGCTGATAACAAAATCATCAATCGAAAGTGTGAACGCCATAATCATTCCTGTTACAACGCCCGGCATGATTTCGGGCAGAACAACTTTGAAGAAAGCAAGGACAGGGTTACACCCAAGATCCTGTGCCGCCTCATAAAGATGGGGATCCATCTGCCGAAGTTTCGGCATGACTGACAAGATCACATACGGCAGGCAAAATGTGATGTGTGCTAAAATCAGCGAAAGCATACCGAGCGACACATTACCAAAGCCCCTGGCAACAAACACGAATAGCAACATCAAAGAAACACCGGTGACGATTTCGGGATTGACCATAGGCAGGTTCGTCACATTCATGGTTACGCGCCTCATCCACTTGTTCATCCCACCGATACCAATTGCCGCGGCAGTACCCAGCACAGTCGAAACTATAGCGGCAATCAGCGCAATGATAAGCGTGTTGCGCAATGCGTCAAGAATCATTCCATCCTGAAACAGCTTTGTGTACCATTTTAATGAAAAGCCGGACCATACTGAACGGCTCATGGTGGTGGAATCATTAAATGAAAAGATAATGAGAACGAAAATCGGGGCGTAAAGAAAGAAGAATATAAACGCCATATAAATTTTTGATAATACCTTCATATCATGATTCCTCCCCCGCTGTTTTCACCGTCATCAAACTGATTCATAATCCCCATACAGATCAAAATCAGCACCATCAGTACAAGCGAGATTGCAGAGCCGAGATTCGGATTGTAGGCACTGCCGAGAAACTGCATATCAATCAAGTCGCCAATCAGCAGGTTTGCACCGCCGCCCAGCATTTTGGAAATAATAAAGGTGCTGACAGCCGGCACAAATACCATTGTGATGCCGGAAATCATTCCGGGCGTACTCATGGGCAGTATAACCTTCATAAACACTTTTCGCTGATTTGCTCCCAGATCCTGTGCTGCCTCGATTACGTTGCCGTCGATTTTCGTCAGAACCGAATACAGCGGAAGGATCATATACGGAATATAGTTGTATACCATTCCGAGCACAACCGCGCCCTGTGTATTAATCATGTGCAGCCTTTCAAGGCCAAAAGACGCAAGAACGTTGTTGATAATGCCATTGTCCTCCAACAGCGTCATCCATGCGTAGGTTCTGAGCAGAAAATTCATCCACATCGGCAGCATCACAAGCATTACCATAATGCTCTGACGGCGCACATTGATGTGAGAAATAATATAGGCGAGCGGATAGCCCAGAATCAGCGAAATAACGGTTGCGAGGGCTCCAAGCCAAATAGAACGTAAAAAAACATTTGAGTATTGACCTACTCCTGCAATGTTCTTTAAAGTAAAGGCGCCGCTTTTATCGGTGAATGCAAATATAACCACCAAAATCATCGGCACGATAATAAAAATAGACATCCAAACGGCATATGGCGCCGCTGCAGATTTAGCTTTCATACTTAATTTTCAACCTCACCTTCCTCGGATTGAGGCTGACTGTCCTCGTCCATTTCATCGCTGAAGGTGCTGTAATCGCCGAACATACCGGAGTACTCGGACTTATGCATAATATGGATATCGTCCGGCTGAAGTACAAGGCCGATTTTTTTGCCGACTTCCTGAAAATCAGTGGACTGTATCATCCATTTGAAGTCCCGAACATCGACGATAATTTCGTAATGCACGCCTTTGAAATTGACGCTGGTTACCGTACCGGAAATGTGGCTTGCGTCGGGTTCAACAAAGTCAATATCTTCGGGACGAATGACGACATCAACCGGCTCATCCGGCCGAAAGCCCTTATCCACACATTTGAAGTGATGGCCCGCGAATTCGACCATGTAGTCTTCATGCATAATTCCGTCAAGAATATTACTTTCGCCGATAAAATCAGCTACGAAAGCGTTTTTAGGTTCGTTATAAATATCCTGCGGCGTACCAATTTGCTGAATTGCACCCTTGTCCAGCACGACAACTGTGTCGGACATGGAAAGAGCCTCCTCCTGGTCATGGGTAACAAAAACAAATGTGATGCCGGTCTGCTGCTGTATTTTTTTAAGTTCAACCTGCATGTCCTTGCGCAGCTTTAAATCGAGCGCACCCAAAGGTTCATCAAGGAGCAAAACTTTGGGCTCATTGGCAAGCGCCCTCGCAATTGCAACNNTGCTGCTGACCACCGGAAAGTATATTCACATTTCTATGAGCAAACCCTTTCAGATTGACTAAATTGAGCATTTCGTTTACAGCGGTTTTAATCTTACTCTCGCTTTTGCCGTGAACCCTCATTCCGAACGCGACGTTGTCGTACACATTGAGATGCGGAAACAGCGCGTACTTTTGAAAAATGGTATTGACCTCCCGTTTATGCGGTGGAAGATCATTGATTTTCTTGCCATTGAAAAAAACATCGCCTGTGTCCGGTTTAACAAAGCCACCGATAATCCTCAGGGTTGTGGTCTTTCCACAGCCGGAAGGTCCGAGGAGGGTGACAAATTCGCCATCCCTTATGCTGAGGTTAAAGTCCTTCAGCACAACTTCTCCGTCAAACGATACTGCGATGTTTTGTAATGATATAATTGAAGTATTTTCCAATCTGTGCATCCCCTTTGCGGTAAAATTAGTTACGTTAAGCCATACGGTTAAACGCAATCCCAGCCGCACCGTTGCCACTGCCCTCCGCAAAGGATTTTTCGCAGTCAGCAATGACTGCGGCAGTGAAGCGCCGCCGAATATATAGTTAGATGCAAACGCAACATATCAAATATAGTTGTATAAAGACGATTTGTCAAGATTTTTTTAAATTTTTCTACAATTTTCTATTGGTTTTTTAATTTATACAGCAACTTTATTAATTTTTCTCCGTTTTACTTTGAAATGCTCTATTTATCACGATCAAATATACAAAATACATTTTATATGAATGCAAAACACAAATATATCAAAAATTTTCGCAGTTAAAAAATCCCCCACGATTACCGTGAGGGATTTTGTCAGAATTCAACTTTCAGCGAATTTTCAAATGATGCAAAAGGTCTTTAATCGAAATATTTTCTTTTATAAAAACCGGCTGAGTCTTTTTAGAACGCCGTTTAAGCTTCTTAAGTAACATGAATGTTCCGGTTAAAAACGCAGAAGAAAGTACGATGAAAAATGCAAATCCATTGTTTGAAACAGGTTTTTCTTCCGTCTTCCCGACTACGGCTGCGTTTGCAGTAGGAACGATATCATCATGCACAATGGTTCTCGTAGAGGTTACAGGCTCGGACTGCGAAGAGGCAGTTGCCTTTTCTGATTGCGGCGTACTTTGCGCCGGTGCTTTTACCGCTGAATCCGCGTACAGCTTGCCAAGATTCGTCTTGTCCATTATTCCGGTTTGCGCAATGCCTGCCGCTTTCTGGTAAGCCAATACGCCTTGTTTTGTTGCTTCACCATAAAAAGCGGTGGTTTCACCGGTCAAATATCCCAAAGCAATCAATCTTGTCTGCATCGCAGAAACAAGGGAGGAATGCATGCCCGGAGTCAAAGTTCCGGGGTTCGCGTTTTTAGGCGCACCAGTAGCATAAATATTTGCCAATGTAGTGGGATCGGCAGCACCGGTAACCTTTAATCCTGCGGCATTCTGATACGCACTGACGGCATCCGAAACACAGTAATCATAATATGTATTAACACTCTCATAGTAATATCCAAGATCTTTCAGCCTCTGCTGAAGCTTTTTGACATCATCGCTTTTAGAATCAACTTTTAATGTACTATAGGAAGCCGTGCTCGTCTTAACTGCTGTAGTTTTCGCAGCCTGAGCGCGAACGGCTACTGTCTTTGTGACATCCGCGGCAGAAGAAACAGCCGCTTGGGGTGCTGCACCTGCGGTAGCAATTATGGTGCCGGACGAGCCAAAAGTATAGGCTGTGCCATTGATTGTTTTTGTCGTATTTACAACATATTGTCCATTTTCATAGTAATATTTATTACCGTTAAAAGTAGCAAATCCGGTTGTCGGATAAGAAATTTGGGGAAGCTTAAACCACATTGTCCATTTTGGGGAACTGCGTCCGAATACCTTTTCATATTTTACATTCACTCCGGTGGTACGGTTGTCCACAGCCATATTGTTGCCCACATATACGCCGACATGACCCGGCTGATATAAAATCAAACCGTGGATTCTGGGAAGTGAAGAAGAATTAGAATAATTAATTTTGCCTTTGGAACTTGCCGAACTGAGCATATCGCCTGAACTGCCGGCGACCGAAACGAGGCCTGGTCTGGGATCGGTTGTTTCGCCCGTCCACCAGAGATAAGACTTAATAAGGCCGGAACAGTCACTGGAACGGGTTCCGTTCACAAATTGACCATAACAGGCGGAACGATATTTCCACCCCTCATTGTAGGCTTTCAACACGTGTTCTGACAGGCCAACCCCCGTTTTTGCACTTGCAGCGCTGACATCCGGTGCCGCCCCGATGGAAACAGCTGTAAAAGCCACAACCGCGGCGATCAAACCCGTAATAAAAACAAGCCTCTTTTTCATTCTGCCCCTCCTGTTACAAATCCGGTTTTATGTATAACTTATTCATTACATATATATTACAAATGTTACAAATTGGTTACATATTAACACAAGTTTGTAATCAATGCAACCCTAAAAAGGCTGAATTGTTAAAAAGTTCATAATTTAGCTGATTATTATATTTAATTTTTTGTCAATTTATTATTTTTTATAAAAAACGCAAAAAAGCGGCAGATCTAAAAACCTGCCGCTTTTCATAAAATATTTATAATTTGTTTTAAAGAAGTGCCTTTACGATTTGGTCGGTTTGCATCGCACGCGAGCCTTTAATCAGCACCGCGTCTCCGCCCGTTAAAATAGACTTCAGCTTTGTAATCGCCTCGTTGTTATCCGAGCACGGGAAACAGATAATATCGGGATTGACTGACTGCGCCCCCTTTGCGATTTCACGGGCGCGTTCTCCCACCGTTACAACAACGTCAACTCCGGCTTGAGCCGCATGAACGCCCACCCCAAAGTGAGCCTTTTGTGAAAAGTCACCCAATTCAAGCATATCGGCAAGTACAGCGACACGTTTTCCGGTGTGGAAACTACAAAGCACATCCACACTGCTCTTTATTGCATCGGGACTCGCATTATAAGAATCATCAATAACAGTCACTTCATTGACATGGTGTATTTGCTGGCGCATTGCAAGGGGTTGATAACTCGAAAGCTTAGCTATTGCTTTACTAAGGGGCACGCCGAGCGTCTGAGCCACCGCTAAGGCAGCCAGCGCATTGGTAACATTGTGCATTCCTAAAACCGGCAGTCTTACTTCACCAATTTCTTCGGCCGCAAATAGTGTGAATTGGGTGGAAGTGGCCGTAGTCCTGATATTTTCAGCACGGAAATCGCACCAAAGCTGTGTACCAAAATAAATAATCTTGGCATTAAGCTGACCGCGCAGACCCGCGAGCATGGTATCGTCACCGTTTAGGAACAGAATGGAGCCTTTATGNNGTTCAATGTGAGAAATACCAATATTGGTCACAACCGCGTAATCCGGCGCGGCAATTTGCGCAAGGCGAGCCATCTCGCCGAAATCACTCATACCCATTTCAATTACCGCAACCTGATGTTGATCGGTAAGATTGAACATTGTCAGTGGTAACCCAATCTGACTGTTGTAATTTCCTTCTGTCTTCATAACATTCAAACCGGCTGAAAGCGCAAGCGCAACCATCTCTTTGGTTGTGGTTTTGCCGACGCTTCCGGTTATGCCCACAAATGGGATGCGAAATCCTCTGCGATATACCGCTGCAATCTGCTGCAGCGCTTCCCCCGTGTCGCTCACGCTGATCCACGCGTGGGTATCATCCATGCTGTCATGTTCCTGTGTGAGTGTAGCCGCGGCTCCTGCCGCGAAAGTTGCGTTGATAAATGTGTGCGCATCCGCCCTCTCGCCTTTAATCGGGACAAAGAGTGTACCGGACTCAATTTTACGACTGTCCGTGCTGACTGCCGTGATAATTGTATCCGGGTCGCCGCAGAGCAGTTTACCCGCGCACGCTGCGGTTATTTCGCCAACCGTCATTTTCATTTATATCACCTTATTATTGATTTAATATATCCGCGATGACCTCGCGCTCATCCAGATGGTATTTTACGCCTTTAATTTCCTGATAATCTTCGTGTCCTTTTCCCGCGAGAACCACAATGTCGCCGTCCTCGGCATTTTCCATGCAGTATTTGATTGCTTCCTTGCGGTCGGGAATCACAATGTATTTTCCGTCTGTTTTGCTCATACCCACCTTTATATCCGCAATGATATCCATTACATCTTCAAAGCGGGAATTATCCGCGGTGATAACCGACAGGTCGGCCAGTTTACCGCTCACTTCTCCCATTTCATAGCGGCGGGAACGCGCGCGGTTTCCGCCGGCGCCGAACAAACAAATCAAACGGTGCGGTTTGTATTCCCTTAGTGTCTCCAAAATATTTTCCATACTCAATGCATTATGCGCGTAATCAATTAATAATGTATAATTGCCGGGCACACGCACAGGCTCCACCCTGCCCTTGACCTTGACGGTATTCAGGCCGTCCATGCAGTTCTGCCGGGAAACTTGAAAATGCCTGCAAACGGCAATTGCCGCGAGCGCGTTATAAACGCTGAATTTCCCGGGAATATCCACATCAACGCCAAAGTCAAGCTGACCGCTCAAGTCGAAATGAACACCAAGGTAACCGGGGCGCGAAATAAGCTGTTCATTTTGAGCACGCAAATCAGCATCCGCGTGAAAACCATAGGTTTCGATGGTGCAGGTATGGTTCGCCGTAATTCCCTGCCAGTTTTCGTCATCAATATTGATAATTCCGGTTTTGCATTGTCTGAAAAGCATATTTTTACACTGCATATACTCTTCAAGAGTCTTATGCTCGCTGCCGCCGATGTGATCGGGTGAAAAGTTGGTAAATAAGCCGATATCGAACGTAAAGCCCGATACACGGTGATCTTTGAGCCCTATGGAAGATGCTTCGATTACAGCGGCTTCACAGCCGTTGTCAGCCATCATACGCAGGTACCGCTGTACATCGTAGGATTCCGGTGTGGTGTTGTTCGTCTGAATCACCTGTTCGCCGATAATCGTGCCGATGGTTCCAATTAATCCGGTTTTTATGCCGGCGGCTTCCAAAATAGAGCGTATCATATAGGACGTTGTGGTTTTCCCCTTTGTACCCGTAATGCCGACTACTCTAATTTGCTCGGCGGGATGCTGAAAATACGCTGCGGAGAGTACCGCCATTGCGTATCGGGTGTCTTCAACCAAAACAACGGCCGCATTTTGAACACCGACTGCACGCTGTGCAATAATTGCAGCCGCACCGGCATCTGCCGCCTGCTGTGCAAACTCGTGACTGTCCACGGACGAACCGCACAGGCAGACAAAAGCGCAGCCCTTTACTACCTTGCGCGAATCATAAATAATATCCGTAATCTCAACATCCAAATTTCCGGAGCAAGTATATTTTAATCCTTCAAGCAAATTCCTTAACTGCATAATTTAGCCCCCATATACATAAATTATATATCATATATTAAATAATTAGTCCACTTCTTTTTACTTGGCTGCGTATTCCGACCGACACAATGCCTGCCGGCCACATATAGAAACACTTTGATGATACAATAAAGCAAAGTCAAAGTCAATTATATTGATTGAAAGATTACACTGATTGCGGTGATAGGACACTTTCAGCGTTATGTATGAAATTTGTACTCAACTATCGTTTTGTATACATACATTTCCATAGGAAAATGTTAACATAACAGAAAATAGTACGACTCATAGCGCTTTATAGAAAGGGAGCAATGAATAATGGGAACTGTTAATGAAAAATTGGAAGCCTTCGGCATCAAAAAAGCATTGGACTATTTAAACGATAATCCTACGGAAAACGCGCCAAAGGTTCTCAACTGGGTGCGTAAATTGGATAAGTACGATTATTATCACAACGCTTACGATATGGTTGAAGAAGCGCTTAAGAACCCTGACAATAACTGGTATAAGTTAATCATGAGCCTTTATGACGACATTGATACGGGTGTAAGAAAAAAGACGTTTGAAAATTTTCTTATTAATTCTTCAATCATCGGCTGCCAGCGCAAAAACAAAAATGAAGAAAAATACAACTGTAATATTCCGTGGGCAATTCTAATGGACCCCACTTCTGCTTGCAACCTGCACTGCACAGGCTGCTGGGCCGCTGAATATGGCAATAAACTGAATATGAGCTTTGAAACACTGGACAGCATCATCGAGCAGGGCAAAAAGCTCGGAACCTACATGTACATATATTCCGGCGGCGAGCCGCTTGTTCGTAAGAATGATATTATAAGACTCTGTGAAAAGCACAGTGACTGTGAATTTCTTGCATTTACAAACGCAACGCTCATCGACGAACAGTTTGCCGATGAAATGCTGAGGGTTCAGAATTTTATTCCGGCAATCAGCATTGAGGGCTTTGAAGAGGAAACCGACTTCCGCCGCGGAAAAGGAACCTATCAGGCCATCATCAAAGCGATGGATATCCTTAAAAGGAAGAAGCTTCCTTTTGGAGCCTCCCTCTGTTACACAAGCAAGAATGCCGAAACGATCGGCAGTGAAGAGTACATAGATGATTTAATTGCAAAGGGTTGTAAATTTGCATGGCTGTTCACTTATATGCCGGTTGGTGTGGACGCGGTTCCGGAATTGATGGCTTCCGCAGAACAGCGCAAGTACATGTATGAGCAAATTCGCAAGTTCAGGAGCACGAAGCCGCTGTTTACCATGGATTTCTGGAACGACGGCGAGTACGTGAACGGCTGTATTGCCGGTGGCCGCTGTTACCTGCATATCAACGCAAACGGTGACATCGAGCCCTGTGCGTTCATTCATTACGCAGANNGACTCGAATATTAAGGATAAGACACTGCTGGAAGCTTTTCAGTCGCCCCTGTTTATGCAGTACCGCAAGAACCAACCCTTTAATCAAAACCTGCTTCAGCCCTGCCCGCTGCTCGACAATCCGGGTCGACTGACGACCATGGTAAATGAATCCGGCGCAAAGTCAACCGATATGATTCACCCGGAGGATGTCGATGCGTTAAGCGAAAAATGCGCAAGCGCAGCCGAAAATTGGGCGCCGGTCGCCGCTGAACTCTGGAAAAACACCGATAACCTTGAACGAGTTGAAGAAAAGCTGCGCAAGGAAGCTGAAACAAAGGCGAGAATTGCAATGAAAGCCGCACGTTAATACTAAAATCCATTANNGCCGGGCGTTCTCCAATTGAAATATACATTTTAATTGGAGAGTAGTATAACAGTCCATCATCATAAAGGCTCTTACTTTGGAAAAACCATCGTAAGAGCCTTTTTATTTTTACATATAAAACACACTTACCGCCAAAAGATAAACTGCAGGGTAATAGAGGTAGAGAACCACCCTGTCCTTTACCTTGCTGAAATCCCCCAATGTATTGCCCGCTAAAATTACATCTGAAATTGCGAACAGCCCCGCCCCCACCGCGAGGAGAACAGAGCCTACACTGCCAAGTGCAAACGGCAGCATCATGGCGATAGAAAACATAATCATCAGTACCGCAGGATAAACCGTAAAAGGAACCACTCGATTTCCAAGCGTGGGTACAAACTTCCAAAAGCCTTTCACGACAAGGGCGTAAAGCAGTGCGAAAAGAACGATGCTGTGGCCTTTCAACGGTGCAAGCGTTAAGAAGTAAGTGATAAAGCATAAATGCGCACACAGAAACACAAGCATACCGGCTACAAAATGGATTCCGATCACCACGTCCGCCGTAAGGCAAATACAAAGACCGGCAAATAAAATCCACGTTGTCACTGGCGCTCCCGTTTTGATGATTCCATAAAGACAGATCGAAACCGGAACCAATGTGCAGATTGCTTTCACCGTTAAGGCTCTTGCTTCATTCTTGTAATAATCACGCTGGTTGAAACAGACCTGCATTAAAATCCCCATGAGGGCAATGGTTATCAGCCATATATAAAGGCTCACAATACCACCTCTTTGTTTATTACGCTTGGTCGATCAACGTGTACAGCTTGCTTATTTCATTTTCGTTGGTATAATCGCATTTTGCTAAAGCTTCGGTAAATTGAGTGCGGCGTTCGTCATTCAGCAGTAAATCTTCCAACCCGTCGGCAATACCGTCGCTGTTCATCGGAACAATCATGCCATTTTCTCCGGAATTGATCTGATCGGCCGCAGTTGAAAAATCAGTCAACAGGATGGGGCGGCACATTACCATGGCTTCATCAACCGCAATGGATTTTCCTTCAAAACGGGACGGCTGAAGATAAACGTCACAGGCTTTCAGGTACGGATACGGATTGGCGCGCTCGCCCATAAACTTGACATAATCCCCGATATGCAGTTCCTCAATCATTGCCTGCAAGCTTTCCAGCTCCGGCCCGATTCCGATGATGTACCACCTGAACTGAAGTCCCTTTTGCTTTAGCTTGGCAATCGCCGGCAAGGCGATGTCCAAGCCTTTCTGTTGTGACAGGCGCGCGATGGACAATACGCGCTTGCCGGTAAAATCGTCTTCAAAGTCGGCCGGCTCATTTGCCATGCCGCGCATAAATGTGGAGGAAACGATGTTATAAATCACATGGAATTTATTCGAAAGCATCGGAAAGGTCTGATCAAGCGCAGTTTTGCAGGATTCGGAAACCGTACAGAGCGCATTTAGATGTTTGATGAAATCGGTATCAAAATCCTTATTCAGCCCCATGGCAATGTAGTCGCCGTGGATAAAGCCAATTTTATTTTTACACTGCACTTTGGTGACAGCGTAATAAATCGGCTGCCCCTCCATAAATGCAATCACTGCGTCATATTCTTTCTTGGAGGGCTTTATGAAGCGCTTTTCTACGTTCCACATGCGGACTAAACGTTCACCCATAGTGCCCTTTAAACCGGCAAAGCTGACAAGCAGCCGGCAAAGCGCAATCTTTGGATGCCCTTTTTTAATCAGCGCTAAAAATGCCTGGCGAATATTCAGTTTATACTCAGCCGGAAAAAGCGGAGGCAAAAGGTTGACCTGTGGTGAAACACGGCTCAGGAACATACCGTCGTTTGCAAAAAGCTGCAGGTCAACATCATAGGTTTGATAATCAAACAGCGATAAAACCGTAACAAGGCTTTTTTCAATTCCACCGCTGTGCAGACTGTAATTAATAAAGAGTACACGTTTTTTTGGCATTACTTTCTCCTTGCGTCTTTAAAAAGGATATTGGAATATAGCCGGTAGAACAAGTAGACAAGCGGCGTATTTCTTGTACGAATGACACGCAGGATGATTCTGTCGGCCTTCGTTCCGTTTTTTAGGTAGTCGGAATGTGCCGCCTGTTTAAGCAGCGGATTTTTTAAAATACCGCGCAGTTCCTGATACCGCTCTGCAGGGCTGCTTTTGGTAAGCGGGCTGAAACAGTTCACAAATGAGGAATGTGCTGCACTGCGTAAAAGCCACGCCAAGTGGCGCTCGCTGTATTGTTCGTATCGGTCTTGACTTTGTAAAAATTCACGTACAATATTGAAACAGGCAGTCAGCATCTCCATTTTACGGGGACGATACCGCGTGCTTAAAGACCGTGGATTGTAGCGATAGTGGTAATAAGCGCCGCCCACAGCCAAAACACGGCTTGCAAGACAATGCGCCATAATGGTAACCGGCAAGTCTTCCAACATGATTTCCTGTTCATNNAAGTTTTGGAGCATCTCCGGGTCAATCCAGTCGTCCGAGTCGATAAATACGAGGTATTTACCGGTCGCGCGGGCAACGCCATAGTTGCGTGTGTGACCCAGACCGCCATGGGGTTTATCGAATACTTTGACCCGCGAATCTGTTTCGTAGGCACGGGCAAGCTCCAGCGAATTGTCCGTAGAAGCATCGTTAATTAAAAGAATTTCAATATCTTTCAGTGTCTGCGCCAAAATACTGTCAACACACTGTGTTAGATATTTCTTTACGTTATACACAGGTACTATTACGCTTACTTTTGGCAAAATCAGACCTCCCGTCTTCCTGTGGCGGTGAATTCAAGAATACGCTTCATGATTACCCGCCAGTCATAATGTTTTTCAGCAAACTTCCGTTCTGTCAGCGTCAAACGCTGGTTCAAACGGCAGCGCCACACAAATTCACCTATTAAAGCGATGTTGATCGGTGAATCGTTATTCGCCAATTTTAAGGCGAACGGGGTATTATTGTCAAGGCTTATATCCTCATAGGCATAGATAAACGGAATACCTGCAGCGCAATACTGCTTTGTACTGTGGGAAGTAAAATAGCTGCCGTCAATCCGATAAAGTCCCAAGCAAGAAACAGCAACTGTGTGGGAATCATAAAGTTCATTCATCTCATCAACAGTTTTTTTGCCTAGAAAACGAACACAGTCGGTAAGCTGATTTTCCTGCACCATTACTTTGAATTCCTGCACATCCGCATCGTCGCCTACGATATCAAAAACAATCTTATCCCTGCGTACATTCGTTTGGTAGGCTTTCAATCCACGAATCACACGATCATAACCGCAAATTTTCGGGTTCTCAACAACACCCAAAATAGAAATTGAATCGCCATGTGCTTCAACCTTTGTTCGGCATTTAATCGTACTGACATCAATTCCGCTGTCAACAGTGATAGAAGGTGTCCCCCATACATGTTCAGTCGGAACGCCAAACACCACAATCGTATCAGCTACCCCTGAAAATTTGGATTTTAAAAGCGAATGATGAATCATCTTTGAACGAAGTTTCTGATGCTCTTTAAAATCACCGCTGTTTCTATAGGTTTGAAGCAGTTCTTCGCAAGCGTTCTTAAGCGGAAACCTCATTTCCTCAAAAATTACTTTGGCGCCAATTTTTTTGGACTTGGCACAGGCGGCCACTCTGAGCAGCGTTTTATTGATCAAAAAACCTCGCAAATAAACATAATCATATTGGTTTTTTTCAATACCGTCACAAATAAGCCGGCAAGCAGTTTCTTCGCGGTTTGCGTCTGAAATTGGAAGAGGAAAACGTGTAATTCCGTCCTTTGTGCAATATAAAAGTTCATCGCCATGAATACAGGCGCCTTCCGCTATATTGCCAAGCTGCCTAACACCCAAAATTTGACCGAGAATTGTATTGCAAAACAAGTCCGATTGATCGGGCTCAACACTGACATACAGGAATTTCATTGTTCTCCCCCATTTGGATTATTTATAGGCGCGACAAATCCGTCCTCATAATGATCGTACATCTGTATTACACCATGAAACTAAAATATTATTAATGATTATAGCATTTATTGTTATTTAACACAATAATGAATTTATATTTAGAAATACTATGTTGAAAAGTTAAATTTAGTATGCTATTCTTTATACATCAATTATCTGGAGGCTCTTGAAATGAAGGACTGCCTATTACTGTTAACGAAAGTTTTCCCCTTTGATAAGGGTGAAGAATTTATAGAAGACGAAATTCCTATTCTGGCAAAAACATTTGAAAAAGTGATTATCATTGCTACAAGTACATCTGATCATCCTGTGCAAACCAGAAGCGTTCCTGAAAATGTAAGTATTCACAACATCCGTACTTCAAAAGTTAAACATAGCCTGCCCGGTGCCATTTCCAGGCAGTTCCCTTTTAAAGACTACAAAGGTTATTCGGGAAAGGACGAGTGCAACGCCGTTAAAGGTTCGCTGAAAAAGAAGCTGTATCTGAGTTATTTCATTGCAAAATCAGAAATTATTTATGACGAGGCTGTTAATATTCTTTCTCAGTATAATTTTGAAGAATACGACGGGGTCACCTTTTACAGTTATTGGTTCCATGACATTGCCATGGTTGCCTTGCGGCTGAAAAGGTACTGCACAGCAAAAGCAAAACGTGCTGTCAGCCGGGCACATCGCTACGACTTGTATGCCTACAGGAATTCCGCAAATTATTTACCGCTAAGGTACTACATGCTAAAAAACATAGACAAAGTTTACCCTTGCTCGGAAGATGGCAGTAATTACTTAATGGAATCTTATCCCGATTACCGTGATAAAATTCAAACTTCATACCTAGGCACACGTGATTTTGGAACTGGTAAAGAAAGTGACGGAAGCGTGTTCCACATTGTGAGCTGCTGCCATATTACACCAATTAAGCGCGTAGAACTATTGGCACAGGCGCTTGCACAATTAAGCGGCAGTGGATTAAATTTGAAATGGACGCATTTTGGCGGCGGCGAAGCACTAAATGAGCTAATTAAATATTCGGAACAGAACTTGAGTTTTATGGAGTATGATTTTGCCGGGGAAATAAAAAATAGCGAGCTGATGGATTTTTATAAAAATAACCCCGTTGATTTATTTATCAACACAAGCAGTTCCGAAGGCCTTCCGGTCAGTATCATGGAGGCTTGCTCGTTTGGGATACCCACGATTGCAACCGATGTTGGCGGTTCAAGCGAAATTGTTAAAAATGGAGAAACTGGTTTTCTTCTTGACGCTGACTTTACACCGGACAAGCTTACGGAAAAAATCAAATCCATGATTCTTCTGCCTGTTCAAAAGAAAAAAGAACTGCGTGAAAACTGCCGGTCCCTTTATCTGAAGAATTTTGTAGCTAACGACAACTTTACAAAATTTGCTCAGGAGATTAAACCGCTTTAATTTTATTTTAAAAACGACCACGATTGAACAACTTCAGTCGTGGTCGTTTCACTGCAAAGCGCACCGTGGAAACAATTGATTCTTCGCATCAACTCACACAGCCGATGCTTAAGCCAGGTTTGATGCATAAGTACCGGATAGTGGGATAATACTATTTGCGGTGATTAAAAAATGACAATATCCTTTATAAGAACCTTGCTGCTCTACATAGTAATAATTGTAGCTGTAAGGCTGATGGGCAAGCGGCAAATTAGTGAACTGCAAACCAGTGAACTCGTTGTGACGCTTTTAATTTCAGATATCGCAGCAATCCCAATGCAAAACACGGGGCAGCCTTTGGCAAGCGGTCTTATTCCAATTGCAGTACTTGTTATGTGTGAAATTTTTGTGTCGGCTTTAATGCTCAAAAGTTCAAAATTCCGTAAAATGATATGTGGAAGGCCAATTATTGTAATCAACGATGGAAAAGTTGACCAGAGGGAAATGCGCAGGCTGCGAATGAGCACCGAAGACCTTGCCGAACAGCTACGACAGAAAAGCGTTTTTAGCTTCGAAGATGTCGCTTACGCGATTATCGAAACCAACGGAAAAATGAGTGTTATTAAGAAGCCGGACAAAGAGCAGCCCACAGCGGGAATGTTAGGTGTAGCCTTGCCTGATACGGGCATTGAAACCGTGGTAATCAGTGACGGCGAAATTTCCAACTTTTCGCTGCAGCTTTGCAGCAAGAGCCGCGATTGGCTTGAAGGCGTGTTGCGTGGTAAGAATGTGGGCATCGATCAAATCTTTATCATGACGGCTAATAAAAAAGGAGATTTTACGATTATTAAAAAGGATGAATACAAATGAAACGCTTGTGGGCTTCAGCAATTATATTGGTCGTTCTGTTAGCTGTCTGTATTTTTGGAGCGATAAAGACGCAGCAAATCAGTGCAGACATGACCCAGACCGTCAACAGCGCAAAAGAGGCCGCTAACGGCGGTGACATGGAAACAGCCTTAAAGCTGAGCGAAAAGGCAGTGAAGGACTGGCATGAATGTCACAAGGTATTGTGCACTTATATGCCTCATGATAAACTGGAAGCCATTGATCAAACTCTTTCCGGGCTACCGATGCTGAGCTATTACGGATCAAACGACCAATTTACCGCGGATTGTGACCGTAGCATAACCCAAATTAAGTATCTTAACGAATCGGAATTTCCCAATATTGAAAATATTTTGTAATCATAAAAAACGGCGGCAGAAAAATTTCTGCCGCCAAAATTATTTTAAGTTAAGCTTTATTTTTGATCATGCGGTTCAATTCGTCCATAAAAGTATTAATATCCTTAAACTGACGGTAAACCGATGCGAAGCGTACATAGGCAACTTCATCAACATCTTTGAGTTTTTCCATCGCATATTTTCCGATTAAGCTTGATGGAACCTCACGGTCAAGTGAATTTTGAAGCATATTCTCAATTTCATCAACAATACGTTCAAGCGTATCAAGAGATACCGGCCGCTTTTCGCAGGCGCGCAGTAATCCATTCAGAAGTTTGTTGCGGTCAAATGTTTCGCGTGATTTATCTTTTTTAATAACCACAACGGGTACCGTTTCAATAACCTCATACGTTGTAAAGCGTTTTGTGCATTTTAGGCATTCTCTGCGCCGACGAATGCGCTCTCCTTCATAAGTTGGGCGTGAATCGATCACTTTTGATTCTTCATAACCGCAATATGGGCACCGCATCGTATCATCACCTTTGTTATTTTGTGTAATTATAACATATTTTATAAAGGATTATCAAGTATTACATTAAATAAGTGTTTCAATATATTGTTTTGAACACACTAATTCATCCAAATTAACAAAATTGCGCCGGTAAACTTCAATAATGAAGTCACCATCGTAACCAAATTGTGCCATTTGACTTTTCAGCGCACGAAAATCCATAACACCGCGCCCCGGCAAAAGGCAATCCGCGCCGGGTTTATTGTCATTAATATGCACATGCACAAGCCTCTCCCCCATTGCGGCACACATCCCGTAAGGGTTCTTACCCGCGCGAACAGCCTGTTTAATATCCAGTACAAAAGCGCAGTCATCGCCCAAAGATTGCCTCATTCGTGTGATGAAATTCGGATCATCGCTGCGAAATAAATTGACGTTTTCCTGTGCAACGGTAATCCCGAAGCTCTTACCAAGCGCGTAAAGGTTCGCATAATGCTCAAAATATTTCTTTTCTGAAATCGGGCTGCGTTTATCGTCGCGCTGACCGTGAAGCACCAAAATTTGAGCACCTAACAAATTGGCAGCTTGAAAATATTGCTTGTAGAACTCCAAGCCATCGTTGAAGCGCCTGTCATAATCAGAAAAAAGCAGAAAACTTTCAAAACCGGAAGTAAATGGGTGGATTGACTTTATCGTACTGCCGCTGTCGTCCGTCATTCGCTTTAATTCTTTTATATATTCCGGTTTCATTTCACTGACTGTATTAATAAATATCTCGAAAAGATGAAAGTCCATTGATATCAGAGTTGGAAGAGCCCGCTCCAACTCCATTGGATAAAGGCAGGCTGTTGAAATGCCGCAATGCATAAAAAATCACCTCTCATTGAATTATATCTTTACAACATAAAAATGTCCAGTTTAAATCCTCATTCAATTGGATATCATAGTGTTGCGTGTATTACAAAATAAAGCAGGAGGAGCAAGCAAAACATGGAAAATGAAAATGCAAATCTCCTTGATGAGATTTACAAGGCTACTAAAATGGGGTTGAAAGCAACACAGATGATTATTCCAAAGGTTCACAACGAGCCGCTGCGTGAACAAATTGAGCGTCAGGGCGAAAATTATAAGGGAATGGCCGTCAAAGCGAAAGAAATGCTCAGGAACACCGGAAGAATGCCCCAAGGCGTAGATGAAATGAAAGAAGCAATGCTTTGGGGTTCAATCCAGGTGAACACGATGATTAACAAAAATCCCGTACACATTGCCGAACTGATGATTAGCGGTACAACAATGGGAATTATCGATATGACCAAAAAGCTAAATCAGCTTGATGCGGCAGATGCGGGTTCAAAAAAATTAGCAGAAGAATATATTATAAATGAGCAGAAAAATATTGAGGAATTAAAGAAGCATCTTTGAACTGCTTGATTTAACTTGGTTATTTCATTATAATATGTGAGCGGGGCTTTATGCTCCGCACTTTACATACAAGGAGTACATCTTCATGAGTTTGCTAAACGCAAGCAATCTAAATAAATCTTTTGGTACCGATGTGATTTTCAGCGGAATTTCTTTTGAGATACAGGAAAATGATCGCGTAGGTCTGGTTGGTATCAACGGGTCCGGCAAAACGACGCTATTTAAACTGCTGACCGGCGAAATGCTGCCGGATGCCGGTGACATTTCCAAATCCAATTCCACCGTACTCGGTTACATGGAGCAGCATGTATGCCGCGACCTTGAACGCAGTGCGTACAGTGAAGTGCTCACGGTATTTGCCTCCCTCCTACAGCTTGAAGAAGAGCTGAATGGGATCAATCTGCAGCTGCAGACGAAGCCAAAGAATATCGATGAACTAATTGAAAAGCAAGCACTGCTGAACGACCGTTTTGTGGCGTTTGGCGGTCTGACCTGCCGCAGCAAGGCGCGAGCTGCGCTTTTGGGACTCGGCTTTGACGATGAGCAGATGGGTATGCCGATCGGAGTTTTAAGCGGCGGACAAAAGGGTAAGCTGCAGCTTGCAAAAATGCTGCTCAGCGGCGCAAATCTGCTGCTGCTTGATGAACCAACCAACCATCTTGATATTGCCTCTGTAGAGTGGCTGGAGGATTTTCTGCGCACTTACAGCGGTTCGTTCATCGTTATTTCGCATGACCGGTATTTTTTGGATAAGATCACAAACCGCACATTTGAAATGGAAAATCACAGGCTCACATTATATAAGGGAAACTACTCTGCTTATCTTTCACAAAAGGACGAAAACAATTTAGCAATTCAGCGCAAATTTGATAATACACAGAAAGAGATCAAGCGTATTGAAGGAATTGTGGCACAGCAGCGCCAATGGAACCGCGAACGAAACATTAAAACCGCTGAAAGTAAGCTTAAGATGATCGACCGGCTCGAAAACACGCTTCAAAAACCGGACGAGAAGCTCGATAGCATTCATTTTGATTTTGGCATCAATCAGCGCGGCGGCAATGACGTCATGACAACGGACAAGCTTGCTTTAAGCTTTGGCAATAAAAAGTTGTTCCAAAATGTGGATATGGAAATACACAGGGGTGAAAGAATATTTCTGATCGGTCCGAACGGCTGAGGAAAGACCTCCCTGTTAAAGACGCTTTTAGGGATCAACTCCCCTACCGCCGGAGAATTTCACTTTGGCGCTGGAATTGATGTCGGCTATTACGACCAGATTCAGGCCGGGCTGCACCCCGAAAAAACAGTAATGGACGAGATCTGGGATTCCTATCCAAAAATGACGCAGACGGAAATTCGCAACGCGCTTGCCGTATTTTTATTCAAAGGCGATGATGTCTTTAAATCCGTAGCGGCTTTAAGCGGCGGCGAGCGAGCCAGAGTTTTACTGCTGCGGCTGATGCTCTCACGCGATAATTTTTTATTGCTTGATGAGCCGACAAACCATTTGGACATTGACTCCTGCGAAGCCCTTGAAGCGGCACTGCAAGGCTATGAAGGTACATTGCTGATTGTTTCGCATGACCGGTATCTGATGAATAAAGTAGCAGATCGCATTTACTGTCTTGACCAGAACGGTGCGCAGGAATACATTGGAAACTACGATGACTACATAGAAAAGAGTCATAACGAGGCCATAGAAATCAGCGAAAGCACACCTGTGAAACCCAACGAATACAAACTCCAAAAAGAACGTGATGCAGCAGCTCGCAAGGAAAAATCCGAGCTGAAGCGCTGTGAGGCACAGATTGACGAGACCGAAACGGAAATTTCCGAACTACAGGATGCGCTTTTGAATCCCGAGGTTTCAAGCGATTATGAAGCGGCAATGGAAATCACTCAAAAAATTGAAACTTTAAAGCTCAAAAATGACGAACTGTTCCAGCGCTGGAGTACGCTCGCACAAAAAATTGAGGAATAAAAAAAACAGCCCGATAAAGCATCGGGCTGTTCAAAACAAAGTTTGTTTTATTGCTCTACTTCAAATTGATGAAGCTGTGAGATAAACTCCTTGGCATCATCACCTTCGACCTCGATATTAACTGGCTTGGACAAATCAAGGCTAAAAACGCCCATAATGGATTTCGCATCAATTTTGTACTTATCGGTAGTAAGGTTAATTGGAAAGCTGTAGCTGTTTGTAAGGGTAACAAATTTTTTTACAGCCTCAATGCTGGACAATAGAATAGAAGTCGAATACATATCATTACCTCCGTATGCTCATAATCACTAACCAATAATATAGCAAGCTGAAAGATTGGTCAATATCAATTATTACCATACATTATGTCAATTACTAATTTTAAATATGTAAATTTATAAAAGGTGGAAAAATGAAAGTTTCTGTAATTACACTTGGATGCAAGGTGAATCAATATGAATCTCAGGCAATGCTCAGCCAACTTGTTACTGCCGGGTTTACAGCATGTGATTCCGAAGAGGAAAGCGATGTTGTGCTGATTAATTCCTGTACAGTAACGGCAATGAGCGACCACAAGGTGCGCCAAACACTGCACCGCGCAAGGCGAAAGAATCCAACCGCCGTGGTGGTACTGACCGGCTGTATGCCGCAGGCTTTTCCCGAAGCGGCAGAAGCTCTTCACGACGCTGACATTGTTTTAGGCAACTCGAATCATTCTTCGCTTTTACCGGATATTCTAAAATATCAATCCTCACGTCAGCGCATTGTGGACATCGTACCGCATGAGAAAAAGACCGGTTTTGAAAGTTTGAGTGTGAATAATTTTTTTGAGCGCACGCGTGCTTTTATTAAAANNCCAATTGAAGAATTAAAAAATGAAATCAGAGAAATTGCTGCCAACGGATACAGGGAAATTGTTTTGACCGGAATCAACCTTTCCGCCTATGGGCAGGATATCGGTCTGCATCTGTGCGACGCTGTGGAGGCTGCCTGTGCCCCTGACTCCGTTGAACGTGTCCGTTTAGGGTCACTGGAGCCAGAGCAGCTCAGTGAGCCTGTGATCGCCCGTCTGAGCCGACAAAATAAGCTTTGCCCACAATTTCACCTGTCGCTTCAAAGCGGCTGTGACGAAACACTCAGGCGCATGAACCGACACTACGATACACAGGAATACCGCACTATTGTAAAGAACCTGCGTGCCGCTTTTATAAACGCTGCGATTACCACAGATATGATGGTTGGTTTTCCCGGCGAAACTGAAGAGGAATTTCAAAAATCACTTGCTTTTGCAAAGGAAATCGGCTTTGCGAAAGTACATGTTTTCGCTTACTCGCGCCGTCCCGGAACAGCAGCCAACGATTCGCCTGATCAAGTGGTACAGGCGGTAAAGGAACAGCGCAGTCGCCTTTTGATTGAAGCAACTCAAGAAACCAAGCAAGCGTTCTTCCAAAAACAAGTCGGCTTAACCGAATCGATTCTGTTTGAACGTGAATGTGCAAAGGGTGTTTACGAAGGTTACACCAATAATTACACGCCGGTAAAAGCAAGCAGCGGCGAAAATCTTTGCGGTCAAATCGTCTCCGCGCGCATCACGGAAGCCCTGAGTGACTTCTGTATTGCGGAAATCGGTGAGTAAATTCAATTTGGTTCATCAAGGCAAACAGCTCCCAAAGTTCATCTTTTTTCACTTCTTTTTTATCAAATTGACAGGCCTGCGCCATTTGTCATATTATATAGTGACCCACTTGAAAGGGGTGAAGGAATGAGTTTGTACTCCTGTTCGAATAACAATCAGAACAATGACGTTTTTGATATGCGAGACAACGGCAGTGATCTCGATAACAGTAATTCATCGAGTTCCAGATGTCTGAATCAAATCATCTGTAGTTTGGATAAGTTGAATAACCGTGACCTGCGCAAACTGGATAGATGCATTGATAAAATTTTGAACTGTCGTTAGTATTTAGGGATTGAATAAATAATTAGGGCGCTCACCGTTACAGGTGAACGCCCTTGTTTGTTAATTGTAGACCTTAGTCAGCATTTCTGTTATAAAAAGTACTTTTTCTTTTACAATTTGTCAATTCGCGTAAAAAAACGTAGTGTCATCTACTGCTTTACACCATGACGCACTTTCCAATATTCTTATAATATCACTGCGTTTAATTTTTTTCCCGATTGCTTTTGAAATATCTGAAATATGAATGAGTTTATCAGAATTGCTTTGAAAATACACTTCCAGTTCTCCTTCAATTTCCGCATCCGGCACTGCGCTTTTTGACGGCTTTGGTGCAGCCCTTTTGATTGGCATAAATTCAGCAGCATGCTGTTTGCAATACAAAATATAGATCGTTTTGATTCTGCTTAATAGAGATTGGGAAATTTCCGGTTCACCCTGTAATTTGTGAAATTCACATTTTGGTAAATCCGTCATATCGCTATACCCATGATTCTCACAGTATAATATGAACGGATAATAAGCGTCTTTAACATAAATTTCTTTAATTTTCGCCATATCTAAACCCCTTTTCAAAAAAATAGCGCGAAATAGTATTATACAAGATTTAGACAAATAGCACAACCCATAATGATCAAATTATCGCAATTGTCAAATGGATATCTTTGTTTGTAATTACGTTCTTTCTATAAATGTTATACTTTCTTTGCTGATTATTTTCTTTTTTAAAATAAATTTGACAACCAGTTTTGTTTCGTATATACTTTATGATAGTGCCAAACCAAATTAGTGCGGCATATATTTTAAAAATGAGGTACGCCAATTTGTTAAACCAAGACAAGACCCTGACATGCAGAGACTGTGGCCAAGAATTCGTATTTACAGTGAGCGAGCAAGAATTTTTTGCTGAAAAAGGATTCACCAACGAACCTACACGCTGCAAAGATTGCCGCAATGCCCGTAAAAACAACGGCAGCCAATCTGCTCGCAGAGAAATGTTCCCTGCAACTTGCGCTTCATGCGGCAAGGAAACTCAGGTTCCGTTTAAGCCAAGAGAAGACAGACCTGTTTATTGCAGCGAGTGCTTTTCTAAGCAGAGATAATTTTATTAAAAAATAATGTTTTTCAAGTACGCCTTTTGAGGCGTACTTTTTTGTTTTGCAGTGAAAATGATGAGAACAAATAATGACACCATCCGGATTTTGTGATATAATTACTTCAATTTGTATTATTGTAAATTCAGGAGGCAGCCATGAATTGTTCCCCTTTTGTAATTGGTATAGCAGGCGGTACCGGATCGGGTAAAACAACACTTGCCACCAAACTAAAGTCAGCCATTCCCGAAGATTCGATTATTTTATCTCATGATTTTTATTACCATGCCAACGCAGACATCCCTTTTGAACAGCGCGTTATGATGAATTATGACCATCCTAATTCCTTTGACACCGACCTGATGATTAAGGATATTAAAAAACTGAAAAGTGGCCAAGCGATCGATTATGGGCAGTATTCCTTTGAAACGTATACTAAGACAAGCAAAACGGTACATTTGGAGCCGACACGCGTGATTATTGTTGAGGGTATTCTGATATTTGACAATAAAGAACTTTTGGATTTGATGGATATCAAAGTCTTTGTCGATACCGATGCGGACATCCGGCTGATTCGCCGCCTTACCCGCGATGTGAAAGAGCGTAACCGTAGCCTTGATTCTGTTATTTCACAATATATGAGCACTGTAAAGCCCATGCATGAGCAGTTCGTAGAGCCAAGCAAAAAATATGCGGATATCATCATTCCGCAAGGCGGCGAAAATTTAGTTGCTTTACATATGTTGGTTGACCGTATCAACGCTTTGATTAATCACACAACCGAAAATGAAATTAACTAAAAAACGCCCCGTGGATTTATCCACGGGGCGGTTAACGTATTCACATAAATTAGATATCGGTTGTTACAAACCCAATTACATGGCCGCCGGATGTCCCAAGGCGATGATAGGAATCCTTAAATTCGTGATATGGCGTTGAACCGTACTTTGCAATCATGATAACTGCGTCAAAAAGCTTTGCGATATTGTCGGCATCAGCATAGCGCACCTCGGAAGGAACATAGCTTACAATATAATCATATTTTTCGGAAAGTTCTTTGACGAGTTCTTCAAACTGGGCAGAGGACAAAATATCAGAGGAATTGAGAGTATTATCCTTGGTACCGGAAAGAAGACTAAGACCGGTTATTCCTGTTGGACAAATCGCCTGTTCCGAAGAACACACGCCGCCAAGGATATCCGAAAGACTTTGTTTGGGCTGCACGTTAAGAGCTGCAGCCAAACTTTGCATATGCAGGTCGGTATCCATCAAGAGTACGGTTTTACCCGAAGAANNCAGAAGGCGCGCCGTTGTGTTCACAGACATCGGTTATTAAAAAGCTCTTTCCCCCATTGGCCTGATTAACAGCCGCTGCACGCAGTTTGCGGAAACTATCCTGTTTTTTCTCTTCCCCACCCTTTTGCGGGATCATGCCAAGCAAGTTCGTCTTCAGTGCTTCACCGACATAATGGCTGTTTCGGATTGTTTTATCCATCAGTACAACAACAATTCCGAAACAAACGCAAACAATAAAACCAAAAATCAAGCCTAAGATACCGGATTTGAGCATCGCTGACCGGTTGGATTGCGGCACAGGTGGAATGGCCTTGTCACTGACTACCGCGGACAACTTCGGCGACGGGAAAGCGTTGGTAAGCTTGTCTGCAAGAATTTGTGCCGCCGTGTTGGTCATGCTTTCAACTTTCCCTGCGTTCGGGCTGTTGACTGTAAGCTTTACGACCGGCGCAGTGCCTACCTGCACAGCAGTAATAGAAGTAATTTCCTTTTCGTCAATTTGCAGCATATCTGCGGTCTGCTTGATCATATCATGACCGGAAGCGATAGCGACCGCTGTTTGTACCCGGCTATTTAAAATGCTTGTGTACTGCAGCCTGTAATCTGTTTGTGCGTCCTCTGGTACCACACACGACAGTACAATAGTCGTGTCGCCGGAGTACTCGTGCTGAACAAATTTCAATGGCATTAGCCCGAAGACAATCCCGAACACTGCCACAACCACAATGAATTTTACTATGTTTCTTTTAAAATATTCCATAATTTCCGAAAAGCTTACAAAAAGTTCCATAGGTAAACCTCCAATAATTTATGATTCTAATGATTATTACCCGCGGCAAAATTCAGAATTTGTTTCATCATGATTTCCCAATCATAATTTCTCACTGCAAACTCACGTTCCTGCTGCGCAATAGTCGGGTCTTTGCGGCAGCGCTGAACAAAATCCACCACTGCGTTCATATCAACCGGCGTTTCGTCATTTGGCAGCCTTAGTGCAAAAGGAGTTTCACTGTTGATTCTTGCATCATCATAGGCGTAAAGAAACGGGAGTGCCGCAGCACAGTACTCGCGTGCCTTCAACGAAGAACAGCTTGTTAATCCCCTGCGGTAACAGCCAAGCGACGAGGCGCCGACATCGACGGTTTTATAGATATCACTGAGTTCTTTGCCCTTTTTAAAGCCACAAAAAGTAACTTCATTCGTTAAACCAAGCTTTTCCACTAATGCGCGGAATTCAGGCATTTCGGTTTCATCCCCTCCGACCAGCACGAATTTCAGCGCGGGCTGACTATCAGCTTTGTTTTGTTTATAAGTGTTCATTCCTTGTAAAATTCTGTCGTAGCCCTGCCACCAAAGAGTGCCGGCCACCCCGAGAATGGCAATGTCCTTTGTGACATCGCCGCAGTGAGGCACAGGCTCTATGCTTTTGATATTAATGCCGTTATCGCCATTCATAGCTTTCACACCAAAAAAGGTATCCGCTTTATTACCATACAAAACAACCGCATCTATATATTTTTTAAGTGATAAACCGGATATCCGATCTATCGCAGCTGTTATGACAACCTTAGCGGAAGTAACAACGCGAGCCTGAACTGTTTTAGCGTATTTCGCATTGCGCATATAATCAAATAAATACGGATAATTCGGTATTTCTACGACGATTGTTTTAACTCCATTCTCGCGGGCAGTTTTACAGATCTGAATCATATCGAAACTGATGCGGTCAAGGCGGATATAAAGTACCTGAAAGGAATGAGCCTTTAAATATCCATTCGCAATCTGCGTCAGCTGTTTCATTTTGCCTTTTTGCGAATCTATCTTTCTGTCAAAATTGTCCGCTCCCCAAAAATGGAAACTGTCCCCCTGCCACATGGAGCAGGTCACTTGGTAGCCAAGCTTTTCAAATGCGCTGATTTGTCCATCAATTTTATTCTTGACACCCATATACAAAGGAGCATCTTCCTGAAAAGTGAGATACATCAGATTCATCGACTTATTTCCTCATAAAAATTCATATAATTTTGTGAAGCGTTAAACTTTTCCGCCCAGATTTTACGGGAGTTTTCACAAAAGCGGGTATATTCCGCTTCGGGAAGTTCTTTCAAGAAAAGAAGCTTTGCAAAAAGAACATCGGGATTCAAGTCCGCCGGAAGAAGAAATCCATTTNNTGGTCCCGCCCACATCAGTTGCAATAATAGGAATACCGAAAGATGCAGCCTCCATGACGGAAACAGGGATTCCCTCACTTGAACTGACGTTGACAAAAGCGGAAATGTCATGCGAATTGTAATATTCCATAATAGCCGCATTGTTCATTTGGCCGGTAAATTCAGTTTTTACGCAGTCCGGCAATTTATCAGCCATGTTTTTAATTTCATTCTCGAGTGGACCGGAACCGATGTGTGTCCAGCAAACAGGGAAATCCGCCTTGGAAAGCGCCTTTGCAATCAAGTTCAGTCTTTTAACCGGCACCATAAAGGAACACGAAACAATATGCAGGCCATTTCGCCTGCTTCCAAACTTTTCACCGTGGTCTACAGTACCAAGATAAGAGGGGGTAATTTTATCTGCATATTGAGGATATTGTTTTTGGATATAATCCGTACCTGACTGTGAACAAGGAAACACCCGGTTAATATGAGCGAGCAAATAGTTTCTCATTGGAATATAGTTGTATTTTGCAAATTCACAGTAAATATCAAAACGATGTGCCCTTGAAATCTGAAACACTTTTTTGCCGCGCTGCTTTAAATCATCCGCAAGCAATACGCCTGCCGCCGCCGCATCATAAAACCAATAGCTGTAAATTGTAACTTCGTCAGCGGAATATAATTCTGAAATTTTCGTAAGCGAAGCATAAATTTCAAGCGCACGTTTCATGAAAAAAAGCATTTGGTGCGCTTTCGCAGTGGTAAATGAACCAGATTTCAGTAAGCGGTTCATTTCATTCAGCACATGGGGCTTGAGTAGAATCCTCGCATAGGAGAATTTCCCGCTCGGCGCGGCCTTTAATGGAATACAGGTTACAAAAGGCGGAACCTGTTTCGTCACAATGGAGCTTTCCTTCAAATTACAAGGGCAGACAAGGACTTTGTCATATCCGCTGATATAATCCATTTCATTGAGCAAAAATTCCTCTCCGTTATCGTAAGGAAAAGATGAGGTAAGAATAAGCAGCAATTTCATAGACGTTCCTCCAGTCCCGCCAACGAACCCCGACCGCTCCTGTTCGGAAAACGCAGATGGGTACCCACCTTTGCAATCAGAAGAGCCACAACAAAGATCGCCACGAAGAAGCAAATATAGGTAATGTTAAATACTTCTGTAACCCATAAAAAAGCAAAGTTACGCGGAATATAAACAAAATTTTTAATTCCTATCAACGCACAGGCGATAACCACCCACGAACGTGTCAGCATGGAGGAAAAGAAACGGAATATAAAACCAATCATAACACTGATCATAATGACGCCAATAATTCCGTAAGCTACGTAAGCCTCCGCTACATAGGAGGTACCAAAACCGCCGCCGCTCAGGTAGCGGTCCGGATCAACCATATAGGTTAGGACATGTCCAAAATTATGAGTCGTCTGAACAAACTCCGAAGTCTGCACTTCAATAATCGGTGTTAATCCAAAAATAGTACGCGTAATCACATTGTTATGGACAAACAGTTCGAATGGATAAAATAAATACTGATAGGCTGTGGATGGATTAAATAAATCAATATTATTTATAGTCTGAATCACCACACGGAAACTGGCGCCCTGAGAATCAAAAAAACTGACCAGCATTTCGCCAAGACCTCTGTTTGTGTTAAGA
>DDHX01000004.1:8806-11987 GCA_002338255.1 Ruminococcaceae bacterium UBA1865 | reverse complement strand
TCTTCTTCCTGTAAAAAGCGAGGTAACCATATAGATACCATAAATCAGCATGGGCAGTTTCATCTGCTTTTTGTTGGGCATTGTTGCAAGAAAAACAGCAAATGCAGGCACAAAGAACATGGACAGACGGCTAATTACCCCGGGGACACTCACCGTGTCGGTAAACGAGTGAAGATAACCGTGCTTCAACACATTTATTACCGTTTGAAGCAAGATGTAAAAAAACGGAGCCGAACTAATCAGCAAGATAATCACGCTAAGCTGACGAATAATCGGAATGAGTTGATCTTGACGGATAGCTTTGGCTCCGTTTTCATTGATAGCCGTTTCCCTTTTGTTGAAAATCGGGCCAACTAAGTGATAAGCCATATAAACGCAAAAAAGTGAAACAGCAACAATTTGCAGAGCCTGAAAAAGCTGAGGGAAATCCTTTGCTTCCAGTACCAGCGAAAATTTATGATGATAACCAATCCAGTTAACGTAAACGCGCCCCAATAGGAGAATGTTATACGCAATTACAAAAATCAACAAGGCGAAATCACGCCTGATGTGTGCGATCAAACTACTGAAAATCGAAACATTCAGCAGAGTAATTCCAACAAGCAATACATCAACTGCCGTTTTCCAGTAGTTTCCTCCGAAAGCAGTCAGCAGGTTTGCGGCTAAAATTACTAATATTGTAAGCCCGAAGAGGACCGTATCCCTTATGAAATCCAAAGATTTTATTTTTATCATTCACACACTTCCCTATTATACATGCTCATTATTATAACATGGTTCTCTCTTATTTGCCAATTTAATTTGCTTTCAGCTTTTCAGCCAAAGAGAAGTCAGGCGTGACATAAACCGTCTTGTTGCTCACATAAATCACCATACCGGGCTTAGCGCCCTGCGGCTTACTGACATTGCGCACCTCGGTATAATCAACTGGAACCTGGGAGGAATCTTTGCCTCGGCTATGAAAAGCGGCCAGCATAGCTGCTTCATAGATTGCTGTTTCGGTTGCTTTTTTCCCGTCCGTAATGATGATGGTATGAGAGCCGGGGATGTTTTTGGTGTGAAGCCAAATATCATTATTGTTGGCCTGCTTCATGGTGAGGCGGTCATTCTGACGGTTGTTTCGCCCGACAAGGATTTTAAAGCCATCCGTAGAGGTAAACTCCATCGGACCCATCATCGCCGATTGTTTCTGCTTGCCCTTTGGAGCGCGGATATACCCCTGTTCCATCAGTTCAGCACGTATTTCAGATAAATCGCGTTCAGTCGCGGCACGGCTCAATTCCTCAAATACCGTATCAATGTAGCTAAGTTCCTGCTGTGCCTGTTGAATCTGGACAGTCAGCATTTCCTCAGCTGTGCGGGCTTTGCGGTATTCCTTGTAGTACTTCTGGGCATTCTGTGACGGCGTCAGCGCTGGATTCAACTTGATTTTGACCAAGGGCATGGCTTCATCGTAAAAATTTTCAAGTTCAGCGAACGCAGCACCCTTTTCGATCTTGTACATATTCGCACTGATCAAATCACCGCAAATCCGTTTTTCGTCACGCTCGGCACAATGTACAAGCTCCGCACGCTGTAAATTGACCTTGCGGCTCAAGCGGTCGGAGGTTGTCGTTAAAACACGGAGCAAATCCTGAGAGCGCACTCTCATCCGGTCAATGCGGTCACGTTCATCGTAAAACGCATCCAAAAGCTCAGAAAAGCTTTCCTGCTGCTTGACTACTGCGGTTAATCCGTATTGCTCAATATTTAAAAATGAAAAATCCATTGGTTTTTGCTTCGGGTCAGTAATCATAAACGGCTTTCCGTCTATATTTTTAATGGTGTCAGAAATGCGTGTTAAGAAAAAGCGAAGACGTTGAAACTGATCTTCCGTCATCGTCTTCACCGTGATATCGCTGCCGTGACCGGTTAAATGCTCAAGTTCGCGGCAAACTACCGGGGAAACACCCTGCAATGTACTTAAAAGTGCTTTGGACAGTTCCATATCTGCCGGAATCTGCTTCATCTTGTCCGCTATTTCCTGTGCAGATACCGTCAAAAAGCAAAGCTTATTCTGCGGGGGAGGAAGCTGATAGGTCAATCCCGGTAAAACGAGACGCTCGGAGGACATCTCCGCATCCACACGTTTCAACGCATCAATCATTTTGCCGTTTTCATCCACAAAAATAATATTGCTGTAACGACCCATAATCTCCATGACGAGCGTTAAACGGATTTGGTCACCTAATTCATTGGTCGCGTCAAAATCGAGGCAAAGTACCCGCTCAAGCTCCGGCTGACGAACCGCCGCAAGGCGCGCTCCCCCAAGGCGCTTGCGCAGAAGCATACAAAGCATCGGCGGCGCCTTGGGGTTTTCCGGCACAGTGTGAGTGAAATGGATTCTCGCGCTGTTTGCCCTTGCGGACATCAGCAATTTATAATGATCGCTGCGGGTACGCAGGGACAAAACCATCTCTTCCCTGTTCGGTTGATATATTTTGTCAATTTTTGCGCCGATTGCGTTATCTTCTATTTCTTTTTTGATATGTCTTAAAAACGCTCCATCAAGAGCCATTGGTATTCCTCCTGTAAATGCACATTAAATATATTTTGCCGGACTGTGCATTTGCTTCGATTTCATAAAGCGGATATTTGGAAACTGCTTTTCAAGTTTCCTTAAAAGCGGCAGAATTACAACGTCCTCTGTATAAAAATGACCGGCGTCAACCATCGTCATCCCCTTGTTTTCCGCATCAAGCAGGATGTTGTGCTTGCTTTCACCGGTTACAAAGGCCTGGCAGCCGTGTTCTGCGGCAAAATACATCAAATCAGCCCCCCCGCCGCTGCAAAGGCCCACGTGTGAAATTGTGTGGCCGCCGTCAGTATAACGCAGCCCGTCACAGCGCAGAGCGGATTTTACAAATTCCGCAAATTCTTGCGGAGCGTACTCACGGCTCGTTTCGCCCATTAAAGCTTCCGGCAAACCGGACATTTCATATTCCTTCAGCATGCGCACATTTTTCAGTTCCAAACATTCGGCTAAACAGGAATTCACTCCACCCACAGCCATATCAAGATTGGTATGAGCGCAGATGGCCGCGATACCATGCTGTGCAAGCAAATAAGGAACGGAATCAGTGCTGATACTTTTTAACGGATCGAAGATAACCGGATGATGACTCACAATCAGTTGAGCGCC
>DDHX01000004.1:0-8774 GCA_002338255.1 Ruminococcaceae bacterium UBA1865 | reverse complement strand
TTTTTAATAATTCCATCCAGTTCAGCAGCCTCGCCCTCTTTTCCGGAAAGAGAGAGTCCGCGCGCTTTTTTCTCAAGATTGATTACGCGAAGGCGCATATACTCGCGATTTGCCTCGGTTTGATTGTCTAAATTTCCAATATATGGGTAGAGTTCTCCCGTGCTTACACCCGCAGAATCATATTCCGCCAAAATAGCTGTGTACACGCGGCCATCCTCAAACACAGCTTGTTCGTCACGAATTGCGAAGCACTGCACCGCCAAAAATTCCCGAAGCGGCTGCACAGAGGTCATTGGCTGCAAAATCAGTCGCTTCTGCGGATCTTTCAGCCACGGTGCGGCAGTAATGATTTGTGATATCATCTCCCCGCCCATTCCGGCAATGACAATATCGTCCGCTTCAAACGGAAAAATTGCGTTAAGGCCGTCAGAAAGCCGAGCGGAAACGATATTCTGTACACGATACCGATTAATATTATGCTGTGCCTTTTGCATTGGCCCAAGATTGATATCAGCTGCAATAGCACGTGCAATTAAATCCTGCTTTGCAAGCCAAATCGGCAGATAGGCATGATCTGTACCAATATCCGCTAAATTTGCTTTTGGACGCACCATAGAAGCGCAAAGCTGCAGCCGCGCTCCTAAAGTAAATAAAGGATGTAAACTCACTGTTCGCCTCTCTGTATCAAAGTATCATTTGTAAGCTTTATTGCATGACTGCTCGTCACAATGGTTCCTATCTGAGTTAAAGTAAGGATGACAAGCGAAATAGCCTGCCACAACAGTTCACTGTTGAACTGGTCAATCAGTAAAATGATAAAAATTCCCAAACATCTTCCTGTGGCGAGAAAAAGTTCTTTTTGGGCAAAAAGCTCCGGTCTCATATTTTCCGCACCCGGCACAGTTTGGATGATGTCCAGAAAAATACCAAAAGCAGAATTTGAAATAAACCCCGAAAAGAAAGAATTTACAATCGTAAATAGTATGAGGATAAACGGATTTATTTTAAAGACCACAAAAAGGCTAAAAATAAGCAAACTAAATACCGCGATTTTCATATACTGAACACGGTTTTTTCCCCTTATTTTCCGGCTGATGATCAAAAAAGACGCGATGGCCGCGGCGGAAGACAAAAGGGTATTAAAGCCAACCAGCACTTCGCTGTTTACAAGCCGATAAAGTAAAATGCTTAAAATAAAACCAAATGCGCCTTCCCTGATACCCATGAATCCTTCACTCAGCAGACTGTAAAACAAAGTCTTATGTCGAAATGAAAATCGAAATGACTGCGTATGACGCACCCGCGGCGTATTACTCGTAGATTTGGGAAGCCGCATCGCACCAACAGCCGTAATGACAGCAATTACAAATGCAATACCAAATACAATATTATAGCCAGAATCTCCACCAACGGAAGAAATAATTGCACCTGCAAAAAAAGGTATGATTAAATTGATAGCTGACGAAATCATGCTGATAATCGCCATACCGCTATCGCGGTTGCTCAGGTTAGTGTACTGCGTGAGCCGCTCACTGTAGCTCATCCAATAAAATGCACCGGCAAGCCCACTGGTAATACCCAACAACACAACAAAGTCTGCTGCCCGAACATTGAACAGAATAAGCTGCAAATACAAAAGGTTATACCCGATCACTCCGAATACAGATACGATTCCTGCATGAAAACGATGCACTGCCGCAGAAGAAAACAACATTCCTATCGCTGTACCGGAAAAATTCAGACAGTTAAAAATAAGCACAACAGTCATACTCCCGGTTTGCTTCATCAAAAAAGTGTTGATAAAGACGCCTGGGAGAGCACTAAAGAGCATAAACTCTGTATGTACCAACAAAAACTGATAGTAAGTAGCACCCAGTGAATCGNNTCCTGCGAATATGACTAATAAATGATGTTTTCGGCATATGTTCCTTACATTAACAGCCGCCTAACAACTTCATTGTCGGGCGGCCTAATTTTAATTTATTCGGATTTGATATACAAAAATTATTTGTATAAAGAACACACACTCCCAATTATTTGGAAGAAATATGTCCATTTAATTTTGCAACCATCTCATCTGCGTTAATGCCATGTACCATGCAAGCTTGCTCAAGAGTTTCGCCGCGTGACGAGGGGCAACCCAAACAGTGCATTCCCATTTCCATAAAGAAAGGAGCAGTAGTCTTATCCATTTCAAGAATATCCCCGATTAGTGTATCTTTTGTTATAACAGCCATTGTTTTAATCCTCCAGCATTTTAATAAATTTTATACTGTTATTATAATACCCGTGCGAAAGCTTTGCAATACATTTCTATTTTTAGACAAAATAAATGCCCCGGAATGAAATCATTCCGGGGCATCTGGTCACGAATAAGAAATTATATGCTTATTCTTCCCTCATCTTTGCAAAGCATTCGCTGCAATACACAGGACGATCTTCGCGTGGCTTAAAGGGGACCTTTGCTTCTTTGCCGCAGCTTGCGCAGATAGCGGTATACATCTCGCGCTCAGGCTTGGCAGCGTTCTTGCGGTTGTCACGGCAGGCTTTGCATCTTTGTGGTTCATTTACGAAACCCTTGGAAGCATAAAATTCCTGCTCGCCGGCGGTGAAAATGAATTCAGCGCCACATTCTTTGCAGATGAGAGTCTTGTCTTCGTACATTTAATTTACCTCGCTTTGGATTATAGATATTTGCCCATAGGCGGATTTGCACCGCCGCCTTTGATTACCAACGCTCTGCTTAAGCTACTAGGGCATATAAAAAGAATATATTAATAAAACAGCTATTTCAGCTTTAAACGAACACGCTGTAAGGCATTATCAACTGCCTTTGCCGTGATCCCAAGCTTTGCCGCAACCTCATGGTAGCTGCAACCGCCTAAATAAAGTATGAGCACCTGCTGTTCTATTTTAGAAAGATTTTTCTGAATACGCCGTTGAATTGCTATGACACTCTCCCTGTCCATTAATATTGTTTCAGGATTCGTAGTGCTGTCAGCCATGTCAATTTGTATACCGTCGTCGCTCAAGGAAACAAAATCATTAAGGGGAGAATTCTTACGGCCTGCTGCAGCTCGATACGCCATTATAATACGATTATTGATACATACACCGGCATAAGTACGAAATGTGGCTTTTCCGGTTGCATCATAAGTACGTGCAGCACATAAAAGACCCCAAAGACCTTCCTGGCACAAGTCATCCGCCTCAAGCATCGTGCACCGAAAAGGTGCGGCTTTTACTCGAATTAACGACATGTAACGTGCGGTAAGTTCAACAAAAGCATCTGAATTGCCATTACTCACAAGGCAAGCAAGCTGACTATCGGTATAATCTGCCATTTTAACAAAATGGTTGCTATCAACCAAGCATAACACCTCATGGCTTTACAATAATTGGACACTATAGATATCATAACTCATTGTATCTATTAAGTCAACAAATATTTTGCTTTTGAAGCTAAATATTTGTTTTAATTAGTTAAAATTTACAAAATCGGTGCTTGTATCGAATGAAAATAGTTTTGGTTATCAAATAATATACAGAAATTTCTCTCCTAATGTTTAACAATCATCTTGTAACGTTATGAAGCCACTTTCCGCTTTTAAAACGAAATAGACACAAAACGACCTTAATCATTTCATCACATGACATACACAGGTACACGAACGGCGGTTCAAGCTTGAAAAAGTAACCGGCCAGTAGTCCGACCGGCAGTGAAACAAACCAGAGTGTGCAGACATCAATCAGCATAGCGACACGGGTATCCCCGCCTGCTCGCATAATTCCGACGATATTGGTAGCGCTGATTGCTTGCAGAAAAACAAACACTGCCGCTCCGTAAAGCATAATGTGTACATATCCCTCCGTCACAGAGGTCATCGTAAAAACGCCGGATGAAATTGCTGCACTACCAATAGCAACTACAAGCAAAGACGAAAATAGGCCCAAACATCCGCTGAGTATAACAAAAGTGTTCGCGGCCGCCTTTGCACCTTTTTCATCACCGGCGCCGATTTTTTTGCCTAAAAGCACAGTAGCGGAATCACAGACTCCGAAAATCAGAACAGTTGTCAGACGCTGTACCACACTCACAATATTTGCCGCTGCGGAAGCATATTTGCCAAGATTACCTATAATGGCCGCCTGAACGGATATCCCCGCACCCCAGAGCGATTCGTTCAAAATTACCGGCCCGCTGTATCTTATGTAGTCTTTAAAAAGTGCCTTGTCGTTGGTGAATAAATGATGAAAATGAAAATGAAAATTTTTGTTGATAAAGGTAACATAAACGACAGCAATGGTAAATTCAACTCCCCTTGCAATCAGTGTAGCAAGAGCCGCGCCGGCAACGCCCATTTTAGGAGCGCCAACCAACCCGAATATAAAAACGGAATTTAATATAACATTGACCACAAACGAAATACCGCTTGTAAAAAGAGATATTCTAACGTTTTCCATGCTGCGCATGATTGCAAGGTAAATCACGGATATTGAACTTAAGACATAAGAAGGGGCAACGAAATGCAAATATCTTACGCCGGCCGAAATAACCTCAGCATCCTTTGTGTAAAGCGTCATAAACTGCGCCGGAAACACAAGCCCTATAAAAGTAAACAAAATACCGATAGATATGGAAAACCGGAGCGTAATCCCCATAACCTTGCTGATTGTTATTTTATCGCCTTTGCCCCAGTATTGTGCGGCAAGTACAATGGAACCGCCGGAAAGGCCAAATAAAATAAATGTAAAAATAAAATATAGCTGATTGGCAAGTGAAGACGCCGAAATTGCCGCCTCGCCGAGCCGGCCGAGCATAACGGTATCTGTCATGGCCACGCCGACAGAAATTAAATTTTGCAGTGCAAGAGGAAAGGCAAGCTTTCCCAACGATTTATAAAAACTCTTTTCACGGATGATGTTTATCATGATTTCCTCCAATAATTTGACATGTTTTTTCATTATATCATATCAAGAATAAAACATCCAATAAAAAGTCTATTTTTTTGCTTTATTTTCTGTTTCCTTTCCATGGGAGCCTAAAAACGACTGTTTCTCTATAAACACAGCGCGTTTTACGGCGGATTTCCCGTATTTCCCCCTCAATGATTCCACCCGGCTTTCAAGCAGCTCGATTTTCTCATCCTGTACAATATTGTGAAAAAAGGACGCCTGTTTTGTACCTGATTCGGGCAGCAGCGAAAAACCGCTGATGCCGAGCGCACGCACCGGGCACTTCCAATCGTAGCTTTGAATGAACATTTGCCGCGCAGCACATGCCAAGTCCATTGTAAGCCTTGACGGAGAGGAAAGCTGGCGCTGATGCTGATAAGTGTGCAAACGATTATCTTTGACAGACATCTGTATTCCCGAAGCAATCACACCACACTCACGCATTCGGCATGAAATTTTTTCAGCAAGATACAGAAGCACCGGCCAGACTTCATCAATACTGTATAAATCCTGTGCACACGTGATACTATTTCCAATGCTTTTGGGTGGAATATCAATATCGATCGGCTTAACTTCAGAAGTATCCAACCCGTTCGCATTCATCCACAGACTTTGCCCGGCCTTGCCAAACGTAGCAGTAAGATACTTTGGGTCAGTTTGAGCCAGTTCGCCAACAGTATGAATCCCCATACTGTTGAGGTGTTTTACTGTTGCCCCGCCTACGCCCAGCAGGACAGCGGCCGGCAGCGGCCAAACTTTCTGCTTGAAATTCTCCTGAGTAATGATGGTTGTGGCATCCGGCTTTTTCATATCGCTGCCAAGCTTTGCAAAAATCTTATTGAAGCTTACGCCAACGGATGCAGTCAGACCCTGCTCTGACTTGATACGCGCGCGTATTTGTTCCGCTATATCGGCCCCGCTGCCAAACAGGCGCATACTGCCGGTAACATCCAGCCAACATTCATCTATTCCGAATGACTCCACTTGATTCGTGTAGCTGAGATAAATTTGGCTGACCACATCGGAAAAATACATGTACCGGTCAAAATGAGGCGGCACAATCAATAAATCCGGGCATTTCCTTTGTGCCTGCCAAACAGGCTCCGCAGTTTTTACGCCAAAACCTTTAGCCAGTTCATTTTTAGCAAGAACGATGCCGTGCCTGTCCTCCACACTGCCGCAAACGGCAACCGGGTGACCGTTTAATTCCGGATGGTCACGACACTCCACCGATGCAAAAAAGTTGTTCAGATCACAGTGCAAGATACTTCTCTCCATTTCACAAACCTCCTTTCATACGTTGGTAATTATCGAACACATGTTCTTAACAATTATACATCAAAACATACATTCTGTAAAGTGATTAAAAAAATGTATCAATTGCCATTACAATTCGTTTGGAGTATAATAATTATATTTGATTTGCGGAGGGATGGGAATGGTATCTCGTGTATACAGTATGGGACTGTACGGTATGGATGCCTTTGTTGTTGAGGTGGAGGCAGATATTTCGGTCGGTTTACCCGGGTTTGATGTGGTAGGATTGCCGGATGCGGCGGTTAAGGAGTCTCGTGACAGAGTTCGCTCTGCAATGAAAAATTGTGGTTTTGATTTTCCGGTCCATAAAATCACGGTAAACCTTGCTCCGGCTGACAAGCGCAAGGAAGGGCCGATTTATGATTTGCCGCTGCTCGTTACGCTCATGAAGGCAAGCGGTCAACTCAACGCGGAACTGAGCGACAGCGTATTCCTCGGCGAGTTGTCACTCACCGGCGAAACGCGGCCAATCAAAGGTGTGCTGCCGATGGCGATTAAGGCCAAGGAGCAGGGCTTCCAAAAGCTTTATGTTCCCGAAGCAAACTCTACCGAGGGGGCTGTGGTCGAGGGGATTACAGTGTACCCCGTCAGGGACTTACTAACGCTGATAAAGCACCTGACCGGACGTGAAGAAATTCAGCCCGCCTTTGCCAACCCCAATACACCGCAAAACCAAATGCCCTTACCTGATTTTTCAGAGGTACGCGGTCAGTATGAAGCAAAACGCGCGCTTGAAATTGCAGCGGCAGGTGGTCATAACGTCATTCTAATTGGCCCGCCGGGTTCCGGCAAAAGTATGCTTGCAAAGAGGTTGCCATCCATATTACCGGACATGACCTTTGAAGAAACGATTGAAACGACTAAAATCCATTCCATTGCCGGTTCAATGCCGGATGGTGCTTCCTTGATTAGAAACCGCCCGTTCCGTTCGCCGCATCACACGGTTTCTCCTGCAGGTCTATCCGGAGGAGGGAGTGTCCCCCGCCCGGGTGAAATATCCCTTGCACACAACGGCGTACTGTTTTTAGACGAGCTGCCCGAATTCTCACGCAGCGCCATGGAGGTTCTGCGCCAACCTATTGAGGATGGAAAGGTAACCATTTCACGTGTGAACGGTACGGTTTCCTACCCTTGTACGGTGATGCTGATTGCCGCGATGAATCCATGCCCATGTGGTTATTTTGGGAACCCCACAAAGCCTTGCACCTGTTCCGCCAACGCCGTTTCACGTTACCTTGCCAGAGTTTCCGGCCCACTTCTGGACAGGCTTGATTTACATATAGAAGTGCCGCCTGTGGAGTTTGATGAAATCGACTCGATTGAGAAGGCAGAATGCTCAGCGGTTATTAAAGCGCGTGTCGACGCTGCAAGATCTATTCAGAATGAACGTTTTCATGGAACACCAATTACCTGCAATGCGCGAATCACACCGGATACCTTGCACGAAGTATGCCATTTGAGTGACGCGGGGCGCGAATTGCTGAAAAAGGCGTTTGAAAAGCTCGGACTTTCAGCCAGAGCCTATGACCGAATTTTGAAAGTTTCGCGCACAATTGCCGATTTGGATAAAAGCGAGACAATTGAATCCCGTCATGTGGCTGAAGCAGTACAATACCGAAGTCTTGACCGAAAATATTGGATGAAAGAGCTTTAAGTTTCATCCATTTGCCTATTTAAAAAACCTCCAGCGGCTTATTTTACGAAGCTGCTGGAGGTTTTTACGCTTTACTGAAATTTAATATTTGCTGTCATCCACATTGAATTGTGATTGGAAGTTACCGCTTGGTTTACTATTTTTAGCCGTTTCCGGTGCAGTCTGCGTACTGCCGGATCCGTCTTTTAGCTTCAAAAACGCCAAAGTGTTTTTCAGTACCTGTGCCTGACCGCTTAATTCCTCGCTGGTTGCTGCACTTTCTTCGCTGGTGGCGGAGTTGGTCTGTACTACCGCGGAGATCTGATCCACTCCCTGTGTAACCTGATTGATTGCGGTTGCCTGCTCATTGGAGGATTTGGATATCTCTGCAATTAAATCGGAAGTCTTCTGTACACCCTCAATAATAACACTAAGCGATTTCCCTGTTTCGTCCGCAATTTTTGTGCCGTTTTCCACCGCTTTTATGGAACTTTCAATTAGGACGGTAGTATTCTTGGCTGCTTCCGCACTCTTGCTTGCAAGATTTCGTACTTCATCTGCGACAACTGCGAAACCTTTTCCCGCTGTCCCCGCTCGTGCCGCCTCAACCGCTGCATTCAGTGCGAGAATGTTCGTTTGAAATGCGATATCTTCAATGGTTTTAATGATTTTACCAATTTGCTTTGATGAATCACTGATTTCTGCCATTGCACCTATCATTTGCTGCATTTGTTCATTTCCGTGGGTTACTTCAGCCGACGCCTCAATAGAAGTCTTGTTTGCCGCGGCGGAATTGGTTGCATTTTGATTCACCTGACCGGCTATTTCTGTAATTGACGCGGACAACTCTTCAATGGAGCTTGCCTGT
>DDHX01000061.1:42579-54972 GCA_002338255.1 Ruminococcaceae bacterium UBA1865 | reverse complement strand
AAAGGGAGACAATAAAAAGGCAAAGAGTGCCGAACCAAAGGACAATGGCGGTTCTGAAGCGAAAGATGTAAAATTGGACGACCCACAAATATAATTATTCAATAATAAGGCAACCGCTTGCATATATTTTTATAGGCAGGTGGTTGTTTTGTTAAAGAAAATAATATCAATTTTACTTATTCTAATCATTCCAATGGCTTTTCCGCTTTTTGCTTTGGCGGATGCGCAGCCCCAGGTTTCTGCAAAATCAGCGGTGCTGATAAATGCGGACAATGGGGAAATTTTATATGCCAAAGGTGAAAATGACAAAAGACCAATGGCAAGCACGACGAAAATTATGACCGCTTTGATTACGCTGGAAATGGCCGCGGTTAATAATAAAATCGTTACTATAACAGACAATATGGTTCGGGTGGAAGGCTCCTCCATGGGGCTCATGCCCGGCAATAAGCTTAGTTTAAAGTCGCTGGCTGCGGGTTNNATGATGCTGCAAACTCGGCTGCCATCGCGATCGGCGGCTCAACGGAATCCTTTGCTGAGTTAATGAACAAACGGGCAAAAGAGTTAAATATGACAAACACGCATTTTGTCACGCCGTCTGGGCTTGACGACAAGGAACATTATACAACCGCACGAGATTTGGCTGTTTTGGCTGCTGCAGCAATGAAAAATCCAGATTTTGCTGAAATAGCCTGTGAAAAGAGTATGAGTGTGCAATTCATAAGCCCGGATCAGACTCGCCGTCTCACAAATCACAACAAGCTGTTGAGTATGTATAACGGTTGTGTTGGTGTAAAAACCGGTTTCACCAAAAAAGCTGGCAGATGTCTTGTATCATCTGCGGGGGAAAATGGCGTTCACTTAGTTGCTGTTACACTGAATGCGTCGGACGATTGGAACGACCATGAGAAAATGCTGAATTATGGTTTTTCAAAACTAATTAGCTGTCCAATTGATGATTCCGACTATTCTGTAAAAATTCCGGTTGTAGGTGGAACGTCAAACAACGTTGCGATTCATGGATCAGTTCAGAACAGTATTGTTGTCAATGCTGATGAAGTACCGAATATAAAAAGAACAGTTGAATTGCCCGAGTTTACCTATGCTCCGGTGGAATCCGGCCAGGTTCTTGGCACTGTGCGCTACACCATTGGTTCTAAGACTGTAGCAACAACAGAGCTTATTGCTGTCGGGCAGGTCCCAAAATCAGAGATACGAAAAAATATATTTGAGATATTTTTAGATCACATCAAAAATCTATTTATATAAATAAACATAAAGGGTGAAAAATACAATGGCGAAAGATGTTAGGCTGCAAAAAATGCTTGCGGACTGCGGGGTTGCTTCGAGAAGAAAAGCGGAAGAAATGATTTCCGCCGGCGAAATTAAGGTAAATGGAGTAACTGCCAAAATAGGGGATAAAGTAGACCCTAAAAAGGATCAAGTTACTGTGAAAGGTAAACCGCTTGATGCTCATGTCAACATGGTATATATCATGTTGCATAAACCACGCGGATTTATTACGACAATGAGCGACGAAATGGATCGTAAATGTGTTGCCGAATTAATTAAAGATATACCGGAGCGTATCTACCCTGTAGGGCGTCTTGACCGGGATTCTGAAGGAATGCTGTTGATGACAAACGACGGAGAGTTTGCCAATGCAATGACCCATCCTTCTCTTCACATTCCCAAAACCTATCGTGTTACCATACATCCTTCTGTTTCAGAGGAACAGCTAACACAAATTGCAGTAGGTATTGTAATAGACGGAAGAAAAACCGCCCCCGCTAGAGTCAATGTGATTTCTCAAGAAGCTGGGCGTGTGGTGCTTGAAATTGTTCTTTATGAAGGCAGAAATCGACAAATTCGAAAAATGTGTGAACAACTCGGACTTGAAGTTGCAAGATTAAAGCGTGTTGCAATTGGGCAGTTAAAGCTTGGTATGCTTCAGCAGGGCAAGTGGCGCGAGCTGACCTCTGAAGAAGTAAAAAGACTAACTGCCGGTGCAAAAGCGGACAAGCAGTTTGAGGAAATGGGAGGGCAGCTTGATGATTACCATACTGCCGATAAAAAACAGGACCAGGGCAAGTCAAATTTTGCAAACAGTTCACGGCGCAGAAGCTAATGCAAAAATACTGTTAATGTGTGACGGGCAGAATGAACTTGGGTATGTCGTAATCGATATGAAATCATCAACTATTCGTATGCTGAAAATGGAAGTGTTTGGTTGTGCAGATTTATCGAAGCTGAATGAGCAGAACCGCATTTGCGCTGACAGTATGGTCAGAGCATCTGCATCTTATGCAGCAACTGTAGGGGCATACCAAATTGAAACGCAGATTGCGGGGTTGGAACGTTACCTTTATTCGGTCGGATTCATTGAGTCAGGAGATAAATTGATCAGCCCGTTATCTAACTTTGTAAAAACAAGTAAATGTTAGGTGCAAAATGGAATAAATACTTGCCAATTACTTGGCAATACATTATAATAAAAATATTCGTCGATATAATTTAACAAAAAATTAATATAGAGGAGGAGTTAAAATGGATAAGGTAGGCAATGCCGAACAATTAAAAATTGTACACGAAGCAACTAAAAGTACAGTTGGCTACAAACGCATTACTTCTTTATTTGACAGTGGAAGCTTTAACGAAATTGACTGTTATGCAAAATCGGGTGAAAACTTCACGGGAGCCGTTGCAGGATATGGTACAATTGAGGGCTGCCCCGTGTATGCATTTGCTCAGAGCAGTGATATTGAGGGCGGTGCCATGACTATGGCACAGGCTGCTAAAATTAACAAGGTATATGATTTAGCCGTTAAAACAGGCACGCCGGTTGTTGGAATTTTCGATTCCATTGGCGGTCAGTTAAAAGAAGGCGGAGATATGCTTGCAGCCTATGGCGATATTTTATTAAACATGAATAATCTTTCCGGTGTAGTACCACTGATTTCACTCGTTCTCGGTCCATGCATCGGTACATCTGCAATGATAGCCGAGGGTGCGGATATTGTTGTGATGTCCGACAAAGCTGAGCTTACTATTATGACTAACGGTGAGGGAGGGTCCGCCAGTGAAGCCGCAGAAGCTGGTACCTGCCATATACACGAAAAAGATGAACAAAACGCTGTCGCATCTGTTCGTAAATTGGTTGCACTGCTACCTTCCAACAACCTTTCCGGCGCTCCTATTATAGATGTACAAGGGACGAATATTTCATCAGAATTAACGAACAAGTCTGACGTACGATCAATTATTGCTGCTGTTTGTGACGATGAAAGTTTTGTTGAATTGAGTGAAAAGTTTGGTGTGTCAGCCGTAACCGGTCTCGCTGAGATTGACGGCTCCACAGCAGGTATTGTTGCATTGAGTGACGTAATTGATGCAGATTCCTGCGCTAAAGCAAGCCGTTTCGTCAGATTTTGCGATGCATTTTCTATGCCGGTGATCACTTTCGTGAATGCAATAGAATTTACTTCCCTGCGTGAAGCGTCTATACTTTCAAGCTCTTACTCCGAGGCCACCACAGCTAAGATCACAGTTATTACAGGCTCAGCCTATGGCCCTGTTTATATTGCAGTTGCTGGTCGTGGTGCGAATGCTGATTACACGATAGCATGGCCGGATGCAGTTATTTCACCTCTTGCACCGGAAACTGCAGCTATATTCCTTTGGAATGACCGTCTTGCTGGTTCTGCAAATCCGATTGAGGATCGCAAAAAGCTGATTGAGGAGTATAAAGTGACTGAAGCTTCTCCATTTGCTGCAGCTGCCAATGGATTTATTGAGGACATCATCAATCCAGAAGATACCAGAATTCGAATTATAGCAAATTTGGAAATGCTGTTTAGTAAGAGAGTCTCCCACCTGCCCAAAAAGCACAGTAATATCTAATATAAATCCGGTGATTATAAAAATCCAATATTTTAGGAGGTCAAATAGATGAAAAATCTTAAAATAACAGTAAATGGTACAGCATATGATGTTCAAGTGGAAGAAACAGGGGCAGCTGCACAAACATCAACACAACAAGCCGCTCCTGCGGCACCTGTGGCTCCGGCACCAAAGGTTAATGCGACGAAAGTTGCAGCACCGGCGTCTGAGCCTGCTCCAGCTCCCAAAGCGGCCGTGCCGACTGATGCGGAGTTGATTGCTTGCCCAATGCCTGGCACAATCGTTTCTGTTAATGTACAAGTTGGACAAAATGTTAAGAAGGGTGCTGTTCTCGTCATTTTAGAGGCAATGAAGATGGAGAATGAAATTATGGCCCCTCACGATGCCGTTGTTGCAGCTATTCANNGTGTTAATTCCGGTTCTCCTCTTGTTTCTCTCCAGTAAGGGGGCACAGTAATGGCTAAAAAAATCGGTATTACCGAAACTGTATTGCGCGACGCACACCAGTCACTGATTGCCACCAGAATGACAATCGAAGATATGTTGCCTATTTTAGATAAGCTTGACAAAGTCGGTTTTCATTCACTGGAATGTTGGGGTGGCGCAACATTTGATGCCTGCCTTCGCTTTTTAAATGAAGATCCGTGGGACAGACTTAGAACTATTCGCAAGAACTGTCCGAACACAAAGCTTCAAATGCTATTTAGAGGGCAGAACATGCTGGGCTATCGTCACTATGCTGATGATGCTGTTGAGTACTTGGTACAGCGTTCTGTTGCCAACGGCATTGATATTATTAGAATATTCGATGCACTAAACGATATTAAAAATTTGAATGTTTCTATTAAGGCCGCAAAAAAAGAGGGAGCGCACGCACAAGTTGCTATTTCTTACACTACCGGCCCGGTTTTCACTCATGAATATTATGTCGATTATGCAAAGAGAATAGAAGATACCGGTGCTGATTCCATTTGTATCAAAGATATGGCGGCACTTTTGACTCCTTATGAAACCTATGACCTTGTAAAAGCGATTAAGGGAGCAGTAAAAATTCCTGTTCAGCTTCATACACACTATACGTCTGGTTTAGCTTCCATGTGTGAACTGAAGGCAGTGGAAGCAGGTGTCGATATGATTGATACCGCAATGTCACCACTGGCACTTGGTACATCACATGCTCCAACGGAGTCCATGGTTGCTGCATTGCAGGGCACAGAATATGATACTGGCCTTGACCTCGTTTTGTTGAATGAAATCAGAGAATATTTTATGACACTGAGAGCAAAGTACATTAAAAGCGGGTTGCTTGATCCAAGCTTGCTTGCTACAAATACTAAAGCTTTGATTTATCAGGTTCCCGGTGGAATGCTTTCAAACCTTTTATCTCAGCTTAAACAGGCTGGCCAGGCAGATAAACTGGAGGATGTTCTTCAGGAAGTACCACGCGTTCGTAAGGATTCCGGTTATCCTCCGCTTGTTACGCCAACTTCACAAATTGTCGGCACACAGGCTGTCTACAACATCATTACTGGTGAACGTTACAAGATGTGTACAAACGAATTCAAGGATTTGGTTGCCGGAAAATACGGCACAACTCCGATGCCAATCGACGATGCCTTTGTTAAAAAGATTATCGGTGATGCTCCAAGAATTACCTGTCGTCCGGCAGACCTGATAAAACCTGAACTTGAATCACTTCGCAAGGAGTGTGCCGAGTGGACTGAGCAGGAAGAAGATGTACTCTCTTATGCTCAGTTTCCAAAGGTTGCTATGGACTTTTTTAAAAAACGTGCTGAAAAAAAATATGGTATTGATGGAAAACACGCTGATGCCGCGCAAAGTATTCATCCCGTATAAATAAGTCACATTTGTCAATTCAGCTCCATTTACGGAGCTGAATTGTTTTGCTATAGTTGACAATTACCTTATAAAACTGATATGATAGATAATAATACTGCATACTTGATTTTTTATGATCTGCGGTACAATAATTAACTTGGAATTGAGATGATATCGCGTGATTAGAAGTATGACCGGCTTTGGAAGATGTGAAGACACGATTAATGGACGCGACATAATTGTAGAAATTAAATCGGTCAATCACAGATATTTTGAATTTTCATCCCGCATTACAAGAGGATATGGCTTTTTGGATGAGAAATTAAAATCGTACCTGCAAAGTCAAATTTTTAGAGGAAAAATAGACGTCTATGTTTCCATCGCAACGCTTGAGGATACGGATTCTCAGGTTCTTGTAAATCATTCACTCGCTGCGGGCTATGTGAACGCGTTGCACGAATTAGCGCAGCGTTACGGCCTTCGCGATGATATTTCGGTTAGTACCGTTTCAAGGTATTCCGATATTTTTACTGTACACAAAGCTCCAGATGATGAAGAAATTATTTGGAACGCAGTAAAAGAGGTTACGAACAAAGCTTTGGACTCCTTCATTCGCATGAGAGAGGCCGAAGGGGCACGCTTAAAAGCGGATGTTTTACAGCGCGCCGAAACAATTCTTGAAACTGTTGGGAAAATTGAAGAGCGTTCTCCGCAAACAATCATTGAATACCAGCAAAAATTAAAGCAAAGACTCAGTGAAATGCTCAATGACTCGAATATAGACGAACAAAGAATTTTGACCGAAGCGGCTATTTTTGCTGACAAAATAGCTGTTGCTGAAGAAACAGTTCGGCTGCGTAGCCATTTTGGGCAATTTTCTAATATGCTTAATTCCAATGAAGCTGTTGGCAGAAAACTTGATTTTATTGTTCAGGAAATGAACCGTGAAACAAATACGATTGGTTCCAAATGTGTTGATTCTCAAATCGCATATATGGTTGTTGATATCAAAGCAGAAATTGAAAAAATTCGCGAACAGATACAGAACATTGAGTGATTATTGCCACGGCAATAGAAGGAGAATATCTTATGAAGCTGATTAACATCGGTTTTGGCAACATGGTTTCGGCTAATCGCCTGGTTGCGATTGTCAGCCCGGAATCTGCCCCGATTAAGCGCGTGATACAGGATGCAAAGGAACGTGGAACACTGATTGACGCAACCTATGGTCGCCGCACAAGGGCTGTAATTGTAACCGACAGTGACCACGTTATTCTATCAGCAGTTCAGCCGGAAACTGTTGCCAACCGGCTTAATGACAGGGAAGAGGCCCTCAATGAGGAGGAACTCGCAGAAGATGAAGAATAATGGACTTTTAATTGTATTTTCAGGCCCGTCCGGTGCGGGAAAAGATACAATTCTAAAACATCTTTTGGAAAGAAATGAAAATATTAAACTTTCGGTTTCAGCAACAACACGCGCACCGCGTCAAGGTGAAATTGACGGCAAGGATTATCATTTCATTGACAGAGCTCAATTTGATGCTATGGAGAAAAATGATGAAATGCTGGAAAGTGCCGAGTATTGCGGCAATTGCTACGGTACGCCGAGCAAACCAATTGAAAATTGGATATCAGCTGGCAATGATGTTATTTTAGAAATAGAAGTTCAGGGTGCCTCTCAAATCAAGAGCAAATGCCCTGATTGTGTCAGTATTTTTGTCCTTCCGCCATCCCTAAAGGTGCTGGAGCAGCGTCTAAGGGATAGAAAAACGGAAAGCGAAGAAGCAATTCAAAAAAGACTGAGTATTGCCCGCAAAGAGATTTCAGAAGGCAATCATTATGATTATGTAGTAATAAACGACACTGTGGATAACGCGGTCGATGATATTATTCACATTATCTGTGCTGAAAAGCACAAGGTTCATAGAGATACAAATTTACTTGAAGGGGTGCTGAACCATGCTTAAACCATCTGCGGATATTATATTAGGACCAAAAGAAAGCCGTTACTCCCTTGTTGTTGCAGTTGCCAAAAGAGCAAGAGAAATTGCAGCCAACGCTGAAAGCAGAGGAGATATTTTAATAGAGAAACCGGTCGATTTGGCGGTTCACGAGATTATGGACCATAAATATATTATTATTGAACACATTGAGCCAAATGATGACCTTGTATAACAATATCTCATCCTATGAGGTGTATCATGTCCGACTTTACCGTTGCAAAGATTGCAATTGAAAATACTGTTTATCATTTTGATAAAGCCTTTGATTACATTGTTCCAGATGAATTGATTATATCTGCAAAGTCAGGGTGCCGTGTGATGGTACCTTTTGGCGCTGCTAACAGCAAACGACAGGGAATCATACTGGAGATAACAAATCAAAATAATGTTGATAAGCTAAAACCGATATTAGCGGTGCTTGACCAGGCGCCGCTACTTTCAAATGAAGCACTTAGTTTGATCATATGGATGAAAGGGCACTATTTCTGCACTTTATTTGACGCTGCAAAACTGCTTTTGCCAACCGGAATCAATCTTAAAATCAAAACTGAGTATTCTCTTCTGTCTGCCATTCATTCTATCGACATGGAAAAATTCAGCGAAGCAGAACAGCGGGTAATCGCTCATCTTTCACATGTAAAGGCTCCGGTTGAACATGAAAAGCTCTTAAAAGCGATGGGATTGTCAAATGATTCCACTATTTTGGAAAAGCTTTGTAAGGCAAATGTTCTTGTAAAAAGCAACGATGTTGTACGGCAAATCGGAGACGCCACACAAAAAATGGTGCGACTAATCGAAGATGCCGAATTGCCAAAGCTCACTCCAAAACAAAAAAGTGTTTATAAGGTTCTTTCAGATGTCGGAAGCGCCTCATTAAAAGAACTTTGCTACTTTGCCGGTGTTACCGCGTCAGTGGTTAACACGCTAATTGTAAAAGGAATTGCACAATACTATGATTTTGAAATTTACCGCAATCCTTATGATAAGGTGCAAAATCCAGAGTTTATGGAAAATATTGTGCTTTCTGCGGAACAACAGGATGCTTACAATCATTTATACCGAGAATACAAATCCGGCTCAGGCGGCGTTTCACTTTTGTTTGGAGTTACTGGAAGCGGAAAAACCTCTGTTTTTATGAAGCTGATTGATGAAGTGAAGTCGGATGGCCGCGGGGTCATTGTGATGGTACCGGAAATATCCCTTACTCCACAGACAATTTTCCTGTTTCACCAACGATATGGCCGCAGTGTCGCGGTTTTTCACAGTGGATTAACGCTTGCCGAACGGCTCGACGAATGGAAAAGAGNNAGGCGAGGCTCTGATTGTAGTTGGTACACGATCGGCAGTGTTTGCTCCGTTTCAAAATCTTGGGCTCGTTATCATGGATGAAGAACAGGAATATACGTATAAGTCAGAATCTTCACCACGGTATCATGCACGTGATGTGGCAAAATACCGATGTGCTTATAATAAGGCGTTGCTTGTGCTGTCATCCGCCACACCGTCCGTGGAAAGTTACTACCATGCTAAAAATAATCATTATAGCTTTAATGTTTTATCCAGCCGATATGGAGAAGCTCAGCTTCCTGAAGTTACCGTTGCAGATATGAATTTAGAACTTGAAAAGGGGAACGATACTATTCTTAGCTCAGTACTTTTCAATGCTTTGAATGAGAATCTGAAAAGTCACAGGCAGTCAATTGTTTTACTCAATCGAAGGGGATATAATACATTTGTATCCTGTAAGGCCTGCGGGTACGTGGTGACGTGCCCAAACTGCAGCATTTCATTGACGTATCACTCTGCTAATAACCGTCTTATGTGTCATTACTGCGGATACTCCGTACCGTTTACCAAGGAATGTCCTGAGTGTCATGAGAACAGGGTATACTATTCCGGTTGCGGCACTCAACGTGCGGAGCAGCAGCTACAGGAGCTTTTGCCCGAAGCACGTATTCTAAGGTTGGATACCGACTCGACCATGGCTCGTTTTGCCTACGAAAAGAAACTTCAGCTTTTTTTCGATGGAGAATATGACATTATTATCGGAACGCAGATGGTTGCAAAAGGCCTTGATTTTGAAAATGTTACACTCGTCGGCGTACTCTCGGCAGATCAGGCGCTTTACAGCGATGATTTCAGGAGCTATGAGCGCGCATTTGATTTACTGACACAGGTTGTAGGGCGTTCCGGCCGGGGAAAATATACGGGCCGAGCGATCATTCAAACCTTTACACCCGAAAACAACATTATTAAACTTGCTGCTCAGCAGAATTATCAGGAGTTTTACGACGGTGAAATTGCAATTAGAAAAGCAATGCTCTATCCGCCTTTTTCTGATATCTGTGTAATTGGATTTGTCGGCGTGGTTGAATCAAAGGTACATAAGGCAAGCAACGCCTTTCTAAGTATGCTGAGTTTACTTGCGCAGAGCGACTATTCCGATCAGCCGATGAGAGTTTTGAATCCCTCTCCGGCATTAATTGGCAAGATAAGTAATAAATATAGATATAAGTTAATTATAAAATGCCGTAATAACCGCAGATTCAGAGAGATGGTTTCCAGCTTGCTGATTCAGTTTGCGGGTAACCGCGAGTTTTCAAATGTTACGGTTTTTGCGGATATAAATCCCGATATGATTATGTGATTTGGAGGTATAATTATGGCAATTAGAAACATTATAAAAGAGGGTGACCCATTCCTTAATAAGATTTGTCATCCGGTAACAAAATTTGACGATAAGCTTGGGGTTCTGCTTGACGATATGTATGAAACGATGCATAGTGCCGATGGAGTTGGTCTTGCTGCACCACAGGTGGGCATTTTAAGACGTGCGGTTGTAATCGATGTTGGTGATGGGCCAATTGAATTGATCAATCCTGTTTTTCTCGAACAAAGCGGGGAGCAAGAATGTGTGGAAGGGTGCCTTTCTTCACCGGGACAATATGGCATTACCAAGCGTCCGATGCATGTTAAAATTCGCGCACAAAATCGAAAAGGTGAATTTTTCGAGCTTGAAGGTGAGGAACTACTGTCGACAGTTTGCTGCCATGAAGTTGACCACCTTGACGGTATTTTGTTTAAATCTCATGTGATTCATATGCTTGACCAGGAAGAACTGGAGACGTTAAAATAATTAAGACAGGTGATTCAATGCGTATCGTTTTTATGGGCACGCCGGAGTTTGCAGTGCCCTGTCTGAAAAATTTAATTGATGCGGGACATGATGTGTGTGCTGTTTTTACCCAACCCGATAAACCAAAGGGCAGGGGATACACGCTCACACCGTCCCCGATAAAGGTGCTTGCCACTGAAAATCATATTGAAGTGTTTCAGCCGGTCACTTTGCGCACCGCACAGGCGGTACAGAGTGTACAGGAATTGAATCCTGACGTGATTGTTGTGGTTGCTTATGGTAAAATACTGCCAAAAGAGATTCTTAGCATTCCTCCTTTTGGCTGCATCAATGTTCATGCTTCCCTGTTGCCAAAATATCGCGGAGCTGCACCAATTCAGTGGTCGGTTATCAATGGGGATAAGGTAACGGGCGTTACTACGATGTATATGGCCGAAGGACTCGATACTGGGGATATGCTTCTTGCCGAACAAACTGAAATCGGTCCAGATGAAACTTCCGGCGAGCTGCACGACAGACTTTCGTTGATCGGCGCCGAACTGCTTGTGAAAACGTTGCAAGAGGTGAAAGAGGGTACTGCAAAACGCATTCCACAGACTGACAGCAATACCGGTTACGCTTCGATGCTGACGAAGGAGCTTTCCAATATCAATTGGGCGGAATCGGCGAATGTGGTTCACAACCTTGTACGCGGTCTTTCTCCATGGCCGGTCGCAAGTACAATCTATCATGATAAGCGTTTAAAGATTCACAGGACAAGGTTAGCCGATGGATACACAGGGAAAGCCGGTCAAGTATATGATGAGAACGGAAAATTTATTGTCTGCTGTGGCAAAAACACTGCAATTGAACTTGTGGAGGTTCAATATGAGGGCGGTAAAAGAATGAGCGGAAAAGATTTCCTGCGTGGACATCCGATCGATCAAGAAAGCATTTTAAAATAGGACGGAGGTACAATGATGGGATTCGGATTTTATTATTTTGACTATACATATTTCATATTTATTGTGCCTGCGCTTATTATTACAATGATAGCGCAGTTTAGGGTCAAATCAACCTTTCAAAAATATTCCCGCATTGCTACTGCAAAGAATATGTCCGGTGCGCAGGCTGCTGATAGCGTCGCCCGGTTTGGCGGTGCCTCGGGGGTGCAGGTGCAGCGTATTCCCGGANNATCTGACCGATAATTTTGACCCCAGAAACAATACGATCAGCCTTTCAGATAATGTCTATGGATCTACTACCATCGCAGCAGTCGGTGTGGCTGCTCATGAGGCAGGACATGCGATTCAGAATGCAACGGGTTATTTCCCCAATAAGATTCGCACAGTTCTGGTGCCGGTTACAAATATTGGTTCTCGTCTCGCTATGCCTCTTGTCATCGTTGGGTTGTTTTTACCTGTGCAATATGATTTTGTTGTAACGATTGGGATTGCACTATACAGTTTTGCTGTTTTATTTCAACTTGTGACACTTCCAGTTGAGTTCAACGCAAGTTTTCGTGCTATTCGAG
>DDHX01000061.1:9387-42563 GCA_002338255.1 Ruminococcaceae bacterium UBA1865 | reverse complement strand
CCTGATGAGCTTGAAGGAGCAAAAAAAGTATTGACGGCCGCGGCTATGACCTATTTGGCTGCGAGTTTTACTGCAATCATGTCCTTGCTAAGGCTGCTTATCCTTGCAGGAAGCAGACGGGGTAGGGATTAATGAATAATAACGCAAGGTCAGCAGCGCTCACAGCTCTTTTACATGTTGATGTCAACGAGGGGTACTCCAACATCGTACTGGATAAAACACTTTCCGCGTTTTCTTTGGACCAACGAGACAAAGCACTTGTTTCAGCTATTTTTTACGGCGTTCTTGAGCGCCGCATTACGCTTGATTATATTATTGGACAATTCTCAAAAACTCCTTATCGTAAAATGTCCGCGCAAGTGCTTGAGATTTTGAGAATGGGTGTTTATCAAATTTTATATCTTGAAAAAATACCAAAATCAGCAGCTGTAAATGAATCCGTGAACCTCGCAAAGGAAAATGAAGCTGTAAAGGCATCTGGCTTTATTAATGCCGTCCTTCGCGCTTTACTTAGAAACATTGATCATATTCAGATGCCGGATTCAGAAAAAAAACCCTTATTGTATTTGAGCGTAAAGTATTCGTGCCCCGAATGGCTGATTGCCCTTTGGCAGGAAGCGTATGGAAAAGAATGTACAATTAGCTTACTGGAAAGTGCGTTTCATAAGCCGCCCGTATTTGCAAGAGTGAATAATACTGCTATTTCTGAGGAAGACTTAATTCAAAAGCTGAATTCAGAAGGAGTAAAGGCCAGTGCCATTACATGGATCGATAATGCAATTGAACTCCAGCAGACTGGTGCAATCAGTCAATCTACTTGTTTTCAGGAGGGACTTTTCCATATACAGGATCTTTCGTCCCAGCTTTGTTGCTCTTTACTCAATCCAATTTCCGGTCTAAGAATTATTGATGTATGTTCCGCTCCCGGTGGAAAGGCATTTACGATTGCTGAAATCATGGAAAACAAGGGGGAACTTCTTGCTTTAGACAAATACAAGGGTAAAGTAAATTTAATTCATCAGGGTGCACAGCGCCTAAAGTTAAATATTATTCAATCCGCCGTTCGCGATGCATCCAATGGAAAAACACCGTTGGAACCCGCTGACAGAGTGCTCTGTGATGTTCCCTGTTCCGGCCTTGGTATTATTCGGCGGAAGCCGGAAATCAGGTATAAATTAAAGTCGGCTATTGACAGTTTGCCTAATTTGCAGTACCTTATTCTGTGTGAATCTTCAAAATTGGTAAAAGCCGGTGGAGTTCTATTTTATTCTACTTGCACCTTAAACCCAAAAGAGAATTTTGAGGTAGCGACAAAATTCCTGCAAAACAACGATGTCTTTGAACCATTGATGCTTGATTTACCTGTTGGCATTCATCATGCAATTAATGAACCGAATAATCAATTAACGCTGATGCCCCATGTACATGGAACAGATGGATTTTTTATGGCGGCTTTTCGGAGAAAATAGGAGTGAATGTTTTGAGTCTGCAAGATATTAAATCGATGACTCTTGATGAAATCAAAGCCGATTTTGCCGCTGACGGCCAACCGGCTTTTCGTGCTCTGCAAATTTACAAATGGTTACATCGGGGCTTAATGAGTTTTGATGAAATGTCTGACCAGTCAAAAGCATTCCGACAGAAGTTGTCCGAACGGTACTACATAGCAAATGCTGTGATTGAAACAAAATTGACATCTAAAATTGATGACACGATTAAATATTTATTTCGCTTAAACGATGGTGAATATGTCGAAAGTGTTTTAATGAATTATCACCATGGACACACAATCTGCATTTCTACACAGGTAGGCTGTAAGATGAATTGTGCGTTTTGTGCTACCGGGAAAAGTGGATTTTCACGTGATCTGACTGCTTCCGAAATGCTTGCACAGATACAGAGCGCGCAAAATGATGTTGGTATCAGAATATCCAATGTTGTGATGATGGGCATGGGAGAGGCACTGGATAATTATAAAAACATGCTGCGCTTTTTGGAGCTTGTTTCTTCTGATGACGGCATGAATATCGGAATGAGACATATTTCACTGTCAACCTGTGGTATAGTAGATAAAATATATGATTTAGCAGAAAAAAAATTGCAGTTAACCCTTTCCGTTTCTCTGCACGCCCCGAATGATGAAATACGGTCGAAAACAATGCCCGTTAATCAAAGATGGGGCGTTGATGAGTTGTTAAAAGCTTGCCGCTATTATGGCAAGCTGACGGGTCGCCGCATTTCGTTTGAATACGCGATGATAAGCGGAGTGAATGACAGTGACGATTGTGCCGGAGAGCTTGCAGAAAAACTAAAGGGAACCCTGAGCCACGTTAACCTAATTCCTGTAAATGATGTAACTGGAGCTAACTTTCAAAAGAGTTCAGTCGACCGTTTGCAAAAATTCAGCCGAGTACTTTCGAATAAGGGAATTACTGTTACAGTGAGAAGGACGCTCGGCTCTGATATAAACGCTTCCTGCGGCCAGCTTAGACGCAGGTACAAAGAGGAGGTGGCCAATGTTGAAAATATTCAGTAAAAGTGATATTGGCCTTGTCAGACATTCAAATCAGGATGCTTGCAAAAGCGGCGTTTTTTCGGACGGTTCTGCGTGGGCGGTTGTGTGTGACGGGATGGGCGGCGCAAATGGCGGCAATGTTGCAAGCGGTATTGCCGTAGACATGATTTCCAAACAGATTCTTTCTTCTTACCACGAAGGCATGACGGATAATTCCATTAAAAATCTAATCACCTCTGCTATATATAATGCGAATTTAACAATACACGAAAAGGCTTTAGACGATTCATCTCTTAGCGGAATGGGAACAACGGTGGTAGTCGCAATGATTAACGGCGGTATTGCCCACATTGCCCATGCTGGGGACAGCAGGGCTTACTTGATCACATTGAATGACAGTATCAAGCAGCTTACAACTGACCACTCTATGGTACAGGAAATGGTCAATAACGGTGATATTACGGAACAGCAGGCTAAAAAGCACCCTCAAAAAAATATTATCACCCGTGCACTTGGTGTCGAATCTTCGATTCAAATTGATTATTGTGAAAATGAGTTTAGTTCAGACTGCTTATTGCTCATTTGTACGGACGGCCTAAGCAATTATGTTGACGCCGAACAAATTTTTGACTTTTCCGGAAAAATGGATGCGGAAAGCATGACCGATCAGCTTGTAATGCTTGCGAAGAATGGCGGCGGCAGTGATAATATCACTGTTGTAACAATCGAAAACTAACTGTTGACAGGAGTTGATTTATATGGATAAGTACACAGGCAAACGGCTTGACGGACGCTATGAAATACATGAATTAATTGGAACCGGTGGTATGGCGGTTGTCTACCGCGCCTATGATACCATTGATGACCGTACGGTTGCTATCAAAATACTAAAAGATGAATTTTTAGGCAACGACGAGTTTATTCGCCGTTTTAAAAATGAATCCAAAGCAATCGCTGTTCTATCTCATCCAAATATCGTCAAGGTTTATGACGTCAGCTTCGGCGACAGAATTCAGTATATCGTAGAAGAATTTATAGACGGTATTACCTTGAAAGAATATTTAAATCAGCAGAAAGAGATTAAGTGGAAAGAAGCAATACACTTTACAGTCCAAATATTGCGTGCACTTCAGCATGCCCATGAAAAGGGCGTTGTTCACCGTGATATTAAACCGCAGAATATTATGCTGTTGCAAGATGGTACAATTAAAGTTACAGATTTCGGTATTGCACGTTTTTCACGCAGCGAAACACACACCATGACCGATAAAGCGATTGGATCAGTCCATTACATCGCCCCAGAGCAGGCCAGGGGGGATTTAACCGACGAAAAGACAGATATCTACTCTGTAGGTGTCATGCTCTACGAAATGATTACAGGCCGTCTTCCATTTGAGGCTGACAGCGCTGTGTCCGTGGCAATTATGCAGCTTCAGGCCGATCCGAGGCCACCTAAAGAAATTAATGAGGCAATTCCGGATGGCCTCGAAGAGATTACTTTAAAGGCAATGCAAAAGAACCCTACACAAAGGTATCAATCCGCTGCCGAGATGCTGCGCGATATTGAATCCTTTAGAAGAAATCCAAGCATCAGTTTCCAGTACAAATATTTTGTCGATGATAAGCCCACAAAGTATATTGATGCTATCAATACCGTGAAGAGTACTGAACAGCCAACTTATAATGACAATTACGAGTATGAAGAAGATCTCAGCAAAGTGCCAAAGAAAAAGAAAAAGTCCACTGCGGTTTTGGTAATTGCCGGAATTGCCGCTGCATTTTTGATTGTTGCAATTGGATTTGGCATTGCTGCGCTCATCCATAGTTTTAATACCGGGGTTAGTGATGTTCCGTTGCCTAACTTTGTCGGCCAGACCTATACCGATGTGCAAAGTAAATACGGCAAAGATTTTAACTTTATAACGGAAACAAAAAATGACGCAACAAAAAAGACCGGCGAAATCTTAAGCCAAACACCAATAGCCGGCACGACTGTGAAGGCACATACAGATATTACGCTTACCGTGAACGCGGGTGGAAAAACGGTTGCCATGCCAGATATCATCAATCATTCCCAAGATGAAGCGATTGCTACGCTGAAAAAGATGAATTTAAAGTACGAAATTCTATCGGTTGTTGACAGTAAAACTGCTCAAGGCAACGTGAAGGATACTGACCCAGCGGTGGGGACTCAGGTCGTTGAAGGCACTACTGTGATTAAGGTGTATGTAAGTACCGGTAGCGGCATTGAGCAAGTCCCTGTTCCAAATGTAATTGATAAGGATCTTGAAGCTGCAAAGGCTGATATTATTTCAGCAGGCTTAACCGTTGGCAAAATTTCAACGGTAGACAGTGATAAGGAAAAAAATGTTGTGATTGAAACGAATCCCTTGCCAACCGTGCAAGCGGCGAAGGGAACCGCGGTTGCGATTGTGGTTAGTTCCGGCAGCAAATCAGAAAAAACAATTACTGTGCCGGTTCTTCTTCCAAAAGAAGTTTCCCATGATATTTCACTAAAGGCATATATAGGCAATGAACTCCAACAGGAAAAGACCGTGAATCCATCCTATAATGATGTTTGCCAGCTATCGTTTAAGGGAACAAGCGGCAAAACACAGTTGATTATCCAGTTGGACGGAAGTAAATACAAAGTATTTACGCTTGATTTTGACAGTGGGGTTCCCACACAGACCGAAAGTTACCCGTATACAGCCAGCAGCGCAGGCAGCGCGGGCAGCGAAACACCAAGCGGCCAGATAACTCCGGCGGATTGATGAATATGGAAAGTGGAATTATTATTAAAGGTATCGGCGGCTTCTATTATGTGGAAGCCGCCGACACGATATAGGAATGTAAGCTTAGAGGAATATTCCGGAAGAATAAACTTACTCCTTTTGTCGGTGACCACGTCAACATTTCTTTAGATCAAGATGGCACTTGTACTGTTGAGGAGATACTTCCGCGCAAAAATTTTCTGATACGGCCACCTATCTCCAATATTGACCAACTTATTATTGTGGTTTCAGTCTGTGATCCTGTGCCAAGCACACTGATTATTGATAAAATCATTGCTGCGGCGGAAGATAAGGGAATTGAACCAATTGTGGTGATTTCCAAAACAGATTTACAGGGCAGCGAGTGGCTGCGTGAAATTTATGAAAAAACAGGGATACCGTTTTATACAATTTCATCTGCTACCGGTGAAGGAATCAGTGCTGTTCAAGCACTTTTGAACGGAAAAATCACAGCTTTTACGGGCAACTCCGNNCTGCATTGACGAAAAATTTCATCTTCAAACCGGCGAAACAAGCCAAAAGCTTGGCAGGGGCAGGCATACTACCAGACAGATCGAGTTACTGAAAATGGGTAATGGAACCTATGTTGCGGACACGCCTGGTTTTTCGTCGATCAGTATCGAACGATATGATGTTATCAAAAAAGAAAATCTACAATATTGCTTCAGGGAATTTACTCCCTATCTTACCCGCTGCAAATTTGCATCTTGTTCGCATACCTGTGAAAAGGGCTGTGCTGTGATTGAGGCGGTTGAGGATGGCTTAATCAGCAAGTCCCGCCACGCCAGTTATATTACGATGTATAACGAACTCAAGGATTTAAAGGAATGGAATATGAAATGAAAAAATGCATCATTATTGGCTCTGCACCCGCAGAGGATGACGATAGTGTCAAAAATATCAATACCGCGGATTCATTTATCGTCTGTGCAGACGGCGGCCTGGATATCGCCTTGCAAAATAAAATAACTCCTAATCTGATTATTGGCGATTTTGACTCGATCAAAAGCGATCTTCCTAAAGGCATTGAAACAATAAAGCTCAAAACCGCAAAAGATGATACCGATATGATGGCTGCGATCAAAGAGGGTATTAGACGGGGTTATAAGGAATTTGAATTGATGTGTGCGCTTGGCGGCCGTTTTGACCATTCATTTGCCAATTTTTGCGCATTGCAGTACCTTGCTTCACAAGGGTGTAAAGCAGTCATCGTCGGCAAAGATTGCCGCGTGTTTCTTTTGACTACCGGCAGATTGACACTGAGTAAGTTAAAAGGCAGCACAATTTCAGTGTTCCCGTTCGGTGCGGGTTCCTGTACGGTGAGTTATCAGGGAATGAAGTATCCCCTCGGTGAGGCGCGACTTTCCTCCGCCAATCCAATTGGCGTAAGCAACCAAATTATCACGGATGACGCCCAAATAATCATTCACAGTGGAAACGCCCTTATTTTTTTGCTTTCTTAAGTGAACCAAATTCTTCTCCGCTGAATATACTAAGATAAGACAAAAGAGAAAACAGTCTTATTTCTGATAAAGGCGGTGAGCTGAATGCGGCAAAGAAATAGTTGTCTACCTGCTCAGTGTGCAGTTGCATTCGGGCTCGGGCTGGCTGTCTCTTGTTTTTGCCCAACGGGATTGCTTCTGTTCATGGTAGCGATCATTCTGGTTATGTTGGGTATTACACTTTTAAAGTGCAGAACATAATGGGAGGTCTGTGTAATGAAGGTAGTAGTTATTAGAAGCCCAAAATTTTTAGGATTTATATTGCGCAAGTTTTTTAATATTAAAAAAGAATCGTAAATAATCAATGCCGGCTGTTAACACAGCCGGTAATTTTTTGCGTTCATTAGCATAAACGGTACAAGATTAGAATAACAATTAGGTAGAAACAGGAAAAGGAGAGANNTGGCCGCCAGCGAAGTTATTTACGATGGCTGCCAGGAGCAGCCTGTTGATCTCGACATCAGTCTGCCAGATTACTGCCCCGATATACAGCGCATTTTAAAATGTCAGGTTTATCCGCGAATAACCGCAAGAAGCATTACCGGTGACAGGCTGGAACTGGAGGGAAGCTACACAGTTAAGGTCTTTTACCTTGATGCGGGGGGAGTGGCGGTCCGCTGCTGCGAAAGCAACCAATCCTTCTCTGCCGGTATTGCTTTAAAACAAAGTGCTGACAACGCACAGATTTTTGCTTTTACACGTGTGGAATACATCAACTGCCGTGCAACCTGTCCGCGTCGCCTGGATATACACGGGTCGTTTTCTGCATGCGCCAAGGTTACTGTTCAAGGGGAAAGTGAAGTCATATCCAACATTGACGGCGATGATATTGAACAGCAAAAAAATATGCTGACACTCAATAAGGTCGTCGGATTTGCACAGCAGCAGTTCAGTATTGATGAGGTTTTAGAGCTGGGTCAGGGCAAGCCCGCGGCAGATAACCTTGTTAAAACAGATGCANNACAAAATTATGATTAAAGGCGAGGTATACATAAAGATTCTTTACTCCTCATGCGACGATGATTGTGTTCTGGAAGCAATGGAATATGCCATTCCATTTAGTCAAATGCTTGACTGCGATGGGGTAACCGACGATTGCATGTATAATATCAAGCTAAGCATCGTGGGAATGGAAGCACAAATTAAAAATGATTATTCCGGCGACCAAACCTACTTCGATGTTCAGGTCAAAGTATTCGCAAATGCCGCTGCTTACAAAAGTTCCGATATAACGATCGTTACCGATGCTTATTCCAAACAATATGAACTGAATATCAGTTATAAACAAAAGAGCATTGATAACGTAATTGCATTTACTGACGACGCTGATACATTAAAAAGCTCATTAATGCTTGATGATGCATCCATTTCAAAAGTGATTGATATTTGGAATGAAATGAGTACGGTTTCCGCTGAATTTGAGAATAACCAAATCAATTATAAAGGCAAAATTAATGCGTGCGTACTTGCACTCAATGCGGAGAACAAACCAATTTATTTTGAACGTATGATTGACTTTGTATTCACTCATCCTTACTCTGGCAAAGGCGAAAACATCAAATGCAGTGCTTCCATGTATGTGGCTGGAATAAGCTACCGCATTACTAACGGCGGGATTGATGTGAAGGCCGACTTGAAGCTGAGTGCAACGGTGTATAGTCAATGCAGCTTCAAGGTCATTACGGATGTTACAGCTGATGAAACCAAACCAAGGTCACAGGACAAATCTGCAGCACTCAGTATTTATTATGCCGATGCGGGCGAAAGCCTCTGGAACATAGCCCGTGAATACTGCACCTCGGTTAACGCGATTAAGCTGGAAAATGACCTTGCCGGTGAATTCGTAGAGAACAGGGGGATGCTGCTGATTCCAATGTGAGTTTCAATCAGATATACGCGATTTAAAATGAAATTTCTCTGCCTGAGGGGGAGGTAAAATGGAAGAACGCAATATTTACAGTGATATTTCTCAACGCACGAACGGGGATATTTACATTGGTGTTGTGGGCCCGGTGAGAACTGGTAAATCTACCTTCATCAAGAAGTTTATGGATGCTATTGTCGTTCCGAACATGGACTCAAGTTACAGGCGTGACCGCGCAATTGATGAAATGCCGCAGTCAGCCGCCGGGCGCACTATTATGACGACCGAGCCAAAGTTTATTCCGGAGCAGGCCGTGACGATTAACATTGACGCAAGCGCCACTTTTTCGGTTCGCATGATTGACTGTGTTGGCTACATTGTTCCGAGTGCATTAGGGTACATAGAAAACGACATGCCGCGCATGGTTATGACACCATGGTACGATGAGCCGATTCCGTTTAACATGGCGGCGGAAATAGGTACCAAAAAAGTGATTACCGAGCACTCTACCATTGGCTTGGTCGTAACAACTGACGGCAGTATCAGTGATATTCCCCGCGGAGAATACGAAGAAGCAGAGGAAAGGGTTATCGGTGAGTTAAAGGAAATCAATAAACCGTTTATTGTGCTTCTTAACAGTACAAATCCTAATTCCGAGTATGTAATGTCTATGGCAGCACAACTGCAAATAAAATATGAAGTACCGGTGCTACCGGTGAACTGCCTTGAATTGGAAGAAGCACAAATCAGAAACATTCTGGCCCAAGTTTTATTTGAGTTTCCCGTTAAAGCGGTTAAAGTCGATATGCCGCGCTGGCTTTCAGGTCTGGAAAAGAACCATTGGCTGCGTTCGGCTGTTTACACCAATATCCAACAATCCGCATCTAAAATATCAAGAATACGGGAAGTAAACAGTATCATTGATAATATTCAAAAGTGTGAATATGTAAGCGGANNCGGCCACGCCCGCATATCCGTCAGTTTGGAGCAAAATCTGTTTTATAAGGTTCTTGGTGAAAAGACGGGAATTAACATTGAGGACGAAGGCAGCTTGCTCGACAGTATGCTCAACCTTGTTAAAATTCAGAACAAATATAATAAAATCAAGGATGCGTATCAGGATGTTCTTGATACCGGCTATGGTATTGTTATGCCGGATATTGAGGAACTTACCCTTGACGAACCTGAAATTATTAAGCAGGGTGGTAAGTACGGCGTTCGGTTAAAGGCGGCTGCTCCATCCATTCACATGATGAGAACCAGAATTACAACGGAGCTGACACCAATTGTTGGTTCCGAACAGCAATCTCAGGAACTTGTCATGTATTTGCTGAAAGAATTTGAAGAAAATCCTTCCAAAATATGGGAATCAAATATCTTCGGCAAAAGTTTGCATGAACTTGTCAACGAAGGTCTTCACAACAAGCTTTATCGCATGCCAATTGATGCGAGGGACAAAGTCAGAGAAACAATTGAACGCATTATCAATGATGGCTGCAATGGCCTGATATGCATTATACTTTAAAACTTAAAAAATGGTTCGGTTTATGAAGAAGCCGAACCATTTTTTTGGGTTGATAAATCCGACATAAACATTTATAATAAGACGAGAGTTAATTTATTGACTCATCAAGGGATGAACGAAACAATCATTTTATGTATGCTAATGGGTTATACTATTTGAAATGTTTTGCTTATCATAAATCACTTGTTAAGATAGGAAGTGTACTATGTTTACCATTGTAGAAAAGCGCAGATTAAATGATTCAATGACATTGATGGTTGTTGAAGCGCCATTTATTGCTAAAAAGGCAAAGGCTGGTCAGTTCATTATATTGCGTGTGAATGAATTTGGAGAAAGAATTCCGCTTACGGTTGCCGACTATGACCGTGAAAAGGGTACGATTACCATCATTTATCAAAAGGTTGGCAAGACCACGCTGCTGCTCGACCAGCTGAATGTTGGCGACGCCATTTTGGACTTTATTGGGCCTTTGGGTCAAGCTACCGAACTCGACAATTACAAAAAAGTTGCTGTTATTGGCGGCGGTGCCGGCTGCGCGATTGCTTATCCCCAAGCTAAAGCATTGCACAACATGGGCGCTAAGGTCGATATGATTGCGGGTTTCCGCAATAAGGACATCATTATTTTAGAAGATGAAATGAAGGCTGTGTCCGACCATCTTATTTTGACTACGGACGACGGTTCCAACGGAAATAAAGGATTTGTTACCGATGCGCTGCGCCAAAATATTGAAAATGGAGCAGGCTATGATTTGGTGATCGCAATTGGGCCGCTCGTGATGATGCGTGCCGTGTGTAACCTGACAAAAGAATACAACATCAAAACACTTATCAGCATGAATCCTATTATGATTGACGGTACCGGCATGTGCGGCGGCTGCAGACTGACTGTCGGCGGCAAAACCAAATTTGCTTGTGTTGACGGCCCTGACTTTGATGGGCATGAAGTGGATTTTGACGAAGCGATACAAAGATCCAGAACTTATTCTGATATGGAAAAAGAAGCGACGCGCGAGTACAACTGTCACTTAATGGAGGGTACTAAAAATGCCTAATATGACCCCGATCAAAACTCCCATGCCGGAGCAGGACCCCAATGTCCGCAATAAAAACTTTGAAGAGGTAACGCTCGGATATACCAAGGAAATGGCAATGCAGGAAGCGGAGAGATGCCTCAACTGCAAAAACAAACCCTGCGTGAACGGATGTCCTGTGGGCGTACGTATTCCGGAGTTTATCCGGAGCGTTGCAGAAGGCGACATGGAAGGCGCTTATAAAATCATAAAGACTACTAATTCTCTTCCTGCCGTATGTGGCCGCGTGTGTCCTCAGGAAACCCAATGTGAGCAAAAGTGTGTGCGCGGGATTAAGGGTGACCCCGTCGGAATCGGCCGTTTGGAGCGCTATGTAGCCGACTGGCACATGGAACACGGTAAGCCAGAGGAGTTTAAGGTGGAACCGAACGGCCATAAGGTTGCAATCATTGGCGCAGGCCCGGCCGGTCTTACCTGTGCGGGTGATTTAGCGGCTATGGGTTACTCTGTTACCGTTTTTGAAGCCCTGCACGTAGCCGGCGGTGTATTGATGTATGGAATTCCGCAGTTTAGACTGCCAAAGGAAATTGTTCAAAAAGAAATCATCGCCCTGAAGGAAAAAGGCGTTGAAATTAATACAGATATGGTTATCGGTAAGGTACTGTCTGTGGACGAGCTCTTTGAAATGGGTTATGAGGCTATGTTTATCGGCACCGGTGCCGGACTTCCCAGCTTTATGAATATCCCGGGCGAAGGCCTTGTGGGCACCTATTCCGCAAACGAGTTTTTAACCAGAGTGAATTTAATGAAGGCGTACCGCGATGAATACGACACGCCGATTATTCATCCCAAAAATGTTGCTGTCGTAGGCGGCGGCAATGTTGCAATGGATGCCGCCAGAACTGCAAAACGGTTAGGTGCGGAAAATGTTTATATCATTTACCGCCGTGCCGAAGAACAAATGCCGGCACGTAAGGAAGAAATCCATCATGCAAAAGAAGAAGGTATCATTTTTAATCTTCTTCGTAATCCGGTTGCGATTCACGGTGATGAAAACGGCAGAGTAAAGTCAATTGAGTGTGTCGAAATGGAACTTGGTGAAGCCGATGCTTCCGGCAGACGCAAGCCGATAGAGAAGAACGGTTCTAATTTTGAGATTCCGGTTGAATGTGTTGTCATGGCAATCGGTAACTCCCCGAATCCGCTGATCCGCACAACAACCGAGGGGCTGGAGGCCAACAGTCACGGCTGTATTATTGTGGATGAAGCAACAATGGCTACAACCCGTAAAGGCGTGTACGCCGCGGGCGACGCNNAGCCGCAACTGTTATTCTGGCTATGGGCGGCGGTAAAGAGGCTGCTGTGTCAATCGATCAGTACATTCAATCCAAATAACCTAAAAACCGCCGCATTTTACGGCGGTTTTTTTGTTGTCCGGTTATCATCCTGCGTTGTACAACATATTATTGTTTGGACACTAATTATGCAGGAGGAATAACAATGAATGATTATTATGAGAAGGACTATGAAAGCAATCACCAAAAACCAAAACCAAGACCAAAATCTAAAAAAATCAGCACGCGGCTTTTGATGATAATCCAAATTACTGTGTGTTCGACCATCTTAGTAACAGCAATTTTAATCCGTATTTTTGGCGGGAATGCTTATGCGGTCATCAAAAACTGGTATGTGCAAAATATGAACAATTCCATTGTTGCGGATGAGCAAATTCAAAACGTAAAGCACTCGGTTGTTGAACTGTTTCCGTGGAATTTTAACCCACCTTCAGTTTCCGGTACAGAATCCTCAGTCGGCTCGCAACCATCAGCAAGCTCCCAGCAAAGCGTAAGTTCGCAATCTGCATCGAGCGCACCGCAGCAAAATAATTCACAGCAGGTCAAAGGCTAAAATGTCGTTTACAATTAAAAGCTGCCGTATTACTGTTGATTTTTTATTTGTTGCAATGTTGACTGTGTTGCTGTTAGGGGATAAAACAGGAATAGCGCAGGTCGGAATTTTGGCTGCCATGCTGCACGAAGCAGGACATTTGACGGTAATGCACTTGTTTGGAGTGGAACCATCTCAAATTAAATTTACGCCGTTTGGCATTGATATTATTAAATCATGCTGCGTAAACCGCAGCTATAAGCGTGATGTTCTGATTTCATTGGCCGGGGCCGGCGCGAATATTGCTGCCGCACTGATTTTTTATTTCTTTACTCGTTCTGCTGTTCACCCTTTTATAATTGCAAATTTTGTAATTGCCACGTTTAACTTGTTGCCGATTGAGCCGCTTGACGGGGGACAGGCGCTTTATTCGATGCTCTGCTTAAAATTAAGCACTGATCGTGCTACAAAGATTGTTTCAATCAGTTCATTTGCCGTGTTAACGCCGCTCGCCATACTTGGATTTTTGATATTATTTCATTCACCGGGCAACTATTATCTGTTGATTGTATGCATATACTTAATTTCTCTGTTGCTTTTTAAAAACGGGCGCTACTATTGATTTGCAATATTTGTCCCCGGGCGGTATAATAATAAAATATATAAACGCGCGGAGGATTAGAATGATAAATAAAAGAATTGAAAAACTGCTTGCAAACGTGCAAAAACCCGGCAGATATGTCGGCGGCGAGCTCAACTGCGTCATGAAGCAAAAAGAAGAGGTTGATGTGCGGTTTGCTTTTTGTTTTCCAGATATATACGAGGTGGGCATGTCACATCTCGGCATGAAAATATTATACAGTCAGCTTAATACCATCCCATATGTCTGGTGTGAGCGCGTGTTTGCTCCGTGGGTAGACATGGAAGAACAAATGCGTAAAAATAATGTTCCGCTTTACGCGCTTGAAAGCGGTGACAGTGTTGCTGATTTTGACATCATTGCTTTTACGCTGCAATATGAACTCAGTTTTACCAATATCCTTAATATGCTTGATTTAGCGGGAGTTCCTTTAAAATCCAGTGACAGACATTCTCTCTCACAACTTGTGGTGGCAGGTGGGCCGTGCGCCTGCAATTCCGAACCGCTGGCCGACTTTTTCGACTTGTTCTTCATTGGAGAAGGGGAAGAAGTGGACGCTGAAGTTGTAGAACTTTATAGAGAATACAAAAAGAATCATCGTTCTAAAGAAGAGTTTTTGATTGCTGCGGCACAAATACAAGGGGTTTACGTTCCGTCACTCTACAATGTGACTTATCATGACGATGGAACGGTCAAAGCGGTCACGCCTAAACATGGTGCACCCGCCAAAGTGAAAAAACGTTTGATTGTTGATATGGATCAAGCTTATTTTCCGGATAAATTTGTTGTACCTTATATTGAGATTGTTCATGACAGAACGGTTGCTGAGGTCTTACGAGGTTGTATTCGTGGCTGTCGCTTCTGCCAGGCGGGATTCCTCTATCGCCCGTTTAGGGAAAAGTCTGTTGATGTGATTGACAAGCAATGTCANNGAAATTTCACTTTCGTCGCTCAGCACGAGCGATTATGCAAAAATCAATGAACTTCTTGATCAGCTTATGGTTTGGACTAAAGATGAGAATACCGGTATTTCACTGCCATCTCTAAGGGTTGATGGATTTTCGACGGAAATGATGGACAAAATCAAATCTGTTCGGCGCAGCGGTCTGACATTTGCTCCGGAAGCCGGAACGCAGCGGCTAAGGGATGTTATCAATAAAAACGTAACCGAAGAAGAACTTTTTAAGACCGTCAATACGGCTTTCAGCGGTGGATGGACAACCATAAAGCTTTATTTTATGATTGGATTGCCAACCGAAACACTCGAAGATATTACTGGCATTGCAGAGCTTGGTCAAAAGGTAGTTGATGCATATTACGATAATCCGGACAAGCCAAAAGGAAAAAGTGTTAAGGTTTCTTTAAGTGCGTCGTCTTTTGTACCAAAGCCATTTACGCCGTTTCAGTGGGAACCGCAGGATACAATGGAAATGCTTCGTCAAAAGCAGCGTCATTTGGTTGGTGCGATTAAAACAAGAAAAATTGAATCAAGCTGGCATGATGCCGATACAAGTTTTTTAGAGGCTGTTTTTGCCCGCGGAGACAGGCGCTTGTGTGACGTACTCTTTGAAGCACAGAAAAGCGGCTGCAAAATGGATGGCTGGCAGGACTTTTTTTCCTTGCCAAAATGGATGACTATTTTCCAAAAATGTGGCATTGACCCTGTTTTTTATGCGAATCGAAGAAGAAGCTTTGACGAAGTACTGCCTTGGGATCATATTGATTACGGAATTCAAAAGTCGTTCTTGATCAGCGAATGTAAAAAGGCATATTCAGACACTACCACACCCAATTGCCGTGAACAGTGTTCTGCCTGCGGTGCGGCCTGTTTTAATGGAGGGATATGTTATGAAGACCGTTAGAGTCTGGTTTAAAAAGGTTGGAACGGCTCGCTATATTTCCCATCTTGATTTGAACCGTTGTATGTCCAGGGCAATCCACAAGGCTAAAATTCCGTTATGGTACACACAGGGCTTTAACCCGCATGCGTTCCTTACGTTTGCACTTCCGCTGTCTCTCGGTATCAGCGGTGAACGTGAGAGCATGGATGTCAAGATAGATGACGGCGACATATCACGCGAGGAATTAATCGAAAGGCTAAATTTGGCATTGCCGGATGATATCCCAGTGTTTGATGTGACCGAGCCGGTCATGAAGCCAGGATTGATTGCCTATGCCTCTTTTCTCATAACGCTCGATACGGAGGACGCGGATGCGAACGAAATTGCCGCCCAGATAAAGGAGTTACTTGGTTACGATCAAATTGTCGTTCCAAAACATACTAAAAGCGGCTTTATTGATTTGGATATAAAACCGTACCTTGATAAAACCAAAGTTACCCCCAAAAACTCCGGAGTCGAAATCAGCACGGTTCTTCCGGCCGGTAGCACAATGAATATCAACCCGGCTCTTTTAAGCGATGCAATCAAAAAGTATCTGAATCTTGACTTATACGCAGATGTCCGAAGAATCAATATTTTTGATTCAAATTTCAGAATATTTGAATAATTATAAAATAATGATTGCACCTTTTAGTGCATTGTGGTATTATATATAAGCATTTGGAAACCGCTGATTGATTTCGGTGGGGTTCACTGCCCGGGTTTTACCGTGACATTGAAGCTGACAGTCCTCTGCCGTGAAAGGCATGAATGTCTGAATTATTAGGAGGAAATTTATCCATGGACGCATTAAAATTGATTTCTCAAGATTCTGTTAAAAGTGAAATGCCTGTTTTTGAAATTGGTGATACTGTAAAGGTAAACGTAAATATCAGAGAAGGCGAAAGAGAAAGAATTCAGGTTTTCGAAGGAACCGTTATTGCCCGTAAAGGCAGCGGTATTTCTGAAACATTTACTGTGAGACGTGTTTCTTATGGTGTAGGTGTTGAAAGAGTATTCCCGATTCATTCCCCAAATGTTAAAAGTGTTGATATTGTCCGCAAGGGCCGTGTTCGCAGAGCGAAGTTGTATTATCTGCGTGATAGAGTTGGTAAGGCTGCAAAGGTTAAGGAACAAATCAGATAACCAATTGCATAGCTATTCGAAAGGGACATGTACGTGTCCCTTTTTTGCTATTAAAATGCTATTTTTTCATTTCGTACTGACCAAAGTTTAATGAGTATCTATTAAAGCGTTTATTTGCTCATATTTGAATTTTGCTTTATTAAGAGGTGGCATCAATTGAATCATAATACCGATATGGGGACTTCAGACCTTCAGGAGACAGCACCAAATTCGAAGTCCAATTTTACGATGAATTGTTTTGAGTGGGTTGAAGCATTAATTCCTGCTCTGATTGTAATTATGATATTGTTTACATTTTTATTTAGAGTGATCACCGTTAACGGCCCATCCATGATTCCTAATTTACAAAATGGCTACAAGGTGCTTGTGTCGTGCACAGATAATCACCCCACGCGCGGTGATGTTGTTGTTGTTGACGGAGACGGCATTAAATTGCATGAAGTCATTGTAAAAAGAGTGATTGCCACCGAGGGGCAGACTGTCGATATTGACTTTCAGACTGGCACTGTTTCAGTGGACGGCGTTGCACTTGATGAATCCGCCTATATTAAAAACGGCATTACAAAAAATCAATATGACCTTAAATTTCCGCAAACTGTCCCAGCAGGGCATGTGTTTGTTCTTGGAGACAACCGTACCATCTCAGACGACAGCCGTTCGAGTGATGTCGGCATGATTGACCGGCGTTATATTATCGGCAAGGTTGAAATTATCATTACTCCGACCTCAAAATTTGGTAAAATATAAGGTGAAACCTTTTTATATATAAAGGAGTTGTTCCTCGTTTGAATGATTATGATTCCCAATTCAGCAGTGATGAAATAACCTCCCAAAAGTCATCCCAAAGCAGTTTGATTGCCAACAGCTTTGAGTGGGCGGAAGCTTTGATTACATCATTAATTGCTGTTGTAATACTTTTTACATTTTTATTCCGGGTTGTAAATGTCAGCGGCCCTTCTATGCTGCCGAATCTTCAATCAAACGACCGTGTGGTGCTGTCCAGTTATTTTTACAAGCCGCATCGGGGAGACGTGGTGGTCATAACTCATACACAAAAACTGACCGAGCCAATTATAAAGCGCGTGATTGCACTTGAAAACCAGACTGTCAACATCGATGCTCAAACGGGCATGGTTTCGGTGGACGGCGTTGTGCTGGACGAATCCGCGTACATAGAGAACGGCATTACGCAGCCTTCGGATTACACCTTTCCGCTGACTGTTCCCAAGGGACATGTCTTTGTATTGGGAGATAATCGTGAGGTTTCAAATGACAGCCGTTCCATTGATGTTGGCATGATTGACGAAAGATATATTCTTGGAAAAGCAGAAATGATTATATTTCCGTTTGACCGATTTGGAATGATCAATAAAAGAAAATAAGTTTAATAATTATAGGGACGAATAAAATATGAGTGAAGCACAATCAATACAGTGGTTTCCGGGGCACATGACCAAAACAAAAAGGCAAATTGAAGCAAGTTTAAAACTGGTTGACGTGGTTGCCGAGATCATCGACGCACGGATTCCGGCCAGCAGTCGAAATCCGGTACTGAGCCAGCTGATTCAAAACAAACCCCGCGTTATTTTAATGAATAAATGTGATATGGCCGACCCCACTCAAACCAGCCGGTGGATTGACTACTATAAATCAAAGGGAATCCCTGCTATTCCGATTGACTGTCGTACCGGCAGAGGATTAAATGGGTTTATTCCTCTCATAAAAAGCGTTTTAAGTGACCGTATTGCTGGTTGGGAAGCAAAAGGAATGGTTTGCCGTCAAATTCGGATTATGGTTGTAGGGATTCCAAACGTGGGAAAATCTTCACTCATTAATCGGCTCGCGAAGAACAGTAAAGCCAATGTTGAAGACAGACCGGGTGTGACGCGCTCTAACCAATGGTTTTCCATTGGCAAGGGCTTTGACCTTTTAGATACACCGGGAGTATTATGGCCTAAATTTGAGGATAAAATTGTCGGAGAAAGGCTTGCATTTACAGGCGCTGTAAAAGATGATGTCATTGATACACAACAACTTGCCGGCCGTTTGCTTGAAATGCTGCGTGATAGCTACCCAAACGCAATGAAAGCACGTTATAAGTTTGAAGATACAGATATTTCCCAACTAAAGGGTTATGAACTGTTGGAACTGACAGGCAAAAAACGTGGAATGCTTATTTCCGGTGGTGAAATTGATACTGAGCGCGCATCCATTATGGTTTTGGACGAATTCAGAGGTGCCAAGTTAGGCAGAATTACGCTTGAACAGGTTGGTAAATAATATGAACTGGTTTGCCTATGAAAACGCGGCGGCAGAAAAAGGATATCAAACAATATGCGGCATCGATGAAGCGGGACGCGGCCCTTTGGCCGGCCCGGTGTTCGCTGCCGCTGTTATTTTGCCAAATAATCAAATGATTGATGGCTTGAATGACTCCAAAAAACTGAGCGAAAAGAAACGGGAAGAACTGTTTGACATCATAAAGAAAACGGCAGTTGATTATTCGGTAGGCTTTGCAACTGAGACTGAAATTGATGAAATCAATATTTTGCAGGCGACTTTTCTTGCTATGAAGCGCGCCTATGACGGCCTAAGCGTTAAGACGGACTTAGCGCTTGTGGACGGCAACAGAACACCGCCGCTCGGTGTGGATACACAGACAATTATTAAAGGGGATGCACTCTCTGCTAATATTGCCGCCGCCTCTATCCTCGCAAAAGTCAGCCGTGACAGACTAATGTATGAAATCGATAAAATTTATCCCCAATATCAATTTGCTAAGCACAAAGGCTATGGAACAGCTTTACATATTAAATTGCTAAAAGAATTCGGCCCGTGCCCGGTGCATCGAAGAACTTTTCTAAAAAAGATATTAGGGGAAGGCGCTCATGAATAATGCGTCCGGTAAAATTGGAGAAGACTATGCTGCTGAATTACTCAGCGAAAAGGGATATCAAATCATGGAACGCAATTATCACTCTCGTTTTGGAGAAATTGATATTATTGCTGAAAATGAAGAATATATTGTATTTGCAGAAGTCAAAACCCGCGATGAACATTTTTCCGTCAGTCCGTTGGAGGCTGTCACAGTCGGAAAACAAAGAAAGATTTACAAAACTGCACTTTTGTATTTACAGCAGCATAAAACCAAATTGCAGCCACGATTTGATGTAATCGGAATTACAACTCAAAGTGATGCTTTCACCGTGAAATCCGTTGAATATATTCAGAATGCTTTTAGCGGAGGAGGATACTATTGAAATATTTTGATCTGCACTGCGATACAATCTCAAATTGCTATAATAATAAAAAATCGCTCTTTGACAATGACCTGCAATTATCGTTGCTGCGCGGGAAAAACTATTCTTTTTGGTTTCAGTGTTTTGCAGTATGGATTCCCGATGAAAAAAGAGGGAAGGCCGCAGCTGATTATTTTGATGCTGTCTTGCAAAAGTTAAATGATGAATTGGAACTGAATGCAGATAAAATCATGCTTTGCAAAACGACACAAGATTTTATAATAGCACAGAAGCGAAATAAAATTGGCGCTGTTTTAACCGTTGAAGGCGGCGCAGCCGCCGCGGGCAGCATTGAAAGGCTGCAATATATGGCTAACCGCGGTGTCAAGGTAATTACCTTAACGTGGAATTCTTCCTGTGAATTAGGGGATGGAGCGGATATCGAGCCATCCAACGGGTTGAGTCAATTCGGCAAACTTGCCGTAAAGGAAATGGAGCGCCTGCATATTGTTGTCGACGTTTCTCATGCGAGCGACAAGCTGTTTTATGATGTCGCTAATACAACAACTCGGCCGTTTATAGCTACACACTCAAATTCGCGCACAATCTGTAATCAAAGAAGGAACTTGACTGACGACCAGTTCCGTATGATCAAAGAACGCGGTGGATTAGTAGGCATTAACTTTGTGCCTGTTTTTTTAAATTCAACGGGCAAAGCAAGCGCAGACGATGTTCTTCGCCATATAGAATATTTTCTTTCTCTTGGCGGGGAAAGCTGTCTTGCAATCGGCAGCGACTTTGATGGGATTGATCGATTACCAAATGGAATGGCAGGAATTGAATCGGTAGAGGATATTGCAGAGCTAATGCTGCATCATAATTACAGTGAAGCTCTGACTAATTCGATTTTATTTGACAATGCATATCATTTTTTCGTTTCTCTTTGACAACAGATAAGTTATAATATAAAATATAAAGACAAAGCGAAGGGGGAATCACCTTGAACTATAAATCCACAAGAGACAACGGCATGAATGTATCCTCGGCTCAGGCAATTGCACAAGGTATTTGCGAGAACGGAGGCTTATTTGTTCCGGAAAATCTACCGCGCTTGTCATATGGCGATTTAAAGGAACTTCAGCACAGCAACTACGCTGAACGCGCAACCCGGATTTTGTCGTTATTCCTTTCCGATTTTACAACGGAAGAAATAGCAGACTGCGTTTCTTCTGCATACACAGACGGAAAGTTTGAAAACGATCTTCCTGCACCGATGTCTCTTTTACAAAATGGAAAAATCAACATGTATATGCTTGAGTTGTGGCACGGTCCGACCTGTGCATTTAAGGATATGGCATTACAGCTTTTACCTCATCTTTTAACAAGATCACTTCAAAAAATTCATTCTTCAAAAACTGCTGTTATTTTGGTCGCCACATCCGGCGACACGGGCAAAGCGGCTCTTGAAGGCTTTAAAGATGTTGACGGAACCCGAATTCAGGTGTTTTATCCGCAAAATGGAGTCAGTCCGATGCAAAAGCGCCAAATGAATACTCAAGAAGGAAATAATGTCGCAGTTTGTGCCATTGGAGGTAATTTCGACGATGCTCAGACTGGCGTGAAAAAAATATTTGCCAATCAAAAAATAAATGAAGCATTCGCACAGAACAATATGATGCTTTCCAGCGCAAACTCCATTAACTGGGGCAGACTGTTACCTCAAATCGTTTATTACTTCTCCGCCTATTGTGATCTCATGGCAAACGGCGAGATTGATTTCGATGGGGAAAAAGTCAATATTGTTGTGCCAACCGGAAATTTTGGCAATATTCTTGCAGCGTACTATGCAAAGAAAATGGGATTGCCGGTTAATAAATTGATCTGTGCATCCAACTCCAATAATGTACTTACTGAATTTTTAAATACCGGCCTATACAATCGCAACCGGAATTTTTATGCTACGATTTCTCCATCCATGGATATTTTAGTATCCAGTAATCTTGAGCGCCTGCTCTATGATCTTACTGACGGAGACAGCGCCCGGGTAGCGGNNCCGGAAAATATCAGGTTGGTAAAGATGTTCTTAGTCGGCTCCATGAGATTTTTTATGCCGGTTACTGCGACGACCAGGCAACCAAAGCTGAAATCAAAGAAATTTATGATGTGGAGAATTATCTTTGCGATACGCACACCGCCGTTGCTGTCAAAGTATATCATCAGTATATCAATGACACCAATGATGCCGAAACACCAACGATCGTTGTCTCAACTGCAAGTCCATACAAGTTTGTGGACAGCGTGCTAAACGCGATTTTGGGAAATGACTGTGGCGATGAATCCGAATTTGAGAAGATTAATAAGCTTGCTGCTATAACCGGAACTCCCATTCCCCAGCAGATTTCCGATCTGGAGCTAAAACCGGTCCGCTTTGATAACCTTTGCACAAAGGAAGAGATGGATAAAATCGTACTAAAGCAGCTGATATAGAGTACGATATCCGAGAGAGGTTTACATGTCACTATTTGCTATTGCGGACCTGCATTTATCGCTTGGCAGCGACAAACCGATGGATGTGTTTGAAGGCTGGAAGGATTATACGGTTCGACTTGAAAAAAATTGGCGGGCGGTGGTCAGCGATGAGGACACCGTCGTAATAGCCGGAGACATTTCTTGGGCGATGAAGCTTGAGGATGCGGTGGAAGACTTTGAATTCATTAATTCTCTGCCGGGAAAAAAGCTGATTTTGAAGGGAAACCATGATTACTGGTGGTCAACCAAAAAAAAGATTGATGATTTCCTAACACAGAATAACTTCATTACAATCAATATCATTCACAATAATGCCGTTGTCGTTGGTGAAACTGCTGTTTGCGGCACACGGGGATGGCTCTATAATGCGGAAACCGACGAAGATGTAAAGATTGTCAACCGTGAGGTAGGTCGTTTAAATGCTTCAATTGATGACGCGGAAAAGCAGGGCGCACATCCAATTGTTTTTTTACACTACCCACCTGTTTATGATGGAGCGGAGTGTAAAGAAATTTTGAGTATACTGAAAACACGAGGTATCACCAAGTGTTATTTTGGCCATATTCATGGCAGTGAGGCTGCTAAGCGGGCAGTCACAGGCGAGTATGACGGAATTAAAATGTACTTGATATCCTGCGACTACTTGAAATTTATGCCTGTTTTGGTAAAATGAACAATTTTTGAATATTTTACCTTACATATAGAATATTCTTTTTACATGTGCTATAATAATTTAGATAATTTGCAATTTGCAGGAGGAAATAAAAATGAGTTTAAAATCGTCTAATAAGGTTGAAACAAACCGATACCAACTTGAGGTTGAGGTTGATGCGAAAATATTTGAAAAAGCAATTGAACAGGCCTATCATAAAGAAAATAAAAAAATAGCAATTCCGGGTTTCCGCAAGGGCAAGGCTCCGCGCGCATTCGTTGAAAAATATTATGGCGAACAGGTATTCTATGAGGATGCGATCAACGCTGTTTATCCAGATGCACTCGATGAGGCCGTCAACGAGGCAAAACTTGAACTGATTGAAGATAAAATTGACTTTGATTTGGTTTCCGCCGGCAAAGAAGGTATTGTGTTTAAGGCAACTGTAACAACAAAACCTGATGTTGAAATTGAAGGGTACAAGAATATTGGCGCTACAAAGAAGCCAATTGAAGTAACCGATGAGGACATCAATCAAGAGATTAAAAAGGTTCAGGAGCGCAACTCCAGAATGGTAACGGTAGAAGACAGAGCAGTGCAAAACGGCGATATCACGGTTATTGACTTTGATGGTTCTGTCGATGGTGTTGCATTTGAAGGCGGCAAAGCTGAAAATTACAGCTTGACAATTGGTGCGGGTCAATTTATTCCTGGTTTTGAAGAGCAAGTTATCGGACATCAGACTGGTGACGAATTTGATGTTAATGTTAAATTCCCGGTTGATTATCAGGCAGCAGATTTAGCGGATAAAGATGCTGTGTTTAAAATTAAATTACATGAAATCAAAGTGAAGGAACTGCCGGAAGTTGACGATGATTTTGTCAAAGATGTAAGTGACTTCGACACACTTGACAAATACAAGGAAGACGTAAAAGCGAAGCTGACCGAAACAAAGGAAAAAGAAGCTAAAGATGATATTGAAAATCAACTGATTGATAAGTTGATCGAAAATTTAAAGGCAGAGATTCCTCAAGCCATGTATGAAAACAAAATCAATGAGGATATTCGTGAATTCGGCTATCGTCTACAGTCTCAAGGCATGAATCTTGATACTTATCTTCAATACACAGGTATGGATAAAGATTCTATTCGCAAGCAATTCCAGCCGCAGGCAGAGCGTCAGGTAAAGGTTCGCCTTGCACTTGAGAAGGTTGCTCAGCTTGAAAATATTCAGCCGAGCGAAGAAGAAATTGAAGAAGAATTTGCAAAACTGGCAAAGAGTTATGAAATTGACATTGACAAGGTAAAATCCTTTATTCCGAAAAACGAACTTATTAAAGACATCGTTGTTGAAAAAGCAATTAACCTTGTTCGGGACAATGCCATTATTATTGAAAGCAAGAAAGACGCTGAATAATAAGAGCAAATCCTGCCAATTATCAATCTATTGTTTAGTTTTATTGGAGGTACGCTATCATGAGTTTAGTCCCATATGTTATAGAGCAAACAAACCGCGGTGAACGGTCATACGACATATTCTCGCGTTTGCTGAATGACAGAATTGTAATGCTGAATGAAGAAGTAAACGATACTACGGCGAGTTTGGTTGTCGCTCAGCTTTTATATCTTGAAGGGCAGGACCCTGCCAAGGATATCAGCCTGTATATCAACAGTCCTGGTGGTTCTGTAACCGCGGGTCTGGCAATCTATGATACAATGCAATACATCAAATGTGATGTTTCAACAATCTGCATGGGTATGGCTGCCAGTATGGGCGCGTTTTTGCTTGCGGCAGGAGCCAAGGGCAAACGTTTTGCTTTGCCCAACAGCGACATTATGATTCATCAGCCGAGTGGCGGCGCACAGGGTCAAGCAACCGACGTGATGATTCATGCCGACCACATTATCGCTACCAAGAAAAAGCTGAATGAAATTCTCTCGGAGAAGACCGGCCAGCCGATTGAGGTTATTACCAAGGATACAGAACGTGACAATTTTATGACAGCGCAAGCTGCTGCTGATTATGGCCTGATTGATAAGGTCATTTATAATCGATAATTTGAGGTTGGTGATTAAATGCCTAATAACGATGATACCAAGGACAGGGGAATCTGCTGCTCGTTCTGCGGCAAGCCGCAAAATGAAGCGCGCCGCCTCATAGCTGGCCCCGGCGTTTATATTTGCGATGAATGCATTGAGCTTTGTATGTCAATCCTTGACGACGAAAAGAATTTATCCAACCGCAAGACGGGTTACAGCGAGTCTTCAGCTGAATTGCCAAAACCACATGAAATAAAAAAGATGCTTGACGATTATGTAATAGGGCAGGAAAATGCAAAAGTTTCCCTTTCTGTTGCTGTATACAATCATTACAAGCGTATCTATTATGGAAAAGATGATGTTGAGCTGACTAAAAGCAATGTTCTTTTGCTTGGCCCGACTGGCGTTGGTAAAACCTTATTGGCTCAGACGCTTGCTAAAATACTTGATGTTCCGTTTGCAATCGCGGATGCCACAACGCTGACTGAAGCCGGCTATGTCGGTGAGGATGTCGAAAATATTCTGCTGCGCTTGATACAGGCAGCTGATTTTGATATTGAAAAGGCCGAGCGTGGTATTATCTATATTGATGAAATCGATAAGATTGCCAGAAAGTCTGAAAATCCTTCTATTACTCGCGATGTCAGCGGCGAAGGTGTTCAACAGGCTCTTTTAAAGATTTTAGAAGGTACTGTTTCCAATGTTCCTCCGCAGGGCGGCAGAAAACATCCGCAGCAGGAATTTCTGCAGATTGATACTTCAAATATTTTATTTATCTGTGGCGGTGCGTTTGACGGCTTGAATAAAATCATTGAAAAACGTACTGCGTCGTCTGCAATGGGATTTGGCGCGGAAGTTAGAAGTAAGGCGGAACTTGACTCTACTTCGTGGATGCAGAGCGTCGTACCGCACGATTTGGTTAAATTTGGCCTTATTCCTGAATTGGTTGGCCGTTTACCTGTTATTTCCTCTCTCAGCGGGTTAGATGAGGACTCTTTAGTAAGAATTTTAACAGAGCCAAAAAACTGTTTGCTCAATCAATATAAAAAGTTGTTTCTGCTTGACAAGGTTGAGCTCGAATTCAAGTCGGAAGCACTAAAAGCAATTGCTAAGAAGACGATTGACCGTCGCACAGGTGCAAGAGGTCTGAGGTCTATTATGGAAGACCTCTTAACCGATCTCATGTATAAAGTACCGTCTGATTATACGATTGAAAAAGTAACAATTACCGCTGACACGGTGAATAATAACACGGAGCCGGAGATTGTTTATAATCCGGATCGTAAACCGGTGAAAATTAAGATAACAACTCCAAGAAAACGTGGACGCAAAGACACCGCGTCATAATTTTAGAAATCATGGCTGTTGCAGCGTGGTAGCACTGTTTGTTACCTACTTTGCAGCAGCCTTTCTGCTAAGGAGCACAAACTATGAGTACGAATCACGAATTACAAAAAACAAACAATCTTGTTCTCCCTGTGCTTGCACTGAGGGGATTGGTCATATTCCCGGGTATGCTGTTGCAATTTGATGTGGGCAGGAAAAAGTCCATTTTGGCTTTATCTAAAGCAATGGAAGACAATCAGGAAATTTTTCTTGTTGCGCAAAAAGACTTAAGTGATAATGAGCCCAACACGGAACAAATTTACAGTATGGGAATTGTAGCGAAAGTCAAACAGGTAATCCGCCGCACTGATGATGGAGTACGTCTTTTTGCCGAGGGTATGTACCGTGCGGAAATTGTTTCGCAAATCAGTGAAGATCCGTTCATTCTCGCAGATGTACGTGCCGTAGAAATGAAATCTTTTCGCGTATCTCATAAAACCGAAGCTTTAATTCGCTACACACAGACCCTTTTTGAGGAATATATTCAAAACTACAGCCGTATTCCGCCTGATATCATTATTGGTGTGGTGCAAAAAAAAGATTGCGGTGAATTGGCTGACTTTATTGCTTCCAATATTATGCTTGATTATGAGCAGAAGCAGGCTATTCTTGAGGAACTGCATCCAGTAAAAAGATTGGAAAAACTTGTTGAAATTCTTAAGAATGAAATTCAGGTTTTATCGATTGAAAGCCAAATCAGTGAAAAAGCGAAAGAACAGATTGATGAAAATCAGCGTGAGTATTTTCTGAGGGAACAAATGAAAGCCATCTCCTATGAACTTGGAGATGACGATAATCCGCAGGATGAAGCTGATGAACTCCGCGAACGTATTGCGAAGATGAAACTTCCTGAACTGCAAAATGATAAGCTTATAAAGGAATGTGACCGCCTGTCCAAGATGCCTTACGGCTCCCACGAGGCAAGTGTCATTTTAAGTTACGTGGAAACCTGTTTGGAACTGCCTTGGAATACAACGAGCCGCGAACACATTGATTTGATAAAGGCGCAAAAGATACTTGACCGCGACCATTACGGCCTCACGAAGGTAAAAGAGCGCATCATCGAAATTTTGGCCGTTAAAAAACTTGCTCCGGATATTAAAGNNGGGTGTCGGCAAAACATCTATTGCCCGTTCCATTGCCAATGCAATCGGCCGCAACTATGTCCGTGTATCACTCGGCGGTGTAAGGGATGAGTCCGATATTATGGGGCATCGTAAAACCTATGTCGGTTCTATGCCCGGCAGAATTATTGCGGCAATTAAGCAGGCCGGTACAAACAATCCTTTAATATTATTAGATGAAATTGATAAATTGGGAAATGATTTCCGTGGAGATCCTGCCTCGGCACTGCTTGAAGTGCTTGATTCAGAACAAAACTCTGCGTTTTTCGACCACTATATTGATATGCCGTTTGATTTGAGTAAGGTAATGTTTATTACGACCGCAAATGATTACAGTTCTATCCCCGAGCCGCTGCTTGACAGAATGGATGTTATTACTCTTGGCAGTTATACGCACGAGGAAAAGTTTAATATTGCACAGAAGCATCTGATTCCGAAACAGCTTAAAAAGCATGGGATTAATTCTAAAATGTTGAAATTGATGCCCGCAGCTGTTCATGAACTGATTGACGGTTACACCAGAGAGGCCGGTGTAAGAAGTTTGGAGCGCCAAATTGCTTCCATATGCAGAAAATGCGCTAAAAAAATTGTTGAAAACAGTGAGACGAAAATCACTATTAAGCAGGGGGATTTAGAAGAGCTTTTAGGTCCTAAAAAGTTTAAAACCGATGAGCTTGTTAAATCCGATATTGTTGGGCTCGTAAACGGCCTTGCGTGGACCAGTGTCGGCGGCGAAATTTTGCCGATTGAAGTAGCAGTGATGGACGGTACAGGTAAAATCGAATTGACTGGTTCCCTTGGTGATGTGATGAAAGAATCCGCTAAAACAGCAATCAGCTGTATACGAATCAGAGCAGATTCGCTTGGAATCAAACATGATTTTTATACGAAATACGATATTCATATTCATGCCCCTGAGGGAGCAATTCCAAAGGACGGACCGTCAGCGGGTACTGCAATGGCGACTGCCATTACTTCAGCCCTAACGAACATCCCAATTAAACATGATATTGCAATGACAGGGGAAATTACTTTACTCGGCAGGGTTCTGCCAATAGGCGGACTAAAGGAAAAAACAATGGCTGCCTATCGTTCGGGAATCAAGACGGTTATTATTCCGGCTGACAATGTTTCTGATTTAGCTGAAATAGATGCAGTTGTAAAGAATTCCGTTCAGTTTTTGCCAGTTCAAAAGATAGATCAGGTTCTTGAGGCTGCATTGTGCAGGATGCCGGAACGTAAACCGGATGAAAGTACGGCTACAGATGTAGCTGTGAGCACACCCGCTCATCCCGCCGTCCTGTTGCCCGGCGTTCCACAATAACAGGAGGATAGAATGAAATTTGAAGATGCTTTTTTTGAATTTGCCGCGGGCAGACTCGACCAGCTTCCTGAATCCACTGTGCCGGAAATTGTATTTTCAGGCCGATCAAACGTTGGAAAGTCAACACTGATCAATAAGTTGCTGAATCGAAAATCGCTTGCAAGGGTCAGCGCAACGCCGGGAAAAACAGGTACGATTAATTTTTACAACTTGAAAGACTGCCGCCTCGTTGACCTGCCCGGATATGGTTACGCCAAGGTTTCCCAGTCGGAAAAACTGCGCTGGGCAGAACTGGTCGAAGGGTATTTAAATGCACGGCGCAATGTTAAGCTTGTGATTCAAATTGTCGACATGCGTCATAGTCCCACAATTGACGATTTACACATGATTGATTTCCTACTGAATTCCGATTTCAACTTTCTTGTCGCTGCAACGAAAAGCGATAAACTCAATAAAACAGAGCGAATAAAACAGCTTGAAGTACTTGATGAGACCTTCAGCGAGGTTGAGGATATGAAGCTGATTCCATTTTCGGCAGTCAATGGAGAAGGCGTTGAGGAAATTAAAAACATGATTTTAACGCAATGTGACAACCAATAAAGTAACGGAGTGATGAAAATGTTAGTTTCAGATTGTTTAAACACGAATACGCTTGGTCATTTAACCATTGGCGGATGCGACACGATTGAGCTTGCTCAAACGTTTGGTACTCCTTTGTACGTAATGGATGAAGATAAAATCAGAAATACCTGCAAAATGTATCGCTCATCCATTGATAAATATTATAATGGAAAAGGTATGCCGCTTTATGCAAGCAAGGCCTTCAGCTGCAAGGAAATCTGCCGTATCGCCAACGAGGAGAAGATGGGGCTTGACGTGGTTTCCGGCGGAGAGTTGTTCACAGCATTAACCGCTGGCTTTCCGGCCGAACACATTCATTTTCACGGAAACAATAAAACACCGGATGAAATTTCATTTGCATTACAGTCCAATGTTGGGCATATCATCGTTGATAACTTAACAGAACTTCAAACGATAGACAGTATGGCTGCAAAAATGAACAAAATAGCTGATATTACGCTGCGCATCAAACCAGGTATCGACGCACACACACATGAGTTTATCCGCACCGGGCAAATCGACTCGAAGTTTGGGTTTGCGTTGGAAACCGGTGAGGCGATGGAGGCCGTTCAGTCGGCTGTTCAGTATAAAAATGTCAACTTAAAGGGTGTGCATTGTCATATTGGCTCCCAGATTTTTGACATTCAGCCGTTTGTACTTGCAGCGAAAATCATGCTTGGCTTTATTAAGCAGATTAAGGATGAAACTGGAGTTGTTATTCAAGAACTCAACCTTGGAGGCGGCTTCGGAATCAAATACGTTAGTTCCGACACGCCTGTTGCATACGACAAATACATGGAATTGGTAGCTGAAACTGTCAACACACGCTGTAAAGAGCTTGGACTTGACGTACCCTTTATTTTCATTGAACCAGGCCGCTCAATCGTAGGAGAAGCTGGAATCACCCTCTATACAGTTGGTGCGATTAAAAAAATCCCCCATGTCCGTACCTATGTGTCGGTCGACGGAGGTATGGGAGACAATCCGCGTTATGCACTTTATAAATCCAATTATACTTCCGTAGTAGCCAATAAGGCGACTCTCCCTGCGGATGAAAAAGTGACAATCGCGGGCAAATGTTGTGAAAGCGGAGATTTAATTCAGGAAAATACGTTGATTCAAACGGCAGAGGTTGGTGACACGCTGGCCGTACTTTCTACCGGCGCATACAATTATTCCATGTCATCAAATTATAACCGCATTCCAAAGCCTGCTGTTGTGATGGTACATAATGGGAATCCAAGGATTGTTGTAAAGCGAGAAACTTATGAGGATATTATTCGAAATGATATTTAATCTTATATGACAATATTAACTTCAATCCACTTTACTTTTGCAATTTTGTGTGCTAAGATTTTATCCTATTAAATGAATAAGGAGTGAAACCGTTTGAATTCTAAAATTAAAGATGACAGTGTCGATTTTTTATTTAAATCCATTCTTTCTTTGAATACGATTGACGAGTGCTATAATTTTTTTGAGGATTTGTGTACAGTCCCGGAGCTTAAAGCAATGTCTCAACGCCTGTTGGTTGCGCACATGCTGAGCACGAAGCGCGTTTACAGCGACATCGTGGCGGCAACCGGCGCTTCTACTGCAACGATCAGCAGGGTTAACCGTTCGCTGAACTATGGCTGTGATGGCTATGAACTGGTTTTCGGCAGAATCGATGAGAGCGAAAAGTCTAAATGAGTTATTCTTCGTTTGCACGCTACTATGACAGTCTTACACACAATGTCAACTACTCCGAACGCGCGGGTTATATTTGTAACTTGCTTAAAAAGCTGAACCACAATGCGGGCCTTACACTTGACCTTGCCTGCGGTACCGGTAGCCTTACCATTGAACTTGCAAAACGGGGTATTGATGTATATGGAATCGACGGCTCAGAATCAATGCTCTCTGTTGCGCAGCAAAAAGCGGCCAATAATGGCTTACAACTTTTGTTTTTATGCCAGCAGATGCAAAATATTGATCTATATGGCACAGTTGACACTGTCGTCTGTGCTTTGGACAGTATTAACCACGTCATTAATGAAAATGATGTACAAAAAACCTTTGAGCGCGTTTCACTCTTTCTAAATCAAGGTGGATATTTTATATTCGATATCAATACGCTTTATAAGCACAAGTATATCCTTGGCAACCATACTTTTGTTTATGATACGGATGATGTTTATTGTGTTTGGCAAAACAATTTTGAGGCAAAATCTAACCGCGTTGGCATAACACTTGATTTTTTGGCCGAGAAGGCAATGCATATTACAGAAGCTCTGAACATTTTTATGAACGTGCTTATGATACAGATCTGATCGTTTCCATGCTTTCTAAAGTAGGATTGGAGACGGTCGGTCTATTTGACGACCTCAGTTTTGAAGAACCAAACGATAAAACGGAACGGATTATTGTGGTAACAAAAAAAGGATAAAATAAAGGAATCATTTTATTATGGATAGAATTATTAGATGCATTACGTCCAATGGCAGCATTATGGCAGCCGCCATAGATTCAACCTATATTGTCGCAACAGCACAGCAGATACACGGTACCAGTGCCGTTGCAACAGCAGCTCTCGGCAGGCTGCTTACAGGAGCCTCTATGATGGGATCGATGCTGAAAAAGAAGGGTGCCAGTATTACTCTTAAAATCAAAGGCGGTGGGCCTTTAGGCGCCGTAATTGCCATTGCGGACAGCGATGGTAACTGCCGCGGATACGTTGATAACCCAACGGTAGAATTGCCGCTGAAGCCAAATGGAAAACTCGACGTGGGTAAGGCCGTTGGCAAAGACGGGCTTTTGGGTGTTATGCGTGATTTCGGAGAAGGCAGACCATATGTCGGACAAGTTGAAATTACTTCAGGAGAAATCGCCGAGGATATCACAAATTATTATGCTGTAAGCGAGCAGATACCAACCGTGTGTGCTTTGGGTGTCCTTGTTGATAAAGCAGATATCAGCAAAGTCCTTGCAGGCGGATTGCTGATACAGATTTTACCGGGTGCGGATCAAGCTGAAATAGACAAGCTTGAGAAAAATATCAGTGAAATGGAGCCCGTCACATCCATGCTGGCAAGCGGGATGAGCATTGAGGATATTTGTAAAACTGCCCTCAAAGGCTTTGAAATGGAGATCCTTGATGAATTCAAGGTTGGTTACGCCTGCAATTGCAGCAAAGAACGTGTTGAGCGTGCACTCGCGACTTTAAAGTCGGAAGATATACTCTCACTTGCTGATGAAAAGGGTTTTGCCGAAGCAAAATGCCAATACTGCAATCATACTTATCAATTCTCCAAACAGGAGCTCAAAGCAATAGCAGAAGCTGCTCATAGTAAATAAATGCACGCAAAAATGAAAAATATGTATTTTTAGTGTTGACAAGTGCTACAATATATAGTATTATATAACACGTCGCCGATATTGCGGCACACGAATGGGAGCATAGCTCAGCTGGTTAGAGCACCTGCCTTACAAGCA
>DDHX01000061.1:0-9317 GCA_002338255.1 Ruminococcaceae bacterium UBA1865 | reverse complement strand
CGAGCCTCGTCGTTCGCTCCAGTTTTGGCGTCATGGCCAAGCGGTAAGGCAAGGGTCTGCAAAACCCTGATTCCCCAGTTCAAATCTGGGTGACGCCTCCAAAAACAGAAAGGTTCTCAAAGCTGAATTGCTTTGAGAACCTTTTTAATTTAATTAATATAAAAGCCTTTTTTATTTTATTTTAAAAATATTTTTTATTTTTTGTAACAAAAGCCCCCTCTCATTCGTTATATAGGTAGGAATGATTTTCGGAGGGCTACCATGAAAAAGAAAAATGAAAACAGCCAAAGATTATGTGTACTTCTCATTTTTGTTGCACTGGTTGCGCTGGGTACGATTTTGTTTATCTGCGCACAAACCTTCTCTTAATGAAGACTTTGAGTAGGATTTTTTCTGAATGACGCTTGCAAGTACAACACACATACATATCCAAAATCACCCCATGCATATAGATTGCATGGGGTGATTGCGTTGAAAGTAACAAAAACTTATTTTATACCGATAACTGTCCTAATTTTGTGCTGTCTTGCATTTTTATTGCTTTCCTATATCTCATATAATAAAATTGATAAGATGGCTTCCGTACTCGCCGGAGAACAAAACCCAACGATTGTAATTGACCCCGGCCACGGTGGGGAAGATGGGGGAGCCACAGGAAAATCACCGACTCCTGAAAAAGATATTAACCTGACTATTGCCCTGAAGCTTGAAAGCTTGCTGAAAATTTCTGGTTTCAATGTAGTAATGACACGGACAGCCGACACGTCCATCAGCGATGATCATCTCGATACCGTTAGAGAACGCAAGATCAGCGACATCCATAACCGGCTAAAGATAATTGAAGCGCAAGGCGATTGCATTTTTATCAGTATTCATCAAAATCATTTTACAGATGGCCGTTACAATGGTGCACAGATGTTTTATTCGACGAAAAATCTTAGTAGTAAAGAATTGGCTGAAAATATTAAAAGCCGTGTCGTGGAACTCCTGCAGCCTGAAAATACACGCGAAACAAAACCGGCCACCAGTTCTATTTACCTTTTATGGAATACGAAGGTTCCTGCTGTTTTGGTCGAGTGCGGATTTCTTTCAAATGAGTCTGAATCTGCAAAGCTGAACGACAAGACCTATCAACAGCAAATTGCATTTGCAATTTACAGTGGATTTTTAGATTATTTTCATTCAAATACATAATATCTTGTATTCAATCCTGCGTTGGGCTATAATTTAATAACACCAATAGAATATAGAAAATGGGGATTTTAAAATGGCTTCAAAATCCAAAAGTGTATATATTTGTTCAGAATGTGGCTTTGAGTCTGCAAAATGGGTTGGAAAATGTCCAAACTGCGGTCAATGGAACTGTATGAATGAAGAAATAAAAGAGGTTACCTCACAAAAGAACGCGGGGGCATATGCTGCACACAGCACTGCACGTCCAGTTTTAATTAATGAGATCAGCACAAGTGAAGAATCCCGATATCATACGGGGCTGAGTGAATTGGACAGGGTTCTGGGCGGGGGCATTGTAAAAGGCTCGCTTATTTTAATAAGCGGCGAACCGGGCATTGGAAAATCTACGATTCTTTTACAGATATGCGAATACCTTGGCAGAACTTTAAAGATACTATATGTATCCGGAGAGGAATCCAGCAGGCAAATAAAGCTGCGTGCAGCGCGCTTGGGCGTTCAGAGCGATAATCTGTATATATTAACTGAAACAGACATCCAGTGCGTCATAGAGCAAATGAGGGCCAGTCAACCCGATTTGGTAATGATTGACTCCATCCAGACCATGAACTATACAGAACTCAACTCGTCGCCCGGCAGCGTAACACAGGTTCGTGAATGCACGAATGCTGTTATGCGGGCTGCCAAATCACTTGAAATACCGACCATCCTTGTCGGACATGTGAACAAGGATGGTGCAATCGCCGGTCCTAAAGTACTGGAGCACATTGTTGATGCGGTACTCTATTTTGAAGGTGACCGCCAAATGTCATATAGAATTTTACGTGCGGTTAAAAATAGATATGGCTCAACCAACGAAATCGGTGTATTTGATATGGGTGACAATGGACTTCATCAGGTGGACAATCCTTCTCTCGCCCTGCTGGCCGGCCGGCCGAAGAATGTTTCCGGAACCTGTGTTACCTGTGTTATAGAAGGTTCACGCCCAATTTTAGCAGAAATACAGGGGCTTGCTACAACCACAGGTTTTGGTAATCCAAGAAGAATGGCGACCGGCTTTGACTACAACAGAATGTCACTGCTGCTTGCGGTACTGGAAAAGCGCGCCGGGTATTATTTTTCTAACTTAGACGCTTATATTAATGTTGTTGGGGGACTGAGACTGGATGAGCCCGCTACTGATTTGGCAGTTGCAATGTCGCTTGTTTCCAGCCTGAAGGATGTCGCTATCAGCGACGACGCGATTGTATTCGGCGAAATTGGTCTGGCGGGTGAAATCCGTGCGGTAACACATATTGAAGCGAGAATTAGTGAAGCCGAACGTCTCGGATTTAAGAAATGTATTTTACCGTTTCACAGTTTAAAACAAGTGAATGCAAAATACAGTGATATAAAGTTAATCGGTGTTAGAAACGTGAGAGAGGCGTTTGAGTCTTCGATTGATTAAGATCCGGTGTCCGTGGTGTTACTTTAATGCAGTGCACACATCCATCACCTGTGTAATTGGTAATCGCTGAGGGCATTTCTAAGCTGCAATAGCCTTCACGCTGATAAATACAGTCTTCATCACATTGTATGATACTCATATATTTTCACCTCAATCCTATTTTTTGAATTTTGCTCAGAAATTATTCACTCATCTGTGCAAAATCTCACTAATATTTTCCCTCAGTTATCACAGAATAATCAAGAATGGGGGAATGAGAATGAAAAGATACGTAATGTTATGTACCTTTACACTTTTAGCAATTGCATCGGTGATTATTTTTGGAACGATTTCACGTAATGCAATTGTTCAAGTCAGCGTCGTAAAGGTAAGTCCACTTACAGTAGAGAATTCGGTCACCTGCAGCGGAAGGGTAGAGCGGGTCTCCATGCGTAGTGTTTACGCACCGTCTGCCGCGATTGTAAATCATGTTTACATTAAAGTTGGCGACAAAGTATCCGCCGGGCAACCGTTAATGGAAATCGAGGTACCCTCTGCAAAAATTAACACTGCAAATAATAGTGGAACCTATGAAAGTCTGCTCAGCCAATACAGCGAGCAGAGCCAAAGCGAAGCGACGACCCAAACAATCACTGCCCCTTCTTCAGGAGAAATCACGTCGGTGTCGGTTGTGAATCAAAGTTATATTCAAGCCGGCAATGCAGTTGCGGTGATCTCCGACGACCTAAATGCACTTCAAGTCCGTCTTTCGGTAAATGAATCGCAGATTTCCGGAATAAAGGTAGGACAGAAGGCGGTCATAACCGGTGTAGGGTTTAAAGACGCTTCTTATTCCGGAGTAGTCAAAAGTATTTCTTCAGATGCAAAACAAGTTGTTTCAACCACAGGACAAGAAACTGTAGTAGAAGTTATTGTGAGCGTAAACAAACCGGGCAGCGACATAAAGCCCGGTTACACAGCAAAAGCGAGGATCATCACTTCGAAAGATTCCAACGTGCTGATTGCACCCTACGAGACCGTGAGAGCGGATAAAGATGGGAATGAGTATGTATTCAAATTAAATGGGAAACGGGCTGTAAAGACCGCTGTAGTCACTAACAAGGAATTTGACAGCGGGTTTCAAATCATGAGCGGATTATCCCAAAATGATCAAATTATAGCGAATCCAGATGCGGTCTCCAACGGTACCTACGTCATCCCGACAGAAAAGGGAACGGTGAGCTCGAATGATTGACTATATAAGATCAGCATTTCAAAATCTGAGTAGAAAACGCATCAGAACGGCTCTTACAATCTTTGGAATAGCGATTGGCGTAGGCTCAGTTATTATTATTGGAAACATAAGCCAGTGTGGAACAAACGCGTTGAGTAGCGAATTAGATGGTCTCGGTCTAAGTGGACTTTCCATCTCTTCTTCAACCGATGCGGGCAATATCTCTCTGAATGAAAACGATTTAAACATTGTTAAAAAATGCGATCAAGTTGAGCAGGCAGCACCAATTATGGTTGAGAATACCGACGTATCGGCACGAAAGTTGAACCTTAAAGCGCTTGTATGGGGGATAGATACAAAAGCAAGCCAAATTATTTCAATCAATTTACTTTATGGACGATTATTTAATAATGCAGATATAAACGCTCATGCAAACGTATGTTTGGTTGATGAAACATTTTCAAAAAATGCTTATGATCGGAGCAATATTATTGGAAAAAACGTATCTATTATGTGTGGGGGAGCGCAAGAGAGTTTCAAAGTAATAGGAATTATTAAAACCGGCAGTGGCCTGTTACAGAATATTATTGGAGATTACATTCCAACTTTTATTTACGTGCCATATACAACTGTTCAGACCGCCGTGGGGAGAAATGATTTTGATCAAATTGCAGTAAAAATCAAGACAGGAGCTAATGTTGACAACATCGGCCAAACAATTATTGATAATCTAAACCGAAACAATGGCACAGTGGATGCCTTTGTATCCAATAATCTTGCAAAACAAAAAGATAGCCTTACAAATATGCTGGGTATTATAACACTGATTCTTTCCGCTGTAGGGGCAATTTCCCTGTTGGTTGCAAGTTTGAGTATAATGACAGTGATGTTGGTATCGGTGAATGAGAGAACAAGAGAGATTGGAATAAAAAAAGCGATTGGTGCGAAACGCAGTTCTATTATGTTAGAATTTATGTTCGAGGCTATTCTAATTTCATTAATTGGTTGCCTGCTTGGTATTGTGGCCGGATATCTGATATCTTACGCAGGTGCAGCGTATTTTGGAGTTGCACTTAGTGTTCGAACCGATATTATGCTGCTTGCTGTTGGCTTTTCAATATTCTCAGGTACGGTCTTTGGCGTTTATCCCGCTTATAAAGCGTCAAAATTAAAACCGGTTGACGCGCTTAGACAGGAGTAAACAAAATGAATTTTATAAAAACACCCAATTTACCTCAATCGGATGTGGCTCTAATTGCCATATCCGGTACATATCCAAAAATAATTGATGCGCTGAAAACATTAGGCATAGAAACTATTGAAGTAGAGTCATGTCGGAATTTAAGCAAACCGGTTAGCAGTCATGCAGATATGATTTGTCATCATATAGGTGAAAATCATATCATAGTAGCTAAAGGGAAGGGGGATCTGAGGGCAAAATTGGAGTCTTTTGGCTTTGATGTAGTTAGCTCGAACAAATGTATTTCGAAGCTTTATCCATATGATGTTCCTTTAAATGCAGCACGTGTGGGTAATTATCTTATTGCGAATCAGGCTGCATTAGACAATACGATAATGGACTATTGTGAAGAAAATGGTATTGAAATTATCCATGTGAAGCAAGGATATACCAAATGTTCGACTATTGTAGTCGATGAGCATTCCATCATCACCGCGGATCAATCAATAGAGAGGGCAGCAATAGCGGCGCGAATTGATACGCTCCTTATTGAACAGGGACATATTACATTGCTTGGATGTGATTATGGTTTTATAGGTGGAGCATGCGGATTTATCGGCAAAAATAAAATTGCTTTTACTGGGAACATCCATGCACACCCAAGTTACACAAAAATGAAAAACTTCTTAGACTGGAAAGGTATTCAAATGATTTCACTGACAGACGATGACTTAATTGATATCGGAGGATTAATTCCATTAAAGGAAAAGTAAAATAAAAAATCTTGGTGGAGTGATTATATGTTTTATATTCCGAAACCGCCTTTAGGTTATCCTTTTACTAATTCTTCTGATTGTTGCATTAAGACTGGAGCTTTTTCTCTGGCCTTTTTTAGACTGTAAACGTAAGGCGGCAAACAAGCTGATTCATTAATAATACGCTTGGAGTTGACTACAAGGACGAAAAAAGGACGAAAAGCGGTAGAATCTTGACATCTCCTAATTTATGGGATACAATTATACAAAATGAATATTTTGTATAATTGAGGGGATTAAAAATCCTCTCAATTTACGCTTCGCAAACAAAATATAGGTTTTGAATCAGCGCGCTGCCCGAACTCCTTTCCGAAAAAGAATCTGTAAGCGCAAAACCAAAATATCATTATCCGCAAAAAATGTCAAGAAAAAAATCTTACTTTTTCTTTTTCTCTCGGCGAACCGTCAGCTCGTCAGCCATAGCATATAGCATTGTCACCGCTTCATCCGTGTGATTCAGCAGCTCTTTCACGCGCTGCAAGCTGCCAGTGCGGCGATATTCTCCGACCGCGTAAATTTTCCGTGCGCTGTGCGGTGAAATGTGCGCCCCCTTAATCCGGAACAGCTTTGCCGCCCGCGTCAAATCCTTGTAAACAGCCTGTCTTGTGCGTGGTTTCCGGTAGTTTTCCCGCCCCTCAAACGCGTAAATCTTGCCGGATTGGGAAATAAGCCTGTCCAGTAGCTCACGTGGCAGCTTAACGCGTCTCGTCTTGCCTGTTTTTAATTCCCGCACAGTAAAACGCTCACAGAGCCTCTCAGAGCGTAAATTCAGCACGTCGCTAATGCGTAATCCGGTGCAGGCGCTCACTTCACAAGCGAGCCTGTTCGCGGGCATCAGTGCCGCGAGTACGTGCTCAAATTCGTTGATTTCCATAAAGCCCGACCGCATAATTTTTTTCACTTGCCTTTCCTTAAAATGTCAACTCGGAATTATAATTCCAGTTCGCAAGCCAAACAGCCCGCGCATAGCTTTTGTTACTCGTGACGTGAAATATATTCACATTCTTCTTTGTTTTGCGATTCTGCCATAGCAGCCGCCGCGCTTTGAATAGCTGCATAAAACGGAGTTGCGGAGCCTGTGCTGTGCAGGTCGTGCAGTGAAAGCATAGCCTTAAAGCGGTCGTAAAATTCCACCTCAAAGCCGCCTGTGCTCGTGCAGCGAATCGTGCGGATATTCCGCAGCTCCAACTTGTCAAACATTGCGCAATCAGGCTTATCCTTTTGCAGTGTGTGAAGTAATTTCACAGTATCCGTAATTTGTCCGTAAGCGAGCAGTTCGAGCATTTTTTCTTCATTCGATTTTGCCATGATAATTCCCCCTAATCCAATTTTGACCATTGCCCGAAGTATTCGGGATGATTTTTGCTTTCCACCATCAAATCATGTAGCGCCCCGAAGATGGTACAGCCGACCCCTTGAATCAGCTTGCCGTCGTCGAATTGTGCGGTAATCAGTACGCATTTATCGTGGACGTGCGCTTTGCAGTCGTAAAGCATAGCCACCGCCGAAATCGGGCGCAGCGCCGCCGAAACGATATAAATCACAAGTTCACTCGACACCGCAGCCACCGCCTTTTTGCAGCCGTGGAAATGACAGCAGCATAATTTTCTGAATCCGCGCCCGGGCTTTTTTCAGATGCTTTGAAAGCGTGGGAACGGTAATCCCGAGTTCATCCGCAGCAGCCGCCATCTTCATACCGCCGAAATAGACAAGCTCCACGCAGTCGCGCTGCCTGTCGGTCAGCTCAAAGCGGACGATATTTTTCAGCACCGCAACCATCCGTTGCCGCTCCAAATCCGGCGCGCCGTTGTCGCTGTATTGCAGCGCGGAAAATTGATTGGCATCCGCAATATCAAACATATTTTCGTAATAATTCAGCGATATTTTTTTCGTTCTCACAGCCCGCCACCTCTTTTCAGCAGCTCGCCGCCAGTCACTCGCAATTCGAGGTACATAGCGGTCAGCATCCCAAGCCGGGCGCTTTGTTCCCCAGGAGCGGTACGTGTCTTGCGCAGCAGCGCGGCGCGTTGCTCAATAGTTTGGGATTCGTCAAGATACTGATTTCCAAGCGCCTTATAATCCATATGTGACCCCCCATTCCTCAAAACAGGTTTGTACCCCGAGCGCCACGGCGCACAGCCGTTCAAAGGTCATCAGCTCCGCACCGTCCACGTCATGTAAAAACCACAGCGCCGCGCCGTAGTTCGGGAACTTCCCAAGCGGGGCGACAAAGCCGTATTTGTTCAAAAAGTAAAGCGTATGCCCGCCGTCCTCCGGCTGAATTGCGAACCGTTTTATTTTCTTTTTAGTCATGTTTTGCAACCTCCCTGTATTTTCCATGAATGAATGAAAACTTTCTTGTCAGTGCCCCGGAATCCTCCGTTTCCTCCTTGTCGTCGTTGAGGTCGATTTTCAGTGCCCGCGCCGCGTCGGCGAACACACCGTAAATCTGTAACATTCGCCGCCCGGAGAGCGCCCGGTTGAGAACCGGAAGAATTTTCTTGTAGCCGTCAATATCCAAATCGCAGTGAAACGGTTTCACAGCGTACTTCGCGACCTCGGCGACCGCGTTGTTTTTCTCGCTGTCCTTGACGCGTTTCACGTGCAGGACAAACAAATCGCCATGCTTCATGCCGAAATTCGGCGCAGCGTAGCCCGTCCAAAGGACGGATAATTTCTCCTGCGAATAATAATCGGCGGGGTTGGTAAAGTAGCTTGATTTTACGGCGATAAGGCAGTGTAAATGAGGGTGATATAAATCTGTATCAGAATTATAGGTAACTTCGAGCGCCCGGACAATTCCCTTGAAAGAGCGCTTGCAGTGCGCAATCGGCCCGAGCTGGTCACGCTTGCCGAAGAGCCTGTCGGAAAACATTGCGGTCGAGCGCGTGTAAAGCCAGTCGCATTGATTTTTCAAATCGTCGGCGCGGCAGTTCGGAATCGTGAGGACGAGGTGCAAATATTTGTAGCCGCCCGGTTCAAGCCATTGGAGCATTTTTTGAACTTGACCGTAAACACGGAGCGACCGCCGCCATTGGCAGAGCGGGCACCGCCGCTCGCGGCAAAGGGTTGACTTTACAAGCCGCCCCTGTTCGTCGAGTTCAAGGTACGTGCCGCATTCCCATAGATGGCTTGCTTTATTTTCCATAACAGAAATTTCCTGCATAGCGGTTGCCACCAAAGCCGCGTAGCCTTTGTGCACGTCAAACGAGCCGATAAGCTGATTGAGTTCGCCAAAATCACTATAGTCGGGTTTTTGCAGTTTGTTCAAGCTGTATGCGGGTTTCAGAGCTTTTTTATTGTGATAGATGTTTCTATAGTATCAAGATAAGAAGGGCTGCGCCCTCCGCGCGGCGGGGAAAGGAGCGGGAAGCGCCGTCCGTTGTAAACAGCCCGTGTCCGTGCCGTCACCTTGGTTGCGTGGGTGTTCCGGCGCGCGCCGCGCACGTGTGCGGCGCTTTGGCTCACGGC
>DDHX01000018.1:31931-35774 GCA_002338255.1 Ruminococcaceae bacterium UBA1865 | reverse complement strand
AAGGAGGAAAATAATTATATGGATTCACGAAAAATGAAAACCATGGATGGTAATAACGCCGCCGCGCATGTATCCTATGCGTTTACGGATGTTGCTGCTATCTACCCAATCACCCCGTCGTCGGTTATGGCTGATGAAACGGACAAGTATGCCGCAGCAGGCAGAAAAAATCTTTTTGGCCGAGAAGTTAAGGTTACAGAGATGCAGTCCGAAGCCGGCGCTGCAGGCGCGGTACACGGCTCATTAGCAGCCGGCGCGCTGACCACCACCTATACCGCTTCACAGGGCTTGCTCCTTATGATTCCGAACATGTACAAAATGGCCGGAGAATTTCTTCCGAGTGTTATCCATTGTTCGGCGCGTTCTTTGTCAACACACGCACTTTGTATCTTTGGCGATCATTCAGACATTTATGCCTGCCGCCAGACCGGATACGCAATGCTGTGCTCCAACAGTCCGCAAGAGGTTATGGATTTAGGTGCGGTTGCTCATCTTTCCGCAATTAAAGGCCATGTTCCTTTCCTTCATTTCTTCGACGGCTTCCGCACTTCTCACGAAGTTCAGAAGATTCATATGTGGGATTATGCTGATTTGGATGAGATGCTCGACTGGGACGCAGTTGACGCTTTCCGCCGCAACGCGATGAACCCGGAACACCCCGTAACACGAGGTACCGCTCAGAACGACGACTTCTTTTTCCAGGCAAGTGAAGCCGGCAACAAGTTCTATGACGAGCTTCCCGCAACCGTCATTGACTATATGAATAAAGTCAATGAAAAGATTGGTACGGATTACAAGCCGTTCAACTATTACGGTGCGCCGGATGCTGACAAGGTTATTATTGCAATGGGTTCCGTATGCGAAACCGCTGAGGAAGTTGTTGATTATTTAAATGCCGCAGGCGAAAAAGTCGGTTTGATCAAAGTAAGACTTTACAGACCGTTCGTCGCAAAGTACCTCTTAGACGTTATGCCTAAGACAGTAAAGAAGATTTCCGTACTTGACAGAACAAGAGAGCCGGGTTCCATTGGCGAGCCGCTTTACCTTGACATTCTTGCAGCCTTGAATGGTACTGAATTTGGCGTTGTTCCGGTTTATACCGGTCGTTACGGCCTTGGTTCCAAGGACACAACTCCGGGTCAGATCGTTTCTGTTTTCCGCAATATGGAAACAGCAACACCGAAGAAGCGTTTCACCATCGGTATTATTGATGATGTTACCCATCTTTCCCTTGAATTGAAGGAAAATCCGGATACAACACCAAAGGGCACTCATTCCTGCAAATTCTGGGGCCTTGGCGCCGACGGTACAGTCGGAGCAAACAAGAACTCCATTAAAATTATCGGCGACCATACCGATATGTACGCACAGGGCTATTTCGCTTATGACTCCAAGAAGTCCGGCGGTTTAACCGTTTCCCATCTGCGTTTTGGCAGCAAGCCGATTAAGTCCACTTATTACATCAGCCAGGCTGATTTTGTTGCCTGCCACAAGCCTTCCTATGTTGATGAGTACGACATGGTTCAGGACTTGAAAAAGGGCGGCAGCTTCCTTTTGAATTGCCAGTGGGATTTGGAAGAGCTTGACAAGAGACTGCCGAATAAGATGAAGAAGTATATTGCGGATAACGACATTAACTTCTACACCATCGACGGCATTAAGCTTGGCAAGGAAATCGGCCTCGGCGGCCGTATCAATACAATCCTGCAGTCCGCGTTCTTTAAGATCGCAGACATCATTCCTTCCGAGAAGGCAATCCAGTTCATGAAGGATGCAGCAACCCATTCTTACGCCAAGAAGGGCGAAAAGATTGTTGCTATGAACCATGCTGCCATTGAGCGCGGTGCAACCGACTTTGTTAAGGTTCAGGTTCCGGAGTCATGGAAGCACGCTACAGATGATGCAGTCGCACCCAAGGTAACAGGGGATAGAGCGGACGCAGTTGAATACGTCAATAACGTTTTGATCCCTGCCAACAAATACAAGGGCAATCAGCTGCCTGTTTCCACTTTTGTCAAGATGGCTGACGGCACCGTGCCGGCCGGTACCTCCGCTTATGAAAAGCGCGGTATTGCAATTGATATTCCTGAGTGGAATCCACAGAATTGTATCCAGTGTAACTTCTGCTCCTATGTTTGCCCGCACGCAGTTATCCGCCCTGCTATTATGACAGAGGAAGAGGCTGCTGCCGCACCGAAGAGCTTGAAGATGAAGGACATGACCGGGATGCCGGGCAAAAAGTTTGCGATGACCATTTCTGCTTATGACTGCACCGGCTGCGGCAACTGCGCAGCGGTTTGCCCTGGCATGAAGGGTGAAAAAGCACTTGTCATGAAGCCGATGGAAACACAGCTTGTCAGCCAGGAAGGTTCCAACTACGCTCGCACGCTGAGCGAAAAGCCTGAAGTAGCTGAAAAGTTCAAGGAAACCAGCGTAAAGGGCAGCCAGTTCAAGCAGCCTTTGCTTGAGTTCTCCGGCGCATGCGCAGGCTGCGGCGAAACTCCTTATGCAAAGCTCGTAACACAGCTGTTCGGCGACAGAATGTATATTGCCAACGCGACCGGCTGCTCCTCTATTTGGGGTGCTTCTGCTCCGTCAACACCGTACACTGTCAACAAAAAGGGCTTTGGCCCTGCTTGGAACAGTTCCCTGTTTGAAGATAACGCAGAGTTCGGCCTTGGAATGACGCTCGCACAGAACGCGATTCGTGGCAGACTTGCAGAGTACGTTGAAAACATCCAAGCTTCCGACAAGGCTTCCGCAGAGCTGAAAGAAGCTTGCAAGAATTACCTTGCAACTGCGAAAGACAGCAACACAAACCGTAAGGCTTCCGATGCTTTGATCGCGGAGCTTGAAATTGCGGCAAAGGGCTGCGGCGAAGTTTCCGAACTTGCTGTGAAGACCCTGAAAGATAAGGATTTCCTCGCAAAGAAGTCCATGTGGATATTCGGCGGCGACGGCTGGGCTTATGATATTGGCTTCGGCGGCGTTGACCATGTAATCGCTTCCGGCGAAAACGTGAATATTCTGGTCTTTGATACTGAGGTTTATTCCAATACAGGCGGGCAGGCTTCCAAATCAACACCAATCGGTTCTGTTGCACAGTTTGCGGCGACCGGTAAGGCGACAAAGAAGAAGGACCTTCCTGCTATCGCAATGAGCTACGGCTACGTCTATGTTGCTCACATTGCAATGGGTGCTGATTACAACCAGTGCATTAAAGCAATCTCCGAGGCTGAAAGCTATGACGGCCCATCTATCGTCATCGCCTATGCACCATGTATCAATCATGGTATCAAGGGCGGCATGAGCGGCGCACAGCTTGAAGAGAAGAAAGCGGTTGAGTCCGGCTACTGGAGTAACTTCCGTTACGACCCGCGTCTCGCTGCAGAGGGCAAGAACCCGTTCCACCTCGACAGCAAGGCTCCTACAGCCAGCTATCGTGACTTTATTATGGGCGAAGTTCGTTACAACTCCCTTACCCGCGCATTCCCAGAGCGCGCAAAGGTACTGTTTGACGAAGCTGAAAAGGTTGCGGCCGATAATTACGAGCACCTTGTAAAGCTTTCCGAAATGGAATAATTTTATCATAATATGAAGAATCCCCGGGCGGCGTAAGTTGCCCGGGGATTCTTGTGTTTTGGCATTTCAAATCTAAGGATTGATTATATTTTTTTAGAAATCAAGTACAAGGCATTGACTTAAGAACTGTTCATGATACAATATATAGTACATTATACTAAAATCCTATAAAAACGTGGTTTCACGTTTTTATAGCACGAAGCGCGTTGGATTTAGTATGAGACGGGTTTTGCGCTTAAAATAAGCGCAAAACAAGCACGG
>DDHX01000018.1:0-31905 GCA_002338255.1 Ruminococcaceae bacterium UBA1865 | reverse complement strand
ACAAAATGATGACGGAGCTTGAATTTTTGCCGAATTCTCCAACACTGATGAATGCCGGCCGGCCGCTCGGTCAGCTTTCAGCGTGCTTTGTGCTACCGGTAGCGGACAGCATGGAGGATATTTTCGAGGCGATTAAGCAGGCCGCACTCATCCATAAATCCGGCGGCGGTACGGGCTTTTCATTCTCACGCCTGCGCCAGCAGGGCAGCGCGGTCAATTCTACCGGCGGCGTCGCTTCCGGACCCATCAGCTTTATGAAAGTATTCAATATGGCAACCGAGGCAGTGAAACAGGGCGGTACCCGCCGCGGTGCGAACATGGGTATCCTGCGTATTGACCATCCGGATATTATGGACTTTATCGACTGTAAATCAAATAATAACGAAATCAACAACTTTAATATTTCCGTGGGCTTAACGGAGGAATTCATGAAGGCGGTGGAACAGGACGCCGATTTTGACTTGATTGATCCGCACACAAAGCAGCCTGTTTCCAAGCTGCACGCCCGCACTGTTTTTGACCGTATTGTCGATGCCGCGTGGCACAACGGTGAGCCGGGGATTATTTTTCTTGACCGGCTGAACCGCGACAATATTGTTCCGGCACAGGGTGAAATCGAATCCACAAATCCCTGCGGCGAGCAGCCGCTGCTTCCGTATGAATCGTGTAATCTTGGTTCGATCAACCTGATCAAAATGCTGAAAACAGCAGGCGGTAAGAAGGAATTTGACTGGGACAAGCTTACAGTGACCGTAAAGAACGCGGTACATTTTTTAGATAATGTGATTGATGCGAATAAATATCCGCTCGAAAATATTGACCGTGTTACAAAACAGACGAGAAAAATCGGTCTGGGCGTCATGGGTTGGGCGGACAGTCTGCTGCTGCTTGGAATTCCGTACAATTCCGATGAGGCAACCCAGCTGGGTGAAAAGGTTATGAAGTTTATTACCAAATGCGGCCGTGCAGAGAGCGCTGAGCTGGCGAAAACACGCGGCGCGTTCCCGTTGTTTGAAGAAAGCATTCTTTCCAACGGAGAGCCGCAGCGCAACGGCACGATTACTACCATTGCGCCGACCGGAACGCTGTCCATTATCGGCGGCTGCTCCAGCGGAGTCGAGCCGATTTTCGGTTATGTGTTCGTCCGCAACATCATGGACGGTACCGAAATGATTGAAGTAAATCCGATTTTAAAGGCGGAGCTTGAAAATCGTGGCCTTTATTCCGAGGAACTGATGAAACGAATTGCCAAGGAGGGCACGGTTGCTCACATTGAGGAGCTGCCGGAGGATTTGCGTCGTGTGTTTGTTTCAGCGCACGACATCAGTCCGGAGTATCATATCCGGATGCAGGCGGCGTTTCAAAAGGGCACCGACAATGCTGTTTCAAAAACCGTCAACTTCTCAAAAGACGCTACGCGCGACGAGGTTGCTGAAGTTTACACGCTTGCCTATCAGCTTGACTGCAAAGGCGTTACCATTTACCGTGACGGCAGCCGCGCCGAACAGGTACTCAATATTGGCAAGGTCAAAAAAGAAGGCCAGCCCTCCGGGGAACCGGACGAGTCTGACCATATCATACCGCGCCCGCGCCCGGACACAGTGATGGGAATCACGGAACGGGTCAAAATAGGCTGCGGAAACTTATATATCACGGTAAATTATGACGACAAGGGAATTTGCGAGGTCTTCACAAACACTGGGAAAGCCGGCGGCTGCCCGTCGCAGTCGGAGGCAACCGCGCGTTTGGCATCCATCGCCCTGCGAAGCGGAATGGACGTGAAAAGTATCGTTGACCAGCTCAAGGGAATCCGCTGCCCGTCAACAGTCCGTCAGTCCGGTATGAAATGTACTTCCTGCCCGGATGCAATTGCCAAAACCATCGAGCGCGTTTATAAGCAGCAAGTTGAATTAGGCAACTGGAATGTCGTTGCGGAATCGAGCGATAAGCCGGTGCGGTCATCCGCGCCGGTGACGGAAGATGTTCCCGGGCGAATGCATTTCTGCCCCGAGTGCGGTGCCAAGTTAGAGCACGAGGGCGGCTGTGTGATGTGCCGCCAGTGCGGCTACGGTAAATGCGGATAACATACGCTAAAATTCAATTCCCCGGCGGGCGGGGATATCCTGGTCAAAGGGGTGCTTCACTTTTTTGATTTCGGAAATATAATCGGCGAGTTCCAGAACCTCCGGTTTTGGGTCGCGTCCGGTAAGGACAAGCTCCAGTTTCTGGGGCTTGTTTTTTATTAAGTCAATCAGCATTTTATTGTCGAGCAAATCACAGTTGACTGCGCCGAAAACTTCGTCGAGAATCAGCATATCGCAGTCATCCGCGTTCACCGCCGCAACAGCTTTGCAGAACAGACCAGCGCAAAGCATGGCCGTTTCTTCCAGCTCCTTCTTTGTCATTTGAAAGGTAAATTTAATACTGCTTGGTGCGGGCAGTACATTGAAATTTTTGAGCTGTCTGAGTACAATCAGTTCGCTGGAGGTGTTCCCTTTTAAAAACTGAACCAGCATCACCCGTTTTCCGCTGCCGCAGGCGCGTACGCCAAGTCCGACAGCGGCGGTGGTTTTTCCCTTACCGTCGCCGCAGTATATATGAGTCAGTCCATTCATAGTTCATTCTCCAAATCGTATTTTTTGGTGTATTATTATCATAGCATATTTTTCTGTCAATGAGTGCCTAAAATATGTTGTTCTTCCCTATTTGCTATTTTAATATAATAAATGGTCATACTAATGTAAATATATTTGAGATTTTTATTGATATTTGATATTTTTTTTGGTATTATGTAACAATAAAGAATAATATAGAGGGAATGATTAATTTGTTATTGCAAATATCACTCGTTTTAGCAATCATAGCAATTGTTTGTTTAGTGATTAGGACAATTATTCTTGCCAATAAATTAGAGGACAAAACGCAGTGGTTCGAAAGCATATTAGATGGCGTGCCTTATATGATTTCAGTAACCGATATGGATATGAACTGGACTTTTGCCAACAAAGCTGTGGAAAAATCCATGGGAAAAAGCAGAAAAGAGCTTATTGGATTAAATTGCGCTACGATGAACACCGATGTTTGCGGCACAGAAAACTGCGGGATTAACTGCCTAAGAAGGGGCATTACCAGCACAAGCTACAGAGAAAACGGCGTGGGTTTAGAAATTGGTCTTCAATACGTTTATGATAAAAAGGGCAATAAGATAGGGCACCTTGAAGCTGTGCATGATGTTACAGTGCTGTATACGGCGTCAGATAAACAAAGTAAAATGATTGAATATTTGAAAGACGCCACAAAGCAAATTACACTTATTTCGGAAAGTGTTTCCAATAACTCAATGGAAATGGCACAAAACGCAGAACAACAAGTTCAAACACTGCAAGCGCTTTTTGATTCGATCAATGCGGTTGCCGCACATATAAAATCGAATGCAGATCATTCAAACAATGCCAACACCATCTCCGCTCAAGTTGCGGATGAGATGGATGGTGAAAACGCCAAAATGCAGGAAATGATTTCCGCAATGGAGGAAATTGAAAAATCATCAAAGGAAATTGAAAAAATAATCAAATCAATTGATGATATCGCGTTCCAAACCAATATACTGGCGCTGAATGCTGCTGTTGAAGCGGCACGTGCAGGCGTGGCGGGAAAAGGCTTTGCCGTTGTTGCCGATGAAGTGAGAAACCTTTCCGGGAAAAGTGCCGAAGCAGCTGGCAATACCTCCGCACTGATTGAAAATTCTGTGAAAAATGTTAAGAGCGGGACGGAAATTGCAAATGCATCCGCACAGACTTTATCTTCGATTATTGATAAATCCCAGAAATTCACTCTGCTGATTAATCAAATTTCACAAGCAACTACTCAGGACGCACAACAGATTTCGCGGGTTACCGACGGCTTGGAGGATGTATTGAAAGCGATTCAAGACACCTCTAAAATTACAGAACAAAACGCGGCTTCTGCGGAAGAGCTATCCTCCCAGCTTTCTGTGTTAAATGGTATTATTGCAAGCAATAAAATTGAAGTTTCCAACCAAGCAATGGCATAACTCAAAGCACATTAAAATGATTGAATTGATAAGGGCACCCATGCTATAACCGGCATGGGCGCTTTTATTTTATGTTCACAAAGCGCCGCATTTAGCCAGGCAATGCGGCATATTATAAAAACAGGGCCGGGATTTCGGCTTGTTCACAATTTGGTAAGACTGTCTTTACATATTCTTCTCAAAAATATCATAAAAATATAAACTAATAATCACATCCTTTTCACATAACACAGGCATAATAAGAATCACAGCAAGCGAATAAAAAAGCTGAAAGGAAATGATTTTATGTATAATCCATATGAAGATGATGAAAATAACAGCAACCTGACAAATTCGACAGGTACAAATTCAAACCCACAGGGGTCACAAACCGAATGGCAGGGTAACAGCTACCATTACAGCAAGCCGCAGGAACCGCCGGTCTACAGTTGGCAGCAGCCATCCGCCCCACAACAGCCGATTCCCTCGTTCTTTGCGGAACCACCCAAGAAAAAGCATAAAGGTAAAAAAACCTTTGTAAAGGTGCTTGCGGGTGTGATGGCTTGTTTTGTCATTTCAGCCGGTTCAATCGGCGGCTTTGCAACACTCGTCAACAACGGATACATCAAGCTGAACGGAGCGACAAGCAACAGCAACGCGGCGTTTACCGTGACAAAGCTTGTCAACAGCGGAACCACCAACACTGCCGCAACAAGTGGTGAACTGACCAAACAGCAAATTGCCGAAAAGGTTGTTCCGTCGGTTGTGTGTATTCAGAATTATCAATTGACGCAGAACGCCCGTTACACCATCGGCGGAAATAACGCTCAGGGTAACGCCGGGAACAATGCAAACACCGCCGCGCAGGAATCCGCAGTTGATCCGACGAGCGAAGGCTCCGGTATCATTGCGACGAGTGACGGCTATATTATTACAAATGCGCACGTTGTTGACGGTGCGTCAACTTTAAAAGTTGTCCTGTCAACAGGTAAAACATATCAGGCAAAACTGATCGGCAGCGACAGTGTTACTGATTTGGCCGTTATCAAGATAGAAGCAACCGGTCTTACAGCAGCTGAGTTTGGCTCTTCCGGCGACTTAAAGGTTGCGGATACCGTCATGGCAATCGGAAATCCGGGCGGCATGGAATTCAACTCAAGTGTTACCGTCGGCTATGTTTCAGCACTGAACCGTGATATTGTAAATTCCGAAACNNAATATGTACGGCCAGGTCATCGGAATCAACTCATCCAAAATCGTCGCAACCGGCTATGAAGGACTTGGGTTCGCCATCCCGATTAACATTGCACAGCCTATCATCAGCGACCTAAAGCAGTACGGATATGTCAAAGACAGAGCAGTGCTCGGCATTTCCGGTCAATATATTGACAGCATGGTTTCCCGTTTTTACGGTTTGCCCACCGGTATGTACGTGGGTGCAGTAACAAGTGACGCCATTACGGCTGCAGGTATTAAAAAAGGCGACGTGATTACAAAGATTGACGGTAAAGATGTCACAAGTCAAAATGTAATTACTTCTGTGATTACCTCGAAGAAACCGGGTCAAACGGTTACGCTCAATGTAACAACCTCGACGACGGGCAAATCCTTTACCGCAACGGTAAAGTTGAGTCAGTCAACGGGCAAATAAGCTTACAAGTAAAACTTTTTCATAAATCCCTCTTCTTTATTAAAAACAGCGGAACCAGTTTTGGTTCCGCTGTTTTGCATTATCCAATTACTTTCCGTCGAAAAGGGTGCCTTTGGCGCGCGGAAGCATGATGGTATCCACGCGTTCGGCAAGACGCTGCTGTGCAATGGTATCCATCAGCATTTTGTTCATGGAGTTACCGTTTCCGCCGACCAGCCCAAGCAGCATCTGCGAGGCCACTGCAACGCTTGGCAGCTCAAAAAACCGTATCAACAGTTTTTCACCGTAGAAAATGAATTTCATCATGCGGACACACGGCGTCTCGATAAATGAAATATACAGCTTCAGCACCGTGCGGTCATCTTCGTCGGTAGTTAGCAGTGCGGTTGCACCGACTGCGTACACTTCTTCATTAAGGGTTACGCTTCCGCGGCGCGGTACGCCGTCCAATCCGGCACGAATCACATTTTCATCGTTGCCGTCATTGAGCGTAATTACACATACCCCCGGTTCAAACGCAAAGGAAGCCTTGTTGATTCCGCCGGAAAAATTGTTGGTAACGCCCTGCAGAATAAGGGGCATCAGTGTGCCAAAGCTTTTTTCGAGCCGGTACTGCTTTTGATCGATTCCAACCGCAAGGCGGGGCATTTCCTCGTGATTGCCGCGGTGCAGAAAACGGCTGAAAAACATGCCCAAACCGCTTACAGGCTGGGGCTTTGGTGCGGTATCCGGGATAACGTACAAATTCTCAAGTGTGTTCTTCAATGAGCGCAAAGCCATGATGTTGTTTGGAAGTGCGTGGCCGGTTAGGCCAGCCGCTTGATCGCCGAAATATTTTTCAACAATTTTACAGGAACAGTCGGAAAATAGATTCTGGCTTCCGCTTGTGATTGCAACCACCATATCACACGCGGGCAGAACAATCACATACTGGCCGAAGACGCCGTTGTACTGGTATGCGTCTTTTGCACCGAAGTTCCAAATCTGATACCCATAGCCGCTCGCGTGGTCTTTATCGCGCGTCGGCGTTTGGGTTTTGGTCGATTCCCGAATCCAGTCCTCCGAAATCAGCTGCTTTATTTCGCCGTTCACCGTCCAGTGCCCGCCCTGCAAGTAGAGCTGCCCGAGCTTTGCCATATCGGCAATATGTAAATAGAGCCCCCAGCCGCCCTTCTCAATTCCAAGCGGGCAGGTGTCCCACGTGACATCGTGAATGCCAAGCGGAACAAAAAGGCGCTCATTGAGGTACTCCATCAGTCCGACACCGGTTCTTTTGCAAACAATTGCGCTGAGCATATAAGAATTCATGCTGTTATAATAAAATTCGGTGCCCGGCTCAAAAGAGCAGTCGGACATCAAAAATGCTTTTACCCAATCCCTTTCAACTACGGAGCCGACTTCATTGAATTTAATGCCGCTCGTCATATTCAGTAAATGCCTTACAGTAATATTGTTGATTTTAGGGCTACGGAACATAACTCCCTTTTCGGGAAAAATATCGATCACTTTTTCATCGAGGGAAATCAGCCCGTCGCTCACCGCCATCCCGACCGCCATGCCGGTTATACTTTTGGAAAGCGAAAAAACCATATGGGGATAACCGCTGAAATACGGTTTAAAACTGCCCTCTGCAATGACTTTTCCGTGACGCAGCAGCATTACGCTGTGAACGTGGATTTCATCGCAGGCATTAAGCTCCTCGAAAAATTGTTGTATGTACGCGCTTGGAACCCCTTCGGTTTCCGGCGTGGAGTGCGGAAGATCGCCGATGTTGCCTTGAGGGATATTCTTTTTTTTCTGGGGTACAAACGGATAAGGCGTAATGTGCTGCATATCGCCGCGTAAAAATTTCAGTAGCAAATCAACAGTTTTCATTTGTGAAAACAAATCCATCATTGGTTAAATCCTCCGATTTATACTAAAATCCATTAGAACCGTGGAATCACATTTTTATAGGCGCAAAAAAGCACGACGTAGCCGGTCGTTCTCCAATTGAAACATACATTTTAATTGGAGAATAGTATTATTTGGGATTCATGGAGTTCTCTATCAATTCCTCGTAAGGGATAACCGGCTCGGCCGGTACTTCATTGGTTAGAGAAAACTTTTTTTGGAGCCGCTCACATGCGGGCGGAAGCATCAGGCCTATTTCTGCGGGCATATCCGGCAGCACAAGAATGGCCTGATTGAGGCTTTCAATCAGATACCCCGTCTTGTCCTCACCGTGCAGCTGCAAAACGCCCTTTGGCTCACCCCGTGCGTCGAGCGGAATATGCAGCGTGTCAAATAACCGCACTGCACAGTCCGGCCGCCGGCTGACCGCAGTACTCACCACTACAGCAAGCGGCAGTGTGGAAAGCATCTGTGACATGGCGGGGTTGAAGGCGGACAATTTTGGGCAAATCTCTACCTTCGCGATTTCAATCCCGTAAAACCCAAGATAACGGTTGATTTTCTTCTGGCACAGCGAAGTTCTGTGCGCAAGGAAGAATAATAGACCCGCGTTCATACATCCTCACCCCATGGCAAAGCTTTTTTCTTGAGCGCCAGTTCGTAAGTATCCGGCCAGACGGGCTTTGTGCCGCCGTTCTTTTTATACCAGCAGTCAGGGTAAACCACTTTGTTATTGTAGCTCATTTTTGTCACGTCAACCCCGTTGCTTTCGCCGTCGCGCACTTTGCGGGCGACCACGACCTCGCGAAAGTCTGTGAATTCATAAGAACAGGTCGACAGCAGCACGATTTGATCGTCCTTGTTAAAGCTTACGCCTGTGTTGAAAAGCGAGCGGATGCGCATTTGATAGACGAAATTGAGGTAATCGCTTGTAGTTTTGAAATCCGTTTTCATATAGTTGAAAGGAACGCCCTGATCGGGAAGGGTATTGGTCAGAAATACAGAAATAATCTTCCACTGGGACTGACTTTCAATGGTATCAAAGGTAAATACCGGGTTGGATTTATAAAAATTATAATCTTTATATTTATTCAGTTCCGTAAACATACGGCCGGAATTAAGCGAATGACCGTATAAAATAATACTTTTCGACTTTCCCTGCTCCACAGAAGAGTGCCAGTCTGCAAAAACGCTGCCATATTTGGAATATTTATCATTGTAATCATGGGTCAGGTAGAACTCCGGATCTTTGGAGGTTGCCTGTAAAACCGGAAGGTCAATGATTGTGTTGGGGACTTTAATCCAGCCCACAATTGCGGGATTGACTTTTTGCAGCTCCAAAAATTTAATCAGACGGCCCTGCGCGTCACGCTCCGGCGGCGCACTGGAAACGGGAGCTTCACTTGAAGAGGAAGTGCTTGACGAAGGCAGTTCGGAGCTTGCGTAATAAAGCTGCTTGATATCCTTCTGCTCATTGTCGGCAATTGCCGGGAGCACAACCAAGTCCTGAATCAATAAAACGGCGCAAACAAGAAACACACAGCCGGCAACCAAAGAAATGACTTTGTTGACGACCAGTTTTTTGCTGTCGCCCTTCCATGGAAGTAACGAACGGTAAAATGGCAGTTTGCGTTTTGGGGTGTTCATAGATTCCTCTGATTTAATTTCCGTGTCATTTTCGGTTTTTACTTGGTCTTTGTCATCCTGTGGCTTCATGTTTTCACTCCTAACTTAATACTTCTCTCCAATTAAAATATATATTTCAATTGGAGAACGCCCGGCTACGCCGTGCTTGTTTTTGCGCTTAAAATAAGCGCAAAACTCGTCTCATGCAAAATCCAACGCGCTTCGCGCTATAAAAACGTGATTCCACGTTTTTAATGGATTTTAGTATGAATGATTGCATTAATATTGTCACTGCTGATTCGGTCACTGATTGTCTGGTTGCTTGTTATACAAAGGCTTGCCGCTGCAAGTCCAGCGCGCGCCGAATCCGTCAGCGATAAATCCCGTTGATATGACCAGGCAAGCGCAGCCATAAAACTATCACCAGCACCGGTTGTATTCACAATATCTGCAGGGTAGCAGGGGATTTTAGCATGGCAGTTTTGGTCGGCACAATACACGCCGTCTCCACCCAGTGAAATAAACACTTGCTGTATGCCCATTTCTAAAAGCCTGTCTGCTGCCTCTGCAAGCGTTTCATCGTCAGTAATATCAATTCCGGAAAGCAGTTGTGCTTCGATACGATTTGGCTTCAATGTGTGAATTTTGCTCAAAACGTTACGCAACTTAACCGCTTTTGCGGTAGAAACTGTGTCTGCGAACAAGGGGCATTGGCAGTTGTTTGCCAAATATACAAGCGTTTCCTCCGGAATGTTCGTATCCACAATACAAAGCTGTGCATGATTTATTAAATCCAGCTTACTTGCGAGAAACTCCGGCGTAAGATGACTGTAAATTTCCATATCTGAGACAGCAAGTTCCATGTCACCGTGATGGTTGGTAATAAACACATAGGTGGATGTTGCACCATTAGGAACTGTGAGGGAGTTGGTGATATCAATACCAAGTTCGCGGCAGCTTCGGCTAATTTGTTCCGCATAAACATCTTCCCCAAAAGCAGTAATCAGTTTTACATCTTCGTCCAACAGGCGCAGGTTGTGGGCAATGTTGCGCCCAACGCCGCCCAAAGATAGGCTGACATGCCCGGGGTTGGAATCGCGGGCAATGAGCGGAGCGTTTGGGCAGCCGAAGATATCTGTGTTTACACCGCCGACCACGACAATGTAGGAACTTTTTTGCAGGATATATCCTTTGCCCTGAATCAATCCTTTTTTCATGAGGTTGGAGATGTGTACCGCTACTGAAGAGCGGGTAATACCGCCCCGGGTTGCAAGTTCTTGCTGAGAAATCAGTGGATTTTCTTCAATCCAGCGAAGAAGCTGTCGTTCCCGCTCGGTTATCATAAAAGCACCTCATTTCATAATCACTTGTTTAGTGACGTAATCTTATGTTTATATAATAGCGACTTAAAAGGCATTTGTCAAGATCAAAAATAAAAAATAAGTGTTCGTTTTTCCGAATAGAAAAAAGTAGAATGACGCTATGCTATTTTGCCAGAGGTAAGCGAACCAAGGCAATTCTGAGGTATGCACCATTTCCCTGCCTTTGCAATATACTTTAAATGAGTTCATTCAGAATGGTTTTAATGTTATGAGAACGGAGGAAGAACGATGTCGTTTGGAATTGCACTCGCAGGGGGCGGGGCAAGAGGCGCTGCTCATGTCGGCGTGCTGCTTGCGCTGGAAGAGGATGGGCTTTGCCCGCAGTCCATTGCCGGTACGAGCGCAGGAAGTATTGTAGCGGGACTTTATGCAACAGGAATATCCCCGCAGCAGTTAAAGAAAATCGTGATCAACATGTCCGCTACAGGCATATATTACTTGGACCTGGACTTATTGGGGATTATAAAGGCAATACCGCAATTTATTGTAAATCATAAAATTGACTTGAATGGTCTGATTAAAGGTGATCGGCTGGAACGCTTTCTATCCGAACAGACGAATGGCAAAAGCATAAGAGATACAAGTGTTAGAACAATTATTCCGGCAGTGGACATCAACAGCGGAGATACCATTGCATATACAAATTCACTCGCAAATGTAAACGCGATTGATAGAGTGAAATGGAAAACAAATATTCTGATGAGTGAAGCAATTCGAGCAAGCTGTGCCGTGCCGGCTGTGTTTAAACCGAAATTGATAGATGACATGTGTTTGGTAGACGGTGGAGTAACAGATGTTTTGCCGGTGGATCTTTTATTAGCGACAGGAGAATATAATGTTTTGGCGGTTGATGTTGCCGAAAATTATACAATGCCGAAAAGTCAGAATTTGATAGAAATCTCCTCGCATTCATTGTCTATCATGAGCACTCGTTTGAAAGAATGCCACTCTCACGGAGAAAAATTATTGTTAACTCCTTCTCTGCCAAAACAGTCCGGTTTGTTGACGCTTGAGCAGATGGTGGCGTGTATGGATGCCGGATATGAAGCAGCTAAAGTGCATATGCCAGCAATCAAAGCAATTTTCAGCTAAGCTGTGCTGTGCTGGGCTTTCATCATTAAAGAGGCTTGTCCGTGTAAATGTCCGCATATTCCATATGCTTTTCAAACCATTTTACCGCATAAGAGCAAGTGGGATATGCCTTTTTATGCTGCTGCCTGAGCATTGATGCTGTGGCCTCAAAAAGGTCTCCGGCAATGCCTTGACCACGCAGGGAATCATCTACAAAGGTATGGTTAATATTTACTGTTTGGTCAGAAATATCGGGAAACGTTACCTCCGCAATCACCTTTCCTGATTCGTCCTTTGCGTAAATGCGGTTGGTCTCATTCATAAAGTTCATAAGTATTCCTCCAGTCTTTTTTTATATTATGTCACAAAACAGCGAATCTTAAAAGAACTTTCTAAGATCAAATATCAGTTGTTGTTTCATCAGACCTATTTAAAACTGTTTTAACGTTTACAATTAAACCTCTTGTGCTTATCTTGCTTTGTTGCAAAATTGATGATACAATAAATAATAAATTTAAATTTTTTTGTATGAGAATGTCGTAAAATATTGTATATATGATGTAGAATTGCACCAAAGCCAAACTGAGTGGGTGCTGAAGGAAACAGTGCCTCAGTATTGTTATACTGACTAAAAATGAAAGCTGCATCAGTAGGCTTTGCCTGCCTGATGCAGCTTTTTCTTTTAAAATTTTTTCATGGATTCCTGCGTGTAATTTTCCATTTCTTCCACAGAACCAAGTTTGAATCTGCGTGGGGAAATCTTTTGTCGTACATCGCTTGGAAATGTGTCGAAGTACTCTTTTACCGCGAGGTCATATCCGAACAGCATGCTGAAACCAAGCGGCAGCTCATCATATTCACTATACATAAAATCACCCCCAGACTATTATTTGTGGTTAGCCTGTTTTTCATACTGTGTTTTTATGATCAAACACAGCAAGCTATGTGATATTAACTCGATAGTCGGGCTGAGTCTTTTAATACTGCCTTTAAATTGTTAACATTAACTTTAAATGCCCGTTACGGTGAATTTTTATGGCTTGCGGGGCGATATATGATTTAAGTGTATTCTATTTATAAGAGAGTAGAAGCAGTTCAAACGGATGGTGAGTTCAAAATAGATCATCTCTTTATCCAAATGGGATATTATACGCAGCTTTTACGAATATTGCCAAAAGAAGAATTATGAATTATCAGGTGAATTTGTATTATAATAAACTTAAATAGATTTCTGCGGGTGGTGACAGGATGTATCAAGAAAAAAATAAGGTTAAAACTGTACTTTCCTCTTTTGCGATGGTTGTGATTGAACTTTTTTTGATGGCGGCAACGACAGCTGTTTTCGTTATGGGGTTCAATCATTTGGACACGAAGCTCGCGAAGGTTTCAGCTCAAAAAAGCAGCGGTGAGATTTCAGTGGTGAAAGACGGCGGTGTGGCTCCTGCAGTGCAGGCAAGCGCCAGCAAAGCTGAGGGTCTTGGTGAAAAACCGTCGCAGTCCGACGACTGGAAACTAACTTTAGTTAATTTTGACAATAAAATGCCGGACAGTTTTACTCATACCATCGTTCATCAATTTAATGTAGATATTGATTCCAGAATCGTTACGCCGTATCAACAAATGCATGATGCCGCAGCAAAGGATAAAATACGTCTTTGGATTTCTTCTGGTTATCGAAGCGATGAAAAACAGGAAAAACTTTTCACTGATGAAATTCAAGCATTCAAAAAAACGGGACTTTCAGATGACGATGCTGTCAGCAAAGCGGGCAAGTCAGTTGCACGGCCCGGTTACAGTGAGCACAACACAGGTCTTGCCATTGATATAAACGGAGTCCTTGAAAGCTTTGACGGCAGTGATGCATTTAAATGGATGCAGCAGCATGCGCAGGATTACGGATTTGTACTTCGTTACCAAAAGGACAAGCAGGAAATCACAAAAATCAAGTATGAGCCGTGGCATTTTCGCTATGTCGGTATTGAAAATGCTAAAAAAATGAATGAGATGCATCTATGCCTTGAGGAATATGTCGACTATTTAAAGAAAAATCGGACTGCTTCCAATTGAATAATGCCCATTGATTTGGTATAATTATAAGGCTATACTAAATAATGGATATATAAACAACGAGAGGGGTCTATCAATGCAGGAAAAAACAATCAGAACGAGGTTTGCGCCGAGTCCGACAGGCTTTATGCATGTCGGAAATCTGCGTACTGCTTTGTATGAATATTTAATTGCAAAATCATTGGGTGGTTCTTTTGTTTTGCGCATAGAGGATACCGATCAGGAAAGATTGGTCGAGGGCGCTGTGGACGTCATTTATCATACACTTAAAAAAGTGGGCTTAAATCACGACGAGGGGCCGGATATCGGCGGTGAATATGGCCCATATGTACAAAGTGAGCGCAAAAGTATTTATAAGCCATATGCAGAGCAACTTGTCAAAGAAGGTCAAGCATATTATTGCTTCTGCACAAAGGAACGTCTTGATGCTTTGCATGAAAACAAAGAGGATGGTACGTTTTCCGGCGGGTACGACCGCCACTGCCGTGATTTGCCAAAAGAGGAAATCGAGGCATTACTGGCTGCCAATACACCGTATGTTATCCGGCAGCGTATGCCGATTGAAGGCTCAACCACCTTTGAGGACGTTGTATACGGTTCAATTACAATCGAAAACAAGGAACTGGAAGACCAGATTTTAATCAAATCGGACGGGTATCCGACTTATAATTTTGCCAATGTAATTGACGACCATCTTATGCATATCACACATGTCGTAAGGGGCAGCGAATATTTGACATCTACGCCGAAGTACAAATTGCTTTATGAGGCATTTGGCTGGGAGGTTCCTACTTATGTTCATCTGCCTTTAATTATGGGGAAAAATGAGGATGGCAGTGTTTCCAAGCTTTCCAAACGTCACGGTTCAACCGGATTTGATGATTTAATAAAAGAGGGCTATCTGCCGCAGACTATTGTAAATTACATAGCTCTTTTAGGTTGGTGTCCAAAGGAAAACCGCGAGCTTTTCACGATGCAGGAGTTGATTGAAAACTTTTCAATAGATGGTATCAGCAAATCTCCGGCGGTTTTTGATTACGACAAACTGACTTGGTTTAACGGCGAATACATCAGAGCGATGTCATCAGATGAATTTATCAGTAATGCCATGCCATACTTTAAAGAAGTTTTTCCGGACAGGGAGCTTAATTGGCAGGTACTTGCTTCAATTTTACAGCCGCGTGTAACGAAATTCACTCAAATTCCGGAAATGATCGCGTTTTTTAAAGATTTACAGGAATACCCAACCGACTTTTTCATCAATAAGAAGAGTAAAACGAATCTTGAAAATTCGGTCGAAATGTTGAACGAAGCAATTGCTGTACTGGAGAAAATTGACGACTGGTCGGTTGATGTGCTCCATGATATGCTGATGGAGCTGGCTCAAAAGCTTGAAGTCAAAAACGGTACCTTACTTTGGCCGGTGCGCATTGCGGCGGCCGGTATGCTGGTAACGCCGGGTGGTGCGATGGAAATCCTTGCAATTCTCGGCAAACAGGAATCCATTCGCCGACTTCAAATTGGGCTTGAAAAAATAAAGGCATGAGGGGCAAATGAAATGAATGACGAACTAAAAAAAGCGGAAGAAAACGAAGCTTCAAGCAATTTTATTCATACCTTTATTGAGGAAGATATTGCCGCACAGGGAAGGTTTGAGGGGAAAAAGGTGCACACCCGTTTTCCGCCTGAACCCAACGGGTATTTGCACATCGGCCATGCAAAAGCTATCTGCATCGACTTTGGCACAGCTGATAAATTCGGCGGTGTATGCAACTTGCGCATGGATGATACCAATCCCACGAAAGAGGACACAGAGTACGTTGACGCGATTCAGAACGATATTCACTGGCTTGGGTTTACTTGGGAGGATCGCTTTTTTTACGCTTCCGACTATTTCCCGAAGATGTACGAATTTGCAGTAAAGCTGATTAAAGATGGGCTTGCTTACGTGTGCCAGCTTACTCCGGATGAAATGCGTGAAAACAGGGGGGACTTGACGAAGCCCGCGGTCAGTCCTTATCGTGACAGGCCGATTGAAGAAAGCCTTGACTTGTTTGACCGTATGAAAAACGGTGAATTCGAGGACGGTAAAATGACTCTGCGTGCAAAAATTGATCTTGCTTCCGGCAATTTTAATATGCGTGACCCAGTTATTTACCGTATCAACCACATAACGCATCACCGTACGGGTGATACATGGTGCATTTATCCGATGTATGATTATGCCCAACCAATTGAGGATGCGTTGGAGGGAATTACCCATTCGCTTTGCTCTTTGGAATTTGAGGACCACAGGCCGCTTTATGATTGGGTTATCAATCATATCGACCTTCCTGCCAAACCGAGGCAGATTGAGTTTGCACGCCTCGGAATTAACAACACCGTCATGAGTAAGCGCAAGCTTCGTCAGCTTGTGGAAAATAACTATGTCAGTGGATGGGACGACCCGCGTATGCCAACTCTTTGCGGTTTGCGCCGTCGGGGCTACACTCCTGCGTCAATCCGCAATTTTTGCGACCGTATTGGCGTTGCCAAGGTGAACAGCACGGTGGAATACAGCTTTTTGGAACACTGCCTGCGTGAGGACTTAAATCGCAACGCACAGCGTACCATGGCTGTTCTAAATCCGGTAAAATTAATATTGACCAACTATCCGGAGGATAAGACCGAGGACTTTGAAGTAGAGAATAATCCCGAGCGCCCGGAGGATGGCACAAGAACCGTTTCTTTCTCGCGGGAGCTGTGGATTGAAAGAGAAGATTTCACAGAAGAACCTGTTAAAGGCTACTTCCGTCTTTTCCCGGGCAATGAAGTTCGTTTAAAAACGACTTATATTGTTCGCTGCACAGGATGTAAAAAGGATGACAACGGAAATATCATTGAAGTTTATGCTGAATATGACCCACTGACACGTGGTGGCAATACACCGGATGGCAGGAAGATTAAGGGTACGATTCACTGGGCTGACGCAAAAACAGCAATTGACGCGGAGGTTCGCCTTTATGACAGCCTATTTACCGTTCCGGATCCGGAAGCAGGGGACTTTCTCAAGGAGCTTAATGCTGAGTCGCTCAAGATCTTAACCGGATGTAAGGTTGAACCATCTTTTGCTAAAGCAGATGAAGCAACGTCTTTCCAATTTATGCGTCAGGGATATTTCTGCCTTGATAATGTTGACAGTACCCCCGAGCATTTGGTATTTAACAGGTGTGTATCTTTAAAGGATGGCTTTAAAAAGAAATAAAATATAAAACAAAAGCTCGCTGCCGTCAAAGCAGTGAGCTTGTTTTACTATTGTCCGTATATTCCCTGTACGGTAACCTCACCGGAATTAATCGGAATCATCGTGCCGTCATCGCAGCGCACAATCAATTCGCCTTCGGGCGAGATATCCACAGCTGTCGCTGTCAGTTTTTGATTATTGCGGGTAAATCCAACCTTGCGTCCCAATGAAACACAAAGCTGCTTGTATTCGGTCAGTAATAATAAGCTGTCCACCTGATATTCTATCAGCAGTGTTTCAAATGTGCGTAAAATTTCTTGTAATAAACCAACTCGGGATACGAGCGCATTACTTTCAATACGCAAGGATGTTGCCTTTACAGATAAATCTTGTGGAAATGACACGTTGTTGACATTGATGCCGATTCCCACAACCACATATTCCACTCTGTCAACCTCAGCAACCATTTCTGTCAGGATACCACACACTTTTCGACTTCCGATGACAACGTCATTTGGCCATTTTATCATGGCCGGGCAGTGGATGTAGTTCTGAATTGCTTTGCAAACGGCAAGTCCAGCCAGCAGGGTTATACTGGGTATGTGTAAAGGTATTAGACTTGACCGCAGTAAAACACTGAACCACAGCCCCGTTCCCGGAGGGGAAGACCACGTCCGGCCAAGGCGTCCTTTGCCGCCGAGCTGCTGTTCCGAAATGAACACGCTGCCATTGGGTGCGCCGCAAAGTGCCTGTCGTTTTGCTTCCTGATTGGTCGAGTCAATGCTGCTGTAGCAATAAACATTTTTGGCTAAGATTTTCGTCTTTAGGCCGGAGGTGATTTCCTGCGGCAATATTTCATCCGGGCAGGAAATCAGCTTATAGCCGCGGTTTGTAATTGATTCAATATCGTAACCGCAGCTGCGCAGAATATTGATGTTTTTCCAGATTGTCGTGCGCGAAACGCTTAGGCGCTCGCTGAGTTCTTCCCCGGAAATATAGCTACTGCTTGTTTGCAGATATTTTAATATTTCATCTTTTGTAGACATATCATCACGTCCTTTAGAAATAGGATAGAACAGTATATTTTCAATTATGCCATTTAGATTATACCGTGATTAAAGGTGTGCAGGCAAGCAAATATTAAAAATATATTGTCGAGTATAGCATTTTGGTGATATACTATAATTATCTATTAGGCTGAAAACTTAATTGAATCTTAATTTTAAGAAAGCGAGGTGCTTAACGTGGATGTCAGACCCGGGGATATTTTACAGATGAAAAAAGCACATCCATGCGGAAGCAAGACCTTTCTTGTTCTGCGTTCCGGAATGGATTTTAAGATTCGCTGTACCTCCTGCGGCCATGAAATTATGGTTCCAAGGCTGAAATGTGAGAAGAATATCAAAAAGATTATTCGCGAGACCACGCAGAGTGAATTATAGCTCCTTTATTATGAATGCTAATAAACAGTGATTAAAGGAGAAATAATTATGTTTGAAAATTTGGACGTGTTTGAAAAGCGATATGAGGAACTGAACCAAAAACTCTATGATCCATCGGTTCTTTCTAATCAGGCAATGTATACGGAATTGATGAAAGAGTACCGGAATATTACTCCTATTGTTGAGAAATACCGTGAGTATGTAAAAGCCAACCGTTCTATGACGGAAGCAAGAGAAATGATGGACGAAAGTGGTAACGACAAGGATTTAAAGGAAATGGCAGATGAAGAGTTCCAAAGTGCGAAAGTTGATATCGAGCGCTTTACAGAAGAACTAAAGTTACTTCTTTTGCCCCGTGACCCTAACGATGAACGAAACGTTATCGTTGAAATTCGTGGTGGAGCGGGTGGTGAGGAGGCTGCTTTGTTTTCGGCCGTCCTTTACCGCATGTACACGATGTATGCGGAGTCAAGAGGCTGGAAGACTGAAATCCTAAATACCAACGAAACAGAGATTGGCGGATTGAAAGAAATCAGCTTTATGATTACCGGTGACGGCGCTTATTCACGATTAAAGTATGAAAGCGGTGTACACCGTGTCCAGCGTGTACCGGAAACGGAAACACAGGGAAGGGTTCACACCTCAACCGCCACGGTTGCCGTTCTGCCGGAAGCGGAAGAAGTTGAACTCGAAATCAACCCCAAGGATTTACAAATTGACACGTTCCGTTCCAGCGGCGCGGGCGGCCAGCATATCAATAAGACTTCGTCCGCCATCCGCATTACGCATTTGCCAACCGGTACGGTGGTTGAATGCCAGGATGAACGAAGTCAGTACAAAAATAAAGATAAAGCGATGAAGGTTCTGCGTTCCAGACTGTTTGAAGCCAAGCTTCAGGAACATAATTCGAAAATTGCCTCAGAACGCAAGTCGCAGGTTGGAACCGGGGACCGCTCCGAACGCATCCGCACTTACAATTACCCGCAGGGTCGTTTGACCGACCACCGTATCGGCCTTACGATTTATCGCCTTGATGATATTCTAAATGGAAATATTGATGAGGTGATCGATGCTTTGATTACGGCGGACAGAGCCGCAAAGCTTCAAGATACCATTGATAATCAGTCGGAAGAGAGAGATTCATAAATGCGAACCCAATTGTTAGATGCAAATAAGCAGGAAGCAATTTTTACAGCTGCCCGAATTTTAAAGGATGGGGGTTTGGTCGGCATACCTACAGAAACCGTTTACGGTCTTGCGGCCAATGCGCTAAACGGCAAAGCGGTTGCGAAGATTTTCGCAGCCAAGGGCAGGCCGATGGATAACCCTCTAATCGTACATATTTCGGAGTTTAACCAACTTTACAAGTTGGTTAAAGATGTTCCCGAAGCGGCAAAAAAACTTGCAGACAAATTTTGGCCCGGACCAATGACGATTATTTTACCCAAGGCCGATATTATACCGGATGAAGTAAGTGCTGGCTTGGACACGGTCGCGGTACGTTTCCCTTCGCATCCGGCCGCAAGAGCGCTTATTGATGCGGCAGGGCTTCCCCTTGCGGCACCGTCAGCCAACCTTTCCGGCCACCCGAGTCCGACAACCGCTGAACACGTAATGAACGATTTAAATGGTAAAATCGAAGCTGTTCTTGACGGCGGGCCCTGTGGTGTTGGTGTTGAATCGACTGTGATTACCCTTGCAACGAATCCTCCGCGCCTTTTAAGGCCGGGCGGTATTACATTGGAACAGCTTCGAGAGGTACTTGGCGAGGTGGAAATGGACAATGCAGTGTTGAATCCGCTGCAAAATGGCGTTCGTGCCGCTTCCCCCGGTATGAAATATAAGCACTATTCACCCAAAGCGAATGTGATTATTATTGACAGTGATTTTGATGCCTATCGGAGTTATGTGAATCACCACAGCGTGGAAGGAACGGCGGCGCTCTGCTATAACGGCGAAGATGCAGGCTTAACGGTTCCGACCATTTGTTACGGCGGCGAGGATGATTACGGCGAGCAGGCGAGGGAACTTTTCGATGCGCTGCGCAAGCTTGATGATATTCATGCTAAAACGGTGTATGCACGTTGTCCTGAGCCAAAAGGCGTGGGGCTTGCCGTATATAACCGCTTGATCCGTGCAGCTGGATTTGAGGTGCTGCACCTTGGATAAGATAGTGATTGGTTTGACCGGCCCGACGGGCTCGGGAAAGTCAACGGTTGCAGCTGCGTTTGAAAAGGCCGGATGTATAATTATTGATGCAGATGTAATTGCCCGGCAGGCTGTGACGAACGTTGGCTGTATCGCCTCTTTAAAAGCGGAATACGGCAATGATATCATCAGTGAAGACGGCAGCTTAAATCGCCGTTTGCTTGCACAGCGCGCTTTTTCTAATCCGCAAAGCGCTGCAAGATTAAATGAAATTACTCATCCAATGATTATAAATCAGATCATTCAGCAAATTGCGTTTTATCAGCAAAGCGGGGCAAAAGTTATTGTCCTTGACGCGGCTCTTTTATTTGAAAGCGGTGCCGACTCGCTGTGTACCGCTACCGTTGCGGTAACGGCTCCGGTGGAAGTGCGACTGGGTCGGATTATGAACCGTGATTCCATTTCACTGGAGCTTGCTAAAGCACGCATTGGTGCTCAGCAGGAGAATTTCTACTATCATAAAAGGGCACAATACTTTTTTGACGGTTCAACTGACTCAAACAATATTCAAACAGAAGCGAACCGACTTTTAGAAAAGATTATCGGAGATGCGAATGAAAGTATTTAAAAAAGTGATTGTCACTTGTGTCATATTGGTGGTCTTACTTTTGCTTGGCTCTTTAGCTTTAAATCGCGCAAATGATTATTTTATGAAAAAAACATATCCGCTCAAATACTCGGATATTGTTGCCAAAGAAGCAACAGCCAATCACCTTGACCCGGCGCTCGTTTATTCCATTATGAAAGCGGAGAGCAATTTTAACCCGGATGCCCAATCCCATGCGGGAGCAATTGGCTTGATGCAGTTAACCCCGGATACCTTTGCGTGGATTCAGACGAAGCTGAAAAGCGAAGCAAAGTTTACAGAGCAAGACCTTTACAAACCGGAAGTGAATATTCGTTACGGATGTAAGCTCTTGTCTTTACTTCTTGACAAATACAGCCAAACAGGTACTGCGCTCGGTGCGTACAACGCGGGGATCGGCACAGTAAATTCGTGGCTAAAAAATCCGGATATTTCTAAGGATGGCACGTCGCTTGATAATATCCCATATGCGGAAACAAAAAACTATGTTAGTGCTGTCCTGAAGAATTACGATAACTACAGAAAACTTTATCAATTTAACAGCAAAGGAGAAAATAACAATGGCTAAAAAATTAGACACCGCAGAGGTTAAAAAACTTACGGAAGAGTTGCTGGTTAACCGCAGAAACGGTTATTTTCAGGTATCGGATGACAAAATCAAAAAGGCGGATGACTTTTGTGAAAACTATAAGAAGTTTTTAAATCTGTCAAAAACTGAGCGTGAAGCGGTAAGCTATACTGTAAAAGCAGCTGAAAAGGCAGGTTTTGTTCCGTTCGATTGTGAAAAAAAATATGAAGCAGGCGACAAAGTCTATTATAACAATCGCGGCAAAGCGATTATTCTTGCGGTTATTGGCAAAAACGGCTGTAAAAACGGCGTACGTATTGCCGCTGCACACATTGATTCCCCTCGCCTCGATTTAAAACCGCATCCGCTTTACGAAAAGGACGATATCGCACTTTTTAAAACGCACTACTATGGTGGCATAAAGAAATACCAGTGGCTGGCAATTCCTCTTTGCATGCATGGTATTGTTGCCCGTAAGGATGGTGCTGTTGTTGAAATCAGCATCGGTGAAGAAGAGGGCGAGCCGCAGTTCTGTATCACTGACTTACTTCCTCATTTAAGCTCCGAACAAATGGAGAAAACACTTTCCAAGGCGATTGAGGGGGAGAATCTCAATATCCTTATTGGTAGCCGTCCCGTCAGAGCTGACGAAGGCGATAATTTAGTAAAACTGAACACTATGAAGCTGATTCACGAAAAATACGGCATGACCGAAGAAGACTTTGTATCCGCAGACATTGAGTTTGTGCCGGCATTTAAGGCTACAGATATCGGCTTTGACCGCAGTATGATTGGTGCTTACGGCCACGATGACAGGGTTTGCGCTTATCCGGCGATAATGGCTGCAATCAACGCAAAAGCTCCGGAAAGTACAATTGTCACTGTTCTGGCTGATAAAGAAGAAATCGGCAGCGACGGAAACACGGGTCTTAATTCTGAATTTATGCGCTATTTTATTGCGGATCTCGCACAGGCAGAAGGTTTGGAAACACGGCATGTTTTAAGCAAGTCAAAGTGCCTTTCAGCCGATGTTTCAGCTGCTTTTGACCCAACATATGCCAGCGCATATGAGGCAACCAATTCCTGCTATATCAATAACGGTGTCGGTATGGCCAAGTACACCGGTTCCAGAGGAAAAAGCGGCTCAAGCGAAGCAACTGCTGAATTTGTTGCTTCGGTTCGCAATATTTTTGACCAAAATCAAGTTCTGTGGCAAATCGGCGAGCTTGGAAAGGTCGACGGCGGCGGCGGCGGTACGGTTGCGGTTTATATTGCAAATCTAAATGTCGATGTTCTGGATGTCGGTGTTCCGGTTCTCTCAATGCACGCACCTTTAGAGGTTGTTTCTAAGCTGGATGTTTACATGACATACAAGGGCATTAAGGCGTTTTACGAAGCAAATTAAAATTTTAAAAGGCTGAGCCCCATGAAAACACCCCATTCGTTAATCAGTATGATTACTGAAATAACGAATGGGGTGTTTATTTATGCCAAAGGGAATACCTATTATAACGTTCGGACTTATTTTGAAAAGACCGGTACAACATAGGTGTTAAAATAATGTTTGACAGAAGCAGTGGTTATNNCCATACGCCATCGCTTTCGCATTTACCCATGCAAAATGCGGCCTTCACACATACACGGTCATTCAGCTTGCTTTCCTCAATCATTTGCTGAAAGGCTGCAATAACATTATAGCTGCCTTTCAGGTGGCAAGCAGTGCCGATACATACGCTGATTTCCATCATTTTTGTTTCTCTCCTTGGTATTTCACATGCAGCAATTTGTGAACTTTACCCTTGAGTAGACCGGAATACAAGGACATAATAACTGGATTTTCTTCGGAACGTTTGATGCTGCACATTTTATCTGTTGCATAAAGGCCTGCGCTCCGCTTTTTCTTACCTTCTAAATTCATAATCGGTTGGCCTGCGCCGCATACACATCCGCCTGGGCATGCCATTACTTCAACAAAATCGTAATGCGATTCTCCGCTCTGAATCTTGTTGATCAGACTTTCCACATTTTTTAATCCGCTTACGACGGCAATTTTTACTTCGCGCTCGCCATACATAATCGATGTTTCTTTTATCCCCTGCATGCCTCTCACACCGTTAAATGCAATTGCACGCAAAGCCGAAACGGATTTATTATCCGATAGACGGCGGATGACCGCTTCGGTAACGCCACCCGTTACGCCAAAAATAACGCCCGCGCCGCTTTGTGTACCAAACGGCATATCAATTGCCTCCGGCTCCAATTCTGAAAAAACAATACCGGCTTCGCGAATCATTTGAACAAGCTCCTGTGTAGTAATCACATAATCAACATAGGGCACGCCGTTTTCACTGAATTCATCCCTTGCCGCCTCGAATTTCTTAGCAGTGCACGGCATAACTGCAACCACGACAATCCGACGGCTGGATTGCTTATATTCCTCTTTCAGTACGGAACCGAACATTTCCATCGGGGAACGGCAGGTAGAGATATTCGGCAGCAGTTCAGGGTGATTTTTTTCTGCGTATTGTATCCATGCAGGGCAGCAGGAAGTGAACAAAGGAAGCTTTTCTTCTGTTTCCAAACGGCTCAGTAGTTCATTCGCTTCTTCCATGACGGTCAAATCCGCTCCGGTTGCCGAGTCAAATACTTGGTCAACGCCCAAACGTTTCAGTGCGGCAACAATTTTGCCCATTAGGTTTTCGCCGTTTTTCTGTCCTAATTTATCGCCGATACCCACACGTACGGCAGGAGCAATCTGAACGACAACCTTTATACTGGGATCATTCAGTACCTTCCAGATTTTACCGGTGTCATTCTTTACTACAATTGCGCCGGTCGGGCAAACCGAGGCACATTGTCCGCAGCCAACACATCTTGTTTCGGAAATGGGTACATTAAAAGTGGTGCCGACCGTCATTTTAGATCCTCTGTACATAAAGTCGATTGCACCGACATTCTGCACTTCATCGCACATTCTTACGCAGTCGCCGCAAAGAATACACTTATTGGAGTCTCGCTCAATACAAAGGGAAGAGGTGTCCAACTTGGGTTTTTCTGCCGTATTGTCAAATCGAACGCGGCTGATACCAAATCGCTGCGCCAGCTCCTGCAGCTTGCATTCGCCGTTTTTGCTGCAAGTGGTACAGTCTCTGCAGTGGTTGGAAAGCAGCAACTCCAATATCATTTTGCGGTATTTTCTAAGTTTGGGGGTGTTTGTGTAAATCTCCATGCCTGCTTTAGGCGGAGTGGAACATGCCGCTTCCATGCCGCCCCATTTGTTTTCTATCATACACATACGGCAGGCTCCATAAACGGAAAGCTCCGAATAATAGCAGAATGTGGGGAGGTCAATCCCTGCTTTACGAATCAGACTCAATAAATTCTTTTCACCGTCTATTTCTACCGGTATATTGTCAATTAACATAAATTCGCCGCTCATCGTTTAGTCCTCCTTTACTGCCTTGAAAGCACATGCTTCCAAACAGGCACCGCACTTTATACATTTGCTGCTGTCGATTATGAATGGTTCTTTAATTTTTCCTGAAATCGCGTTAACAGGGCAATTGCGTGCACACTTGGAGCAGCCTTTGCACAATTTTGCGTCAATGTAGATTTTTCTAAGCTTCTTGCAGTTTTTGGTTGGGCAGCATTTTTCGTTAATGTGCGCTTCGTACTCATCCCTGAAATATTTCAGGGTGCTTAGTACAGGTGATGCCGCAGTCTTGCCAAGTCCGCATAATGCAGTAGCAGAGATCGTTTCTGATAGCTCCAACAGTAAATCAATATCACCGGATTCACCGTTTCCTGCCACAATGCGTTCCAGTATTTCAAGCATACGCTTGGTGCCTTCCCGGCAGGGAACACATTTTCCACAGGATTCATTTTGGGTAAAACTCATAAAGAATCTTGCCACTTCCACCATACAGGTATTTTCATCCATCACAACCAGACCACCGGAACCGATCATAGCACCGACTTTTTTGAGGCTGTCAAAGTCCAAAGGCAAATCCAGGTGCTCCTTAGTCAGGCATCCGCTGGATGGGCCGCCGATTTGAACCGCTTTAAATTCTGAGCCGCCTCGCATACCGCCGCCAATATCAAAGATGATTTCACGGAGTGTCGTACCCATTGGCACTTCGATTAACCCGGTATTCATAATATTACCGGTCAACGCGAAAGCCTTTGTGCCAGGGCTGTTTTCAGGGCCGATGGATCGGAACCACTGTCCGCCGTTGGCAATGATACCGGGTACATTGGCAAAGGTTTCGACATTATTTAAAACAGTAGGTCTGCCGTATAAACCTTGCTCCACTGTTCTGGGCGGTTTTACGCGCGGCATACCACGTTTTCCTTCAATGGATGCAGTTAACGCGCTGCCCTCGCCGCAAACAAACGCACCCGCACCGCGGCTGATTTTAATATCAAAGCTAAAATGTGATCCTAAGATGTTATCTCCCAACAGACCGAGTTCTTTTGCCTGATCAATGGCAATGCTCAGGCGTTTTACCGCCAACGGGTATTCCGCTCGAACATATATGTACCCTTCGTCCGCACCGCAGGCATAGGCTGCGAGCATCATTCCCTCCAGCATTCTGTGGGGGTCGCTCTCCATTACACTTCTGTCCATAAATGCGCCCGGGTCGCCCTCGTCTCCATTGCACACCACGCATTTTTTTTCGACTTTCTGCCGCTTTACCTGTGACCATTTGCGTGCAGCGGGAAAACCGCCGCCGCCGCGTCCCCTCAGATTTGAAATTTCGACTTCATTCAGAACTTCTTCCGGGTTCATATCAAAGAGCGCCTGTTCCAGTGCTGAATAGCCGTCCACCGCGAGATATTCGCCAATAGAGGTTGCGTCTATGCGTCCACAGTTTTCCAAAACCACACGCTTTTGAAGCTTGTAAAACGGAATGGACTCCTGGTGTTTATGCATTTCTCCGCCTTTTTGATAAATAATGCGTTCCACACAATCATCATTCAAAATACTTGTTTCCAAAATTTCCAGACAGTCTGACGGTTTTACTTTAACATATAAATAGCCCTTTGGTTCAATGCGAACCAGGGGGCCCATTTCACAAAAGCCGTGACAACCGCTTTTTTTAATCCCAATGTGTTCTCCGTCTGTTTCGTGCTGTAAATCAACAGAACAGTTAATGCCTTTTTCGTTGATTAGTTTAACAAACTCGTCGTAAATCGCTAAAGAACCACTGGCAACACAAGCGGTGCCGGCACAAATCAGTATTTTTTTTGCTGCTGATCCAAGCGCTTCTTATATTCATTTCTTATATTTTGTAAATCTTCTCTATTTTTCAGCATGAGCATTTTCCTCCTTGAGCTTTTTAACCAGTTCTTTCGCTTTTTCCGGAGTCATCATGCCAATGACCTCATCGTTTACGGTCAAAGCAGGAGCAAGCCCGCAGGCGCCAAGGCAGGAAACGGTTTCTACTGTGAATACTAAATCATCTGTTGTGGCTTTGTGGTTGGACAAACCAAGGTCTTTACGCAGTTGATCTAAAATTGGTATGGATTTTCTAACATGGCAGGCGGTACCGTTACAGACTTTAATCACATATTTTCCCTTTGGTTCTAAAGAAAAATTTTCATAAAAGGTTGCAATGCTGAAAATTCTTGCACGGCTCATACCTAATTTCTCAGAATAGTAATCGAAGATTTCTTTTGGAAGGTAACGGTAAACCTCCTGAGTATCCTGTAAAATACCAATAATACTGCCGGAGCTATATTGGTGTTTTTCTAAAATTTCATCCAGCTTTTTAAAGTCACATGATGCGCTCATGAATCTGCTCCTTTCAAATAAACAAGTCTTTTCCGAAGCTTATAGTATCATGTTGATAAAAAATAGTCAATCGTATAAAATCAACAGTTTGACCGCTATAATTTAATACAGGATAAACATTTTCTCAAATAGGTGTGTTAGCAAAAATTGCAAATGGGAATTAAGAGTAAGTATCAAGCTAATTGAAGAATTATATTTCTATCCGATGAGAGAGGCTTGTAATCTGCATTAAAAAAAGCGGAGCAAATGCTCCGCCTTGGTTTTAATGGAATTTTGGGGATTAAAAGCAAAATCTAACCGTCTGAAACAATAGATTCCAAACAATTTATTAAATCTTGAATAGTGTACAGCTTTACATCTCGTTTCAGAATCTCATTCTTTAGATCAATGGATAAGGACTCAAAGCGGCTGCGAAGTTTAGGGTCAATATAAGACATAAAATCACCTCATCAATAGTTTTCCCGATTGATGTAAAATAATACAAAAATTAGTTTGCAAATCGCTGCTGCGGAGAAGACTGTCCCTTTTGCGGGACGGCACAAGCTATTCTTTTTTTACGCGCTGACTGATATGATTATGAAATTCTTCATAAGAATGGCTTCCGTTTAACAATTTTAATTGTTCGTCATCCGTAAACCCTAAGAAAAAATTTTTTAACTTTGCATCTTCGTCAGAAAGTTCAGAAGGGAACGGAAACTCATAAAACCCTGTATAATCCAAAACGATCACCTCATAATTAGTTTATGAAAATAATTCGAAAAAATACAGGAATATTACCATATCATAAACATAAATAAAAGCCGCCCTTTTACAGGACGGCAGAAAATCGATTTTGGTCAGCAGACCATTTTTAAACATAGGATGAAAGCAGTCTTCGTTACAGATCAGTACGGACTGCAATATCGGGTAGGAGAGTATAATTCTTACAGTGATGAGTTCAAAATTTTATTAATGCAGCGCAGAGACCCATTTTACCCGTAGAATTAGGATAATGGAGATTATCGCCGCTACATAATTGGAAAACAGATTTCCCCAAAATACAGAGTAAAACTGCAGAACATGTTCGGTAGCAAGAATAAAAATATACCGCAGAAGCCAAATTCGTAGGATACCGATCACCATCGGCACACTTGTCTTTCCAAGACCGATAAACGCACCCTGTATTGCCATACAGATTCCGAAGCCTACCACGGAGTAAGTGTAAATATGTAAAGCTTTGTTGGCAATGGTAAGCACGTCCGCCCGCTGAGTAAACAAAACTGTGAGATATGGTGACGATGGGACGATGATGCCAATAATTGCAATGGCTGTGATTACGCTGGCCACACAGCCAATCAAGCAGGAACGTTTTGCTTTGTCCGCCTGTTGGGCACCAATATTCAAACTAACCATTGTAGTCACCGCGGCGCCAAAGGATGCCGGCAGATTGAAGCAGACTGCCGTGATATTGTTGGCAATACCTTGTCCGTTCAAAACGACTGCACCGTATTTCTGGGTCTCATGATTAATAAGGAAAAAGCCAAGGTTCAGCATAAGGCTGGTAAGCATGGCGGGAATACCCACTCGAACCAATTGTCTGATAAGCTTACTGTCAAACTTGTACCCTTTTAGGGAAAGCGTATCGTCCCCTTTTTTAACAAAAAGCTCATAGAACATCCACACACAAATGAGCACATTTGAAAAAAAGGAAGACAGGACGCAGCCTATCACTTCCATTCGCAGCCAAGAAACAAACACAAGATTAAAAATAATTTTTAGCATTAGCATGATCAACATACGAAAAAAAGTAGCCTCTGGTTTTCCAGTGGCATTTTTTATTGCATTGTAGATACTCTCTAAAAAAGAAAAAGGTAAAACGAAGGCGTATAGACTGATGTACAGCATTACGTTATGGGATATCTCCGCATCCACATTGGCCGAGATGGGGAACGCCACCAGTGCCGATATTGGTGCGATACAAAAGCCCATAATAAAGGCGAAAACAACAATCTGTGAAGAAATGTTCTTGACCCTTTTAAAATCACCCTGGCCGTTCGCTTGGCCGATAATCGCCATTGCCGCCACACTTAGGCCCTGTGCCAACGCCGTCATCATGTTGATGACTGGTTCACTGTAAGTAACCGCGCTGGCCACCAGAGTTCCGGCAGAATTGTTGATGAACAGGCCATCCGATAGTGGCATAAGGGACTGAATAACACTCATCATCAGTGTGGGGAGAGAGAGCATCATCAGCGTTCTTACAATGCTGCCATGGAGAATCAGATCTCGTCGCTGCTCGGTACTTTGATGTAAAAAGTCTATTTTCAATATTAGCCTGCTTTCTATGTCATAAGTATTTATTTTACCATCATAGATGTCAATTTTCAAGGTTTTTTGTCTGATACATACTATTTTATAAAAAATAAAGAAACCAAAGTATAACAGCCGATCAATCCGGTCATTCTACAGACAATTAATGATCCGAATCCTAAGATATTCCAAGCTAATACGCTTCGCAAGACTTGACTTTGAATAATATAGGTATAGAATCTAAGAGGAGACTAAACAGTTTTCACAGATAATGGCGCGAAGCCAAAAGGAGAGTTTTTTATGGAAGAGATAATTTTAAAGGCGCTGGCACGAAGCGAAAAACCTAAAAAAGTCAGGAACGCGGGTTTTATCCCGGGCGTTCTTAACGGCCCTGGTACAACTTCTACCTCCGTAAAATTCGAGAGCGTAGCGCTGAACAAAATCATCGCAAAACATGGGACAAATGCTAAATTATGGGTCATGTTAGGAGACGAAAAGAAGTTCGGTTTCATTAAGGAAGTTCAAAAGCACCCCGTAGAGGGAAAAGTCATTCATGTTGCGATCCAATTAGTCTCGAAGGATCAAGATGTTAAAATGGCATTGCCAATTAGTTTCCGAGGCCATGTTGAATTGGAACACAGATTGTTACAAGTACAAATTTATAAATCGGAGATTGAAGTTTCGGGAAGGGCAGAGCTTATGCCCGATGAAATCATAGTTGATGTCTCGAAAAAAGAATCTGGAGAAAACATCACAGCTGTCGATTTTAACCTGCCTTCAGAAGTGAAAATACTTGATCCTGAACATGAAATTTATGCTGCTATTAAGGCTGCCAAAGAAGAGGTTGTTGAAGAACCTGAAGAAGTAAAGCCAACCGAAGAATAAAGAAAATTAATATGACAGTCTGAATTATACAGATAAAGGACATGCCCGCTGATGACTAAATCAGCGGGCAATTTTTGTATGATAGGATTTAAATGAGGGATTGCCATGGGTGAATACGGTATCTCTTAGAAATTGAATCTGAAAATAGTACGATGTGTGCCAGTCAAAAGTAAATACGACGAAACATATAGTAGTACTACAATAAATTTAAAAATCCTAAATCATCGTTTCAAACAGTCATAAAAAATACGCAAAATTGTCTCTCTACTCAAAAAACAGCAAAGAATTTTTTATTGCAATTCAGATATTGTTCTTTTATAATAATGCTAAATATTTATAATTTGAGGAAGTATATAAAATGACGGATAAAAAGACGAAGATTGAACTTGCAAATATTATTCTTGGCGACGATCGTGACAAGTCACTTGAAGAGGAAGAAATCGTACATCTTCTGTTGGAAGAAAAAGTATCAAAAAATATTAATAAAGTTCAACATGAGAATCAATCACTTGGGGCAAAAATGGCAGATAATATTGCAAAATTTGCTGGGAGTTGGACTTTTATTATAGCGTTTCTTTCATGCCTGATATTTTGGATCATTTTAAATGCCCTTTTATTATCAAAAGCATATGATCCGTATCCATTTATTCTTCTGAATTTAATTCTTTCTTGTGTTGCTGCCATTCAGGCACCTGTGATTATGATGAGTCAGAACAGGCAAGAAGAAAAGGACAGACTGCGTGCACTAAATGATTATAAAACAAATCTTAAGTCTGAAATCATCTTAGAGGATTTACATCAAAAAATGGACCAAATATTGATGAATCAAGAAATACTACTTCAAAGAACCGACAAAATCGAAAAGCAAATTAATATTGAAAACAAGAAATAACGAAAGCGAAAAAGATTTTAAGGCAAATTAATAATATACGTAAATACATAAACTCTTATTTGAACAGCGGACTAATAGACAAAGATGTGCTTGCTGATAATTAAACCGACAGGCATTTGGGGGTATCAATATGACACAGGAAGAAATCAAAAAGCTTGACAGGAAGGTTCGTGCAGTACAAGATCCGTTCGGAACCGGCTTTCAAATGGTATATAAAATTTATCATCAAACATCCATGAGCGTGGGAATACCGCTATCTGATACGATCAGACAGTTGTAAGCAGTCAAGTAAAAC
>DDHX01000008.1 GCA_002338255.1 Ruminococcaceae bacterium UBA1865 | reverse complement strand
TTCTTGATATTCATTCTTCTTGTTCTGCTTGTTCCTTTATTCAGTTTTCAGTGTATAACGTAAATACAAGATCTGTCCTTTTGGACAGGTCTTTTTTTGTATGATGAACTTTTTACTGTGGCGGCATGATTATGCGTCCCACACTTCAGATTTTTTATATTTAAATTGACCTAATTGTTCAAAAGTGAGAAGATTAAGAAATAAAATTTAGATTAATGAGTGATAATAATTCAATAGAAGCTGAAATGATTTGATGTTTTTATGCATTTATTTGTCATTTTACGTGCCCTCATGCTATACTATTATTTAAAGGCAATTAATTTAGAATCTGTATTGACAAATTATGAACAATGTTGTATTATTGTATTAATTTGATAATACAAATTGAATTGAGGGGAATATTATGAACGTAATTAATCTATTATTTACCGGCAGTTATGTCGTTGGCGGTGCTGACGGGCCGACATCAATGGTGGTGACGGCGGGGTACGGCCTTGCGCTTTTGATGTGTGTTTTGTGTTTGGTTGGCCTTGCAGAGCGAGTATTGTTCGCCTTTGCAGCGTACAATGACGCGTGCGCGAAAGACAACTCCGACGCGGTTATGTGGGCACTTTTAATTGGATTCCTTGGCCTGATTCCAGGAATTATTTACCTTTGTGTGCGTAATTCCGGACGGAACTTTGCAATCTGCCAAAATTGCGGATGCAGCCACTACGCCGGTGACCAGAACTGTCCGAGATGCGGCACGGCAAATCCAACACCGCAGTTTGTTAATCCGTATGCACCACAGCAGGCTCACCGGGCAAAAGTATTGTTGACGGTTGCGCTGATTTTGGTCGGTGTGGGCTTAATTGCGGCAGTTTTCGGAATCGTTATTTTTACAGCAAATATTGTTTCCATGACGGGCGGCTCGGTCTATTATTAATTCTTTGTTATAAAACAGGATGTTAAATTTGGAGGGTAATTCATGCTTGAGGTTTTAAACCTAACGAAAAAATACAATAAGACGTTAGCAAATGATAATTTAAATTTTACGGTTGATTCAGGTGAAATTGCGGTTTTAATCGGCCCGAACGGTGCGGGAAAATCCACTGCCATTAAATGTATCGCGGGACTTTTGCGCTTTAACGGCAATATTTCCATTTGTGGATATCCCAATAAAAGTATTGAGGCAAAGCGCAGCTTCGGCTATATTCCGGAAATCCCCGCGCCGATTGATACGCTGACGGTTTACGAACATATGGAATTTATTGCGCGTGCCTATAAAGTGGATAACTGGCAGGAAAAAACGGAGCAATTGTTAGTCCGAATGGAGCTTGACGACAAGCGGAAGAAGCTTGGCAAGGAGCTTTCTAAGGGTATGCAGCAAAAGCTGAGCATTTGCTGCGCGTTGCTGCCGGAACCACAGGTCGTCCTGTTTGATGAACCGCTGGTCGGCTTGGACCCGCACGCAATCAAGGAGCTGAAAAATATTATTATGGAGCTGAAACAGCGCGGCTGCACCGTACTGATCAGCACACATATGCTGGACAGTGTGGCTGAATTTTGGGATAAGGCTCTTATCATGGTGGAAGGTAAAATCGCAGCCATCCGTACGCGTGCTGAAATTGAAAGCACAGGCGAGGATTTGGAGCAGCTCTTCTTCTTTATTACCGAAGGTGAACAGGCAGGCGGGGATAAAGAATGAAAGCCATATTATATTTAATCAGAAAAGAAATAAAAAATGCGATTATAGATTTATTTCACCACCCTGTAAAGTTGATTTCCTATTTGGTGATCATTGCACTTCTGGGATTTTCACTGTTCTCCGGGACAAAGAGCGAGTCCCATAGCAGCGGCAAATACTTGGATATCCGAATTCTACACGGAATTTATCTTGCGATTCTGTTGTTTATCGGTGTGCCGGGCATCTTAACCGGCGTAAAGAGCGGCGCAACCTTCTTTAAGATGTGTGATGTAAATATGCTATTTGTTTCACCTATTTCTCCGAAGACGATTCTTGGTTACGGATTGGTCAAACAGATGGCTTCGAGCATCTTAATGATGGCATTCTTGATGTTTTACGCCGGAATGGCTACGAGTGCTTTCGGCGTTACCATCGGGCAGATGCTGGCACTGGTTGCCGGTATCGCGCTGATGGTTTTTATGATGCAGGTGCTTGTACTGCTGATTTACAGCTTTTCAAGCGGCCGCCCGGGGCGTATCCGCACAGTCAAAATTTGCGTTTACGCAATGCTTGGTGCGATGGTGGCGTTTGCATTCGGCAGCTTTCTTATCAATGGTGCAAATATGGAGGCACTTTTATCTGCAATTGCTTCGCCGAATCTTGAACTCGTACCGCTTTTCGGGTGGATTAAGGGAATGATATTCGGAATTATCACCGGAAACACAATGCATATTGTACTATATGCGGTATTGAACAGCATTGCAATCGCGGGCAGTATTCTTTTGTTCGCAAACAGCGATTCGGATTACTATGAGGACGTCTTACAGTCGACCGAGACTTCCTTTGCCCTAAGGCAGGCAGTGAAGGACGGGCGCTCCGTGGGGATGAACTCAATGAACGCAAAGCCCCGCAAGGTGACCGATACCGGTATTAATCACGGATGGGGCGCAGATACCTTCTTCTTTAAACATATGCGGGAGGCGAAGCGCAAAAGCCGCATTCCCTATATTAGAACTTCTACCATTGTCCTGCTGGCCGCCAACCTGATTCTGATCATCGCCATTCAAAAGATAAGCGGTTCCGACGGGGAGATTCTTGCAGCAGGCTACTTGATGGGCATCGGACTTGCGGCAAGCAGCTATATTCTTTTCTTTCTCAACGCGGCCGGCGACTGGACGCTTGAGCTGATGAAGCCGTATATCTATTTAGTACCGGAGAAGCCGTTTGACAAGCTGTTTTGGGCAAGTATGTCCACTTTAATGATGCCCGTCATTGACGGTGCGGTGATTTTTACGGCGCTGTGCGTTATCCTGCGTGCGAATCCGTTTACCGCGCTGATCTGTGTGCTGATTTATGCTTCAATGGGTTTTGTGTACACGGCTGCCAATGTGCTTTCCCAGCGGGTGTTCGGGCAACTGGCTAACAAGGGTTTAATTATGATTTTATACATGATTTTGCTGGTCGTGCTGATGGCGCCCGGAATCGGCGGAAGCGTTGCTTTGTATATCTTAGCAAGGCAAGTTCCAGGTATCGTGATGGGGTTACCGATTTTTGTGTGGAATCTGCTTGTATCGGTCGGCATTTTTTACGCCTGCAGAAATCTTCTGAACACGGTAGAATTAAGCAAATAAAGTGCATTTTGATATGGAAAGGTTGACGGAGGATGGATCATCAAAAAGCGGTAAAAAACACAGCCAAGGCGGGAATTTCGTTCGGTTCCTGCCTTGCAATGGTAATTTCCTACACTGCGTGGCATTCTATTCCATGGGCAATTATTCACGGACTTTTCAGCTGGATTTATGTGATTTATTATGCGTTGAAATATTGAACGGAACGCCGGGCAAACCCCGAAAAAACAATAAATATGAAAAAAATTAAAAAAATCTAAAATAACACTTGCATTTTGTCGCGGATGGTGGTAATATAAACAAGTCGCCAAAACAGCGACAAAGAGTTGGTACTGATTACGATGAGGGTCCACCCGTTCCCATCCCGAACACGGAAGTTAAGCTCATTAGTGCCGAAGATACTTGGCTGGCGACGGCCCGG
>DDHX01000046.1 GCA_002338255.1 Ruminococcaceae bacterium UBA1865 | reverse complement strand
ATAACCGCATCGGATTGATTGGCGATGACTTCAAAAATTGCAGGGAACACCTTTGCAAATCCCTCAGTGGTTCGGCAGCGTGGCGGTTTGGGGCTTAACACGCCCCAACCTCTATGTCATCCAAACAAAACGACAAAGCCCACACAGGCGAACACAGCTGAAACGGTGGGATTCGAATACTAAAAACACTATACCTTGTTTAGAAAGGAGACTTTCCTATGGCCCGAACAATACGAAGAATTCAACCCATCACACCACCTGCGCCTGCATTGACCAAAGTTGCAGCCTACGCACGAGTATCAAGTGGCAAGGAGGCCATGCTCCATTCGCTTTCGGCACAAGTCAGTTACTACAGCGATTATGTCCAAAAGCACCGTGGATGGCAGTATATTGGTGTGTATGCTGACGAAGCTATCACAGGTACAAAAAATACTCGTCCGGAATTCCAGCATATGATTGCCGATTGCAAAGCTGGCAAAATCAATATGATATTAACTAAGTCCATCTCACGCTTTGCCCGAAACACCGTAACCTTACTTGAAACCGTCCGTGAACTCACCGTCTTGGGCGTGGACGTTTTCTTCGAGAAAGAAAATATACATACAATTTCCGGGGATGGCGAGCTTATGCTTACCATCCTCGCTTCTTTTGCTCAGGAAGAAAGCCTGTCAGTGAGTGAAAACTGCAAGTGGCGCATTCGCAACAACTTCAAAAAAGGTATCGTCCCCAGCATCACCATTCTCGGTTACCGCCGCAATATAGATGGTGTGCTTAAAATTGAGCCCGCCGAAGCGGACATCATCCGCATGATTTTCACTAACTACATAGGCGGTATGAGTAAACAAGCAATCTCCAACAAGCTGAACGCCATAAACATTCCAACCCGCCTCGGCTTTGAGTGGCAGCCAAATGCTATCGGTTATATTTTGTCCAATGAGAAATATGCGGGTGACACGCTTTTGCAGAAATTCTTTCGGCTTAACCACATCAGCAAGCGAAAATGCCCTAACAAAGGGGAATTGCCCATGTATTTCGTTCAAGATTGCCATGAGCCGATTATCGACCGTAGCACCTTTGAACAGGCGCAAGCCGAAATACAACGCCGTACAGAACAACTTAAACCAAGGGCAGATAATAGAACAACCTATCCTTTTACAAGAAAAATTATCTGTGGTAAGTGCGGTAAAAACTACCGCAGAAAGGTAGCTGCCAGTGGAACCAAGTATGAAAAGCCTGTGTGGATATGTCCTACATTCCATACCAATGGCAAAGCATACTGCGATTCAAAACAAATACCTCAAAATATTCTTATGACGGTTTGCGCCGAGGTTCTTGGTTTATCTGAATTTGATGAACAAGTATTTGCCGAGCAGATACAGCAAATCATTGTGTCAGAAGCAAATAAGCTGATTTTTATGTTTCATAACGGTGCAACCATCGAAAAGTCATGGCAGGACCATTCACGTCGAGATAGCTGGGATGATGCCAAACGAGAACTTGCCCGACAGAAAGCCCTTGATAGGAGGAAAAAGTAATGCTAGCAACTTCAAGAGCAGTAACCGTTATTCAACCAACCATTACACGGTTACCATCCAATATAACAAGTATCAACGCAGCCAAGCGAGTAGCTGCTTATGCCCGCGTATCCACCGATACCCAAGAGCAGCTTTCAAGCTACGAGGCACAAATTGACTATTACACTCGATTCATCAATGAAAAATCCGGATGGGATCTGGTGGAAATCTATACCGATGAGGGCATTTCAGCCACTAACACCAAAAAGCGGGACGGATTCAAACGCATGATTGCTGATGCAATAGACGGTAAAATCGACATGATTATAACCAAATCAGTCAGCCGGTTCGCCCGAAACACAGTCGACACCTTGACTACCGTCCGCCAACTTAAGGAAAAAGGCGTAGAGGTTTATTTCGAAAAGGAAAATATATACACCCTCGACAGTAAGGGTGAACTTTTAATTACAATCATGTCTTCACTGGCGCAGGAAGAAAGCCGTTCTATAAGCGAGAATGTGACATGGGGGCAACGTAAGCGATTCCAGGACGGTAAGGTCAGCCTTCCGTACAAGCAGTTCCTTGGCTATGAAAAAGGTCCCGATGGCCTTCCAAAAGTTGTTGAGGATCAGGCGACTATTGTCCGCTTGATTTACCGTCTTTTCCTTGATGGAATGACACCTCACGGCATCGCTAAGCATCTGACCTTAGAAGGCATTCCCACACCATCTGGCAAGCAACGGTGGCAATCAAGCACGGTCGATAGTATTCTTACCAATGAGAAATACAAAGGTGATGCCCTTTTGCAAAAATGCTTTACCGTTAATTTTTTGACGAAAAGGCAAAAGGTTAATGAGGGTGAAGTTCCTCAATACTATGTAGAAAACAGCCATTCCGCTATTATTTCCCCGGAAGTGCATGATTTAGTGCAAGCGGAAATGAAAAAGCGCAAGGCACTCGGACAGCGTTACAGCACCATGGGGACATTTGCAAGTAAACTCATCTGCGGCGACTGCGGAAATTTCTACGGAAGCAAGGTGTGGCACTCAACCGATAAATACCGCCGTGTGATATGGCAGTGCAATTACAAGTTTAAGAACAAAGCAAAATGTACTTCGCCGCATCTGGATGAGGAAGCCATAAAAGCAGCATTCGTGACTGCCTTCAACAGCATAATTGATAATAAAGACGCTATTATAGCGGGATTTGATGCGATCATGGAAGCCTTGACCGACACCACCGCCATTGATGCTGAAAGCCATTCGATTCAAGAAGAATGCGAAGTAGTCATGGAACTGATTAAGAAATGTGTGGACGAGAACGCCTGTACTGTACTTGACCAAGAAGATTATGAGCGTCGCTACAATGCCTTAATTACACGCTATGAAGTCGCTAAGGAAAGACTGAATGAACTCTCCAACATCCGACAAGAGCGAATGACAAAACATCAAGATATGACGCGGTTTCTTTAAACGCTTATGCATACGGGCAACTTGATTACAGAATTTGACGAGAATTTATGGAACGCCATGGTTGAATCGGTCACAGTATACTCCCGTGAGCGACTGGTTTTCCGCTTCAAGGATGATACCGAAATAACGCAAGGCGTATAATGCTCCTTGNNCCGCAGGATTGGCAATGCCTTTTCTTGTTTATACTCTTTCACAAAAGGTCTACGGTTTATTGATTACATAAACGATTTCACGTTTTATCTGTTTTACAGTCACACAGGGGTGCGCCGTTTTGCTGGGAAATGCGTGGTCTAAGAGCAAAACAGGTAAAGCAGCTGACTGCCATTCTGTAAGGGGCAGAAAATGCTCAATTCATAAGCAAAATACTTGATTTTATGGGATT
>DDHX01000062.1:133206-139902 GCA_002338255.1 Ruminococcaceae bacterium UBA1865 | reverse complement strand
TATGAGCATGCCTAACATGGGCAGCGTAGCAGGCACGAGCAGTATGCCCAATATGAGCATGCCCAACATGGGCAGCGTAGCAGGCACGAGCAGTATGCCCAATATGAGCATGCCTAACACGGGCAGCGTAGCAGGCGCAAGCAGCATGCCCAATATGAGCATGCCTAACACGGGCAGCGTGGCGGGTGCAAGCAGCATGCCCAATATGAGCAACATGCAGGGCGCAAGCAACAAAGATATGATGGAGGGTGCGTTTTGTGCACTGAATACTCCACCGCTTCCCGCAGTAGTTGTTCCAGCGATGGCCTATATTCCGTTTCAACAGTTTGGTACAGTCTATATGCCCGAAAGAGGAATGGAGAGCGGCACCATATTCCCCGAACTTGACAAACCGTTTTTACGCGGCAGAGGTGACCGGAAATGAATGAACAGGAAAAATTGATGCAAAAAATTAACTCTTACCAATTTTCAATGTGGGAGCTTCATATTTTCTTAGACACCCATCCAAATGACTGCAGGGCGGCGCAAAAGCTTGAGGAATACCGCAAGATAACAGCCGACCTGATTGAAAAGTATGAAGCGGCCTATGGTCCCCTTCATCTAACAAGTACGACCTCCAGCCGTTGGGATTGGGTTGCCAATCCATGGCCATGGGAGATTGACCAAGGAGGCGATAAGTAATGTGGATTTACGAAAAACGTCTGCAATACCCTGTCAAAATAACAACTCCGAACGCTGCGCTTGCGAAACTGATTTCCGCACAGTATGGAGGACCTAATCCCAATTTGTTATAGCGTAAAACTTTAATAATGTGCAATCGGTAAAATGATAGGATCGTATATGCTGACCAACAGGGAAAGTCCGCATGGCTCTCGACCTTGCGGACTTTTCATTTCTTTACTGCGCATTGTGGGAGAATTTTTGCTGCATTGTCATCAATAAAACGTCTTGACTTAAATCGGAATAAGTTCTATTATTTAATGGAAAAGACTGATAAAATTGTTATAAATAGACAATATCCCATTAGGGCAGAAAAGAGGAGCTGTTATGAAAAGCTATGAAATAGCACATCAGGGAAGCCGGTATGTCGTTAAGACCCCCAATGGCAGTGGCGGCTTTCATGTTTCGGCACCATTTAAGACGCATGCTGCCGCGCAGGGATACATTGACCAACAGCGTGCTGCCGCAGGGAATTTATCACATGACGGGCAGGATCAATCCGAAAAAGCGATTGCCGATACGAACGGCTATGAAGCAGCAGGGAGCAAATATGGGTTTACGGTTTACGAAGGAAAACAATTTGCAATAACAGGTACACCAAGCTTTTCCGGCGTTTTCGGATTAGGAATCAGCGCGGATAATTACTCTGTTGCTTGTATTGATGAAGATGGTAAAAAATACACCGCGTATTTCGAGATACTTGAAAAAGGCGCCGATAACGTGGTGTTAGCCGACTGGGATAACGCAAGTCTGGTTCAAAGAGTATAGCGACTGACCGATTTTCAAAAATAAAACGTAGCGCACCGAAAATGAACTGCACCCCTTTCGTTAGACAGTAGGACATACTGAAATAACAAAAGGGGTGCAGTTGTATGTTGTACCTCTTTCTGGAAAAGATACTTATAAACAGGTGACAAATGATGCAGAGGGGGATTCAGTGTGTTAGGTATTCTTTTTGGTATTCTTGCGGGGGCGGCTATGAGTTTTCAAGGGGTCATGGATACTCGTCTGAGCGACCGCATCGGGTTGTATGAATCAAATGTTTTAGTGCAAGGAGTAGCATTCGTCTTGTCTGTCATTGCCCTGCTGCTTTTAGGCAAAGGGAATTTCGGGGAGTTGGGCGGTACAAACAAGATTTACCTTCTGGGTGGTGTGCTGGGCATCGTCATCACCATCACCGTGATGCTATCTATCAAGGGGTTAGGGCCTACGGTGGCCATTTCAGTCATTTTGATCTCGCAGCTTTTGGTCGCCGCATTAATCGATGCCTTCGGAATTCTTGATTCGGAGCGAATTCCCTTCTGTTGGCAAAAATACAGTGGAATCGCCTTGATGGTTGCAGGTGTGCTGCTGTTCAGATGGAAAGATTAAATATTCTTATAAAGGCACTTATGCCAGTGACTCAACAATAAATTCAAGTTAGCATACTATGAGTCTGAGGTGATAATTGATGCCGCAGTGCTCTTCAGGAGACGACCTTGTTCTCCTTGCATCTACTACAGCAATTGCAATGTCTAAAGGAATGAGTCTGAATGATATCAATATCTTCTCGAGTTTTTTTAGCGCTCTTGGTGACAACCTCGGCATCATAGCAGCTCAACAGGCGGCTTGTAAAGAGTCAACTGAAAGCTCAGGTACAAATAAAATTTCAAATTTTTAACATAACCTTTAGATAGCGTTCACAATAAAAACACATCAGCCCGCTATACTTTAATTATTCCAAGCAGCTTACAAGCCTCTGTATGAGGATTCATATAAAACTTTTTCATAATTCCTCCCTAAATGCCGCTCTTTTATTGGGCGGCATTTTTATGGTTGTTTATTTACCTCCATGTGGTATCATAAAAAAGTAATTTTTTTATTATACTTTTTGCGTGTATTCAAAGAGATAATCCGACATGACCTCTCCTGTGTGCTGCATCATTTTTTTGTCACATTCTAACTGTTCAGATTCAGGCATAAATACTGTCCTCTTTATAGGCTTGAATTGATATGTACCATCCGCAGTTGGAACCTGCTCAAATACAATTTCCTCCCGGCAGCGCACGGAACCGTCACCGGATTTATCAATGACGTAGCTGGTTCCGATAAATGTAAACGGCTTTTTGGCTGCCAAGATAATCACCTCATTCCATGTTTATTAAGATCGCGGATTGTCCTATGCGGTCTTATTGTCATAAAGATGATATTCGGCAACCAAATGCTTTTGCCAATCGTAATTTATTCAGTCAGTGAAAAGCGCTTACGGTGCCTTTCACAAATAAAATATCTTAAGTATGATGCCGCCTATCGGCGAAGATAGAGGGCTTGGATTTTGTTAAATGCATCATGAAGGAAGAAGGATTATTGTGATATGCCCAAAATGTGGAACAGAATTTGAGGGGAAGAAATGTCCTCATTGTGAAACTCCACCAAACGAACCCGTACAGACAAAAAAACCAACCACGCCGAAATATCCCGTACCGCAAAACAAGAAAATAAATTGGTTGATCGTTATCATATTAATTCTCATGGCGATCATTATAATTATAATGATTATTGCTACAGTGGTCAGCGGAAATGAAAAGGCGGACAGCTCTTCAAGAGTAGTTCAGTCCTCTTCCCCAGCCTCTGTTTCTGCATCCGTTTCTCAAACTGTATCAAGCCATAATAGTTCTCCGTCTGCTTCTTCCTCCTCCTCCAGTTCGGGGACGCCGGCGCAATCCGGTTCGCCATCAGCAAGTGAAAATGAATACGCGCTTCCACCTGAATCTGCTTCTGCATCCGGGGCTAACTCCGTCAGTCAATTCACAAGTGAATCCGCCAACAGCGCAAGCTCCCAGTCACTCTTTGCATCTATTTTTCAAGATGTTGTACAGCCGGATTCGGGTTCTGCATTGCCGGATAACAGCGGCTCCGACGTTTCCGAAGCGGAATACAATCAAGCTGAAGACGGAATGACCTATGAGCAGGTGAAAGCAATCATAGGCGGTACCGGAAAAGTACAATCGGAGTTTGGAAACAAAGGTGACAGCATTTATACCGTTACATACCGATGGCAGGGATACGGTTCGCCGGACGCATATGCTGATTTCACATTTGAAAACGGTAAACTTGATATGAAGATCCAATTTGGCCTACAATAAATCTTCTCTTATCTGTGGAGGTGAGCGCATGAAAATAGCAGCTGCTTATATCCGCGTATCGACAGAAGACCAAACAGAATATAGTCCCGACAGTCAGCTGAAAATCATCCGGGACTATGCAAAAAAAAATGATATGATTCTTCCGGATGAATACATTTTTGTGGATGAGGGCATCTCCGGCCGCAAGGCTGAGAAACGGCCTGCGTTTATGCACATGATTGGTACTGCCAAAAAAAAGCCGAAGCCCTTTGATGTGATTCTTGTCTATGCGCTCTCGCGTTTTGCCCGAAACAGAGAAGACAGCGTGGTTTATAAGCGTATGCTGCGCAAAGACCTCGATATTGACCTGATCAGCACCTCGCAGGACTTTGGCAATGATAAGACATCTATTTTAATTGAAGCGCTCTTAGAGGCAATGGACGAATATTACAGCATAGACCTCGGAGAAAATGTTAAGCGCGGCATGAATGAAAAGGTTTCCCGCGGTGAGCCGGTAAGCGCTCCTGCTTTCGGGTACCTCATTCAAAATAAGCAATACTACATGAATCCTGACACTGCCCCGTTGGTCAAAATGATGTTTGATGATTATATCCGCGGCATAAGTTACCGAAATATAGCAGCCAAACTCAATGCTATGGGAATTCGGACAAAACGCGGCGGCCTTTGGGAAAACAGAACTGTGGAGTACGTTCTGCGCAACCCCGTGTATATCGGGAAAATCCGTTGGAACCCGGAGGGATGGACTCGGCGTAATTATGATGATCCAAATATTATTATTATAGAGGGTACTCATGAGCATCTAATCGATGACGACACCTGGCAAAAGACTCAGGATCGTTTCGCTGAGAATAAATTGATGTACGGCAAGTATGCCGGCCCTAAAAAATTATCCGGCTTCATGCTTCAGGGTTTGGTAAAATGCAGCAGCTGCGGCAGCACATTGACAAGAATTTCCGGCGCATCGATGCAATGCCAAGCATATGCTCACGGCAAGTGTACGATTTCTCACTGTGTAAAAATTCAAAAGTTGGAGGACATGGTTTTATCAATGATAGAGCTCAACCTCAAATTTGGCGACATTCGTCTGATTCAAAAAGCCGAGCCAAAATCAGACTACGAATCCGCAGTGATTGAAAAGCAATTAATTCGTGAAAAACAAAAGTTGATGCGCATTAAAGAAGCCTACGAGAACGGCGTGGATTCCCTTGCAGAGTATAAAACCAACAAGCAGAAAATCACCAATCAGATAATGCAGCTCGAATCAGAAAAGCCCGTGGTTAAACCTACTTATGCGGATGGGCTTGTGAAAAAGTTTTGCAATGAGCACAGGAACACAATCGAAAAGCTGCGCGATGAGCACACGGCACCCGAAGAAAAGAATAAGCTGCTCCGTACTTTTGTTGACAGAATTGTATTTGACAAGACCAACAGTCATTTGCAAATTTTCTATTATCTATAAATTTGTAACAAAATGGAATGTGGTGGGCCACACGGTGAAATAGGTGCCTCACTCCGCTACCTAAGCCAACGCTATACAATGCCCTATCCGGAACTCAAAGCGATTTTGACAGATATAGGGACAGAGGAATATGTACCATGATGTTATAAGTGTATGTGCTTAACAACGTTAAAAAATCCCTGCCGACAAAATTGCTGGCAGGGTTGCTGAAATGGCTAAGAGAGATAAAATTCGGGAAATTATCGATATGTAGTTTTTGATTTGTATATATGAATCTTAGAATAGTCAAACCCGTTTGCACGTAAAAAAATTTTCATATCCAATTCAGTAATGGAACATCTTGGGCCTATTACTATCTCATAAATTAATTCGTCTTTAATATTATTAAAATTAATATCAAAAAACGGCACGATAGCATCAGAAATTGTTCTGAAATTTATAGATTCCCTAATAAATCCATTCGATAGCTCGGCTTTTTTCAGATAATTTTCATCTATATTTCCCGTTGTAATTGGATCATTATCATGAGAATATAGATAATTGGCTAGATGATTATTTATAATTAATCTCCATTCTTTTTCTTCTTTGAATCCTTCATTTTTAAATCTTGGGCTAAAATTTCTGGTCGTGGCAATCGTTAACGATATATCTTGTATAAAATCGTAATAATCCTGATCATCATTAGATTTTATCTGTTTATATGAGTTAATGAGATTACATAAGGACTTTTCAATATGTTTCTTTTGTTGAAGTGGAGAATATATAATTTTTTTAAAAGAGTAATTATACGCATTCGTATCAAACGATAAAAGCTTTAATTTTTTAAAACCTATAGAAACACCTTGTCCGTTATTTGCATACCCTCTCCATTGACTTAATAAATCTCCGTCTTCAGAAAAGCAAGTTATAAACGTAACCATATCTCTACAATTTTTATAATAAACACTTTGAATCACTGTATTTATACAGGATCTAGCATAGTTTATTTTTGCTTCATCAATATTAAGAGCATTACACAGTTCTTGATCATCTGTTATTAATTGAATCAATACTTCTTCGATAAGTGTTGCAATCCAGCTCGATTCCGTAGAATCATTAGTTTTACTGCAATCAGATGCACGAATAGTTTTATTTTTCATAATGCTCATAAAAGTTTCTACACTACAATAATGGTATAAAATATTTTTCATAGCAATCTCACCTTAATATACAATAGCAATATTACATTTATATAATTTTACCATACATTTTCACTAATTCAACAAAATATTCCATATAATACAAAAATCCCTCCCAACTGCATAGTTGAGAGGGCTATCTTCATATCCACATATATTATTGAGCTGCGGTACCGTCCGTGGGAGGATTAGCCGCTGTGTTATTATTAACCGC
>DDHX01000062.1:96782-133113 GCA_002338255.1 Ruminococcaceae bacterium UBA1865 | reverse complement strand
TATGTAGGCGATTACGCTGCCGAGCGACATAATTACGCCGCTGATCTGCGTGGTAGTATTGGCATCTACTGCAAAGAGTGCCAGGATACCGACAACCAGACCGGCTACAGCTATCCAAAATTTCCGGGATGTAAGTTTCTGCATGATATTCATAATTAATCCTTCTTTCAGCCGGGTTGACCGGCTTATTTTTTTGCTCCTGCAATCTCATCGAGTCGTTTATGCGCGGATGCTGTGGACTCTTCCACGGCGGTTATCCGCTCGCCATGCCTATTGACTGTAGTTGTGAGAGATGTGACATCAGATCTGATGCCTACAATTAAATCAAGTTTTGTGTCTACACTGCCACGCCACTGTGCATCACCGGCTACCCGCTTGTCACGATTATATAACCAACCCACCACACCCACCACGCAGCCGACTGCGCCTATTNNATGTGCAACCCTCCTATGCCACATTAACCGCGAAGGCTTTGATGCCGTTTATGTAGATGCCTGTACCACTCTTGGCAGGGCCAACAGCACAAAGATAAAAATAGTGGTCATTACCAATGACGTATCGCGGGAGTACCGTAATCACGTCTGCGGTTCCGGATATGACTGTGGGAGCCTTGTCGGCGGTCACCTTAAGCTGATAAAATGCTCCGTGCTTGATATCCAGGTTACTTGTGGTGTCACTCTTAAAAGTGGCAGGAGCAAAGTCTTTATAGCTCACATCCATATCCACATTATCGGTGATGCCGTCTACCTTGCCGTCGCTTGCATACTGCCACATATCGCACAAGGCGGATCTGTCAGTGTCTGCAGGAGTAGCGTTGTTGTACCACGCCATCCAGATGGGAATGCCGGCGGCTTTAATGCGTGACACATCAAGTAGCTTGGCCATATACAACCAGTTACGATTGCTGTAGATCATCGGCTGATATCCGGCGGCTTTGACCCGTGGGCAGAAATCCAGTACAAGGTCAGTCAGCTTGTCCCGGCCGAGATCAGACAGCTCAGTGCCTTTGGGCGGGTTTTCGACGTCCACGGCGACCGGCCATGTGATTTTATACGGCTTGATGGCTGCGAGACAATCCCGCGCCTGATCTGCAGCACTCCCCGCGCGCAAAAAGTGATAGATGCCGATTGGCAGACCGGCTGCAATTGCTCCCTTTGCGTAGGTGTTAAAATTAGGGTCAACATAGCCTACACCCTCGGTTGCTTTGATTATGGCAAACTGGGTGCCGGCCGCTTTGACTTTAGCAAAATCAATTGAGCCCTGATGATGAGCTATATCAATGCCTCTGTATGTACTCATGCGTAATCCTCCCCTGTAATCTCCGTGTATTGTTCGGCGGTGATTTTGCCCTTGCCAACCGCCTCTTTAAGTTGGCCTAACGTTGCCCAGCCGAATTTGTAAGCAACTGTCCAAAATGCCATTACGATGCACCTCCCAACGATAACGCAACAACTTGTTGCCCTAAGGCATCAAGCGCGGCGGCTTGCTGTGCTGTCTGTACCTCCAAGTACGTCAGCTGCGCCAAGAGCAGTGACACCCTGTTTTCGGCGGTCGGTGGTGTGGTATCGTCGCCCCCGAACAGTGGCACGGAGTCAATACCAATGTGTTGCACAATATTAAAGTTGGTATGTACCCACTCGGTATGGGTAATGGTGCCATCGTCGTGAGTAACATCCCGTGAGATGGTCAAGGTGTCAAGGTTACCAGCAAGGTAAGCCTCGGCTTTGACTACGTCGAATTGGTCAAGTGCAAACTGCGCATCAATGCATTTGCGATCCTGCCCCTGTATGCGCCGAGTAATGCTGTCATCGGTAATTGCAAGTAGGTCATAGGCATGACCATTTTTAAAGATAATCTGATTTTTGATTGTGTCTGGCATTTGTATTACCTCCTGAATTTTAATTACGCTGCGATTAACGGAACGCCACAAATAGTGATATCGGTGAGTAACATATCCGTTGTAGTTTGCATAAGGCTTGAGCCTTTCGTTGTGTCAGCCCACATAGAGAATACAATCTCAAATGAATTTGACACCCCGCTAAAAGCTCCTGATCCTGCAATTGGATTTGGGGCAGTTTCAACAGAATTGTTCGATGTTGATTTTGTCCACGGATATGTGGTGTCGCTAGGAGAATTCGAAGAATGAAGTTCAACTCTACCAATATTATTAGAACTTCCAGAACTTGAAGCTGAATATGTTAGATTTGGGTTTGCTATGCTAAGTGTTAGGGCTGAATAAACTATTGGCTCGCGAAAAGTGATTGTCAACTTCACAGACGAATTTCCATGATTATAGAAATTCAACTTTAGATTATTTCCTGTGAGAGTTGAAGAATTAGTACTACCAGAATAATCATGCGCCCAAGATAGGGTTGCGGAAACATAAGTATTAACGCTACTAAATATTTTTGTGTTCACACCACTCATTAAGGCGTACCCGTTTTTTTGCTTAGTATTGATGCCGTCCATCAGAGCGTATACTGTTTTTTGCTTAGTATTAACCCCGTTCATTGGAGCGTATAAACTTGGCATATCATATCACCTCAATTCGGCGAGAAATACAGTTCGCCCTCGGCAAGTGTGTAGCTCGGCGTGGCGGTTGTTGATTTTGTTACTTTAGGGATTGTAATGCTCTGGGCAGTACTGCCATCATACGATAATGTACTGCCACCATTGCCCACGCCAACCGTAAGGGAAGTCGGATTTTTGAGGGCGGCAGGATACGCAGGCAGCTGTAAAGCCGTGCCGCTCTTTGGTACCTCAGTATCGCCGATAGTTGCCGACTGAACGGCTGAAGATAAATCCGCGATATCCTCATCCTGCACAAAGTGATCCATTGTATCCGGAGAAAATGGCGTTCCCTGCTTCGTGATGCTGGCCATGCGTTCCAGGTCGTATGTGTTGGCCTGACCATCCACCGGCACCATCTTATAGCGATTTAGGTTTTGCCCTTCCTCGTTTACTATTGTAATTTTTGCCATTTATACCACTCCTATCGGTATGTAAATTTCTTGACCGGCCACGAAGGTACCGGCGCGGCGGATACTTAGCTGCAGTTCCACAACCTTTTCATGCAGCACAATTAGGCAGGATTCAATATCGTTCAGCAGATCATAATTAAATTCACTCTGAAAGCTGTGCGTCTGCTCCATGAGGATATTGATATTACTTTCGATACGGCTGACTTCCGTCAGTGTCGGCCAGCTTGTGTGCTGCCAAGTTTTATACTGTAAGTTAATTCCGTAAAACTCAGCAATACTTTTAGTATTATCTTCAATGCGCTGCCAGTCTTTAATATCGATTTTCCCGTCGGTGCTCCAGTCTGTTTTTGGTGCAATCCACATCAGCCGATCACCTCACTATCCCCGGTAAGTGCGCCGTTGTATGCAAAGTGCATTTTTTTGATTTGAGACTCCTGCAGCTCGCCAAATGCAGTTTCAACCTTACAAAAATCAGAAACTTCCACGGATGGAATGATCCACCACGGGAAGCTTTGTGTAATTCTGTTCTGAAGCTGATCGAGGATCCACACAGCCACATATTGGGCAGTGTCGTCCTGAGCAATCAATGTAACATTCTTAATATCCTGCGCATTCGGCGTCGTGCCGGCAGTTACCGTGGAGAGTTGAGCGGAAACCACTTTGACAAGCGGCTCATATACTTTCCCGGTGATGGCGATCGTTCCGGATGCGCCTTTTATCTCACAGCTGCAGGCGTAAACTTTCACGCTTTCATAACTTCCGGAAACCGTGACCTCTGAGGCGGGATATGAAGAAAACTGCACCACCGCATCGCCGGTAATTGTTCCGTTGTACAGGCTTTCCGCTTCGGCCTTCAGCCGCCAACTGTACTGTTCAACATTGACGCGGTTATAATACTTGCCGAGCGTCGTCTTGGGATCCCTGTACATAGACCGATCGATTACAACCGGATTTGGCAGTGGTACAGCCTTGCGCGGCAGGATGATGCCCTGCCCGGCGGTAAATGTGCCGGCAATCAAGCTGCCCTGGTAAATGGTGTACTGATCAATAATAATCGCATTGCGAGTTTCTTCAGTCGCACGGTAAATCAGCAGCTTNNTATCGGTCAATCTTGACCACGGCTCCCAGTGCAAAAGCAATCCGCTGCAGGGCATCCCGGCAGCTCATCGGTGCAAGATACCCGCTGAGCGGCACGTCCTTGATGTTCGGGTGAATATAAAACAGTGCGTTTCCCTGGGCGTCATAAAGATGCAAGTCGTTGAACAATTCCAGCAGGATATCCTCGGCACGCTCCGACACATACATGCGTGATTTGTAATATGTGCCTTCCATCAGAGAAAGCAAATCATACGAAGTGAATTTTGTAGTGTTTTGCGTGGGGCTTTCCCATTTTGAAAGATAGGATTTGCTTAGCGGAATATGTTCATAATCGTCACCAATTTTTAAATCAACACCAGTTGAGAGCTGCTGCCTCTCCTGGAGGAAACGAATCTCATTTTGTGGGTTGAACATATTGAAACGCTGATCAAGGTTATTTAGGGTCGTGGTTGTTACATTGCTGCTAATGGTGTTGCTTGTAAGATCAAGCTCCTCCAGCACATCAAACCCGGTCAGCATTTTGTCATCATAGACAAATTCAATGCCGAAACTGATTTCAAGCAGCTTTGCGTAATGGTACGGCTGCACCCGCAAAACCTTAATTACTAACTTGGTGTAGTTTTCTATTGGAAAGTCGAGCACCGCCTGCATCGTATTAAGCGCTGTGAACGCTTTGCTGATCAGCTCCGTATCCCCGTTATAAGCTGTGACGGACACATCTTGCACTAACTCTGTAAAGAGCAGCGTGAGACCGATGGAACTGTGCGGCTGGGAAAATGAGTATGTAATAGCCGGCGGATCCGTGAATGTTCCATCTGCTCCGGATATAGCAGAGCTCCACCAACCAAAGTTCAAACCGGCCGGATTATCCGGGAAAAGGGACATGCTGCCGTCGACCTTAAACTGACCCTGCTCGCAGGTACCAACGGCCGGGCTTGCAGTTACCGTGTCCAGCGTTTTAGTAACATGGGAAAATGGCTGCTGCTCCGCCGTGGCCGTCGCGTCACTTTTGGCGGTTACATCGAACACACCGAAAGACACACTTCCGCGCCATACTCTGGCAGGTGCGCGGGCAGCATCATAAAATTTATCAGATACTTTTATCAACTGCCCCGCCTCCTATCTTTCAATAAAATTGGTTTTGAGATTTTGCCATAGTGCCAGTTTGTGATTTTGTCTATCCCAGAAAAAGGTCTTCATCGACGTGGACATCGGCCCGCGATATGCGGTAATTTCAAATGCAAGGTTTCCCCCTGGGTGCGGGAATTGCATTAAAAAATACTCAGGCAGATTATCGAGAACATTAAACGTTTCTTTATAGTCATCGTTGTCCTCAATGATCTGCCAGGCACAGCTGAGCTTTATCTTTTTTCCGGCACGCTGTCGGTGCATTAAACAATCAGTCGTTCTGAATGCATCCAGATCTAAATCTTCCGTTGAAAAATCAAACGTGGTCACGGAGGGTAGCCACACTCCATTTACTTTCATTTCGCCAGGGTATTTCATGTAACATCCCTCCTCAAAAGATTGTTCCCCCCACGCGCTGATTCTCTTCCTTTTGGTAAGGCTTCAGGAGGCGAGCAAGCGTAACACCGTCCAAGACGATGTTTGGATTTTTCGCAATAATTTCTTTCAGCAGCTCCACAACATCGGCGCGGAACTCTTCCATGATGTTCAGCATTGGAACAAGCCCCTCCATGAAGGTGTCCATCATTAACGATTGTGGTGTGGCAATCTCTGGGTTACCCTTTGCGCCGGAGTACTCCCCCATCATGGCAAGTGTCGGCTGTTGGAGAACACCGCCGTTGGCAAGTTTTGGAATTGATGGAATTTTGGGAATAGAAATTCCGAACGATTTACCTTTAAGCGCTCCTGGCACCCAGTCCGGTATATCAAAATGAATGTTATTTAGTCCGCTAATTAATCCGTTGATTGCGCCGATCACTCCGTTAATCATGCTTATAATGGCATTAAGGGGAACTTTTGCAATTGCGATAAGTCCATCAAAAATCCCACCAAAAATATCTGATACGCCTTTCCAAGCCTTACTCCAGTTGCCTGTAAACACACCGGTAACAAAGTCAACCACACCACCAAGGGATTTAAACAAACCCTTTGCCACATCGGCGACCACTCCAAGGATTGTTCCAATGATCTTGATGATTTCGTTTATAGCACCGGCGATCGGAGGCCCCCATGTCTTAACAAACCAGTTTATAAGCGGAGCGATAAATCCGTTGAAAATCTCCATGGCGCCGTTTACAAGCTTGGCCACGAATACGCCAATCTGCTGAACCAACGGCTGCAGGTGATCTGTCCACAATTGATTCAATGTTAAAAACAGCTGATCAAAGATGGGTTTCAGGTAACTGTTCCAGATATTCAGGAACGTATCTTTTATGGTGTTGATTGTGGTGCGGATATTTTCGAAGGTTGTTGCACCATACTGATCCCACAAAGTTTTAAAGGTGTTCATGATATCAACAATAACCTTTGAAACAAACTGCGCAAACGGGTCAATAACACCATGCCAAAGTGTGTCAAATACAGTTTTTATGGCACCGAACGCAACGACAGCAGTCTTACTGACTTCCTTAAAAATGTCCGTTAAAAGCGGTAAGCCATTTTTCACAATCCAGTCAATGGCTGGTTTTAAGGCATTCCATATTGTTGTGGCCACCATAGCCAAGCTGCCCATGAATCCCGCTAATATAGTGGACCCGTCGCCGATTCCCTGCGTGAGCGCGCTTTTAAAATCCGTCTGAAACCAGTTGCTAAGCGGCTGCATCCACAAAGCGCACTGCGTACCGATATCGGCAAACAATGCTTTGAATTGTGCAACCGGCGCATCAAACTTTGAAAGGTTATCCTGAATGGGCTTCGTAACATAATCATTGAACCCAGCCGCGATTCCTGCCCAGACTGTTTTAAACTTGGCTGCCAGTCCGGTTGCCGCTTCGGTACCCTTCTTATTTAGGGCGTCGTAATTGATACCATCAGTGCCGTCTGTGCCCCCGGAGCCGTTCTTCTGTCCAATTACAGTGATTTCATCAAATCCGGCCAGCTGTCCTTTGTCTTTAGATCCGCTTCCGGATTTTGCTTTTGTGGCCGCGGCTGCGTTGGCCTGCATTTTCTTTGTTGCTGCCGCAGACTGTGCATAGGTCTTACCAAACAGAGCTGATATAAAAGCTGCTATGTTTTTTGTAACTGCGGCAAGGCCGGCCATGAGAGAATTGAGCGCTGGTAAGATTGCCTGATAGATCGGAGTAAATGCGATCTCCAAATTAGCCTTAACTTCATTGAGCGACTTTTTAAATTGATCGCTGTTAACAGAAGCCAGTGAAAATGCCTTTTGAAGCGTTTTAAACTCGGCGGCAGCAAGTGCGAGCGGTACTGCTATCGACAATGAGCCTGTAAGGCTGCCTGATAGTGCACGTCCCAGCACTCCGACCTTGGCGATTCCCTGGGCGTTACTTGTAACGGCGGAAAGCATGGCATTGGTCTGAGTGCGTAGCGTCCCCATTGAGGCCGATCGTTTCCGCTTTTCTGAAGATTCTACCGCCTTCGCCGATTGCTGCGCTGCTTGTGCTGTTTTAGCGGCTGTCTTTTGTGCTCCGGATGTTACATCAGCATAAGTCTTTTGTGCAGAGCGGTTCACCGATGTAAACGCGCCCCGGATCCGGTCAGCCATGCGGGTGAACACATTTCCGGTCGTCTGTGCCGAACTAACACCTGACGCATCGGGTGCAACAGAAGTCGGCGCTTTCGCCGCAGGAACTGCCGCCTTTGGCTTAAGTGTGACATCATCCCAATTATTCATAAATTCGTTTGGATTTGTCGCCGGTGCACTGTTGCCAGTCAGTTTAGCGGTCGTGGGCAGTTTAACATCTGTAGGGTGCAGGCTGTCATTCCATTTTTTTGCTGCCCGTGCTGCAATATCCCCTATTTCATCGGCAGTCTGATCGAACTGATCGGTTACCGCTTTGAGTGGAGCCTTCGCAGCGGCACTGGCTTTTTCAAGCGGGGCGGTGATTGCCTTCTCCATTGTTTTTCCGGCATTCTCAACAGGCTTGGAAATTGACTGCTCTACTGTTTTACCTACCTGCTCAAAACTTTGCTGTGCTGATTTGTTGGCACTGGCCGCAATAGCGTTGATCTGCTCGTTAAGCTTGCTGACAATTCGCAGATCTAAACTAATTACACCAACCGATGTTCCGGTGCCCTCTGACATAAGATCACCTCCCCCTCTGACCGAATGCGGTTGCAAAGGACCGCTCCATTTCAGTCATCTGCTTGTACCAATCCACTTCGGAAAATTGTTTGGTTACTACACGGGACGCTAAAAAGCGCGACCATTCATCTCTGACGGCGCGCTGCTCCGGTGTGTAATTATTAATGATGTCTTTGTCATTTTCTGAACGGACGCCGACAACACGGCCAAGTGGTGTATCATCCATCAGGCCGCTAACCATCTTTGACCAGTCACTATAATGCAGATTTTCTTGCTTCGAGGGCNNACCGTATTGCTTAGCAATACTCTGCTCAATCAGTACCCGGTCATATTCCATGTCATACCAGTCGTTATGACTCTGATTTTTCTGCGTGTTCCGGAAATCGCTCCGCCACCTTTTCGGGCTCTTCACCTGTTATGGCGCCCATCACGATTTCAAATAATTTCTGATAAGCCGGAAAGTGCATGTTCATATCGTCGAGCTCTTTGGCGACTTTCGGAGTAAAAACAAGTTTGAAGGCTTCTTTCATCAGCTCACTGACGTTTTGCTGATCTTCGTCCTCCATTTTCTTTTGTAAGGCCATAACCTTTTCAACAGTTTTTTGCCGGTCGTCAATGGGATAAACTTTATCGCCAATACGGATTTCAGGCCCTTCACAGAGCAATTTATTATCTAAGGTATAAAGCTTCATTGGGATGTTCCTCCTAAAAATTCAGCCCCCTGCCGAATGACAGAGGGCTGTAAATATATACATGTGCTTTAAGCAGCCGGCGGCGTGTATGTCGGCTTGCCATTGCTCATAGCGTCAAATTCCAAGCTATCCACGTTGGTGCTGTCGCCGCCGCCCGGGCTGGTCACATTGATGACTGCGCCAAACGTCAGCTTACCACCAGAGGGGAACGTCCACTCAAACGGGGTGTTGCAATCGCGTCCGGAAACCCACGACAAGCCGGATATATAATCGTTGCCGACATCGCCCACGCTGCGTTTACCTTTCATGGAAATGGTGAAGCCTTTAGCCGTCATCAAACGTTTAATCCAGCCTTCCGTTTCCATCGGCGTCCACTCTTCGGCCTTACCGTCCATCTTGACGCTGAAGGTCTCCATTTCGGCAATGGCCACCATGTCGGNNCTTGCTTCGCCCTTGCTTCCGATTTTAAACGTGTTTTTAAATACAGGGAATACACCTGTAGCTATACCAGCCATTTAATCAAGTCCTTTCATAAATAAATTTGATTTGAATTACATATTCGCAGTACCCTTGAGAATTCTTACCGACCGGAATTGGCGCTGGTCCTGGATCTGCAGATATTACTTTTGTGGTACCCATCACAACACCGGATAAGCCATAAAACAGGCCATAAACAGCTGTAGCCTTTGCCTCAGCTGTGCTTATTTTGTTTGTCCAGTGTATTAAAATGGACACGCTGCGTACCTGGTACCGGGTCTGATCCACTCCTCCGATGCAGATGCGCTGAGAACTTCCGGAAGGCTTCAGAGGATAAACGCCGATAAACTTATCTTTGTTACCATCGATGGATCCAACGGCGATGCAATTATTAAGATCCGGATCCTGAATTTTCAGCCAGTCCTTGATCTGCTCCAGTGTCAGCATTTATACCCCCGCCTCCTTCTTGTAGTTTTCTGCAAAGGTATCCTGCACGAAGTCTTTTTTATCACCGTTGAGCCAAGGTTCCAACCATTCGCCGCCAGCGTTCGGATTATTTACCGTCTGGAAATTGTACTCTGGATGAAAATAAAGCCGACGGGCCTGAGGGGAACCGGTTACAAGATGGGACGTGATTTCACCGCCGTCCTCTTCGGTGACGGTAAAGGTCTGATTGTTCTGCATATCACCCATATCAAACGGCATAACCTGAGCTGTAACGACATTAGTCTTCAGTGAATCAATCGTCTTTTGTGCCGCCGACAGAACCGCGGCTTCCAGTTTTGCAATTGCAGCAGAGTCAAGTTCTATACTTACGCCTATACCCATTACATCAGCTCCAATTGTGTAAAGTTGACGCTACTGTCCGGATTACGGGCACGGCTGCCGCGATATATTGTTCTTGTAATGCTGCCGCCGTTGACGATTACTTCACCCTCAAGCTTTTCCAGCCCTTGAAAAACGTCGCCGTTAAACAGAGCAGTGGCTTCGAGCATGATCAGACGGCGTTCGGCATCAAGAATCTGTTTCTGCTTTTCAGAATAGTTGCAGTTTCCTGTCCATGTTTTGACAACGCGGGGCGCGCCATCCTCGTCAATGCCATCGGTGATATTAACCACGATAGGCATAGTACAGATCTGATCCGGTACCAGCTCAGGCCACTTCATAGCATCACCCCGCGATAAGTCAATCCGGTTTGCCGCAACAGGGAAAGCGCAGCATTGGTTGTAAAAACATTTCCCTGCTGCACCAACACCGATTTATCCCACTGCATATTCACGCCATTGATCCCGTAGCTGCTGAGTGGGTTACTGAGCAAATCAGCATAATCATGCCGAAAATCCGCCTGTATGCATGCCGCCCTTTTTACTTTTTCCTGCTGGAACGGTGTCAGCGAAAGTAATCCACTGTCTCCGCCGATTCGGTTGAAAGTCATGGAGTCTACATCATCCGATGAAGCAGATAAAAGCTGATCCAGTTGATCGTCTGGAATGATGGAGCCTTTAAATATGTTTTTATAGTAAGTTCTGTCAGCGTAAGCCATAAGCAGCGCCCCCTAAGCAGGAGGCGGCCATTACTGACCGCCTGTGATTTTTGTGAGGATGTCCTCTTTCTTGGTAAGATCGCCCAGGTCAATACCTTTGCCGTCGGCATAAGCCTTCAGTTCCGCTACAGTCATATCCGTAACAGCTTTTTCAGGTACCACAGCCTTATAGCCATGTTCCTGAAACCATGCAATCAACTCAGGCCTTTCGGTTTCCCCGACGCCATTTGCAAAATGAATAGATGCTGTCTCGCCGTTATACGATTTATTCGGTGCGTAAATTTTTGCCATAATCCATTCCCCCTTACTGTACTTTCAGGCCGCGCATGATACCGGCAGCCTTCGTGGCCTTCAGCGCCACCGCAGCCACCATTTCAACTTCACCGGTCTTTACAGCGCCGGGGATGGTGAAGTCAGGCATATAGCTTTCGACCGGTGCCCGACCGGCCATGCTCACGCCATGGAATCCATCCATACCAAGCCGTACAGCGTAAAGCGGGCTGACTCCGGTTGTTGCATTGATTCCGACAATAGGACTGTTACTGCCCGGTTTAGCACCGAGATCAATAAGCGGGATATCGTCATAAGTTGTGATGTTCTGGCCGAACCGATCTTTTGTTTCCGTAAAGCTTGCGGACCGGCGTGCTGCCGCGCGGAACTTTGCCCACAGCTTAGTGTTCATGAGGAGCGCGGACGGCCTTCCATCAAGCAAAGCAAGGAAATTGTCCAGTTCATCCAGGAACACCTTGTAATTACTGTCGATAGCCGCGGAGCTGGACAGGTCAATGGCTGCACCCGGCGTAAATTCCGTGGTGCTGCCGGTCACAGCCTTTTCAAGGCCATCGAATGCGTTGGCGTCCACACCGCTGTCGCCGTTGATCACGGTATCGCTGAAAAGCGTCTGCGCCGCCTTGATTTTCTGCTGCGTTTGAAGCGTAACCTCAGAAATGATACCACCCATGCCCGCGATAATACGGTCAATCTGGTATGCACCGCCAAAGACCTTCAGGTCACAGGTATAACGCTGCTTTTTGACTTCCTGCGGGACATATTCGCTGTTAACCGCACGGAAAGCTGCTGTTGGCTGGGTGATCAGGCGGGTATAGCCGTAGGTCAGTGTTGCACCGCCGCCCGTTGGGGAAATTGCATCATCAAATGTTAGGTTGTCGAGTAACCATGACGATTTTTGAAACTCGTCAATAACGCCGAGCTGCAGGTCATCCTGAACATTATTTTTTGCTTCTTCAAGTGTAATTGCCATAAAATTTTCCTCCTGTTATTTTTTGTAGTATGCGGCAACAGCATCCTTCAGACCGACTTTCTTGTCAGTTCCGGATTTGTCGCCGTCTGCCCCAACTTTAAAGCCGGAGCCTTTTTTCTGTTCCTCTGTGGGTTTAAGCTCGGGAATATCCTTGAGCACCTGCTCAATTGCTTTTTTGAGCGCTTCTCCGTCGACGCCGAGTTCGTCATCGACATCAATCTTACTTAGATCGGCCATGCGTACCGCATACGCCACACGGTCAGATTTGACACCAAGGGACAGAGCAACCGCTTTTGCTTCCGACTGCACCAACTTTTGATTGGCGGCCGCAATCTTGGCAGCACTGCCGTCATCGGCAGATTTATCATTCTTGCCCTGATCCTTTTTGTCCTCTTCTGTTTTTTTAGCTTCCGGATGCTCACGCTCCCACTTGCGACGCTCCCTGGCAAGGCGCTTGTCGATGGCATCGTCCAGATCGTCCTGAGAAAACTTCTTTTCAGGCTCGCCCTTATCCTTTTTGTCGTCGCCCTTGTCATCTTTGCCGGAATCATCCTTGCCGTCGCCTTTGTCATCACCTTTATCGGCTCCGTCTCCGCCTGCACCGCCATCGGCAAAACGCAGCTGATAATAGGGAACTCCAAAAGTCTTGTGAATCCATTGCTTATTACGCATAGTAATAATCTCCTTTTATAGCCTGTCGGCTTTTAATTTCCTTGCAGCTTTTATCGCGTCCTCAGCATGTTTTGGACAAAAAAATAAAGCCTATAACGCAGGCTTCACAGCGAGATAACAGGATCACCTCCTAAAAATGGGTATAAAAATACCACCTACAATCAAGCAGGTGGTATTAATCGAACATGAGCTCATCCGCAATTTGGTTTAGTGATTTTCCGTCCCAGAAAGGATCTTGCATAACATCATTTATGTCAGTATAATCCATCTCTTTCCCATCAAAACTTACCGAAATATCAAATTCATTAAACGGACAAACAGATCCTTGCTTTCCGTTATACACAAATTCAATATCCTGTGTCATGGACATAATTCTATCTTGTAGGTCATTTTTACTCATAGCATATCACTATTCTCCTTTCTCTCTTGATCAGTCAGCTCGCGCATAGGCCTTCCAACAATTTTCTTATTTTCCCAAATTATATCATGAGTATGCTCACCATTTTCGCCAAATGGATGCCGTTTAGGATTCCCATGATTATTTGGATTAATTTGCTTAATCAGCTTTCCCTCAAAATCTCTCATATTGCGGCTGCTCACATGACCATCATGGCCGATAACATCAATTATCTCGTTGGGCTCTCCCATTGGAGGAATGCTCTGATGACCAAACAAAACCTTTGTTGGTTTAAGTAGCTGATCTTCACTCATATTATAACCAGACTGGTTTATATTTACAACACCAAATGTATTCTCGCGCCAGTAATCACGGCGCAATACGTCACCGTGATCATTAATAAATTCGCGTAGTTCCTTCTGCGCCTCACTTGTTTTGCGCTTGTATTCCTTCACCAGGGCGGGTTGCTGTGAGCCCTCGGCCATGCGTTTAAACATTCGCACTTTACGTTCCATGGTGCGCTGTTGCTGCTCAAGTGCGGAGTTTTCTTTGGTTTTGGCAACATCCATCGGATTCGGCAGCTTACTGATACCTTCATACCATGTAGATACCGTGTGCCGGCAGTTCGGATGGAATAGGCCCTTAGAAACTGCGACCGACAATAACGTGTACCATTTCCCGTTTACGCTCTTACCGCGGCCGCCAGATACTTCACCGTGAAACTCTCCACACACATCATCGATGTAAACTCGCCCCTGCCAGGGCAGGCAAGTATTGGAGCAGGCACCGTATTGACTGACCAGCACTGTATCAATTCCAATCTCTGCCCGGCGCTTCGCTTCCCCTTGCAGATAAGACCGGGTTGCCGCAGTGCGCAGTGCCGTCTGCGCATAGTCGGCAATATTTACACGGGCGCCATTGCTGTACTCAATGCAGTTAATACCGGAACGAAGGAAATCTTTGACTGCAATATCAACGGCTTGTGGCAGGGTCGTTGCTCCGGTTGACATGGCCATCTCAGCCTTTAAAATGGTCTGCCGGTAAACATCATCCATCATGCGGAGCGCTGCGCTCTGGGCGTCCTGCTCGCTTCCACGGATATCCTCAATGAGTTTTTCAAGTCGAGGTTCATTCACACCGAAGAAATTATCTTCCGTAGGTTTCTCCGGCTCCGGCTTGGGGCGATTCCACGCTTCCTGACTTACACGATCGCCACGCTGCTTCCACGCATCGGGAGAACGCCCAGACCAAGCGCGGGCAGCCTCATCTTCACGGCTGACATTTTCTTGTCCCTCGGCAAACTGCTCTGCCATCAGACCACGCGTGCCCAAATCAATTACGTCAGTATATTCCGCCATGATAGCCTTGTTTTCCTGTCTGAAGCGTTCAATATGCTTCAGCTTTTCCACTTGCCATGCCGGCCAGTCAAAACCTTCATCTTTCTCCCACTTCTTATGCCCAGCCAGATTGCGCTTGAGGGATGAGATTAACTTGAGTTCAATAAAAACAAATAAATCGGATATATCCTTAAATGAGAACATTACGCCCCACCGCCTGCATTCAGTTCATTTCCAACACTGGGCTCCTGAACCGGTAGAATGCCCATCTCATTTTTGATCCGGGCAACCTCTTCGGATTTCCACTCTTTTTTCCGAGTATCGCCCCACATTTCTTCAACACCAGCTTCAATAGACATGGTATTGTTTTGGCGGGCCTTGCCGATAGTTTCCACAACAGCTTCAAAGGACGGATTAGCATATTCGCCCCATGTAATCGTACATTCATAATCTTTTGGAACACGCTCATTATTCAGATCATCGGCCTTTAGCACAACATCAACCAACTTAGGCAACACCTTTTCCAGCACGTCAATGCGCTGGGAACGGGTGTACATGGTGGTCTTTTCCTTTTCGCGCTGACTTTCAGCGTTGTCCAGTTTTTTGACGTCGATGCCGAGCGTGGACGGTGAAAGAACTCCCTGCAGGCATAAATCCAAGTCTGTACTGTATTTTTGTTGAAAAGAATCGCTGTTGATGGTAGGCTGAACCACCTGAATCTGAGATGCTGTGCCTTCCTTGTTATTAGGACCCACAGCGATAAACTGGTTATCAAAGGGATTAGGAGGAATGAGCTGTCCGTTGTTGCGATCACGCGGTACCAGATCTTCCGGAATGTACTTTGTAATACGGCCAGCACGGAAGGCGTCAGTCCACTGGCTCACGTCCTCATCAAAAGCATCGTAAGAATCACATTTCCCATCAAACAGGCTTTTTCCGCGTCCGGGGAAGCGTGGACTCTCCGCAAACATCAGCGGTACCGCCAACATGAAGTCACCTTCCCATGCCGTGGGATTCAAGTCTGAAAGCTCTGGGAACATATCCATGTTGGCCGGCTTCCCAGATTGGTCATACAGGTTGTACTTGACATAGCCCATGCCATAAACTTCTTCCAACCGGTAATTCCAACCATTCAGCAGCTGATCGGAATAGAACTTAATTTCAGTAGTTCGGCCGCGCTTGCGGGTATAGTCCACACGCTCGCCGCTATAAAACTCAATGATCGGCAATCCGGATACATCAGGATCCAAAGAAACCTTGAAAGCGCCATCCCCGGTCACGTCCGTTTCAGTGCACGTCTTCCGGATAAGTTTCTTCCAATCGTTTTCTTCTGCGATTTCAAGCCATCGGTCACCAGTATCATCCTGAACCGCCGCCCCATCCGTTTTTTCATCCTCTTGGCCGAACTGCCCCGGCTCCATATCATCAGCAACAATGCCGGCAATCTTATCAACACACATTTGAGGCAGGCCGGTATGAATCTTCCGGATCTGCAGCCCATCAGAAGGAACAGCAGCCCAGAAACGCGCGGCATTGACTGTATCCCTTGAACCGGCGGAGGATGATTTATAAAACTGCGACAGCTCCGACGGTTCTCCGCGGTACCATATCCGATTCTTCATCACNNCCTGTGAAGGTGTATGGCTCATATATTGTAATGGTGTGGTCCGTTGCCGGCTGGATCCGCAGCCAGTTAACAATCGTCGTTTTGATTTTCTCCCCGATTTTACTCATTTTACTATCACACTCCCGATCTTGTCTTTATAAGGCAGCCACGAATACTGGTCTGCATTGATGGTGTGGTCATTGCCGTCCTCCGGCTTGTTGTCCTTGTCCTCATTCCAGCTGTAAGAATTCAGTTCCTCAATTTCCGGTTGGCAGTACTCCTGCACCAGAAGGAAGTCACCGTGTGCCATCCAGCCGGCCTGCAGGTTGATACGGTCAATAATCTGTGTCTTTTTCCACGCCGGCACAAAGTCATATACGCTGCCGTTCTGCCGCTTGTACTTCTGGCATTCTGTAATTGTCGCCGAGTCAGCATTGTCGATGTAAACCGTGCGTGCGAACAGCCCCCACAGTGTCCTGTGTTTTTCGAGGAATGTAATCAGTAGGGGTGGAATATCGGACGGTGCAATCGGAACAGCGCGGTCCTGATTACTATATACCTGCGCTGCAAGAGTGATCTTTCGACGGTCGGTCGTAATTCCGGAAAACGTGAAGGCGAAGGTATCCGGTGTCTTCTGTGAATAAGATGTATCCACACCGGCAGACACCTGCATAAACTTAACTTTGCCGTCCTTCATATCCTGCAGCAGATCAGCAGCCTTGATGAGATTCTTTTTCTCGTCAAGATTGAACACAAGGCCGGTTGAGCGCCCGCGAAGTCCCTTGATTTTGTTCTTCCATAGCTTGGTGCCTGGCGCGGTACCTGTAAGAAGCTGTTCCCGCTTCTGGGGTGTTAAACTGGAATTGTCATCAAAGGTAAAGTACCAATGTACCCAACCGGGTACCGGCGCACCGTCAAGCTGTTTGAGCAGTTCCGGCGGTGTCTGCTTCTCCCATTTTGGAAGAGGCCGGCAACGATTAATATATTCCTTATAAATTGCAAGCTTCGGATCATCCGGGTTCAGCGTCATCATCATGTAATCGTAACGGATGGCCACCTCACGCACGAAATCCATATCGGCAATGTTTGCTTCATCAATGTATACGCAGCCATACTGACCGCCCAGAGCCTTCTTCCAGCGCGCTTTATTATCGTAGCCGAGTACATAAATGATCTTATCCCCACCGGGCGCTTTGTACCGCAGATGCGGCATGGTGATACCGCAGCCTCCGCTTGGGTAGTAAATAAGCAGGCTGCCGAATACATCCAGCAGCCCGAAATCTTTTGTTATAACGTTTTTCTCTAACGTGCCCAGGTCGTTTCCGGCCATAATATGAGCGCGTTGGTGGGATTCAGCCACCTTAAAAAGGAACTTCACAACGCCCACTGTGGTCTTGCCTGCATAGGTGGTGCCCTCCAGGACCTCCACCTTTGCCTGACATTTCATGAAGGCCAGGTACTTCGGTGAAAGTATCATCCAGAATCACTGGAACCCTGCTCCTGCTCCGTATCGTCATCACTATGAAGCTGCTTAAGGATAGAAGCGAGCTCACGGCTGCCGGTGTCAATGGTCCCGGAGTGTTCTACCTTATCTGTAAATATGCCAAGGTGCTTGCCCAGCAGCTCCAGTGCCTTGGTTTTATCCGCAAGCTTAATCTCACGCTCCACGCCCTCACCGTCAGCTGTCGGGATTGTCTTAACCCTGACCGAAGAGATCGCCGCGGTATCATCGGCGGTAACATCATCCTTCAGTTTGGCAGTATCGGCATCAATAACATTATCTGAGTTGACAAAGGCAATCTTGGCCAGCTCACGAATTACCCGATCGGCATTCACGCCGGTACGCTTCGACTGCTCGGCAATGGCCTTGTCTATACGTGCGCGAATGTACGGATTATTCATATTATCACTGCCGCTCTGTCGGGCACTATCAGGGCTGTATCCGGCACGTATGGCCGCCTGTGTGGCGTTCAGGTCAATGAGGTACTCTTCGCAAAAGCGCTTCTGTTTGTTGGTCATGTCGATCACCTCCTAAAAATGGGCATAAGAAAAGCGCCTGCCCAACGGGTAAGGCGCTACCTATTTTTCTATTCCGCTGCCTGTGCATCAGCTTTTGTTGTATGAACTGTTCCCCAAGGATGCTGAGGCGGTGCATAAATTGAATATAATTTTAACGGTACATTTCCGGTATTGATTAGATTATGCCATTTTCCTGCGGGTATTATAACTGCATAATCTGCAGAAACTCGTTTTTGAAAATACAAATTATCTTTTTGATCTCCCATTTTTACAATTCCTTGTCCTTGTTCAATACGGAGAAATTGATCAAGATTAGGATGATTTTCTAAGCCGATGTCATCCCCCACGTTAATGCTCATCAAAGTAAGCTGCAAATGGCTTCCTGTCCATAAAGCAGTGCGAAAAGTATTGTTTTTTTTGGTAGCTTGCTCAATGTTGATAACAAAAGGTTCGGGACCATAATCTTTTAAGATTAAATTATTGCAGTTGTCCTGACGTGGGCACCTGTTATACATAGCTTCTTACTCCTTTCCCATTCTTTTATACCATCATATGAAAGGTACTCCGGAAAAGTGTCTAATAGAATTGTTAATAAGTTTATTTGCTGATTCTCCAAATTGCTGTTTGATAATGCTGCGTATCAATTTCAAAGCCTGTGAAATTACGTTCGGTATTGATGCATGCCTTTGCTGTTGTCCCGCTTCCTATGCAGTTGTCCAACACCAATTCTCCCGGATTTGTGTAGGTCTTTATGAAATACTCAAACAAGGCAACCGGCTTTTGCGTGGGATGAAGGCCACGTTCGCATTTTACTTCCAGCACCTGACGCGGGTAATGTACAATGCAGGTTTCCGTATCGTGCGAAAGGCTGCCGTCTGTGCGGTAAACTGAGTCGCCATGATCTGGAACCTTTTTGCCGTGACGTTTGATTGGATGGTCCAATACAATAATGCCCTGCGGGTTATACGTCGGCTGGTGCTTGTAAAATACACATACCTCTTCGACGCAGCGTAGTGGCTGCTTCTTCGCATTGGCGAACCCTGTAGGCTGATTTTTATACCAGTACCAACAATACTTGAACATTTTAGGATTGCTGCTAATCAGTTTTGTTGTGAATGGTTGGCAGGAGGTTAGGACGATTGCACCATTATTTTTAATAATGCGGCAATACTGCTGCCATAGTAAATCAAAGGGGATCAGGCTGTCCCATCTGCAGCCGGTCATGCCATAAGGTAAATCGCACAGAATCATATCGATGCTCTTATCGGGGTACATGCTCATGCCGGCGATACAATCTGTGTTAAAAATTTGGTTGATATAATTTCCCATGTGGTTCCTTTCCGTCGGAACCCACACGAACTAAGGCATAAAGAAAGACGTCCAACAAATGCTGAACGCCTCTTATCTATTTGCGAAACTCCGTGATTATATAATACCACATATTTTCCGCCGGTGAACGCCGATTTCCGCCGGAAAGCGCCGAGTTTTAAGGAGTCACATAGAATTAACTAATGATTACCTATTAACGATTTTATTAATGTTCTTAATTTGTATGGAGATAGTCCCATCTGGGTTATTTATAAACTCAATAAAATCTTTATTGTGAAAATAATCCACTGGAAATGTTATTTCAACTCCTGTGTCTGTTTTTATCTTCTGATTCTTCTCTGACTTAGTTATTGAAACTTTCGGCATCGAAATTTTATCCTTGATACCTGCTTGCTTAACCTGTTCAACAAATTCATGCTGCATAATTTCCGATGTAGGAAATACTTCTCTACTAAATTGTAATGTATCTATAGAGTCCGAAATCTCTGAATTCTCCACTATATAATTTTTGGCATGTGAAATTACACTCGTTGCATTTAATCCATTGCTTTCTGCTACCATTTTAGTAATGTTCTTGACTAAATTCATCGATTCCTTTGATGATAATGAAGAACTACACTGCAATATCTTATCAGGGAATATATGTACGTCATGTCCATCTATATATCTGAGTTTGTCACAATATTTAATTTTTAATGTAGATAGATCAACAAATACACATTCAGCTATTCTCTGTGTTGTTGTTGGTAAAATGGCGAAATTTTGTATAATGTTATTTCGAATTTTACCCGATTCATTAACAACTTGATGCATAAATCCAGTTTTGTTAATTAAGTTTATAATAGCTATAAATCGTTGAGAATCAGAAGTAATATCACAAACCATCAGGTCTGAAGATTCTACTTTATCAGAAATTTTAACTAATTCAAAAAAGTCTTCGGCAATACCTTTAGCAAAGTCTTCGAAAGTCAAACCATCTTTCAAGTATTCTCCTATGTCCTGTTTGAATGAACTATTCTCTAAAAATTCTCCATACTTAAGACTCGAATCCACAAATGATTTATCAATATGTTTTATAACAAAGTCCTTGATAACACTTGTTGAATAATCCATCTCAAGATCAGAAAAAACTGTTATTCCAGATTGAGAATCGAAAATATTTGTTATTACTTTATTAATATTGATCATTTATTATCTTCTTTCTTTTCATCATTTTGTTTTTGTTCTTCCTCAATAAACTTAAGATTCTTTTCTGCTATGCTGAGTCTAAACAATATGATAGTATTACGAATTGTGCTTTTTAATTCAAATAATGATCTAAATGAAAATCCATAAAACACTAATAATCCAAGTATTGCTGTAACATTGTTCAAATTACGGTCTTGAAAGAGCATGAAATTGCCAGGTATGCACTTTAATACAAGTATAAATATACTTGTATTCACTAAATCAACAAAATAAATAAATAAAGCATATTCAAAATAAGAAAATTGTTCTACAAGAGCACTGTCTTTTTTGCCGTCAATTCCAGACAATAACTTTATAAACTGATCACTTGAAACAGCTATTATGATTGAATAGACAGTAAACACACAACCAAATATAGCTAAGATAATATTCAACAAAGTTTCTGAAGTGGTTAAAGCTATTTCTCGTGTATCATTTGACATACCAATTAACAATGCAAAAATCAAAGCAAGAAAAAAAGAGAACACACTAGTTAAATAATCATCTTTATTCGGTAAAAGCTTTTTGATGGCGGTTTTTATCATTTCATCTGAAGATTCCGCGCGTATTAATTTTTCTACTGTAGCGAAATATTTGTCAGACTTCAATTTATCCACCCCCATCTATAAAAATCATAGTAATCGCTTTATATTTTCTTTAAATTGATCAAAAATACTTTGGCTTTCATTTCCTACTCTTGTTATTATATCATTTTTTACTGCAATTGTAATAAAAATATTATCATCTTCTTCAAGAATATCCCTTCCAAATGTTACTTTCTGGTTTGAAGTAAAAGTATCCTCTTTTATTGTGATTGGCTGACCTTGTCTATCAGTCCCATTAACAGTAAATGTTGACAGTCCAAGCGCAGATGTTTCTTCAACCAAATCGGCAACACCTTGTTTGGATTTTGGCGAATTAAATTCAATATTAGATGTGTTAGCTTGTAGATCCTGCATTCTTTCTCTCATTACCTTTGAAATGGGAGTTGAATCTGAATCCCCATTAAGTGGGAAAAATTTTAATTGAACTCTCCTTATTTTGCTAATTTCACTTAAAGCTTGTTCTATATCTCCAGGTAATTTCATATCAACAATGTTAACAATAGCGTTAGGCAGTCTATTCTTTTGATTTGATTCTCTATTAGTTTTATGAGTATATTCAGATAATATACTCCTAACAGTTCTTTGAAAGCTTTTTAGGTCAGGACTTAATGGCTCATTTTTAACTAAAATCATCCGATGATTATTTAGGAAAACAATAAATCTTGAGTAAGGAGCCGTGGGTAGTTCTGATGGAGTTGATGTCAATTCTCCATTTAGTATAGTTGTATGAATTTTAAATTGTGTATCCTTAATATAATTTCCAATAAGAATATACTTTTCAGGCTCATACTCTTTAATTTTAACATCATTAAAAGAATAAACAGGACTGTCTTCTTTGCTCCCACGCACTAATCCATCATTAAATGCAGGGTAAATCACATCTTCAAAATGAGATAACATCGGTTCATCTTTTTCACCAAAAGTGATATTAAAGTTTGCATAATACATGGTTTTCTCTTCCATAATAAAATCCCTCCTATGTTTTTGTTATTCTATATAAGGAGTATACACCATATTTTACCATTAAAAAAGTATATTCTACAAAATAATTTTTAAGATGATCCAACTAATAGATTCTAAATTAGTAAAAGACTCATCGTACCATCCCATATAAAACTTGCTGTGAAGATAAATCAGATAATAGAAACATCGCTGCAGTAGCGCGCGCCCGAGTTTGACTCTCAGAATAATCCACCTTATCGGCAATTTCTTTCCACGGAGGCCGACGATATGCCCGCCGGCGTTTCTTTGGATCACCCATAAAAGCCAGTTCCAGTATATAGCGGTCAGTCTGATCCAACTGGTTGAGTGCAACACTTAGCCAGTTTTTTTGTTCCCGCAGCTCTGCAATGCGTCGGTAGCAATTATTAATTTCCTCTTCATAATACCGTGCCTGATCAGTCAAAGCCGTGTTTGCCGTTCTATCCCCAGGCACACCTTTGCCGCCCGGCAGCCCAGAGAGGTTGACGGACGGCAACGTAATCTTATTTTTTTCATTTTCACAGTTGCGGATGGTGGCAAATTCCTCCGCAATCATCTGTGGTATATCGTTGTAAATTTTAAGTAATTCCTTAACTTCTTCAGCTGTCAAATATACCACCTCAATCTAAAGTATTCGTAAACTACGCGGGCTTGTGCTTCTTTTATTTTGACATAATGCAAATTTAATGATATCTTTTGTCTATATAGTAATTATGGAGGTGCATTATGTCGCCAGAACAGTTCGGAGATATTTTTTCTAAGAGTCTAATCAATGGCATGCTTACAGGATTAGTCTTGTTTTTAAAAAGCGGTGGGTGGTATCTGATTGGGATCGCAATTCTGGGTGTGCTATGGGGAGTAATTACTCGTAAAAGGCGTAGGCGCCATTAATCTTTCAGGGTCGCAGTAAGCGACCCTTTTTTATACCTCCCAAATTTTAACGACTGTGCGGCCGTCCTCGGCGTACTCCTTGCCGATCTGTGCCAGGACAATCTGCGCATCATCCTTGTAGGCAAAGCCGTTAAGCGCATCACAGATAATCTTCATGATATTGTCGCAATCCGGTTTCTTGGCCGGCTTAATGATTCTGTTAAGCATATCCGCCTTTACCCGTTTGCTTTTGCTGGCTGGTACCGGAAAACACGCGGTAATCTAGATGCAAAGCTGAGCACCGTCTTCAAATCGGAAGTTATTCGTTGCTGACAAATATCGCTGGCGCGTCAGCTCCTCATAAGAGACTGTCTTGTCTGGGGTGTATGTATGGCTGAATCCGTTTTTCAGCCGAACCACCTTTGGCCGTGCCTTCCCGACCGGCGAACCGGGGATGATAAAGTTAATTGATTTCATTTTGCCTTCCTCCTATAATCTTCAGCTGTCAGTGCCACCGCCTGATAATGGTCGGAGCACAACCGGCTGTATGCACGGTCGCCGCAGGTCTTGCGCAGCTCTTCATCGGTGAGCATCAGGTTGCTGGTGATGATCGTTGGCTTATTCGCCCGGTACCGCTCATCAAGAATAATCATCAGCTCTTTGCGAGTCCATTCGCTGGACTTTTCCGCGCCCAGGTCATCCATGAGCAACACCTGCGCCAACAGAGCCTTTTCCAAAATCCGGCTTTGGTCGACTTCGTCGGCTCCCCCGGGCATCAACATTTCAAGTTGTCGCGGCACATTCCAGTACGCCGCCCGGTACCCGTCTTCAAGCGCACAGTTTAGGACTGCGCAACCAAGGTGCGTCTTGCCGCATCCAACGGCGCCCATCAGGATCATACCATTGCCGGAACGCAAGTTGTTTTCACGGTTCAGCAGGTAATCCTTCACAACCGTAAATGCACCCTCTGTCCCCTGCAGGCGCTTGTACCCCTTCAGCGTTGCATCGGTAAACAATTCCGGAATATCCGCCCATGCATACCGCTTTTTGCGGTTTTCTTCCGCTTTAGCTGCTGCTTTGGCCGCATCTTCGGCCAAAACTTCCGCATTGCGACAGGAACAGGGCTTCTTGAACATAGTCGCATTACCGCCAAGGTTAATCTTCACCGCTAAAATATGCTCCCCACACTTCGGGCAAATTTCACCAGTATCGAACACGTTTTTACGCTGAAGCATTTTTTGGTCAATCACATTCTCACTTCCCAAAATTTTTATATCGCTCAGGATCCATCAGATTGGGGCCGGATGATTGCCCCGACGGGCTCTTTCCGTCCCGTTCCCATCCCTCAAGTACCCGTTTCACGTATGCCGATGAATGGCCTTTGCACTTCTTGGCCTCGTCGATAGCCGCCAGTACTCGGGACACTGAGTATTTTTTTATTAAAACCTGCAGGCTTTCACTGTCATGTGAAGAAACAACGTCTTTAACGCCGTTCTGAAAAGCTTCTCCGACAATAGCCAAATCCCGCATTTCACTTTCCGTCGCATTTTCTTCCGTGGAAGGTACGGGGTTATTATTATCACTAAGCTTACTTATGGTCTGGTTATGGTCTGGTGGGGGTTTGGTTACGGTAAAGTCATTACATGACGTTTCTGTAACGTTACATGGTGTTACAGAATTTGCATCAGTAACATTTTTTTGTTGCTTTTTTTGTTCCCTGCATTTTTGCACTCTTCGACGGTTATTCTCTTTTTGCTTTTCTACGTAATCAATTAGAAAATTTTCACGCTCATGCCAATTTCTGATTAAAATTCTTCCTTCATCGGTTTTTTCCAATAATTGAGAGGAAGAAAGTGCATCATAAAATTTCTGAATGTCATTTTGGCTTTTCTTCTCCCAGCCTGCGGCAACAGCTATAGCCCTGGGCGGAAAATTTGTAACGTCCCCATCATCGGGGCAAGTCGTGGAAACCCACGCCCAGAGACACGTCATCAAGCCTACTGCATATGCATTCGGAATATGTAATTTGTCCGCTAAATTATAAATCTTATCATGTTCCTTGATTCCGCTGTCTACCTGAATCCATGTACGCATGCCGTCTGCACCATCCTTAAAATACTGTGACCGGTTTGCCGGCCACGCGCTGGATCTCGCTCTTAAACTGATCCGGGTTGCTGTTGTTGCCGGATAAATGAATCAAATAAATATGCCGCACTGTGTTCATATCGTTGGCAGCCAAAAACTCTTTTACGTGCTCGAGACTGAAATGACTGCGTAATAATCTGCCCTTCAGCTGTTCCGGAATCAGGCCGGAGCGGATGCTTTCATTGAGAATAGGAAGACTGTAATTGCATTCCACCATGATATAGTTCAAAGCCTTAAAGGTGTTCGGTATGTAGAATGTATCCGTCGCAAACAGCAGCTTCTCCTGAGTAACGTGGGAATAAATCAAGTACCCGCACGGCTCATTACAATCGTGCTCTGATTCAAACGGCAGCACTGTCCAACTTGACAATCGAAGCTGCTCACCAACGCGGACAACGTGCTTGCGATATGGACGGTCTATACCTTCTATCCCCTCAAACGTGCCGGCGGTCGCATATAGGTCAATGCCTTTGGCCGCAAGATCTGCAGCACCTTTGGCGTGATCCCCGTGCTCATGGGTGATCAGGCAACCGGCAATGCGGGAAATCATATCTAAATATCCAGTCATTATCTTTTTAGCGGGAATGCCCGCCTCCAGGAGCAGCACACTCTCACCATCGTCAATGGCATATGAGTTGCCGGCGCTTCCGGAGGCAAGGCATTTTACATCAATCATACTTTAAAAGGCAGGGTTATAGCCGCTTGTGGGCTTCTTTATGGCCTTTGATGTAGTTTGACGCGGTTTCTCTTCTGAAAGCTCCTGCGGCGCGTCAGGGGCAGGATTGTTATCTGATTCAGGTTCTTCCGCACCTGGTTCTATTACTTCGCCGGTTTCGGGGTCTACATCAGTGTAACTTATATCAATAGGTTTCTGATTAGCACGTTCCTTTGCTTCCTGCTGGGGTGTCGTGCCGTGGTCGTCAGTTGTCAGCGCTGTCTGCATTTCCTGTGACATGGGGCCATATGTACCAATCAACCGACGTAAAACTGTTTTCTGTGCCATTTTATCGAACTCCGTTTTCCACGGAGAATAACTGCTGTTGTAACTTGGACTGTATTTTTCAGCCCAGGCCTGTACTTCCTCTTTTGTCATGTATAGAATTTTTTCAAAGTCCGTCAACAATTTGAAATAAGCAAAATAACCAACCACCTTGTCACTTGTGCGCTCTCCGGAAAGGTCAATCATACCGCTTAGTTTATCGGACTCGGCAAGTTCTCCTTCATAAACAGTATCAGTATTAATAAATTTATACTGACCGGTGCGCTGGGCCAGTTGGATAAGACCCTTATACCCGATGGTGAATGTTGGTACATTCTTATACGGCACCACATAGGCAAAGCCANNCCTTAACGCATTCAAGTGCGACCTTTTCGGGGTCGCACTTCTGCAGGGTGCTGTCGCCGGAATACAGATCGATCATGCTGGACATGAAGGCGCCGGCATTTTCCTTTAGGCTGTTCTTCAGCTGAGCGCGTATGGTTTGGGAATTTAGAATTCCTTTGAATTGGTCTACTTTTGCAAGTGAATTTTCACTCATAATATTTCTCCTCCTACTAATCGCAATAACTGCGGTTACAATGTGGGCAGCCTGTTACCAGTTCTTTGCCCGCTTTTTCTACATCAATGCCGGTTGTGTAATTCAGTTCAGTGGAATCAATCGAAACACGAGTTTTCATTCCATTCTCAATTTTCCAGCCGATTTGTTCATAGATGTTTTTGTGACACCTATAGCAAACGCCACTACCAGGTGCAAAATGTGGGTAATTTTTTAGATTACAATATTGTGCCTGTGCAGCTACCGCTTTTGATACATCAAACTTCNNAACCTTGCCAATGATGGTTTTCGCCCGATCCCGGAAGGGAGCAATCTCTTCATCCGGTACATTGATGGCGGTAACCACACCCTGCGAAATACCCGCCTTTCCGTCAATTTCGACCAAATCGCCAACGGCAACATCCTCGGGTGTGACATAGCAATACTCGCGGCCGGAAGGCTCTCCATACCGCATAAATCTTAATTTAATAATGTTAGTCTTCATGATGCTGAATCCTCCTCATAATTATCCTGCATGTCAAACGGCAGGTCGTCAGTTTCATCTGGCTGATCTGAACCATCATAATCCTCTTCTGGATTGTTTTTTCGATAGGCTTGTAGTATGGCTATGCGCTGGCAGTTTTCCATATTTACGGCCGTCCAGACGTCGCCGGCAAAATTGATATCGTCTTTCGGCTCAGTATCAAACAAGCACCCCGAGTTTCCATCATCAGCCGTACCATAAAATGGGCAATCCTGATGATCACACGGAATAAGAAGAGGATTTTCCTCGGAAAACTCGTTAGTCACCGGAGCATCATCGCCGTTGGAACCGTCTTCCGGATTCGGATCCTGATCCTCCTCATCAATCTGCACGTCTTCCACCAGTCCGGTATTTCCATCCACCGTGGTGGTGACTGGTGACGGAGGAATTACACGACCAGGCTGAATTTCATCAAAATTTATTTCATGTTCACGGTCATACGGTATCATCGGGTTGCCATCAGCACCCAGAACAATTTGGATATCCTCGTACAAGGTTTTTTTATCCTTGTAGTTAATAGGCTCGAATTTATACCCGGTTTCATGGGTAACGGCCAGCATATCTCCCTGTAGTTCAAAACTGATTTTTGCAGTAAAGTCGAATTTGCGTTGGTGAGATTCAAGCATCACACGCAATGCCGAATTGATTTTTGCATCACATGCATTGATGATTTCATCGAAAACGCTGTCGCGAAGACTAACCGGCTGACCGCTTGGAATGTCTGCATCCGGCATTTCCTCATCCTCATCAGCACCGGAAGCGTTCTTCCAGTCACAGGAATCTGTCGAGTTATCATCCTGATCGTTCTCAGAATTATCACAATTGTTATTGGGATCAGGCTCATCGTTCTCAGAATCCGGGATATCGTCCTGCTCCGGCTGCTCGGCGAGTCCACTATCATTGGGCTCGTCGGCAGCTTCGGCAGGTGTATCATCGGAGGACAAATCCGATGTAAGAGGCGATTCCGCCTCGCTTGTTGGTTCAATAAAAGCTTCATATCCATGTTTAGTCGCATANNGCATTTTCTGAGCAATCTCCGGGGTGTCACATTTGGGGATATTACCACATGGGATCGCCTCAGATGGATCAACAGCGTAATGGAAGAATGTGCGATATTTTCCGCCTTCACAAGGCTTCACAACATATACCTTGCCTATGTGCTGGTATTTTGTTCCGACAAAAGAATCAGTGTCCGAATTGGAATCTGTTTTATCTGCAGCTTCCTCAAAAGTAATCGGCGTATCCGCCGGATCAACCTTCTTCCGGCCGCAAACACAAGATATTTTCGGGCCGTGCTCATCGGTTTCCGGCTCATGAAGCGCATGGGAACAAGTAAAACAATCCTGGGTGGTGCCGGTAACCTCAATTGTAACTTCCGAAACACCTCCAGCGCTGCGGCTGAATTTATGCCCACACGGGGCGTAATACGAATTCATTGTTTTAGCCTCCTTGATTTGACTAATTATGATTTCTTTTTCCTGCTCTGGTGTGGCGTCTCTGCGGACACCGTCTGAATTGAAAAAATGCAAATTTAAAGCTATTTTTGCCGAGATACCATTGTGATTCTGCATCGGATAAAGCGTGTAACGAAAGCGGCCGTCCGAATCATAGGAAGCGGAACGGTTATCGAAGAAATGCTGATCCGGTTCAAAACCTTCCAAAGTTTCTGCAAATTCATGAACCAACCTCAGAAATTCAAAATCCAAAGTGTAGATGGTCGCCACAGTTTTATCAGTGCTATTTAAAGAGATAGTTGTATCATATCGGATTGATTTACTTCCGCGGCATTCATGGTTCTGGACGGCATTTGTTTGCGCTGTTGGATCCCATGTAGTAATATTGCAAACAAACGGACACCCAAAGCATTCATGTTCCGGTCCATAGTCCGGCATACGGAAGCCGGTTGTTCCGGCCTCCGTGTTTTTTGTGAAAGTCTTTCCGCATTTACAGGTGTAGGTGGTCATTGGGAATTGCCTCCCTCCTGCCATATACAGGAACACTGGCATAGCTAAAAGCTGAAAATCTCATAATAGATTCTCCCTGAGCCACGATTTGGCACGGCTTTATCCCCATTGTTACAAAGCCATCTTTGCAGTATTGAGGATCATCCAGTACATATGTCACCTGCACAAGCATGCTGCGTCCAGTATAATCGCCGTCATATTCATTGAGGGCGAGAAAATCGCCCTCTTTATACGGGCGGTCATCCCGCCGGATTTCAAACGGTTTATCCAGTTTCCGAACAGATTCAAAATATTCCGGAGTGGTTTTTAATTCGTGAATCATACCGCTTCCTCCTGCTCCATCCGGAGCGTTTCAGCAACCGTAGCTATAAACTCACTGTTTGTAGGCTTGCCACGTCCAACATCTACAGAATTTCCAAAATAACAGTGAAGCACATCCATTCTGCTGCGATTCCACGCAACTTCAACTGCATGCCGAATGGCGCGCTCTACCTTGTTTGGGGAAGTGACATGGCATTGGGCTACATCGGGATAAAGCCTCTTGCTGATTGCATTGACATACGATTTATCCTGCAGACACATTTCCAACGCTGTTTTTAAGTATTCATAGCCTTCCAGATGGGCTGGAACGCCCAACTCTCGCAAGGCTTGTATGATTTGTTTATTCATCCCCGCACCTCCGCTCTCAGCTGCTTGTCCTTGGCGGACACGCGCAGCTGAATTACCTGAGCATTAATGGGATAGGGACTGGTCGAACTTTCTGCATTGTCAATCCAAACCGGAACCGATACCCCGGTCAGGTGGCCGAGGGTGTTAATAATATCCAACCCTGCATTCAATTTTTCAGAATTACTCAGGTCCCCAAATCCGTTTATAGCGCCTTTGTTGTATGTACATCCGTGAACTGTCGCCTCGCAGATGAGCTCAACATCACTATTTTTACGGACGTTAAACATCTGCCATTTAACCAACGCAAAGGGTGAATTTATTTTATCGGAAATAAGTTCAGCTTTAAAATGATTGAATTTATCAACCAGATCTAAGCCATTGTCGTATATTGCCATTTCCTGAGCCAGATTCTTTTCTTCGGCTTCACGTTCGGAAACGAGACGATCTGAACGGGCTGCAGTGTCCTTGTTCGCCATGCGCTGTTTTATGGCATCGATCTGCTCGATGACCACTGCAAGCTGAGCGGTCAATTTTTCAGACTGCTTTGCAGCAACCGCATCCACGGTGGATAGGTCATGCTCAGCAGCGGAAAGTTCGTCCTGAAGCTTTTTATATTCGGCGGTGGTCTCAAACGCTGGCGGGTTAGCGTAGGATTTATTCAGCTGCTCCAAACGGGATTCAGAATTTTTAAGGCTCTGTTCATCATCCTGAAGTTTTTGATTGTGTTCTTTCGCAGCGGCTTCCATTTCAGATTTTGATGCTACCAGTTGTTTACCCTTGGCTTCCAGTTCCTCCAGTTTATTAGCCTTATTCTCGTTAAAAGTATCAAGAAGCCCCTGCTGCTTTTCCGGAGGATATTCCTGCCCACAGGTAGGACATATGTTATTGGTGACGTCAAAAGACAGGTTATATGTGGTCACACATTGGGCGCGTAGCTCTGCTATCTCTTTTACAAGGCCTTCGGCCACACCGGTTGCACTGCGAATACTGGCTTGACTCTTGGCAATGGAGTTGCGCAGATTGCTAATTGTTGACCGGAGCGTAGCTGCCTCCGCTTCAAGGACAGTGTTCCCGCCGGCGGTTTTTCGGATATAAGCCGTTTTTGCGGTGGAGATATCCGCCTGCAGTTCAGCAATCTTTTTTCGTAGGGCTGCAGCGCTTTCACCGTTACGGATTTTTTGCAGGTTACTTTCAAGCTGAATTTTAGTTTTGGACAGGCGAAGCAGCTCTGGGCCGTCATTTTCTTCAGGCAAAACCTCAGGTTTTCCCATGATGATGCCATTAATTTCAGATTTGATCTGATCCAGCCGCTCATTCGCTTGTTTTCGTTGTGATTTAGTCACCGTAATGTACTGCTCAACAGACTTCGAGCCCATGTAATGCAGAAGCGAATGATATTCATCATATTGGCTCATGATGCTGCGGTCATCCATATCCGCATTTGAATATTCCAATATTTTTTTGCGTCGGTCTGTGTTATTCACTTTTTCTGCAAAATAATCGGGAAGCGTCAGCGTAAGAAAAGTTTCATCATCACATATCTTAAAGCGGAAATTATCGAATTCCTTTTTTGTTCCTGTTGGAACATCGTCAATATAAAATTCCGTTTTTATGCTTTTGACCTTACGATCTGCGTCGCCTTTTTCACGCTCATAAACATCCTTGAGAACTCTTTTTAAAGTGAAAATCTGACCATTGTGCTCAAAAGTTCCGGTTACCACAGTATCGACGCCATCCGGCGCATTGTTGGGCTTGATTCCAAATTTCACGGATTGGTCTTCTGATTCTTTGCCAAGCCACAACCAGAAATACGCATCCATCAGCGATGTTTTACCGACATAATTGGCTGCATATACATTTACATTGTGGCCCTCAGGATTAAACTCGTAATGGGTGAATCTCTTGAAATTATCAAGAGTGAGATTTAAAAGTTTCATTTATCTTCCTCCAGTTAAATGAAAGGAATCATATGTAATCCCTAACGTTGATCATTACCGCTTGATGTGGGGTGATGGAATCGCTTTTCAAACGCTTGGTAATGAAACCGATCTGCCATTCTGTGAGGCTCACATTATTTTCGCCGCGGATTCCGGCAATCAGGATATTCCCGACGATGATATCATCGATGCCGTATCGAATATTTGGTTTGGCAAGCGGCTTGAATTTGCCCTCATCATCAATAAAATAGCAAACATCTTCAAAGGGTTCCAGGCACTGAAAGGTGTCGCAGCCGACCTGGTTTTGTATGGCATGAAAGTCATCTTCGACTTCCACCTGCACCGGATCCTTAAACGGTTCTTTGAAAAGGCACAGGATTTTATTTTTTGCCGCGTTAGATCCTTCATTCGTTGTCATATCCCGCGCCCTCCTTGTTGACACTAATCGCAAATATCGCTATACTGTTGGTGTTAGTTAAATTTCTTTGCACAAAGCCGCTTTCGGTGCTTGTAACGCCGGATGTGGCTTTATTTATTTGTTTACGCGCTGTTTTAACTGAGATTTCCAGCAAATCACTCATGGCGTCATACTGCCAATTATTGATGATATCCAGCAACCGGATTCCGACAAGGTATCCACGGGCAAGCTGTGCGGAAGATTCTGCTTTTCCAACGGTTTGCGCACCGGTAATGCTTTGCAACGTATTATCAAAGATTTTAATTGCGGTTTTGGTTAACTCATTCATGCTGTAATTACCTTCCTTTCAGTTTCATATTCTGAGGCGGCCAGTTCCGCATCGGACTGTGCGATTGCTAAAGCGCTTTGAAACATACGGTTTTGCTGTACTGCCTCACTGATCAGCATGCTTATGTACTCCATGTCCTGCCCGCGGAAGTCCATGGCACCGTTGCGGTCCTCAAGGTGATATTTGCGGATGGTATATTTAACCGCGTCATCATACTCGGAAATGGTCAAATTACTGCCGACGCGCTGATTGACCATGCGATAAAGTTTAACTGCGGAAATTGCTTCCTTGCGTCTGCGGTAAATACGCTGATCGTCAATTATGCAGATAAGGCGGCTGATTCCGGCTATTAAGGCAATCCCAATTGCCAAGGCTCCACCAACGAGAACCAATGTAATAAATCCTTCAAGCATTTGCTTGTCCTCCTTTTATAATCCCAATGGACTGATATTTTTCTCGCATTTCCCTGCTCCGGCGCTTTGCAATCAAACGACCAGTACAGCGTGGGCAAAGGTAACCGCTCGACGGGATGTGTTGCTTAATACTGATATTCCAGTGCTGCTTACAGGATTTGCACCTTGCAGTCATCACTATTCCTCCCGGCCTAAAAGCCAATTTACAGAAACGTCGAGGATATCGGCCAGAGCGTCCAGTTCAAAGTCCATCACACCACGAATTTGTCCCTCAAGCTTGGATAATGCGGAGGAATTTAGGTCGATACCCTTTACCTGCAATTGAGCCAGCAGCTCTTTTTGCTTCATTCCTTGATTCTTACGCGCCATTTCCACGCGTGCACCAATGATGTTACGGTCACCCAGCGCTTGTTTACGAAGTCTCATATTAATTTACTTCCTCTCTCGTTCCATCAGCACCAATACAGTACCGATGTGTTCTGTCTTTACTCCACCAAGCCAGCAGCTTGTCGCTCCGGCCACCGTGCGGGAAAAGTGATACTGCCGCCGAAGTTGGCCGGCACGTTGTTTAAGGTCCGCTATGCACTTCCGAGTCTGCTTGTCCAATCTATTCACCTCCACTCGACTGCTCCGCCACAAGGATCAGCTCCTCGATTGACTTTTTTACCTCTTTCAGCTGCTCCACATGCCGATTAAATAGTGTACGTTCCGACGGGGTGATTCTACCATCTTCGGCAATATCCGATATGTCCCGGGAAATTTCGTCCATATTTCTGGTAAGCCGCTCAATCTTCATCGCTGCACTCTCCAAATTCCGAGGATTGAGCGGTTCAACACGTCCGCATCCAAGTGGGCACTGGTTGGAACAAAAGTAATTCAGCAGTTCCGGGGCATTGTAAGCACTGTTCATCAAGTTGACTTCCTCTGGATGTGGGTTAATATTGCCAAGTTCAATATTTGCGAGTCGTGTACGTTCAATACAAACAATTTCAGATGCACCTTCACGGCTGTTGAGTCTATCGTTATATACTGCAGCATTCATTCGTGCATTATAGTACGCATTTCCGGCCGACTTCGTGGCTTTTTGCATCATTGATAATTCACTTCCTTTTTGGGATAATTAGGTTATAGATGATCCGACTGATTTTTTAGATAAATGTTCAGTCCCTTTTGATTAAAGTCGGCTTCGATCCGTTTCCTATCTTCTGGTGTATTATTTCTGAGGGTGAAAGCTGCGTCAGTTATCAAAATGTGTGTATTCCCGATGTAATAATCTTTAACAATATTGCCCTCCATTGGGATCTTGGCTAACATTTTTATCACCTCATTCCATGTTTATTCCTGTCGCAGATTGTCCTATGAATCAACTCATCTTTTTAGTGTCAATGGCGCGGAGCTACAAAATTACTGTCCGACCAATTCATCAATAGAACAACCAAACGCATTTGCTAAACTGATGGTTACTGCTAAGCTCGGCACTTTCGTCCCAGCTTCTATGTAATGGATCATCGCTTGATTTACGCCAATCAGATCAGCCAACTGCTGTTGCGAAAATTCTTTGCGCTCTCTGAACAATCTGACGTTATCTTTTAAGGCCATATTCTCACCTGCTTTCTAATTTAATGACCAATGTTATTGACTGATAGAATTAAAAAAGGTATCATGTATTTAATGGGAGTGGTAGAGATGCGATTGAATCCCGATTGTGTGCGCGATATTCTATTAATGGTTGAAGAGAACTCCAGTTTTGGAAAAGTTGTTTTATTTAAAAATTCTCAAGACTATGACAAGCTAAAAAAATATCCAAATGATGAAGTCTGCTATCATATTGAGCAGTGCAGATTAAGTGGATTTTTAACTCGTGTTGATTGGACTATGGATCAGCATTGTTGTATTTACGACCTAACACCTTCAGGGCATGAATTTATCGCTAATATTCGTATGGACACCAACTGGAACAAGGTTAAACAAACTGCGAAAGCTGTTGGCTCGGAATCTCTAAGTGTTCTTTCTCAGATTGCCGGACAAGTGATCTCCAATTTATTGACCCAAGGACATCTGTGATAATTCCACATTCATTTTGACCGTCAGTTCAAAGACATTCGGAGTTTCGGCTTTTAGATTAAATTCCAAAATGTTTTGAATCTCTTGACCATCTAAATAGAGTTTCACACCTTTTTCGGTTGGCTGTACTGAAAGTTTTTGCATTTTTCTCTCCCCCCTCTCGAATAACTGTAGTTATATAATACTTCGTATTTATTTCGAAGTCAACACAATATTCGTATTATTTTCGAATTTAATTAAATGTATAAAAAAACAACCTTACTTTTAGCAAGGCTGCACAAGGATGTCAATGGGGGTATTCTATTGGATATTAAAAATAAATATGATTTATTGGAGTATCTTGTTGATCGTATGGATCCGAACACTAAAACATTTGTTGACGAAAACAGCGAGATTGACAAACTCATTGATGGGCATGATTACAGTATTTATATGAATGAGCTACGAGATGAAAAATTAATTCGGGCGACTATGAATAGCACATTNNGCAATAAGCTGGTTACCGATAGGGGCAATCATCACTGGGTTATTAGTTGCTTATCTAACCTGGAGGTTAGGCTGGCTCAAATAAGTTTTAGAATTTTTAGAATTTTCAAAATGTGGCAAGAGGCACTTCGGCGATTGCAAATTTCTGATAATACAATTTGGTTATATTGATCTTCCGTCAAATTGATGTTCAGGGTTTCATTTACATATTCTCGTGTCAATTCTGGCTGTTTTCCCTGATTCTTCTTTTTGCGTTTTCTCCAAATCATTTTTAAGCATTCCTCTTTCTGGTTTTATATCTATAGTATACTTCGTATATAATACGAAGTCAATAATTTTGGAGGTACATATGGATACTTTGGGATGCATCCTTTCCTTAATAAAAACCACCTTTAAATCTGACGCGTCTTTTGAGGCGGCTGCTGACTTAAAGCCTAAAACCGTTGATAGTTGGAAAAGAGGAAAATCAGCAAGCTATTTAAAAATGCTTCCAAAGCTATCT
>DDHX01000062.1:70070-96665 GCA_002338255.1 Ruminococcaceae bacterium UBA1865 | reverse complement strand
CCGTTAACTATAATCGAACGCTCGTTCGGTAGCGATAAAGTTATAATATACCAATATAGAATTTTTTGCAATCCCTTATATGATATTTCTCAATTATATTGTTCGGTGTCCCAATTTTGTCCCATCTATTTTTTATGTGTTGATATTTATTATTTGGAGAATTATAATAATAAAAGGCCGTCCACTACTGCAATAGTGAACGGCCACAATGAAAAGCCTCTACAATGCCTTTCAAGAATATTATAAGCTATTGTCGAAATATGTCAATAGCGAAAAAAGGAGAGGTAGAAATGAAATGTTCAAATTGTGGCGCTGAGTTTGATGCAAAATTTTGTCCGGAATGCGGAACCCCCGCCAATGGGCAACCCATAGTGCAGCAAACGCAGCCTCAACAGCAGGTACCTCAACAGCCAATGTATCAAAATCCTGTCCCCGTGCCAGCGTCTGCCCCAAAGAAAAAAAAGGGCTGCCTGACAGCATTCTTAATTGTTGTTGCTGTAATTGTAGTTATTGCTATTATAGCTTCTCTCGGCGGTAAAGGGAGCAGTGGAACACCATCTTCTGGGACTGGATCACAAGCAACGCAGGCTTCCGTGACAGGCAATAAATGGGATGACAAATTCGAGGTCAAGGATCTTAAACTTACAGGCACTGGGGTGGATGCAAAAATCACAGGGTCAATCGTCAATAAGACTGACAAAGAATATGGCTATTTGCAGGTAGAAATCAACTTATATGATGCCTCCGGCGCGCAGATTGGTTCTACACTCGCGAATGTCAATAATCTGGAAGCCAAGGGTACTTGGAAATTTGACACCATGACGCTCAAAGAGGGAGTTAAAACCGTCAAAGTTAAAGATGTAACTGGTTTTTAATTATTAATGTACTTTTATTCCCCACGTCATTACTGGCGTGGGGATACTAATCTCCGGAGGTAAATGAAATGTCTCACTGTTTATATTTGCGTAAATCCCGCGCCGATCTGGACGCTGAAGCGCGTGGTGAGGGTGAAACTCTCGCACGGCACGAAAAGGCGCTCCTGGAACTCGGCAAAAGGCAAAAACTAAACATTACTCAAATATACCGTGAAATCGTATCCGGAGAAACCATAGCGGCTCGTCCGGTCATGCAGCAGCTGCTCTCCGAAGTGGAACAGGGCATTTGGGATGGTGTCCTGGTAATGGAAGTAGAACGTCTCGCCCGCGGTGATACCATTGACCAGGGAATTGTTGCACAAACCTTTAAACTTAGCGGTACCNNCTACGACCCAAACAACGAGTACGATGAAGAGTATTTTGAGTTTGGTCTGTTTATGAGTCGGCGCGAATATAAGACCATAAACCGCCGCCTGCAGCGCGGTCGAATCGCATCTGTTAAAGAGGGGAAGTATATCGGCAATAAGTCTCCATACGGATATGTTAGGAAAAAGCTGGAGCATGACAAAGGGTTTACACTTGCGCCGGAACCGGAGCAGGCACCTATTTTAAAAATGATTTTTGAACTTTATACTCGAGGAGAGCAACAACCGGATGGAACTTATGCCGATATGGGTATTTCAAAAATAGTCCGAAAACTTAACAATTTAAAAATTCTTCCAGCTAACGGTGACGTTTGGGTAAATACGAGCATCCAAGGGATGCTGCGTAATCCCGTGTATATTGGAAAAATCCGTTGGAGCGCAAGGGCAATCAAAAAGAAAATGGTAGATGGGCAGCTTGTAACGGAACGGCCCCGGGCGAAACAAGAGGATTGGATAATGGCCGATGGGCTGCATGATGCTTTAATTGATAACGCAACATGGGAACTCGCTCAACAAAAGTTGTCTACNNGCAATACCAAACCATGAATCCTTTGGCTGGACTAATTGTATGCGGGGTATGCGGTCGCAAAATGGTACGTCGCCCATATACAAACTGTAATTATCCAGATACGTTAATGTGTGCTGTTACCTCCTGCAACAATATTAGTTCCCAGCTCGATTATGTTGAAGAAAGAGTTTTGCAGTCTCTGCAGCAGTGGCTAAACAATTACAAACTCACCTATGGAAAGCAGCCTGTCGCAGCTTCTCAGATGAGCATAAAGAAAAAGGCATTAAAGAATACACAGACTGAATTAAAAGCCCTTGAGAAGCAAAGAGACAATATATATGACTTGCTGGAGAAGGGCGTCTATACTACTGATGTATTTTTAGAAAGGTCGCAGAGTATCAACGACAAAATTTGTGAACTGCAGGCCAGCCTTTCGAAAATCAATGCTGAAATTGAACGAGAAGCTTTAACGGAACAGAGCCAGAAGACAATCATACCGAAAGCTGAACACGTACTGTCTGAGTATAAAAAAGCGAAAACCGCAGCTGAGAAGAATGATCTGCTCAAATCTGTAATAGAAAAGGCTGTTTACACAAAGACCGTTAATGGTCGCTGGCACAACAAGCCAGATGAATTTGAGTTGATGCTATATCCAAAACTCCCAACGAACAATACAAATCGCTGATATGCTTGTGGTACATACGAACTTGCGCACTTGGAAATGGTCGGAACGATTGTGTATCAGCTAACGCGGAACCTGACACCCGAACAAATAAAAGCTGCCGGATACGACGCATATTTTATCAATCACACGACCGGAATTTTCCCATGCGACGCCAACGGGGATGCATTTAGCGCAGCCGCGCTAAGCTCGACCGGAGACACCATCGCCGATATTCACGAGGACATGGCAGCAGATGGGGCGACCTTGTATAGACTACATTGCTCTAAAATCATCAAAAAAGGCAGGAATCATGCGATTTTTGTGTAGTACAAGCCTTTTCCCTGCGGCGATGTTTTTAGGATGACAGACGGCTCAAACAAAGATAAAGACAAGCCTATTTATTTGATGTACCATCTGAACAGAAATGAAAAACGCCACTTTATCCAACATTAGGACAAGGTGACGTTTCTATTAAGGTTTACTGTATGGATTCATTTCCAAAACTCGAACAGATTAGGAAGGAAAGGAAAAATTCATCTTTGAATTATATCCAAGTTAACGTTAGGGCGTTAAACCACTTGCACTCAATCTATCGAANNTTCGATAGATTGAGTGCAAGTAATCCTCATTAGTGCCTACAACCATTTTGTAATTGTAGGCACCGGTCAGAATTATTTTTTCGAACTTAATACATTTCCACTGCGCAGAATCTATTACCACTAACATCGTAAAAACTAACACCGATGTTTGTGTAGCCAGTAAGTAACCCCGCTTTGTGCGCAGGCTCGGACATGTAATCATTAAGTGCTTCAGCTGCTGTGTTGGTATTTCCAGCAATTGCCAATTCCTCATTCATGGAATAATTAATCCCTGCGATTGCTTGCAATTCGGAATCAGAGCGACCATAGGGGCGAGTATGAGAATAACTAATGGACGCTTCCTGTGCTCTGATATCTGCAACTTGATTCAGTCTGGAATCTTCCGTCATTGCAGCCACTCCGACTTTTGCACGCTCTGCATTGATTAGATTAATTAGTGTTGTCCTATAGGTATCGAGTGACTGGGAATCGGTACCACCATTATTGCTAGAAGCTGTAACATTTGCAACAAAACCACGAATACCATTTACATAAACGCCAACACCGCCGACTGCTTTTGCGCTCAGCATGTAATTATAAAGTGTGCCCGAATTGCTTAAATAATCGATTGAAGCAACGTTGTTGTTACCAGCTGTAACTGCCGGTTTAGCAGCGGATGTAACAGTGAAGTTTAAAGCGTCACCTGCAGCTACATTGACTGTACCGCTCTTGTTACATGTAGCAGCTACTGGAGCAACTGTTTTTGGAACTTGTGCAATAAATGCAAGAACGTTTGTGCTACCCTTTACACGTGCATACACACCTGTGCCTGTGCCCGGATTGCCTACCATTGTCAGCTTGTAATAATACTTGTTGCCAGAACGATAGTCATAACGTACTGTTGCAACGCTGCTATTTCCAGTAGAAACAATTGGCTTTAAAGAAGCTGTAAAATAGATAGAAACCGTCTTGCCTTGTGCAATAGTCTGTGTACCACTAAACACACTTGTAACAGATGCCGCGCTTGCACTAACCGAAAATATCCCGACCATAATACCCAACGTTAAAACCAATGAAATAATCTTTTTCATGTTCATTCCCCTTGTTTAATTTAATCTTTAAGTTATATGGAAAAATACCGCATATAAAATTCTGAAAAATATCGCAGTTCATACTTAGAAAGCTGCTGTGTCGCCAATACGCCGACCAATCCCTGTTTATTAGCCCCCCTATGCTTTTATTTTCGACATGGTTTTCAAATTATTTTAATTTTATACCAATAATTACCAGTATTCAAGTATAACAGTCTTATTTCAAAAGAAAAAATCACCCGCCTTGCAAAACACAGTAAAAATGTGTCTGCGGGGTGGGTGATTTTATTTAGTGCCGAAAGAGGAAACAGAGCTTTAATTTACACTCTGTCACACTCTATCCTTTTTGCTAAACTTTGAATCGCATCAATATCTTCCTTTGTGCAACATAGGTAAGCAATCAGTATTTCCCAGTCTTCGGTATCTATTGTCGGAAATCGTGTCATGTCTTTTGCGAAGTCTTCAAGTTTCCATAGCCATAATTGCCTTGCTGTGGATTCGCACGGAGCATATAACTTGCCTGATAACTCCTCCCATATCTTATCTTTTGACAACTCATGCTCACTTAGTGCTTTTTCTGTCACATCTTTCATCTGAGAAAACAAAGCAATTTTCGATGGTTCAAAATTTTGTATAGCTTTTTTCTTTGCTAACGTTTGAAATATGTTCGCCAAAAGTCTTTTTTCCTCATGATTGAAATCGCTGAATCTAGCGACCTCATATAGTACGTCTATGAGTTCCTCACTCTCTGAAATGGCTATGTAGCCTTCGAAGCATTTATCCAGCAAATAACAGCTTCGGATATCAGATATGAAAAATGTCTTTTTTATATTCTCAAAAACATCTGCTTGTTCTTCATCAGCATTTTCTTCATAATCCTGTTCTGGGAACACTTGGTTAGGGTCAAGGTCAAAATAATGAAACCAAAACAAATTCATCCAGTGGTTTTTTGAGATAGATTGCTTTTGAATGGTTTTGTCCTCTTTCTTTTCTTTCTCCTCCCTGATTTCCTTTGCGTAGCGCACTGCGATATCAGACTTCAATGATTCAATTTTTGAATCGTCTATCCCAATATCCGCATTGGACTTTTTTAATTTATCTAATAGCACCTTAAGCTTTGCAATTTCAGTATTATTGCCATATTCTGAGTCGTCTATCTTAATATCAATATTAGATTTTTTTAATTTATCTAATGCCAACTCAAGCTTTTTGACTTTAATGTCTTGGTCGTAAAGCATGGCATGCAGTTTTTCTAATAGGGAATAGCTAACCTCCTTTTCAGGGTCTTCTGGGTCTTCGTCTTCTCCTATAAGAAGTTTAAAAGATTCAATCTTTTTGAGGTTCGCTAAGCTTATTCCGAGTTGGTCAAATAAGAGTTTAAACCACAAAGTAAAATTGTCTTCTTCCATAAAGTAATAGTTTTCTTTTTTCTTCTCAATGTAAGATTCAATGGTGTCGTAAGGGTCATCTTTTGATGCTTTTGCCATGATTTTTCCTTCCTGATAATGAATTTTTTTAACCATACCATATTTCAGCCGTTGCAACAATTCATTTTTGTGGTTGGAATGGTTTATTTTTTTTGACCCAAAAATGAATCCACTTTTTGAGCGCATAGCATTATGATGGTATAACAGCTGAAACATAAGGTCAGGCAAGCTTGCACAAAAAACAAACACAACTCGGGCTGTTCTGCAGAACAGCTCCTGTCTTAAATTAAGGAGGAACCTTAGTACAAAACAAATCGTGTCTGGGAGCCGTCTTTGGTGCGGCTCCCCTCATTTTAAAAGGAGGAATATTCGTGGAAAGTAGGGTGCTAGTAGTAGACCCTTTCAAACGTCCGTATGCAAAAAAAATCAATGATTCTGAAAACGCAATTAAAGAAATTGTCGGTGGCGAGTTTCTGGAAATTATCTACGCTTTTGATGATTCTGCGGTAATTGTGTGTAATGCTGAAGGAATTGCCAACGGCTTGTCCCTTAATCGGGCGCTTCGCGATCAAGATGGGAAGATTTACGAAATTATCGCCGGAACCTTTATTATCTGCGAAGCAGGGTACAGTTCACTTTCCCCTNNCGGATTTCTTCGTTCAGTCGAACGGCATAATCACAGTCTTATGACTCATTGTAGACTGAATATCAACAATCGGCAAGGGGCTGCTGCGTTAAGTGGCCCCCGCCAATGAAAAGAGGAAGCATTTATGATTGAAATTACTAAATTTATCTTCACCCTGCTACAGGTCGCGCGGAGTGAACAGGTTTTGCTGACAGGCTGCCTCCCTATTAAAGATTTTGTGGATGGGAAACCTACCGACAAAATAATTGGATATCGTTATACCCTCGTAGCTCCCCAAAACAAGTATGAAAGCTTCACAGTCAAAGTGGAACAAGCTTCCCCTGCTATCACGCCCGAAGAACTGGAAGCCAAGGGCGGTACCGTAAAATGTAAAGTGAAAGGCTTTGAAGGTCGATTTTACAAAGACCGAAACAACGAATATCAGTTCACTGCTAAGGCTGAATCGGTAGAGGTGATAGCATGAAAAAAATCTTGGAAAAGCTAAAAAGCAGTTGGGTTAAAAAAGACTATTTACGGCTTTTACTATACTGCATATTGATTCTGTTTGGTACTGCAATCGTCTTTTTTGCAACTAAAGGCATTTTGAAATTTCTCCAGTCCAACTTCGAAACAATACTTATGGTTGTCGGGGGTTATGCCTTTCTGTTTTATGCATTTTACGAATGGCGAAAAGAAAGACGAGAGAAGAAGGAAGCCATCATACAACAACAAACGGAACAGGCTGCGGAAATTGACCGCACAATGGCCGAAAGTAATTATGCTCTAGTTAGACAATGCTTATTTATATTACTCGGCGAAACGGCAAATAATCTGCACCTCGTTAAGCCGTCTACTCTATCGGAACTCAACAGCCCTAGCAGGATAATTTCTCAAAGTGGCTTCACACTGTTTCAGTTTGTAGTTATGGGAGATGGACATCCTGTCGATACAAAATTGGTAAAAGAACGCTTGCAGATGAGATTGTCACAGAAGCTCACTGCAAATGAATTTTCTGGAATCACTCAAAGCAATTTTATTTACAATGGCAGAGCATACCCCATATTGTATATCGAAGAAGTGAATGACACGGGTAGTTTTATACAAGTCAACATTGCTTGGGCTTGTGAAGCATATTGTAAGTATTTAGAAAACAGAGCATTAGCCAGACAACAAAATGCTATACCGCTTGCAACCGTCCCACGGGACATTGACTTTTAGCCCATGATTAAGGGTATTTTATTGGACGAAAGTTATTTAAAGTTAGGGATTAGCCAGCCGCTCGACTGGCTTCCCCCAAAAAGTCCACATTGTATTATTTGTGGAAATACTGGCAGCGGAAAGACATATTTTTCAAAATTATTTTTAGGAAAAACAGTCTTATATGAGCCAACATCCCAACTTTTTTTATGCGATTTTAAAGGCGATCAGGATTTTTGTTTCTTAAATGGTTGTCCGCGTTTCTACCGTTTTATGGATTGCACCACGGGGTTACAACAGTTCTATGAAAGATTGAAACAAAGACAGAGTGGAGAAGACACAAGCCGAAATATGCTAGTCCTGTTTTACGATGAGTNNTGAGCGAAGAAAGCAAAAACATGTTATTCCACGAGTACAAAGACGACATGTTACCCGATAGGAAACAAGGCACCGGCTATATGCTCACCAACGGTACGGCTTTAACGGCTGTACAAGTCCCTACAATTAGCAACATGACCAAACTGGAAAGCTTCATCAAACAAGGCGTAACGAGATAAAACAATCAACCCTCCCCAGTGCTCGCGCCGTGCGAAGCATAAGGCGTGTGCACTGGAAGGGAACGCCGGGCGTGACCGCCGTTGACTAGGGGAAGTATTACCCTAGTCAACCTCTGTCACAAACATTATCGCAAGCAGGCTGGCACTGAAACCAACGCTTGCGACAGAAAATATCGCAATATCAAAGGGGTGATTTCGTGGCAAAAGATTCTCAATCAAGGAAATGGCAAATAACCATTAATAACCCTTTGGAAAAAGAAATGACCCATGACCGCATCAAGCAGGAATTAGAAAAGCTGAAATCTTGTGTTTATTATTGCTTTGGTGACGAAATCGGCGGCAAGGAAAAGACCCACCACACACATATTTTCATAGCCTGTTCTTCCGCTGTTCGGTTCAGCACACTAAAGAAAAGATTTCTTCAAGCCCATATAGAAATTGCTCACGGCACGTCAGAACAAAATAGAGATTATGTTTTCAAAGAGGGCAAATGGGAAAAGGATAAAGACAAGCACGAAACAAAAATTCCTGATACGCAGGAGGAGTTCGGTGAAATGCCCTTGGAGCGGCAAGGTGCAAGAAATGATTTATCTGATTTGTATGACATGATAAAGAATGGAATGTCAAATTATGAAATCATTGAAGAAAATCCAAATTATATGCTTCAAATTGATACATTGGAAAGAGTGCGGCAAACCGTCCGTGAAGAATGCTACAAAAGCACGTTTCGGACACTCACAGTCACCTATATTTGGGGCAAGACAGGCACAGGCAAAACAAGGGGCATAATGGAGCAGTACGGCTATGAAAATGTCTTTCGGGTCACTAACTACCTGCATGGTGGTTTCGACGGCTACAAGGGACAAGACGTAATCATATTCGAGGAATTTCGTTCCGGCTTCAAAATACAAGACATGCTTAATTATTTAGATGGTTACCCTGTTGAGTTGCCCTGCCGATATGTAAACAAGATTGCTTGCTTTACAAAGGTATACCTTATTTCTAATACAGACTTATGGAAACAATACGAAAATGTGAGAATGGAAGCACTCGAAACGTGGCTTGCTTTCATCCGAAGAATCCATAAAGTAGTTGTTTATATGGGTACTAACCAGTTTACAGAATATGAAGCAGAGGATTACATAAGTAGGAATAAATTTCGTGAGGGCAAGCATAAAGACACGGACGAGTATACAGAAATTGATATTGACGGAGATTTGCCATTTACAGTGTAGGTATTATTCATATCGGACAATCAGCTTAACATACGCTTTATCGAATGCGAGGTGAAGGAAATGGCGAAAAAAGAAGTCGTCATTTGCACGAATGTGTTTAAAAATAAAGATGAGCCAACCATCCGTGTGGAACTCACAAAAATGTGGATAGAATTAATTAATTACATAGAAAGCTGCAAGAGCAATGCGTAAAATTCGGCGATTTACAGGACTATATAGGGGGTGTATACTATAGTTACATCAAATCATAGTTCTTGTCTTTATCGCAACTGAGATGAGGCGGTAAAGTATGAAGGTAGCAATTTATTGCAGACTTTCGGAAGAAGATAAAGACAAGCAAGTAGAGACGGAGGACAGCGAAAGCATTCAAAATCAGAAGTCCATGCTTGTGCAGTACAGTATGGAGCACAACTGGGAAGTTTATGGAATATATTCCGATGACGATTTTACTGGTTCAGACCGCAATCGACCGGATTTTAACCGACTTTTGACCGATGCCGAAAAGCACAAATTTGATATCGTCCTTTGTAAAACACAGTCCCGGTTTACCCGCGAACTTGAAATGGTGGAAAAGTATATTCACGGAAAGTTTGTGGAATGGGGTATCCGTTTTGTTAGCGTTGTTGACAATGCAGATACCGAGGTAAGAGGAAATAAAAAATCCCGGCAAATTAACGGCCTTATAAACGAATGGTATCTTGAGGACATGTCGGATAATATCAAGAGTGTACTAACGAACAAACGCAAAAACGGAATACATATAGGCGCTTTTGCCTTATTCGGCTATCTGAAAGACCCAGAACAAAAAGGACATCTGATAATTGATGAAGAAGCTGCCAAAATCGTAAGGGAGGTTTTTACTCTCTTTTCCAAAGGTTACGGAAAAGTTGCCATTGCTCGAATGCTCAATGACCGGGGCATTCCGAATCCCACGGAATATAAACGGCTGCATGGTTTACGCTATCAGCAACCCAAGACAAAAAGCAGCACACTTTGGAAATATTTCGCCATATCGGATATGTTGATTAATGAAATCTACATTGGAAACATGGTTCAGGGCAAATACGGAAGTATTTCCTATAAGTCAAAGATTAACAAGCCGTTACCCAAAGAAAAATGGATTGTTGTTGAGGGTACACACGAACCGATTATTGACTGTGAATTATGGGATAGGGTTCAGACAATGGTTCGACAAAAAACAAAGCCGTTTACGGTTGGAACTATCGGACTGTTTGCGAAAAAAGCACGGTGCAGCGAATGTGGATATGTCATGCGCTCGCAAAAGAATCGCGGCAAGCATTATTTACAATGCTCCACGAAATACACTTCGAAAGAAGCCTGTGAGGGTGCTTTCATTTCTGTTTCTGTTTTAGAAAAAACTGTTTTGGCTGAACTTCGCAAACTGGCTGCGGAATATCTTGATAAAGGTGAACTGGAAGAGAAGATTCAGTTTAATGACCGAATGGAAGAACGCCGCAACCAAATTGAAACCGATTTGGAGTTTTACCAAAAGAAAGCATCAGAATGCGGAAATGGGATTAAATCGCTGTATCTTGATAAGGTAAAGGGTCTAATTACGGATGATGAATTTATGGAATTCTCCAAAGATTTTCACCGCGACAAAGAGCGATTGCAAAGCCAAATTGACACCGCACAGATGCAGCTTGCTGAGGTCACCGATAAAATGCAGACGGCACAAGACCGCCGCCAAATGGTAGAACAATACACTGACATTAAGCAGCTTACTCGACCAATGGTAGAAACACTCATTGACTGCATCTATGTGGGAAAGCGTAACCCAGAAACAAAACAGCGCACAATTGAAATTCACTGGAATTTCTAAGTCTAAAAAGTAGTCGATACACGATTGCAGCAGAACAGAAAGCGCGCATGACCTACGACAACATCTTACGCTTTTGTGATGATCCCGACGTACGCGATGCAATCCAGTTCCTACGTGCGCGTGAAGTTGTGCACTACCAACGCTTTGGCGAGGGGCTGCGCATTACCACTGATAATTTGGATGCTAAAAACTTCTACGCGTTTAACCCGTCATTTGATAAAAAATAACACTCTGAGAGCGCAGTTCAAAATATGACTGCGCCCTTTATTTTTGTCAAAATTTCCGTAATCCATTGCTAAGTATTCCTTTCGCCCGCGTTTATTTGATGGTGCTTGTGTATACAAAATGTCAAAATTATGTTATTATAAAACTAATAAATGTAAATATACTAAGCTAAGCAGGAGGTGCAGTATTGTGTGCATTCAATAAATATCTTGAAATAATGTCATTGATGATCCAAAAAATGGAATGAATGTACGATGATAATAATATTTTTAGTACAATAACAAATATAGAAAAGAAAGATGGCGATATCTATGCGTACAAGAAAATTATTCTTAAATATAATGATTGTTTCTTTTGTTTTTACCATTATGGCAGGATGTTCCAATAAAGTGACTCCCCCCGATGCAAGCAGCAATACCGTTAGTACCCTTCCGTCGTCATCGGATGTAACCTCCGAAGCACCTTCGGAAGTTTCATCGGCAGTACCGAGCGCGGTATCATCCGCCGCACCGGTGGATACCGCAAAAACACTTTTGACGCAAATCATGGAATCCGCAAAAAAAGGTAAAATTATTGACTGTGAATTCCCCGTAAAAACATCAGTTATTGATGATGTGACCGCAAAATGGGGAAAGGCGGATAAAACCGAATACATCGCTTCCGCAAAAGGAACCTACGCGACTTTTTCAAAACAAAAAGTTGCCTTTGGCTTCAACAAAGGTGCTCAAATCTTTGAAGCAAGAACCTTCGACAGCACCCTTAGCACCATCACCTTGTCCAAGGCAAAAGAGGTGTTTGGCAAACCCGCGTATACAAGCACTACAAAGGCAGAAGATATCATAGGTTACACAGCCGGAAAAGAATTTAAAATATTGCTTGTATTTCCGAAAGCTGACGGCAAAACCGACCCCGTACTAAACCATTATTCTGTTTTGTACCCGGATGGTACTGTAAACACAATGGCGGATGATCCCGGCAGACAGTGGTAAGCTCTCTGTCCAACTCATTATAATCAAGGCCGGCTATCGTAACAGATAGTCGGCCTTTTATGTTGTTGTGCAATTGTGAGATGGACGCAGATGGATTTAGCATGAGACGGGTTTTGCGCTTTTTTTAAGCGCAAAACAAGCACAGCATAGCTGGTCGTTCTCCAATTAAAATATATATTTTAATTGGAGAGTAGTATCAATCGTCAATCAAATGGTGCTGATACCATTTTTTACCCTTAAACCTGAAAAGAAAAACGGTACCGCGCACTCCCCACTCACAAACCATGGCAACCCAAACGCCAACGATTCCGAAAGGCAGTACAACTCCTAAAATATAGCCGAGGACGACACGGAACAGCCACATAGACAGCATAGATACAACGGAAGTGTATTTTGAATCCCCGGCCGCCCTAAGCGCCGCCGGCGTAATAAAGCTGATTGACCAGAGCGGGATTTGCGAAACGCCGGTAATCAGCATAATTTTGTAAATGGTCGGCACAACAGCCGCCGGGGGATTAAATAGCGAGACAAGCGGATTGAACAAAGGCATCACAAGCAAAAGCATAAATACAAATGACACGGAGGAAAGGCAAAGAAACGATTTAATAAATTTTCGCGCATCTTTTACGTCGCGCCGGCCCATGCACTGGCCAATAACCGTAACCGTCGAGAGCAGCAGCGCATTTGCTGGAATTTGAAACAAGCCGACAATAGAACTGGTAATTGCGTTAATATCCATTGCCAGGACACCGAGCTGAACAATAAAGGTCTGGGTTAATATTTTCCCGCCGTTAAAAAACATTTGCTCCGCAGCAAACGGAACGCCAATGTAGAGAATTTTTTTCAGCATGGATGGGTCAAAGTGCAGGGCATCTTTCATCTTGAAATTCAGAGAAGTATTTCCCTTGATCAAGTAAAGTATGGAACAGCCTGCTCCAATATATCTTGAGATATTAAGCGAAATTACCATCCCTAAAACGCCCATGTGCAACACGTTGATAAACAGGAAATTAAGGACTACATAGGAAAGGTTCATTGTAAGCGAAAGAGCGAGCGAAGACCTTGTTTCCCCCACTCCGCGAAGTGCGCCGCAAACAGCTTCGACCGTTGCAATTCCGCAGTAAGAAATGCTGCTGCCGATTAAATATATCCTTGCATTGCTGAAAACGTCGGCCTGCGCATTCCCGAATAACAGGCTTAATGTCGGCGTGTGAAACACAATCACCAGCACGCTGATAAAGGCTGCCAGCAGAAATACCGAGGACACCGAACCGGCTGCCGCTTTTGAAACCATGGGGTCGTTTCTGCTGCCCTTGTATTGTGCGACTACAACCGTGCCTCCGGTCGCTACTGCAATAAATACATTGACTAAAAAGATGTTCAGTGAATCAACCATGTTGACCGCACTGACCGCCGCAACGCCTGAGGAGCTGATCATAGCCGTATTCAACAGGCCAAGACCGACAACAAAAGCCTGATCCACCAATATGGGCAGAATAATCGCGATGATTTGCCGATAGTTGATGGAGTCACCCGAAAAATATTTATTTAAAAAGCCGTCCGCTTTTATCTTCAACTCAGTTTTTGTCACTTTATCACATCTTTTTTTGAATTTTATATTATTTTAACATAATTAGTCGTGTAATAACAAGCTTGTAAATTCAAAACATAAATACACTTTGGGTGTTTCCCTTTTCCTTTTATTTGGTATTGAGCGTTTATTGTTCGTTCTTCATCGTTTTCATATGATGTTTTGATGCACCAAATACGCCTTTCAGCATATATTAAATAAAAAAGCACTCGAATACGGGAAACAATTTCGCCGCCACGGTGCTCTTCACAATTCTTATTCAACACAAATCCACTTCTCGAAATTGCTCACAGTTTTTAACATAAAAACAGGAGCTCCGGCAAAACTAATTGCCAGAGCCCCGAATTGATTGTTTATTATAATACTATTTAAAGTTTACTAAGTCTGATTATACAAATTACCTTCATGATACATTGGAATCACCAATTTCAATTTTTTTCGGTTAAAGTCCTACTGTGTTTTAGACTATATTCAGAACTGCCCCTTCACATGTACACTTAAACGCTTTTTATCAAAAGCAAAAAATGGGCTTGAAATGATAGATCACACAGAACCTAACTGATTTAATTTTTCGTCGCCAATTGGATCTTTGGATTGAATGTTTAACGTAACTATTACCATTATCCTTTCATAAAACAGCCGACGAACTGTTTTTTGGATTTATTCCTTTGCTCATCATTTTATATGAATAGTAGTTCTTTCATTTGAATCTGCTTCCATAGCGCTTGCTCTGAGCAGTCATTTCTTACTGCATGACTTTCGGTGACCTCCCAATCATCTTATTTTAACATCCGATGACTGCAGCTACGCCCAACAAACCTAAGGCTGCTGCCCTGAAAAAATGGTTCCTCGCCCATTGGACTCACCCCTTTCACATCCTGGTCTGACTTCTCTGCCGGCACCTTCCTTGTACTCTTTGCTATGATGTCATTTTTGTGACACCACCTGTTGAGTAACCCGGCCGTCTTAAAAATCATCCTTTTCTCTGTCTTTATTATAGGCGACTCTATAGGTAATGTCAATATAAATTAAAAATATTTTTATAAAATTTTATGTATTATTTTTAACTCTATATTTTCCTGTTGACTTAATTGAACAGGAAAGGTAGAATTAGAAGCAGATAAATTAATCATGAGGAGATGACCCCCTATGAATGACGAATATGGTGCGGATTTATTAACCCTGATAGACGACGAGGGAGAAGAGCATGAATTTGAAGTTCTGGATGTAATTGATAATGACGACGGCTGCTTTTATGCATTGCTGCCTACGTTTGAGGATCCTCAGCAAAAAGTTGACGCCGAAGGAACCTATTATATCTTTGAAGCAATTGAAGAAGACGGGGAGCAGCAGCTCGCCGAAGTTGAGAACGAAGAACTGCTCGATAAACTCGCGGAACTTTTTGAAAGCCGTTTTGAGGAGCTATATGACTCCGATGATGCGGATGCCGAAGAAAACGACGACGAATAATATTTAAGTCAGCACCCTGCCTGGTGCGCGGACTGTTGCAAAAATAACCCTACATTTCTTAATCGGGAGCTTTGCTCCGGTGGCGGACTTCAGACCTCCCGGCTTTTGCCGGACGAAGGGAGTGCGAAACCATTGGGCTGGCACCCACCTGCTATAACAGCAGGGTATTTGGCACATTACGGCCAGGCGGGATTTATTAAATGAGAAGAGGCTTCTGATTCATTCAGGAGCCTTTTTTGTAATTAAGTGACAGTTCCTGTCTTTTGTCGGTGTACAGTCCCATTAAAATATTATATAATTTATTCAATTTATAAAAAGGGAGCAGTTAATATGAACGATTATAAAATTATAACGGATTCCACCTCGGATCTTTCACCAAAACTAATCAGTGAGATGGACATTGAAGTAATCCCTATGACTTTTACAATCGGTGAAAATTCCTACTGCAATTATCCGGATGAGCGCGACCTTTCTTCCCATGAATTTTATGATCGTCTGCGTGCAGGTGAATTTTCAACCACAAATCAAATCAGCCCGGTTACCTTTATTGAAATTTTTGAACCAATATTAAAATCCGGTCAGGATGTTTTGTATATCGCCTTTTCCTCCGGTCTGAGCGGAACTTACAACAACGCCCAGCTGGCCATCGGTGAACTTGGCGGGAAGTACCCGCAGCGCAAAATTTATGCGGTGGATTCGTTGGCAGCTTCCATGGGTGAAGGTTTGCTGGTTTACAACGCGGTGTTGAAAAAAAAGGAAGGACTCGGTATTGACGAGGTTCGCGATTGGGTAACGGAGAATCGCGGCCGCCTTGCCCACTGGTTTACTGTTGACGATTTAAATCATTTGAAACGCGGCGGACGGGTCTCCGGCGCGGCCGCATTTGTCGGCACCGTATTGGGGATTAAGCCGGTTCTGCATGTTGACAGCGAAGGGCACCTGATTCCCATGGAAAAAATACGCGGGCGCCGCCAGTCGTTAAACACGCTGCTGAGCCACATGGAAAAGGCTGTTGAAGAGCCGGAAAATCAAATGATTTTCGTGAGCCACGGCGATTCCTTACAGGATGCTCAGTACATAGCCGAACAGGTCAAAAAGAAATTTCACGTCAAGGCGATTGAAATAAACCCGATTGGCCCGGTGATCGGAACGCATTCCGGCCCGGGAACCATCGCATTATTCTACCTTGGCAAAGACAGAAACTAACGTATCAACACCGAAAAACGGGCACCCATCAAGCAACGGGTGTCCGTTTTGTTATACTGATATTTTGTCGCGCTTGAAAAACAGAACACTGACAAATAAGACAAGAGGAAATGCGGTGGCAACAAGCAGGCCGCATTTTAAGCCGAGCTGTGCCAGATCAAGTCCGTTTCTCTGCCCTACCGCAATGACCACAGCTGATTTCTGCGACAAATCGGAAATCAGCCCCGCAACCCACGGCCCGGCCGAAGCACCAAGGTCGCCGAACACAGCGAGCATTCCAAACATAGCGGTTCCGCCCGTGGGATGTTTTTGCGCCGTCAGGCTGAACGTGCCCGGCCACATCAGGCTGACTGAAAATCCGCACAAAGCGCAGGCAAGCAGAGAAAGCAGCGGGTAGGGTGCTAACACCGTGACAACATAACACGCCACGCACAGTACCCCGCAGCCAAGAAGCGCATTTGACAGGTTGATTTTGCTTCCCCACACACCGTAAATGGTACGGCCAATGCCCATGAATACGGCGAACAGGCAGGGGCCGAGCAAATCACCGAGAACCTTGGAAACATGCAGCCCTCTTTCGGCAAAAAGGGATGACCACTGCGACATGGTCAGTTCGGAAGCACCGGCGCACATCATTATGATAAGCGCAAGAACAAAAAAACGGGATTTGAATAAGTTCTTTAACGGCACACGCGTTTCCTGCGGCACAGGCGGCATAAGCGGCACCTTTAAGAACCGCAATAAATTATACAGCGGAATAATAGCCCAAAGCACCGGAAGAACCGCCCACAATTGCCTTCCTATCAGCTGGATCATCAAGGTGGTGACGAGAACAACACCAACCTGCCCCCAGCAGTAAAAAGAATGCAACAGGCTCATGGCACTTTCCTTTTCTTCTCCGGGCAGGGAATCCACGATAGGGCTTACCAGTACCTCTAAAAGACCGCCGCCCACCGCGTAGATCATCACAGCCAACATTAAGCCGACATAGGGAGAAGGAAGCACATTTGGCAGGATGGAAAGAGCAATCAAGCCCACCGCGCACAACAGATGTGCGGCCACGGCCGACCTGCGAAATCCAATAATATCCACATATTTTACGGCAAAAATATCTGCTGCGATTTGCGTGCCGAAATTGAACAGAATCAGCCGTCCCACCTGTTCAAAGGAAAGGCCGAATTCACTTTGAAAAACAGTAAACAGGAGCGGTGCCAGATTGTTAATAACCGCCTGTGTGATCAGCCCTGTGTAGCAGGCGTGCAGCGTATGTTTATAGGTATATTTCATAGTATGAATATCCTTGTAAAATGTAAGTATTTTGTAGATTCATTGTTTTCCGAATTTTTTTAAAAAGAGAAAACACTATTGTTTTTCACTGCCTTTTTGATTTCTGCGGTAGTCAAGATAATCCTGTAAAATAATGGTTGCCGCAACGGCGTCCACCACCGCTTTGCGTTTTTTCCCGCGCGTGTCGGTGTTATTCAGGTAGCCATGCGCCGTAATCGTCGTACCGCGCTCGTCGCGCAGTTCAACCGGAACGCTGACAAGCAGCTTTAGGTTCTCCGCAAAGGTGCGCGCGTTTTGGGCGCTTTGCCCTTCGCTTCCGTCCATATTTCTGGGCAGGCCGACCACAATACACCCCACTGCCTTTTCTGCGGCCTGTGCAGCGACTGTTTGTGCAAGGCGTTCCCAGTTGTACTCGGTGATTACGCCTGCTGGAGAGGCCAGCAGCTCGCTTTCATCGCACACCGCAAGCCCGGTGCGCGCTTTGCCCAGATCAACTGCGAGAATCTTCATTTTCGCCTCCGTCGTCAACGCGGTTTTCCGGCCGCCACCATGTTTGCTGTGCAAAAACGGAAAGCTCTGGGGTTAAGTGAGAAGCGTCGTTCATTGAAATCACGTGACTGTGTAAATCATTATCAAAATCAATAACGCTGATTGCGGTATTATCGCACCAGTCAACGTCGTTCAACTCTTCAATCGGCTTATTTAAAGCATGACACAGAAAGTTGCGGATGGCACAGCCGTGCGACGCAACACACACCGTTTTCCCTTGATTCTCTTTGACGATATCCGTAATCGCGGCCCATATCCGTTCGTAAACGTCGCGCATCGCTTCGCCGCCCTGCGGATGAAATGCGAAGGGACGCATATTCCAGTTTTTCATCTGCTCGGGGTAAAGCACCGGCAGCTCGTCGTTCCATGATTTGCCCTCCCAATCGCCGCCGTTGATTTCGATCAGCCGCGGTTCAATCTGAATAGGCAGATGATGATATTGATTAATCGCTTCGGCAGTCTGAAAAGCCCGCTTTAAAGGGCTGGAATAAATTGCGTCTATCGGCATATTGCGGCATCGTAAGCCCAAAAGCTCAAGCTGAGCCGCGCCGTTTCCACTGATATCGCTATCGGTATGCCCTTGAAAAACGCTGATTGTGTTGCCGTGTGCCTCGCAGTGGCGCACCAATATGATTCGTGTCATTGTGACATCCCCCGTTATTCGTTATACGTTATTCATGATCGATTGAATCAGAGCCTTTTCTTTTACAATAAGGCGGATTTTTGGGCTTGTGGTGATGTTTGCAGCATTCGGCGCAATTGCCGTGCCTTTTACATTTCTCTTTTGGGCAGCTACATTTTTCCAATCCATTTTCAAGCATTAAAAGCACCTCGTTATTCCTGTTTCGGGTGTGTTGCTATTTTTCGACATCACCAAATTTCAACTTTTCCGGTGAGTTCCGTGACATTTTCGATTTTATGGTGATCGAGATATTGATTCAGACCGTCCAAAATTTTCACCGGTACGTAGGGATCGGTGAAAAATGCCGTTCCGATTTGCAGTGCCGAAGCACCTGCCAGCAGCAGTTCCACAGCGTCCTGCCATTTTGAAACGCCGCCCATGCCGACAATCGGAATTTTAACCCGCTGCGCGGCCTGATAGACCATGCGGACGGCAATCGGCAGCAGCGCGGGACCGGAAAGTCCGCCGGTGTTGTTGCGGATAATCGGGCGGCATGTTNNATCAATTCTCATTCCCGTTAAAGTGTTAATCATGGAAATTGCGTCCGCGCCCCCGCTTTCGGCAGCCGCGGCAATCTCACCGATATCGCTGACGTTCGGCGAAAGCTTAACCATCAGCGGTTTTTTGCAGTGAGCACGAACCGCGGCGGTGATATTTTCCACCCCCGCGCAGCTTGTTCCGAACTGCACCCCGCCCTGCTTGACGTTTGGGCAGGAGATGTTCAGTTCGATCAGGTCAACATCGGTAGCACTCAGCTTTTCAGCCATTTCGCAGTAATCCTCCGGTGTATTTCCAGCTATATTTGCGATGATGACTGTCCCCTGCTCCCTGAGCCACGGTAAATCATGCTCGATAAAATAATCCACACCAGGATTTTGCAGTCCGACCGCATTCAGCATACCGCCCGGCGTTTCCGCGATGCGCGGCGGCGGATTGCCGGGCCGCTGTGTCAGCGTAATTCCCTTGCAGGAGATACCGCCCAAAGTGCTGAGCGGATAAAATTCACCGTATTCATGGCCGAAGCCAAAGGTACCGGAAGCGGCGATAATCGGATTGTTCAATTCCACTCCGGCTATGTTCACATGTAAATCGGCCATATTATTCCTCCCACACAACGCTTTCGTAATCGAATACCGGCCCGTCCTTACAGACGTGGCCGTAAAATTCCCGCCCATCCTTTTTCAGCTTGCAGGCGCAGCCCAAACACGCGCCGACTCCGCAGGCCATGCGCTCCTCAAGGGAAATCTGGCACGGCACGGCACGCTCCGCGGCAATTTTACAAACCGCTTTAAGCATTGGTGTCGGCCCGCAGGCGAAAATCACGTCAAAGTCCAAGTCCTTCATGCAGTCCGTGACAAGGCCGTGATGGCCGAATGAACCATCGTCGGTCACAATCATCACCTGATTGCCGTTCTTTTCAAAATCTTCTTTTAAAATTATGCTGTCTTTGTTCCGGAATCCTGCAATGACGGTTGCATTTTTACCAAACGCTTTTGCCGCCTCCAAAAGAGGGGGTACTCCGATGCCGCCGCCGACGAACACCGCACGGCGGTTCAGGTTGCCGAGTGAAAAGCCGTTGCCGAGCGGGGCAATCAGGTCGAGCGTTTCGCCCTCCTGTATTTGCGCCAATTGTTCCGTGCCTTCGCCGCGGATTTGGAACACAAAACGGAGCGTTCCCGCCGCGCGGTCAATTTCGCAAATAGAAATCGGGCGGCGCAGGGTCTTCCCGGGTACATAAATGTGCGCGAACTGCCCCGGCTTCGCAATTTGCGCAAGCTCATCGGCTTTGACGGTCACATCAAAAATATCATTTGTCAATTGCTTTTTATTTAAGATCCTGCAAAGTTTTACGTCGTACTTCATAGCGTAATCTTCCCAATCGCAGAAACGATTTCATCGCGCATTCTGACTGCCTCCTGTGCCGCTGCTTTCGCGTAATCCTGTTCGGGGGCGTCTGTTTTCTGCCATGCGCACAGAATGGAGCGCGACGCGTTGACAACTGCACCAAGGCCGTTTGAGTCAAACGCCGGAACAACATCCTTTGCCCCGCCGCCCTGTGCACCGTAACCCGGAACCAGGAAGAAGGTGTGGGTTAAATCCCTGCGCAGCTCAAAAAGCTGTTCGGGGTAGGTTGCGCCCACGACCGCACCCACACCGGAGTAGCCATACTTACCCGGCAGGCTGTCGCCCCACTCCTCGCAGTACTGGCCGACTGTTTCATAAAGCGTTTCGCCGCCCTCGAAAATTAGATTTTGCAGCTCGCCGGAGGATGGATTTGAGGTTTTAACCAGAACAAAGATGCCCTTGTCCTCATCCTCACAGATATCCAAAAGCGGACGAATCCCGTCCGAACCGAGGTAGGGGTTCACGGTCAGTGCGTCACCGCCAAACGGCGTGCAGCGCGTGCCGCCGACTGCCACCGTACCGAGGTGCGCCGTGGCATATGCCTGCATGGTGGTGCCGATATCATTGCGCTTACCGTCGGTGATGACGAACATGCCCTTTTGCCGTGCATAGCTGATTGTATCGTATAATGCCTTTACACCCTGCCACCCGTACATCTCATAATAAGCACACTGCGGCTTCACAGCCGGAACAATGCCGCAAAGCGCATCAATCAGGCCCTTGTTGAATTCCAAGAGCGCGGCGGCCGCGCCTTCAAGCGTTTCGCCATACTGTGTAAAGGCTTTCTCCTTTATATATTTCGGAATGTAATCAAGCTTCGGGTCAAGTCCCGCAACCGTAGGATTTTGCAATTTTACGATGCCTTCAATCAATCTGTCCAATGCCATTGTGTTTCCTCCATCAATTTAATCTGTAAAAACAACTTGCCCTCGGCAAACCGTCCTTTTAACTTTTCCTATCAGCTCTTTGTTCTTAAAAACAGCGTTTTTACTCTTACCGTGAAGATGGTTAACATCCACAGTCCACCGTTCACCGGGGTTAAACAGCACCAAATCTGCGGGGGCGCCGATGCTTAAGGTGCCGGCATTGATTCCAAGCAGGTTCGCCGGCGCAGTGCTCATAAGTCTGATTAATTCATTGATCGTCATACATTGATGATTTACTAAATAAGTGATTCCTGCGGCAAGACTTGTTTCCATGCCGATGCTTCCGTTCGGCGCGGTGAGAAAATCCGACTTTTCTGCCGTGGTATGCGGCGCGTGGTCGGTCGCAATCGCGTTGATTGTGCCATCCATTAACCCTTTTATCACAGCGAGCCTGTCCTCTTCCGTTCGCAGCGGCGGGCTCATGCGGTAATCCGCGTCGCGCCGGAGCAGTTCCTTTTCGGTCAGGGCAAAGTAGTGCGGAGCAGTTTCAGCCGTTACCTGAACGCCGCGTTTTTTCGCGTCACGGATGAGCGCAACGGACGTTTTGGTACTGACGTGACAAATGTGAACCGGTACGCCGTACGCCGCCGCAAGTGCGATTTCACGCGCGGTACCGCAATCTTCGGCAGCGGCGGGAACCCCTTTTACGCCAAGTGTTTCGGAGGTCTCCCCTTCGTTCAGCCTGCCGCCCTCGGAGAGAAACAGGTCTTCACAGTGGGATACCACTTTCATGCCGAGCTGCGGCACAAGGCGCATGGCCTGTGCCATCAGCGCGGTGTTGACAACCGGGCGGCCGTCATCGCTCAGCGCAATTGCGCCCGCGGCTTTCAATTCGCTGAAATCACAAAGCTGCCCGCTTTTCAGTCCCTTTGTAATTGCGGCGGCAACATAAACACGCGCGTCGGCGCCCTGTGCTTTATCCAGTATATACCGGACTGTATCCGCACAATCCGTCGCCGGATTTGTATTCGGCATACACAAAAGGCTGGTCACTCCGCCCGCAGCGGCGGCTTTGCAGCCCGTGATAATATCTTCTTTTTCAGTGAATCCGGGGTCGCGCAGGTGAACATGCATATCAACAAGACCGGGCGCGGCGATTAAGCCGGACGCATCAATTCTTTGTGTGCCGATGCTGTCTGCACACCAGCCGATATTCACGATTTTACCGTCAGCGACAAGGATATCACCGACTTTGTCGAGCGCGTTCGCAGGGTCAATGATTCTCGCGCCTTTAATCAGAAGCTTGTCCATCGCGTACCTCCAACATTTTATCCTGTGATACTATCATACTATATTTTATGTCATTAGTAAATTACGCAATGATCAGAAAATTCGTCAGCGCCAAAAGCTCGCGCGCGTAGCAGGCGGAAAAAATATACCACGGCGTTTGTGCGCAAATTGCGTAAGACTTGGCCCCTAAGTTTTCTGCAATTTTACCCGCGCGAAATTCGTGGTACTCATCGGTAACAATTGCCAAATCGGAACTAAGGCTTTTTTGTTTGATAACCGTGAGCGAATTTTTAAGATTTTCCACTGTCGTTGTGGACCGGTCTTCAGTTAAAATACGGGAAGCGTCAATACCCTGAAGCACAAGACCTTTTTCCATCGCGGACGCTTCCGTTACAAGTTCGCCCGCACCCTGCCCGCCGCTGACGACGCACTTCGCCTGTGGATTTGCTTTCAGATATACGGCTGCTGCATCGATTCTCGCCCTTAAATCCGCGCTTGGCGTGGTTCCGCTCACCTTGCTGCCGAGCACCACCACCGTCGCATCCTTTGGTGCTTCCGCACGCATCCCGAACACATTCGCGCCGTAAAGCATGAACCCCGTCAGCACGGCGGCCCAAAGAACTCCGACGCAAAACAGGACGGAAACAACGCGGCAGAAGACACGAAACGGCTTGGAAGCCTTGCATATCTTCTTTATTCCATCGTAAAAAACGGCAATCAGGAACACGAGAACACACACGGCAATACCCGTAAGATTCCCGATATTTTTAACATTCCAAAAAATCGGCCCAATAAACCAGACTAATCCGACCACTGACAGAATCATGACCAAACCTTTTAATATTCGTTTTTTCATATTATCACCCCATGAACATTATAGCATAACCAATGAGATAAAGAACAACCCCGGACAAACAAAATTTGTCCGGGGTTGATACATCAATATTTTTTACGTGGCACGTAGCTTGTGTGCAAAATTTCGTGAGCCTTGTGACTTCCCGGTTTTTCAAGGAATTCTTCATAAACCACCTTGATAAGCGGGCTTTCGTGGCTCTTACGCAGGGGCAGATTTCTGTCCTCTTCATAAAGGGCTTTGGCTCTTTCAGCCTTCAAATCCGTAAAGTTACGAACCGTTGCCGGCTGAATCGGCTGGCCGCCACCGTTGACGCAACCGCCCGGGCAGCACATAATTTCAATAAAGTGATAGCCACCCTCGCCGTTTTTCACTTTAGAAAGAATTTCGTTGGCATTGTTCAATCCACTGATAGCGGCAACCTTTACGTCCATACCGCCAACATGATAGACTGCCTCTTTAATTCCTTCTGTTCCGCGAACATCTGTGTACTCGATGGAATCAAGGCTTCTGCCCTCAAGGGTTTCAGCCGCTGTTCTTAACGCGGCCTCCATTACGCCGCCGGTCGCGCCGAAGATGGCCGCGGCACCGGTGGAAACGCCCAAAGCTGGGTCAAAGTCCTCGTCCGGCAGGCGGTTAAAGTTGATATGCGCCATATTAATCAGGCGGGAAAGTTCGCGGGTGGTAATCGCAATATCAACATCTTCAATGTCCTTACCGGCCGCGTTCTGGTCTTCGCGTTTTACTTCAAACTTTTTAGCTGTGCATGGCATCACGCTGACAACAACAATGTTTTTGGGGTCAATGTTGTTCTTTTGCGCGTAATACGTCTTAATCATGGCGCCGGTCATCTGCTGCGGTGATTTGCAGGAAGAAACATTCGGCAGCAGTTCCGGATAATAATACTCGCAGAACTTGACCCAGCCCGGTGAGCAGGAGGTAATCAGCGGCAGCGCGCCGCCATTCTTCACCCGGTCAAGGAGTTCGTTGGCTTCCTCAATGATGGTGAGGTCGGCGCCGAAATCGGTGTCGAATACTTTATCAAAGCCAAGGCGGCGCAGCGCCGCGACCATTTTGCCTTTAACATTGGTGCCAATCGGCAAGCCAAAGCACTCGCCGAGTGTGGCACGGATTGCCGGAGCCGTTTGCACGACTACATACTTTTCAGGGTCATTGATTGCCGCCATCACTTCGTCGCACTGGTCACGTTCGGTTAAAGCGCCGGTCGGGCAGCTTACGATGCACTGGCCGCATGAAACGCAGGGTACGTCGTTGAGCGGGCGCNNATGCTGGTCCGCACAGGCTGCCACGCAACGGCGGCAAAGAATGCACTTGGAATTATCGCGGATTAAATGCAGGGAAGATTCATCCTTTGTGGAATCCGGCATTTTGCCTTCAAAACGTCCGGTTTGCTCAACGCCCATTTCGTAGCACAGCGTTTGGAATTCACAGCTTCCGCTTCGCTTACAGGCAAGGCAGTCTTGATTATGCACTGAAAGAAGCATTTCAAGCGTCATTTTTCTTGATTTCTGGATTTTCGGCGTATTGGTCTGAACCTCCATGCCCTCGTTGACCGGATAAATGCAGGAAGCAACCAAAGAGCGCGCGCCCTTTACTTCTACCACACACATACGGCAAGCGCCGATTTCATTAATCCCCTTCAGGTAACAAAGGGTTGGAATATCGATTCCGGCAATTCTGGCCGCTTCTAAAATGGTGGAATCACCCGGCACGGACAGGGGCATGCCGTTTATTTTAATATTAACGTTTCCCATTATGGCACACACCTTTCTATCTCTTTACAATTGCGTTGAACTTGCATTTTTCCATGCAAGCGCCACACTTAATACATTTGGCGGTATTGATTACATGAGGAACCTTTACGCTGCCGGTGATTGCGTCAGCCGGGCAGTTGCGGGCACAAAGCGTGCAGCCACGGCATTTGTCCTCTAAAATATAATAGTTTGTGAGCGCCTTGCACACACCGGCCGGGCATCGATGGTCGACAACGTGGGCAAGATACTCGTCACGGAAATAGTGAAGGGTGGAAAGCACCGGATTCGGCGCGGTCTGACCCAAAGCGCAAAGGGAGTTTTCTTTCAGATAGTAGCAAAGCTCCTCCAAACGGTCAAGGTCTTCCATTGTTCCGTTGCCGTTCGTAATTTTCTCCAGTGTTTCGAGCAGGCGCCTTGTGCCGATGCGGCACGGGGTGCATTTTCCGCAGGATTCATCCACAGTGAACTCAAGGAAGAATTTTGCAATATCGACCATGCAGGTCGTATCATCCATAACAATCAGTCCGCCCGAACCCATCATTGCACCGATTTCAATCAGATTATCAAAATCCATTTTGATATCGAGCTGTGAAGCGGGGATACATCCACCGGAAGGTCCGCCGGTTTGCGCCGCCTTAAATGTATGCCCGTCCGGAACGCCGCCGCCGATTTCTTCCACGATTTCGCGCAGCGTGGTACCCATCGGCACCTCAACAAGGCCGGTGTGCTCAATTTTTCCGCCCAAAGCGAACACCTTGGTACCCTTGGACTTTTCGGTGCCCATGGAAGCGAACCAGTCCGCACCGTTCAGAATAATTTGGGTAATATTCGCATAGGTTTCAACATTGTTTAAAATGGTTGGCTTTTGGAACAACCCTTTCG
>DDHX01000062.1:0-70029 GCA_002338255.1 Ruminococcaceae bacterium UBA1865 | reverse complement strand
CATGGCTTCCAGCACCGCGTGCGGGTCACCTTCAAGAACCGAACGGTCCATAAACGCGCCCGGGTCGCCTTCATCGGCGTTGCAGCAAACATATTTCTGGTCGGCCTGATTCTTCGCCGCAAAGCTCCATTTCAGCCCTGTCGGGAAGCCCGCGCCGCCTCTGCCGCGCAGTCCGGATTTTTTGATTACATCAATGACTTCTTCCGGTGTCATTTCGGTCAGAACCTTGCCCAGTGCGGTATAACCGTCGACCGCTATGTATTCGTCGATGCTCTCCGGATTAATCACACCGCAGTTGCGAAGCGCAACACGGTATTGTTTTTCATAAAAGGGAGTATGGTTCAGCGACTTGATGGTGTTTTCGTCAACAATTGTCTCCTGGTACAGAAGACGTCTGACAATTCTGCCCTTCAAGAGGTGTTCTTCAACGATCTCCGGAATATCCTCCGGCGTTACCCTGCTGTAAAAAGACCCCTCCGGGTACACGATCATAATTGGTCCGAGCGCGCAAAGGCCAAAACAGCCCGTGCGGATTACATTGACCTCTTTTTCAAGGCCGCGGGCTGCAATTTCCTCGTGAAGCCTTGAAATGATAAGCTCACTGTTCGAGGAGGTACAACCGGTACCGCCGCAGACCAGTACGTTGGAACGATACATGCTTCTGCCTCCTTATTTTGAATTGGCACCTATGGTATACTCTGTTACCACGCTGCCGTTTACCAAGTGGTCATTAACCACACGAATCGCCTTTTCGGGCGTCATATGAACATAAGTAATTTTTTCCTGCCCCGGGGTCACAATCTCAACGACCGGCTCAAACTGGCAAATACCGATGCAGCCCGTCTGGGTGACGGTCACATTGGCAAGGCCGCGCTTCGCAACTTCGTCCACCATGGTGGCAAGAACAGGGCGCGCGCCCGCGGCGATTCCGCAGGTAGCCATGCCGACCAAGACGCGGATTGCATTGTCGTTATTCTCACGAAGAATGACCTGATTGCGGGTTCTATCTCTAATCTCCTGAAGTTCCGCTAAAGACTTCATCTGATGATTCCTCCTTTATAATTTGAGTTTGTTCACTGAGGTAGCCCTTTATCCACTCGATCACATCCGGTGAGCTAAGCCTTACCTCATCGCCTAACACAGCACGAAGTTCGCGTGTGTCAAGGGTAAATTCGCGTGAGTCAACACAGTGACGGAACGTAAAATCCCTGTCTTCATTACAGGTAATGAGCAGCAGTACAGTCGAGTTGATATCCCCAAGCGGAATCATATCCACATGGGATGGTATGAACCTTGCCGTTACCACCGTACCGGCTCCTTTTTCTGATTCGATTGCGAGGCTTCCGCCCGTCATCTCGGCTTCCATTTTAAATAGCGGAATACCAAGTCCTACCTTGCGCGTGGTGCGCGTGGTGAAAAACGGGTCCGTTACATGAGCCGTCTGTTCGGCGGTCATTCCGCAGCCATTGTCCGCGATCTTGATGATCAGACTGTTTGCGTCCTCGTAAACATCAATCTCCACGAGCTTTGCACCCGCCGAAATCGAATTCTGCACGATATCCATCACATTTAAAGAAAGTTCACGCATTACTCGTATTTTGCCAAAACATTAGGAACTTCTTCCGGGGTCATACGGCCATAAACATCGCCGTTTACAGTCAGCACGGGTGCTAAGCCGCAGGCTCCTACGCAGCGGCAGGCGGTCAGCGAAAATTTTCCGTCGGGGGTGCATTCCTCGGGCTGAATTCCCAAAGCAGAAGTCAATTTATCCAAAACTGCGGCGGCGCCTTTTACGTAACAGGCCGTACCAAGGCAGATAGATACATTGTATTTTCCTTTCGGTGTTAACGAGAACTGGGAATAGAAGGTGGAAACGCCAAACACTTCCTCCAGTGGCACGCCTAATCCGTCCGCGATGATACTCTGCACTTCGGCAGGAAGATATCCGTAGACATCCTGAGCCTCCTGCAATACAGGCAAAATTGCGCCTTTTAAGCTTTTGTTCCTTTCAATGATCTCATCGAGCTTTTTTCTCTGCTCGGGAGTACCGCTAAAAGGCAGGTTACTGATACGTTTTTGCATTCTCTTTCCTCCCTGTGGTTTATGGATGCGGAAAAGCGGTCAATCATACAGTGACAAAAATTCTCCACACTTTCATTATGTTTTAGTATATCATAGCAAAATGAAGAAATCTATATTTTTCGTTAAAAATGTCACAAAACATCGTAAGAAAACATTGTCTCTTTTAATCATAATTTCAAATAGTAATCAATCCTCAATACGCTCGCACTGCGGGCTTTCAGTACCGACCCCAATTGATTTTTATTTTTCCCCGAAGTGCCTCAATGAGACATTCCGGCGTTTTCTGCGGCAGATCAATCCATGCTTTTGGTTCGGGCATATTTTGTAGATAATGTGCGTCGGAATTCAGCAGCAATACTTTTCCGTTCAGTTCAGGATTGGTTTGCAAAAGCTTTTGCACATTGCCTCCCGCGCTGATTTCCGCTGCAGCAAAGCCGGCCTCCGGCGGAATTGCGCCAAGACTTGCAATTACGCTGAACGCATTTCGATCCACATGGGCAGGAAACGCCGCTCCGCCAAAATCGTGCGCTGCTTTCTGGATGTCGTTCACGCTGATTGCGGCAGCATTGAGAAGAAGATTTTCTTCTTCGTCAATCACGGTCTCATATTCATCCATCACAAGCTGTCGGCCGAAAATCTCCGGCTTATTTTTTATTTTAACACTTCTGTCCGTAACGTACCGCTGAAAGCGCATTGCCGCCTCGACCGTTGGAAAAAGGCAAATCACGTGCGCCTCTTCCGCAGTGCAAAGCTCCATCCCCGGCACAACGGTCAGCCCGTTTTCTTCCCCGATTTTAACCGCGGCGGGCGTGTTGCGACAGGAGTTGTGGTCGGTCAGCGCAATCATGTCATAGCCGAGCAGCAACGCCATATTTACAATATTGACGGGTGTCATTTCGTCGCTTCCGCAGGGTGACAGGCATGAGTGCAGGTGAAGATCATAATAAATACGCATTACTTTAAAATCGCGGCTATTCTTGCGCCGAGGCTGTAGCTGTCCTGTTGCGACGAAAGAACGGCAAGGTTAAGCTGCTGGGCTTTTCGGAGCGCGTCGTCATCGAGCGGAGCGGAATCGGTCAGAATAATGCAGGCAGCGTCCTTTAAAGACGCCACCGCAATTGCGTTGATGTTGCCCATTACAGTGAGCCATGCTGCTCCTTCGGGAAGGCGCGCCATCACCCAGCTTAGCAAGTCGCCTGTATAGCAGCCTGAAATAGATTGATTTAAACCGCCGTTGTCAGTTAAAACGTTTAATTCTAATTGATTGCAAAGTTCATTTACTGTCATTGCTCTTTTTCTCCTTGTCATTCCGGGGCAGAAACGCACCCATTGAGGACAATGCATCGGCAACATTTTTAATCTCTTCACGCATAACAAAAATGCACTGATTCCTCTTTGCAAAGCCGCGGACAATATCCTCCGCCAGCGCGCGGCAGGTCGGCGCTCCGCAGGAACCGCAATCAAGCCCGGGCAGTTCCTCGCTGATTTTATCAATCTCAGCCATCATACGCAGCGCTTCGTTCATATCGTCTGAAAGCTTTAAAACGGGAGCGAACAGCAAATTCTTTCGCCATGCCATGCCGGACGGTATTTTCCCGTCAATATGATTTTGCGAAACCGGCAAGTACCGTCGCAGACGCTGTAACCTTGCTTTTGCAACATAGGCGTTTTCCACACACAGCACACCGCCGACGCACCCGCCGGAGCAGGCGTTGAGCTCGATAAAATCAAGTTCGCGTATCTTTTCGTCCTCCAGCTCCTCGAGCACACGGATTACGTTTTCGATTCCGTCGGCTGCAAGATATTTATCGCTTAGCAGTGCGGTGGATTCCCCTCCGCTGGATGCCCAGCCGACCCCGATGATGCCGGACTGCGACAGTTGCTCAACCTCTTTTTGATCCTCCATTGCGGCGGCCAGCTTGGCGAAAATTTCACTGATGGCAATTGCGCCGTCAACCTCGGATTTTTTGCAGCTGATCGGCATCTTGATCGAAGTTACCTTGGCCGGACAGGGTGTGATGAAAAAAGCGCCGATTTCGCTGATTGGCAATCCTGTTTTTTTTGCCGCTTCACGTTTGGCAATCCGTGCGGCTGTTTCCATGGGTGAATTTAATTGCAGCACATGGGAGCACAGGTCCGGAAAGCGCACCCGAATCAGCCGAACCACCGCAGGGCAAGCCGAGCTGATGACCGGTTTTTTGAGTTTGCCTTCCTGCAGCAGCTTCCTTGTGACTTCGGAAACAAGTTCGGCACTGCGCGAAACCTCAAATACATCGTCAAAACCAATGTGCTTAAGGCCGGTCAACACAATATCAATATCATCCAGGTTGTTAAACTGACCATATAGAGTGGGAGCAGGTAAAGCAATCTTATATTTAAAATTTTGAAGGATATCAAGCGTGTCATATTTTGCTTTTTTGGCGTGGTGAGGACAAACGCGGATACATTCCCCGCAGTCGATACACCGTTCGGAGATGATCTTCGCTTTCCCATTACGCACTCGAATCGCCTCTGTCGGGCAGCGCTTAATGCAGTTTGTACATCCCATACACTTATCCTTGTCCAGCGTAACGGAATGAAAAAATTGGTTCATGATGATTCCCTCCACTGTTTACCGCTTGATAAGCACTGTCATGTGCAAGGTTGTTCCCTTGCCTACCTCGGTATCTATTTTCATGGTGTCGGTGCATTTCTTCATGTTTGACAGTCCCATTCCCGCACCAAAGCCCAGCGCACGCACATTGTCCGGTGCGGTAGAGTAGCCCTCGCGCATCGCCAGGGCAATGTCTTTGATGCCGGGACCCTGATCGGCAAGAACCATATCGACCTTTTCCGGGTTAATTTCAACATGTACCTGACCGCCCCCGGCGTGAATCACCATGTTGATTTCTCCTTCATACATGGCAATTGCAACCCTCCGGATTGCGTCTGGATCATACCCTATTTGCTTTAATTTATGTTTCACGTCGCTTGACGCCTCGCCCGCGCGGGTAAAATCATCCCCCGGTACAATGTAGTCAAAGGAGAGGATATTTTTCAACTTTCGCAGCCCCCACTCAATCCATTTGCATACAGCAGCCCGCAGGCGGTAAACATCCTGTACCGTGTCTGCAGGACGGTAATCTCTTTTTGCTGTGCAAGCGCAATGACGTCGCTGTTCACTTCTTTTCCGCGGACGAAAATAATACAGCGCATATCCATCATTTCGGCGGTACGTACCACCTGTGGGTTATTCAGCCCAGTCAGCAAAACAGACTGATCTTTCACAAAGGCGAGGACATCGCTCATCATATCACTGCCACAGGCTGTTTTTACTTCCGCGTCCAAGTCGCCTTCCGCAATGATTTGTGCGTCCAAAATGGAAATTATATCTCTGACTGTCATCAAAGCCCCTCCTTTTTAACATTAAATATAAACAATAATTGCAATACGATTCTAATAAATTATATTTATATTATAACATAAATATAGTCTTTGGCAATAAAATAATAGAGCCTTCTCCACCATAGACTGCACCCGCATTTTGATTTGTTATTTTATTGTCATATGCGTCATTGACTTCAACTAACTAAAGCGATATAATATTATAATATATCCTAACGATCCCTAAAATTTATATTGGAGGTTGCACTTAAATGAAACGTGTTTACAACTTTTCCGCAGGCCCCTCAATGCTGCCTGAGCCTGTGCTGCGTCGCGCAGCAGATGAAATGCTCAATTATAAGGACAGTGGACAATCCGTGATGGAAATGTCACACCGCTCCAAGGTTTATGAGGGAATTATCTCTTCCGCGGAAAGTTTACTTCGTGAAATTATGAATATTCCCGAAAACTATAAAGTCCTGTTTTTACAGGGAGGTGCTTCCTCTCAATTTGCAATGGTACCCATGAACCTGATGACAAAAAGCAATACAGCCGACTTTGTGCTAACCGGTCAGTGGGCCACAAAGGCCTATCAGGAGGCCGCGCGTTACGGCACTGCGAATGTAGTTGCTTCCTCTAAAGACAAGACTTTTAACTATATTCCGGACTTGGACCCGTCCACCTTTACAAAGGACGCGGATTACTTCCATATTTGCCTGAACAATACCATTTACGGCACAAAGTTTCATCATCTGCCTGAAACCGGAACCGTTCCGCTGGTGGCGGATATTTCCTCTATTATTTTAAGTGAGCCGATTGATGTGAGCAAATTCGGCCTGCTTTACGCCGGTGCACAGAAAAACATGGCCCCTGCCGGCTTAACCGTCGTCATTATCCGCGAGGATTTAATTGGCCACGCAATGGACTTTACCCCGACCATGTTCAATTATCAGACCCATTCCGACAACGGCTCCATGTTCAACACACCGCCGTGCTACACAATCTACATATGCATGCTGGTACTTGACTGGCTGAAAAACACCATCGGCGGACTTGATGAAATGAAAAAAATAAACGAAAAGAAAGCCGGGCTGCTCTACAACTTCCTCGACAGTTCCAAACTGTTTAGGGGCACGGTTGTTGCAAAAGACCGTTCGCTGATGAACATTCCCTTTGTAACCGGCAGCGAAGAGCTTGACGCAAAGTTTGTGAAAGAGTCCATCGCACAAGATTTTGTCAACCTGAAGGGGCACCGCTCCGTGGGCGGAATGCGCGCCTCCATCTATAATGCAATGCCTGTTGAGGGCGTGGAAAAGCTAATTGCGTTTATGGCTGAATTTGAAAAGAACAACTAAAATAGAATGTAGGTGATTGAACTATGTTTCACATAAAATGCTTGAATAAGATTTCAGAGGTCGGCACATGCCGTTTTGATGAAAGCTACTGCTACGGCGGAGAAATTGAAAACCCTGAAGCGATTCTGGTTCGCTCCGCATCCATGCACGAAATGGAACTGCCTAAAAGCCTGCTGGCCATTGCAAGAGCGGGCGCAGGCGTCAATAATATTCCTCTTGAAAAGTGCAGTGAGCAGGGCATTGTCGTGTTCAATACTCCGGGCGCCAATGCGAACGCCGTCAAGGAGCTTGTTTTAGCCGGCCTGCTGCTTTCCTCCCGCAGGGTTGTTCCCGCTATTGAGTGGGCAAAGACACTGAAAGGCAAGGGCGACGAGGTTGGCAAGCTGGTCGAAAAAGGAAAGGGCGCATACGTCGGCCCTGAAATCAGCGGTAAAACACTTGGTGTGATCGGCCTTGGCGCAATCGGAATTTTGGTTGCGAACGCGGCAAAAAGCCTCGGCATGGAGGTTTACGGCTATGACCCGTATCTGTCGGTTGACGCGGCATGGGGTCTTTCCCGCTCCATTAACCATGCGCACACGCTTGATCAGATTTACGCTGAATGCGACTATATTACGGTTCACGTTCCGCTCACGCCCGACACAAAGGGTATGATTAACGCAGAATCGATCGCTAAAATGAAGGATGACGTCCGCATTCTGAACTTTGCGCGCGGAGATTTGGTTGTTNNTTGTTTCGGCGGATATTCTCTCTGCAATTCAAGCGGGCAAAGTTGCGGCTTACGCGACCGATTTCCCAAGTGACGATTTAATCGGTGTGGACGGCGTGATTGCCATTCCGCACCTTGGCGCTTCCACTCCGGAATCGGAAGACAACTGCGCACGCATGGCTGCCGGTGAATTGATGGAGTATTTACAGAACGGCAACATTAAAAACTCAGTCAATATGCCCGCGGTTTCGATGCAGCGCGACGGTTCCCTGCGNNCCTTTTGTCCGGCGCGCTTGCAGACAACGGCATCAACATTGAAAACATGCAGAGTAAATCCAAGAAGGATTACGCTTATACCATTCTCGATGTGACCGGAAAAGTAAAGGATGACACGGCTGCCAATATTGAAAAGCTGCCCGAAATTATTCGAGTAAGAATTATTCAGTAGCCAATCATAATGAGTCGAAAATAAAATGAAAGATGCCGCTGAGGGAAGCTCCTTCAGCGGCATCTTTTTCATTATTCATAACTTGTGATATTATCGATTGTCGACCAAAATTTTTCCACGGGCAACGACCAATTTAATATTGAGATTAGAATCGAGTGCAACAAGGTCTGCGTATTTTCCGACTTTAATGCTGCCGATGCGTTCATCCTCGTGAATTTCCTTTGCAGGGTTCAGCGTGGCCGCCTGAATTACATTCAGGAACGGAACTCCGTAGCCAATTAGGTTTTTAACTTCCTGATGAATGTTGGTGGTAGAACCGGCAATGGTGCCGTCTTCAAGGCGTGCCTGACCATCCTTGACATAAACCGTTTGTCCGCCAAGTTCGGAAACCCCGTCCGGCTGGCCTGCCGCACGCATGGAATCGCTGACAATAACCGCGCGGTCTTTCCCGAGCATTTGGAAGGTAATGCGCAGCACTGCGGGGTGGATGTGGAAGCCATCGCAGATAATTTCCGCTCTGACGCGTTCATCATCAAAAACAGCGCCGACAACGCCCGGTGCGCGGTGTGTCAAACCCGGCATGGCGTTATAAAGATGAGTTGCGTGTGTGATGCCCAAATCGAAAGCGTGTTTCGCGCACTCATAATCCGCCTTGGTATGTGCAATCGACACCGTGCAAAGCTTTGATGCTTTCTTAATAAATCCTTCCGCGCCGCCGCACTCGGGAGCAACATCAACAATCTTCACAATCCCTCCGCAGGCATCAAACATTTTTTCAAACTCATCTATATCCAGTTCCCTGATATACTTTCCGGATTGCGCGCCTTTGTTATGGATTGAAATGTACGGGCCTTCCATATTGACGCCGGCGATTGCCGCGCCCTTCGGCGGCTGTTCCATGCAGCCTTTTACCACCGACAAAGCCTTGCTGATGTCGTCATGGGATACGGTCATTGTTGTAGGACAAAAGGACGTAACCCCCTTGGTAATTAAATGTGCGCACATTTTTGCGATTCCTTCGGGGTCGGCATCACAGGTATCAGCACCGACACATGCGTGAATATGTATATCCACGAATCCCGGTACAATCACACAACCCGTCAGGTCACATTCGTCCTCGCCTGAAAGGCCGGGTGCGATTTCACTGATTTTGTCACCACCGACTGCAATGTCTGCATCGGCTAAGTGAAAACTATCGTCCACAATTTTAGCGTTTTTAAATATCATAATATTACACCTCTGAATACAATTTTGATACAAATAAATATTTTATCCTGTTTCTTAATTATAAACCGAAAAATAATTTTATTCAAGGCATTCAAATGAAACATCGTGTGACTATCGTTATGAATCAACACAAAAAGCTGCCACAAAAGTGACAGCCTTTTATTATATGCGTAAAATTATCCGCGTGCAATCAGAACTTTACATTGTTTTACTGCTTTTTCGTTTGGTAGGCTTGTATAAATGCCTGCCGATTGACCTGGGTTTCCAATTGCAGTAATTTTATAAAAATAATCATTGCCGGACTTTTTAACAAGCTCAAAACTGAAAACACCTTTTGTTCCTATTGTAAAAATCGGCACAACCCCTTTGGGTGAAGTAATTTTAAAACTGTAACTTGCTCCTTTTGCAAGACCGAATTCCCCAGTGGTGTCACTTTTAATGCTAATCTTTTCTGCAGCTGCGCTTGTAATAAGGACTTTGCTCTGCCGTACGGCCTTGATTCCTTTCGACGCAGTGTAAATGCCGGTTTCCTGCCCGACTTTGCCGATAGCCGTAATTTTGTAGTAAAAGTTAATGCCACTCTGTTTTAAGAACTGCACTTTCAATACTTTACTGTTGCCGACCGTAAAAATCGGTTTTACAGCAGTTCCGTTTTTATCCTTACAGGTAATTTTAACGACGTAAGAGCTTCCTTGCTTCAAACTAAAATTGCCGGTCGTGTCGGACTTGATGGTTATATCTTCGACGGCAGCGGTAACCGCTTTTACTGTGAAAGTCTCCTTTGCGGTCATACCGTCTTTGGATGCAACCGTAACGGTCACATTTCCCGCTTTCAGTCCTTCATATCTGTATTGATATGTTTTCAGTGTCGCGTCGCCAACCTGTTTATCGAACTCAACTTTCAGTTTTGCTGTATCGTCTACCTTTACAGTCGGCGGTTCCGCTGCGCTGCTGAGCACCTGAAAATAATCCTGCGCATTGATGTTGACAGTACGGCCACCTGTGGGGTAAAAATTCAGATACTTTGTGCTCTCAGCAAAAGCGGAAGTGCTCCCGAACACGGCAGTAATCAGCATGCATACCAAAACCAAGGACATCACTTTTACATTCTTTTTCATACAACTTTCCTCCTGTTTTATTTCTTTCATTATATAATGGAGGAGGCTGTTTTGCAAGACAGCTTATTTGTCACATTTGATCGCGGTATGCAGATAAAAGAAGAAAACCCGTTTCTTTTTACAAAGAAGCGAGTTTTCTTGAGCGTCACCCTTATGAGATGGCAACCTTACACAACTTTTGAGGAGTCTTACCTGGTATGAAAGCGTAGATTCCCGCTTCCTTGCCTGGCTGACCAATCGCTATGATTTTGTAATAAAAATCGTCGCCGATGCGCCGCACAAAATTTACTTCAAACACGCCGGCAGTACCCGCATTAAAATTCAATGCCGTCGCTCCGGGTGCAGTGATTTTAAACTGGTAACTAAACTTCGGCGCGATTGCAAAATCCGCGTTGGTGTCGGACTGAATGACAATCGGTGGCGGCGGTGCAGCTACCGTCACTGTACAGACCTTTTGTACCGACTGGTCTGCTGCCGCCATATAAAAGTCCGCCTGCTGACCCGGTTCGCCAAGCGCCGTGATTTTATAGAACGCAGTACTGCCGGAGGTTTTCACCTGTTCTGTCTTAAATACGCCCTCTGCATCTGTGTAAAAACTCGCAGCACCCGTAATTTTAAAGGTATAGCTGAGGCTCTGCTTGACAGAAAATTTTGCGGTCGTGTCGGACTTCATCTGAACAAGACTCACATTGCAGACCGCAACCTTATAATCTTTGTAATTTCTTTGCCCGTTTGGAAAAGATACGTACAGCGTGGTTCCATCCTGCGCTTTTCCGATCGCAGTTGCCTTTACATAATAATTAATTCCATCTTTTTTTACAAGCTGTGTGGAAAGTACGCTTCCTGTACCCGCTGTAAACTTGGGTTCACCGCCGCCCATAACTGCAAACCGGTAAATATAGGATTCCCCGACCGCATAGGACATCTTTGCGGGCGAGTCCGAGGTAACTGACGGATCATTTCCATAGCCGTCCAGCCCGGAGGCATTGAGATAATTCACTGAAACCGGGAAAGAAGCGGTTTCACCGTTCTGTGACACCCGTATGATGGACGGGCCGGATTTCAAAGCTTTTATTTCATACTCATACCCACCCGCAACCTTACGCAAATACTTCACGGAAGCCACAGTATTATTCGCACTGGATGCCGGAGCAACGGATGAATTCGTGTATGCTGTAAAGCGGTAGGTATCGCCTATATTGCAGGTGTAAACAATGGCACCTGTCGTATCAAGCCTGAGATTTTTATGTGCCGTAATCGTCACTGAGCACAGCTTTTTGGGGAGTTGATTTGTAACTCCAAGGTAAAGCTGATAACTTTTCCCCACACTGCCGGCTGCGTCTACCCGAAAGGTGACGTCATGCTTCGCGTCGTTAAAATCGACCATTGTCGTTCTTAATCCATTGGGGTCGGACGAAGTCAATTTCGGAATTACGGTCATCAGACCGGAAAGATCGGTGGCGTGTATTTTCATGAAATAGCTGTTTCCACTTTGGATTGAAAAATTCTGTGTCGTATCCGGAGTAAGCTTATAACCAAAATTGTTATTGTCGATAACCGTTACCGTCCTTGAAATACTTGTACCGTCGGTTGTGGTAAAGGTGAGCGTCACTACTCCCTTTTTATATGCTTTCATTAAAAAGTCGGTATACGGCGGAGTCATATTCGTGACCTTTTTATCGAACTCTAAAGAAATGATGGACGGATCGCTGGACTTTGCTGTAATTTCCTGATCCGGTTTATTCACAGCTACCGCGATGTCCCACATGCTTTCCTGTCCAATTTCATTAACCGTGTCGAATGCATGAGGAAATGTGATTGTAGTCGGCTCCATGTCATCCGCAAAGGCAGCCGTGCCGCCGAAGACGGAAATAATAAGAGTAAACGCTAAAATCATACTTGTCAATCGAATGCTTTTTTTCATTCTTCATACCCTTTCAGTTTGTGCCAAAGCACATGTTTAGGTCTGGACACAAATCATAAGGCTATTTGTCAGCTGTTCGACCTGTGTCCTGTTCTATCTTATGAAAAATGAATTGCATAGTCAATATCTACACAGAATATTTCAATAATGTAATTATATTGGGACAATATTACATTATCTATTCCTGTTTATAGCATCTTAGCTGCCAAATCACTTCGATCATACGCAAAAAAGGCCGCCGCAAAAGCGGCAGCCTTTAAGACACACGGTTATTGTTAGATAAGCTCGATAATTCCCATTTCAGCGGCATCGCCACGGCGTGGGCCAAGCTTACTGATGCGAGTATAGCCGCCGTTACGGTCAGCATACTTAGGAGCAATCTCGCTGAACAATTTGCAGACAACGTCTTCCTTTGTAACAAAGGCTAAAACGAGGCGCCTATTGTGCAGATTGTCTTCTTTCGCAATCGTTATCATTTTCTCGGTCAGGGAGCGAACCTCCTTGGCGCGAGTAACTGTGGTTTCGATCTTACCGTTCTCTAACAGAAAGGTTACCAACGCTCTCAGCATGGCGGTTCTGTTATCAGTGGCTCTTCCGAGCTTTCTGGTTCCTGGCATCGAAATATCACTCCTTTACCTTAGGTTTGCATGAATGATTTTTATTCATCATCCTTGCGCAGATTAAAACCGAGAGAGGCCATCTTCCAGACAACCTCTTCAAGGGATTTACGTCCGAGGTTGCGAACCTTCATCATATCCTCTTCGGATTTATTGATAAGGTCTTCAACCGTATTAATACCGGCGCGCTTTAAGCAGTTGAAGGAGCGAACCGAAAGGTCAAGCTCTTCAATAGTCATTTCGAGCNNGCCCTTATCAGACAAATCAACAAAGAGGTTCAGATGCTCGGTAAGAATTTTTGCGGCTAAAGAAACGGCCTCTTGAGCTCCGATTACTCCGTTGGTCCAAACATCCAGTGTAAGCTTATCAAAGTCAATGCTCTGGCCCACACGGGTTGGCTCAACATTAAAATTCACCTTATAAACAGGAGTGTAAATAGAATCAACCGGAAGCTGACCGATTACGTTTGCAGTCATGTTTTGCTTGTTTCTTTCAGCGACAACATATCCGCGGCCCTTGTCCAGGGTCAATTCCATATACAGCTTTGCTCCGTCTCCCAAAGTTGCAATATGCATCTCGGGATTAAGAATCTCAACCTCGCTGTCGCACTTGATAGAGTCGGCCGTTACTTCGCACGGACCCTCTGCGCAGATTTCAACTGTTTTTGGTCCATCGCAATGGAGTTTCGCAGTCAGTCCTTTGATGTTCAGCACAAGCTCAGTGACATCCTCTTTTACTCCGGGGACGGTGGAAAACTCATGAAGAACGCCATCTATCTTAATAGATGTAGCTGCAACTCCCGGAAGACATGATAAAAGCACACGTCTGAGGCTGTTGCCCAAAGTAGTGCCAAATCCACGCTCAAGCGGTTCTACAACAAATTTGCCATAGGTTCCGTCATTCGATAAAACTTCTGTTTCTATTTTTGGCTTCTCAATCTCGATCATTAGCGACCCTCCTTGACATATAGCCGATTAATTTATCTGCCATGATGTTTATATGCTGTCAAACAACGGCATTACTTGGAGTACAACTCAACGATGAGAGTTTCGTCGACTGCAAGGTCAATATCCTCGCGGGTTGGCAGTGCAATGACTTTGCCTTCCAGTGTTTCGCGATTGATATCAAGCCACTTTGGCACAGGATGAGCTGAGTTAGCCTCAACAACAGCCTTAATCTTTTCGCTCTGGCGGCTCTTATCCTTGATGGAAATAACTTCTCCCGGCTTTGTAAGGTAAGAAGGAATATCCACTCTCTTGCCGTTCACAGTGAAATGGCCGTGAACAACCAACTGACGGGCTTCTGCTCTTGAGCTGCCCCAGCCAAGGCGATAAACTACGTTATCGAGGCGGGTTTCAAGAATAGAAAGCAATTCGTCACCGGTTTTGCCTTCTTTGCGTGTGGCCATATCATAGTAGTTCCTGAACTGAGTCTCGAGTACTCCGTAAAAACGCTTTGTCATCTGCTTTGCGCGCAGCTGCAAGCCGTACTCAGAGGTTTTCTTGCGTCCTTGGCCATGCTGGCCCGGGGCGTATTGTCTGCGGGTAACCCCGCATTTATCTGTGTAGCATCTTGCGCCTTTTAAGAACAGCTTTTGGCCTTCACGGCGGCAAAGCTTGCACACAGCATCTGTATATCTTGCCATATTATGGTTGCACCTCCTATTATCGGTTTAGTTACTATACGCGTCTTCTCTTCGGAGGACGGCATCCGTTATGCGGAATCGGAGTAACGTCTTTAATCATGCTGACTTCGAGGCCTGCGCCCTGAAGTGCACGGATAGCCGCTTCGCGGCCGGCNNTGATGGTAACAATCGTGTTGTTAAAGGTGGACTGGATGTGAGCAGCTCCGCGATCGATATTTTTGCGCTCACGGCGTCTGCGGACTGCGGTACCTTTTTTAGCTGCGCCCTTTTGTGCTGCCATCTTTTAAATCCCTCCTTGCTTACTTCTTCTTGTTAGCCATTGTCTTTCTTGGGCCTTTGCGTGTACGCGCATTGGTCTTAGAACGCTGGCCTCTTACCGGCAAGCCCTTGCGGTGACGAACACCACGATAGCAACCGATTTCAATCAGTCTTTTAATGTCAAATGCTACGTCACGGCGAAGATCGCCCTCAACGCGGCAGTTATGGTCGACATAGTCTCTAAGCTTCGCGGCATCGTCTTCTGTTAAATCTCTTACTCTAATGTCCGGGTTGACACCTGTTTTGATGCAGATGTCGCTGGCGGTTTTGCGGCCAATTCCGAAAACATAGGTAAGAGCAATTTCGATGCGTTTATCTCTGGGTAATTCAATACCTGATATACGCGCCATAATGGTTGCACCTCCATTGTTAATAGGTTTGCGCCAAATTAGCCCTGACGCTGCTTATGCTTTGGGTTTTCACAGATAACCATGACTTTACCCTTGCGTTTAATGATTTTGCATTTTTCACACATTTTCTTGACAGAAGGTCTAACTTTCATTTGTGCGCCCTCCCTAAGCGAGTGTTTGTTTTACTTTGAACGCCACGTGATACGTCCGCGTGTTAAATCGTAAGGTGACAATTCAATTGTGACCTTATCGCCCGGCAGAATACGGATGAAGTTCATCCTGAGCTTGCCGGAAATATGCGCGAGTATCGTATGGTGATTTGGTAGCTCTACCATGAACATTGCGTTTGGCAGAGCCTCGGTTACTACGCCTTCAGTTTCTATTACGTCCTGTTTCGACATATATTAAGCCTCCTCTTGTGGAAAACGGCCCTCAGCGANNGAATTTCACGGTTGGTTTGCATTGAACCTTCGGGCAGTACGGTTTTAGTCGCAAAAAGGTGTTTGTGTTTTTTCTTCTTTGGATGGCTGAGGCTGCGCCGCTTTCCGTCGCATATAACGGCAAATTGCGTGTTTGCCTCAAGCACGGTGAAAAAACCGCCCTTGTCGCGGCCCGCGGCCGACCGAACAACCAGCCCTCTCACTAAATCCATGGTTTTCCCCCTCAATCCGGCGATGTTAGAATAACAGGGCCATCCGGAGTAATTGCGATGGAATGTTCAAAGTGTGCCGAAAGCTTGCCGTCGGCGGTTACGGTCGTCCAACCGTCCGCCAAAGTCTTTACTTCCTTCACGCCTTGATTGATCATCGGTTCAATGGCGATAGTCATGCCTGGCAACAGGCGCACACCCCTACCGGGCGTGCCGTAATTAGGAACACTTGGGTCTTCGTGCATCTTCGCGCCTACTCCGTGGCCGACAAAATCGCGTACCACCGAGTAACCGCGAGCTTCGGTATACCTTTGGACCGCGCTGCCGACATCGCCGATTCTTGCACCGGCTACTGCGGCTTTAATGCCTTCGTAAAGGCCTTCACGCGTCGCATCCATCAAAGCCTGCGCCTGTGCGCTTACGTCCCCACAAGGGAACGTATACGCATTGTCGCCAACATAACCGTCAAAGGTGGCACCTATGTCAATGCTCACAATGTCACCCTGCTTGATAATGATGCTCTTGCTTGGTATACCATGGATGACCACATTATTTACCGAAATACAGGCGCTTGCCGGAAATCCGCCGTAACCGAGGAACGTAGGCTTTGCGCCCTGATCCTCAATATAGCGGCGGGCAATGCGGTCAATTTCCCAAGTGGAAACACCGGGTTCAACCGCTTCGCCGGCTATTTTTAACGCTCTTGCAGATATCCTTCCGGCAGCTCTCATTGCTGAAAGCTCCCGGCTGGTTTTAAGCACTATCATGATTACGCCTCTAATGTGGCAAGAATCAGCTTTGTAGTATGTGCTACATCCTCTTGCCCTTCTACGATACAAAGTTTGCCCTGCTTCTCATAATAAGCCTTAAGGGGCTCAGTTTGTTCGTGATACACATTCAAGCGCTCTTTCACTGTATCCGGGTGATCGTCCTTGCGCTGAACAAGGGTGCCGCCGCATTTGCTGCAAACGCCCTCAACTTCCGGCTTCTTATAAAGCAGGTGGTAGCTGGCTCCGCAGCTTTCACAGACACGGCGTCCGGACATACGCAGTACAATCTTATCGTCGGGAACCTCGATATCGATTACCTTGTCGATTTGAATGCCCATCCTGTCCAGAGCCTCGGCCTGAGGAATCGTGCGCGGAAAGCCGTCCAGTACAAAACCGTTGTTGCAGTCATCCTCGGCTAAACGCTCCTGGATGATGCCAATAACAACCTCGTCGGGAACAAGCTTGCCTGAATCCATAAAGGATTTTGCGCGAACTCCCATTTCAGTGCCGCTTTTCAGCGCTTCACGGATAATGTTGCCCGTTGAAATCGCGGGAATGCTAAAACGTTCGCAGATAACATCTGCTTGCGTGCCTTTACCGGCGCCTGGGGCGCCGAGCAGTATCAGTTTCACTATTCTTTCACTCCTTATCAATCAAGGAAGCCTTTGTAATGGCGCATCATCATTTGTGATTCCATCTGCTTTACCGTCTCGAGTGCAACACCAACCAAAATCAGGATTGATGTACCGCCGAGTGACATGTTACGCATGCCGGTTGCGGCACCGAAACCAATCGGCAGCAAAGCGATGACTGCAAGGAACAATGCTCCAATTAAAGTGATCTTTGAAAGAATTCTGGCAATAAAATCGGAGGTCGGCTTGCCCGGGCGAATGCCTGGGATTGTGCCGTTGTTCTGACGAAGATTATTGGCCATCTCTACCGGATTATACTGAATTGTTACATAGAAGTAAGCAAACATGATAATCAGCAGGAAATAAACGAACGAATACAGCCAGCCCGACGACGAGAAAGCGTCAAAAAAGCTTTTCCAGAAGCCGGTTGTTACCTTATTGCCAAGGAACAGCTGAATCGTACTCGGAATAGAAAGAATCGAACTTGCGAAAATAATTGGCATAACGCCGGACATACCAACTTTAATCGGAATATGACTGCTTTGGCCGCCGTACATCTTTCTGCCGACCACGCGCTTGGCGTACTGGACAGGGATTCGGCGCTCCGCGTCATTCATAAACACAATTACCCATATGACTGCAAGGAAAACGACAACAAACATCGGAACAAAGAAATAATACTTGCCGAAGTTTGTAGGATCCTGGTTTGCAGACTGAAGGTACTTTCCAAGTAAGCTGACCGTATGCGGCATTCTTGCCACGATACCGGCAAACAATAAGATTGAGATACCGTTGCCAATACCCTTTTGGTTAATTTGTTCGCCCAGCCACATCATCATTGCGGTACCAGCGGTAAACACCATGATAATGACGAACGCTGCGAACACTTGCTGCCAACCGGTTGTGTACTTTGCGATTGGAGTGCCCTGATAAGAGCTGTTACGCAGATAGAAGAAATATGCAGTACCTTGGATTAAACCAAGGACAACAGTGACATAGCGGGTAAGTGTGCCGATTTTTTTACGACCATCTTCGCCCTCTTTTGCCATTCTCTCCAATGCTGGAATTGCAACTGTTAAGAGCTGCATGATAATGGAACTGTTAATGTACGGGGTGACGCTCATTGCAAACATTGTTGCGTTTGCGAAAGCGCCGCCTGACAGCATATCAAGATAGCTCAACGCCGAACCGGACTCATTCACTGTGCCCATCAACCCTTTTAAGGCGGTGACATCAAGGAATGGAACCGGAATAACGGCACCAAAACGGAAAACGACTATAATGAACAATGTAAACAGAATCTTCTTGCGAAGATCGGGGATACCCCAGGCATTCTTAATTGTTTTAAACAACTTAGATCACCTCTGCCTTCCCACCCGCGGCCTCTATTTTTTGCTTGGCAGATTCGGAATAAGCATTGACCTTTACAGTCAGCTTCTTTTCAAGACTACCGTTACCAAGGATCTTAATCCCGTCGCAGCATGTCTTTACAATGCCCGCATCAATCAGTGCCTGTGCGTCAATCACAGTATCGTTCTCGAATTGATCGAGAGTGCCGACGTTAACAGCGATGATGGTTTTGGCAAAAATGTTATTGAAACCTCTTTTAGGAATACGTCTTTGTAAAGGCATTTGACCGCCTTCAAAACCAACACGCATACCTCTGCCTGCTCTGGCTTTTTGACCTTTATGGCCCTTGCCGGCAGTTTTACCTTGACCCGAACCGTGTCCTCTACCGATACGCTTTGGCTCTTTTGTAGAACCAGGTACCGAAGATAGTTCGTGCAACTTCATTTACTCGCACCTCCTTGCTTACGCTTTGCTTACCTCGATGAGGTGGATTATCTTGGCCACCTTGCCTTTAGTCTGCTCATTTTCAGGTTGAATCGAAGAATCACTGATTTTGAAAAGACCAAGAGCTTGGGCGGTTGCAATCTGGTCCTTTTTGCTGCCGATAAGACTTTTTACCAGCGTTACTTTAAGCTGTGCCATATTGCTACCCCCTTATTATAAAATTTCTTTTACCGACTTACCGCGTGTTGCAGCGACTTCACCGGCTGTACGCAGCTTAGACATGCCGTCTAAAGTTGCGCGAACTACATTACATGGATTGTTAGAACGCAGTGCCTTTGTTCTGATATCTTTTATTCCAACCGCTTCAACAACTGCACGAACCGGGCCGCCGGCAATAACGCCGGTACCAGGGGCAGCAGGCTTCATCAAAACGCGGCCGGCGCCGTAAGCACCAATGATTTCGTGAGGGATTGTGGAGCCGCGCATAGAAACCTGAATCAGGTTCTTCTTAGCGTCTTCAATGCCCTTACGGATTGCATCGGGAACCTCACCCGCTTTGCCGATACCGAAGCCGACTGTGCCGTTTCCGTCGCCTACTACTACAAGAGCAGCAAACTTAAAGATACGACCGCCTTTTACGGTTTTAGATACACGATTAATAGCAACTACATGTTCTTTGAGTTCCATAGATGTTGCGTCAATTCTAGCCAAAAGTATTCCTCCTTCTTAGAACTTGAGGCCGCCCTCACGGGCGCCTTCGGCCAGCTCTTTGACACGGCCGTGGAAAATATAGCCGCCGCGGTCAAATACGACCTCAGTTATACCTTTTTCAGCGGCACGTTTGGCAATAAGCTCGCCAATTTTACGTGCAGCATCCTTGTTTCCGCCATTACCATTGAAATCTTTGTCCAGTGTGGAAGCTGCTGCAAGAGTAACTCCCTTAACATCGTCGATAATCTGGGCGTAGATGTTCGTGGTAGAGCGAAATACATTCAGGCGTGGGCACTCTGTTGTGCCCGAAATTTTACCGCGCACCCTGCGGTGACGGTTAAGTCTGGCCTTGTTTGTGTCAGTCTTATTCACCATTTGTTATTCACTCCTTACTTACTTCTTAGCGCCCTTACCGGCCTTGCCTTCTTTATGGCGGACAAATTCGCCAACATATCGAATACCCTTGCCTTTGTACGGCTCCGGCGGACGTTTTTCACGCACTTCTGCGGCAAACTGTCCAACTCTTTGCTTGTCCTGGCCTGAGATTACGATTTTGTTAGCAGTTGGGCACTCGATGGTAATTCCATCGATTTCCGGAACAATAACCTGATGAGAATAACCAAGATTCATCACAAGGTTGCTGCCCTGCTTGAGCACACGGTNNGCTCCTTTTTGAAGCCGTCTGTTACACCAATCACCATGTTATGGATGAGTGTGCGGGTCAAACCGTGAAGGGATTTATTTTCTTTTTCGTCGTCAGGACGGGTAACGAGTAGCTCGTTGCCGTCTACAGAAACATTCATGTTGTGATGAATCTTCTGCGTAAGGGTACCTTTCGGTCCCTTCACTGTGATGACGTTGCCGTCAACCTGTACGGTGACGCCAGCGGGGATATTTATGGGTTTTCTTCCAATTCGTGACATTACTGCACCCCCTTGTTACCAGATAAATGCAAGGACTTCGCCGCCGATATTCTCTTTACGGGCCTGACGATCAGTCATAATGCCTTGTGAAGTAGAAATAATGGCGATGCCAAGGCCTTTCATGACCTTTGGCAAATCCTCGGCGTTGGAATAAATGCGAAGGCCTGGTTTAGAAACCCTGCGCAGACCTTGAATGGTGGTACTTTTGTTCTCACCATACTTGAGATTAACCTTAATAATGCCTTGTTTGCCGTCCTCTGCTACCGTATAATTCTTTACATAGCCCTCGTCAACAAGAATTTGCACAATGGCCTTTTTCATGTTGGAAGCGGGAATGTCAACCGAATCGTGCTTTGCAGAATTTGCATTGCGAATACGGGTGAGCAAATCAGCAATTGTATCTGTAATCTGCATACCGTTACCTCCTTTGCTAAGCTTTACCAGCTGGCCTTTTTCACGCCCGGAATCTCACCTTTGTGAGCAAGTTCCCTAAAGCATATACGGCAAATTCCGAACTTGCGAAGGTAGGCATGCGGCCTGCCACAGATTTTACATCTGTTATATTCGCGAGATGAGAATTTCGCAACTCTTTGTTGCTTAATCTTCATAGATGTTTTGGCCACAATATTCCCTCCTTATTTCGCAAACGGGGCGCCCATGAGTGTTAAGAGCTCTCTGGATTCCTCGTCGGTGTTTGCGGTCGTTACGAAACAAATATCCATTCCGCGGACCTTGTCAATCTTATCGTATTCGATTTCAGGGAAAATAAGCTGCTCTTTAATGCCCATGTTGTAATTACCACGGCCATCAAACGAGTTCGCGTTGATTCCTCTGAAGTCTCTTACACGTGGGAGAGCAACATTGAAGAGTCTGTCGAGAAACTCATACATTCTGTCGCCTCTGAGTGTTACCTTAACGCCAATGCTCATGCCCTCACGGAGCTTGAAGTTGGCAACTGATTTCTTTGCTTTGCAGATCATCGGCCTCTGGCCTGTGATCGCGGAGATATCAGTTGTAATGGCGTCAATAACCTTTGCATTTTCTTTGGCTTCGCCGGCGCCTACATTGATGACGATCTTATCGAGTTTTGGAATCTGCATAACACTCTGGTAAGAAAACTTCTTCATCAGTGCCGGTGCGACGTCCTTTTTGTAATATTCCTTAAGTCTGGCCATGTCGTTTTTTCCTCCCTTACAGCGCTTCGCCGCATTTAGTGCAAATGCGTTCCTTGGTGCCGTCCTCATAAATCTTATGTGAGACACGCGTGGGTTTGCCGCAGCGAGGGCAAACAACCTGAACCTTGCAGGCGTATATAGCGCCTTCGGCTTTGATTATACCGCCCTGTTCGCCCATCTTGCGAGGCTTAACATGCTTAGAAACCATGTTGCGACCCTCAATGATGACCTTGCCCTCTTCAGGGCTCACGGCGAGAATTTTGCCCTTCTTGCCGCGTTCTTTTCCGTTTAAAATGATGACGGTGTCACCAGTTTTTACATGAACTTTTTTATTCATTAGTGAGCACCTCCCTCATAATACTTCAGGGGCAAGACTTAAAATTTTAAGATAGTCTTTTTCACGTAATTCTCTGGCGACTGGCCCGAAAATACGTGTTCCCCTTGGGTTTTTATCGTCCTTGATGAGGACTGCCGCATTTTCGTCAAAGCGGATATAAGTTCCATCATCACGGCGAACGCCAAAAGCAGTGCGAACAATGACTGCCTTAACGACTTCGCCTTTTTTTACTGTTCCGCCCGGAGCCGCTTTCTTTACGGAAGCGACAACGACGTCACCAATATTGGCATACCTTCTGCCGGTACCGCCGAGAACGCGGATGCACATAAGCTGCTTCGCGCCGGTGTTGTCGGCAACGTTGAGGTAAGTCTGCTGTTGTATCACAGTGCGTTCCTCCTTTGCTTAAAGCCAAAATTATTTGGCTTTCTCTATAATCTCGACGAGACGCCATCTTTTTTCTTTGCTAGNNCACGGTACGCTTAATAATCTTTTTGTAAAGCGGATGCTTTACGCTGTTCTCTATTGCAACTACAATGGTTTTATCCATCTTATTGCTGACAACCTTGCCAATTTCTGTTTTTCTAACATTTCTTTCGCTCACAGATTAATCCTCCCTTCCGTTACGCATTTGCGCTGTCCTTAATTTCATTCGCACGCAAAACTGTCTTGATACGAGCGATATCTTTTTTAACAGCAGAAATACGCATCGGGTTATCGAGCTGATTAATGGCAAGCTGGAAACGCAGGTTGAAAAGCTCGGCCTTGAGGTCCTTTAGCTTACTTTCCAGTTCTGCTGTGGTTAATTCTTTGACTTCTGAGGCCTTCATTACTGCTCACCACCCGTTTCTTCCTTCGTAACAAACTTACACTTAATCGGCAGTTTGTTTGACGCCAGACGCAAAGCTTCTCTTGCGGTTTCTTCTGAAATTCCGCCGATTTCGAACATTACTCTGCCCGGCTTAACGACTGCGACCCAATATTCCGGTGAACCTTTACCGGAACCCATGCGGGTTTCAGCTGGCTTTTCGGTAATTGGCTTATCTGGGAAAATTTTAATCCATACCTGACCAAATCTTTTGCAGTAACGTGTCATAGCAACACGAGCTGCTTCAATTTGGTTTGAGGTAATCCATGCCGGCTCTAAGGCTTGAAGGCCAAAATCGCCGTACGTTACTTTATTGCCGCGGTAGCATTTGCCGGTTAAACGGCCACGATGCACCTTGCGGTATTTTACACGCTTCGGTAACAGCATTATTTAGTGCCTCCTTCCTTACGAGGCTGACGGTTGTCTTGAAGAACCTCGCCCCTGTAAATCCAGACCTTAACGCCAATGCGACCATATGTTGTGGCAGCTTCAGCAAAGCCGTAGTCGATGTCGGCTCTAAGAGTCTGAAGTGGAATTGTACCATCATGGTACTGCTCGCGTCTTGCAATTTCCGCACCGCCCAAACGACCGGATACCTGGGTTTTAATACCCTTGGCACCAATTTTCATGGCACGGCCGATGCATTGCTTCATAGCGCGGCGGAAAGAAATTCTTTTTTCGAGCTGCTGTGCAATATTCTCAGCAACAAGCTGAGCATTTAAGTCCGGTGACTTAACCTCTACGATATTGATCGTAACAGGTTTCTTAAGAATGCTCTCGCACTGAAGGCGGAGTTTCTCAATTTCTGTGCCGCCTCTGCCAATAACCATTCCTGGTTTTGCACAGTGGATATGAACGCGTACCTTTGAAGCATCACGCTCAATTTCAATTTTTGGTATGCCTGCCGGATAAAGCTGCTTTTTCAGCACTTTGCGCAGGTTATAGTCTTCAACGAGGGTATCGCCGAAAACATTGTCCTTCGCGAACCAGCGGGAATCCCAATCTTTAATTACGCCCACGCGGAACCCGTGTGGATTTATTTTCTGGCCCATAGTTTACCTCCTCTTCTGCCTTATTCTTTTTCCTTGAGCACGAGGGTAACGTGCGAAGATCTTTTTTCAATTCTAAACGCGCGACCCTGCGCTCTCGGACGAATGCGCTTGAGGATCGGGCCCGGACATACGAAGCATTCCGCTACGTAAAGTCTGGAAACATCCATATTGTGGTTATTCTCAGCATTTGCCATGGCCGACTTCAATAACTTGATAAGATATTCTGTGGCGGCCTTTGGTGTATTCTTGAGGATAGCCATTGCAACGTCTACCGGCTTGTTGCGAATGAGATCAAGCACGATTTCGACTTTGCGGGGAGAAATGCGGGCATATTTAAGATAAGCCCTTGCTTCCATGCTATACACTCCTTTCGGCCGCTATTTTGTCGGCGCAGATGTTTTTGAACCGGAATGTCCCTTAAAGGTTCTGGTTGGGGCAAACTCACCGAGTTTGTGGCCTACCATATCTTCTGTTACATAAACCGGAACATGTTTGCGGCCATCGTGGACCGCGATTGTGTGACCAACGAAATCCGGGAAAATGATGGAGGCTCTGCTCCATGTTTTGATGATTTTCTTTTCGCCGGCCGCGTTCATGTNNAGAATCCTTTTAAGCAGCACAGGCTGTACATAAGGACCCTTTTTTATGCTTCTGCCCATAGTTCATAAGCTCCTTTCTGTACGCCTTATTTGCCGTTTCTACGCTTAACGATAAATTTATCGGAGCGATTGTGGTGTGCGCGTGTCTTGTAGCCAAGTGTTGGTTTACCCCACGGGGTAACAGGTCCGGAACGGCCCACAGGAGCCTTGCCTTCGCCGCCGCCGTGTGGATGGTCATTCGGGTTCATAACAGAACCACGAACGGTTGGACGCCAACCCATGTGACGTTTACGGCCGGCCTTACCGATTTTAACATTCTCATGGTCGATGTTGCTGACCTGACCGATTGTGGCCATGCAGTTAACAGGGACGTTGCGAAGTTCGCCGGAAGGCAGTCTTAAAAGCGCCATGCCGTTTTCTTTTGCCATAAGCTGTGCCATGTTGCCGGCTGCGCGGGCCAACTGAGCGCCCTTGCCCGGATAAAGCTCAACGTTATGGATGAAGGTACCGGTCGGGATATTTTCGAGCGGCAAAGCGTTGCCGGGCTTAATATCTGCTGCGGTGCCGGATACAACAACGTCGCCGACCTTTAGGCCGTTTGGAGCGATGATGTATCTTTTTTCGCCGTCCTCATACTGCACAAGTGCAATAAAGGCAGAACGGTTCGGGTCGTACTCAATGGTGAGAACGGTTCCCGGTGCGTCAAATTTCTGACGCTTAAAGTCGATAATACGATACTTTTTGCGGTTCGCACCGCCACGGTGGCGAACTGTAATTCTACCGTAGCTGTTACGACCGGATTTGTTGCTGGTAGTATCCAGCAGGCTTTTTTCCGGTGCAACCTTTGAAAGAGAGGAATAATCCGTAACGGACATTCCACGCCTTGAAGCCGTGGTAGGTTTAAAGTTTATAATAGGCATTTAGGTTTCACACTCCTCATGATGGCTTTGCGGGGAAATGCCGTTTCCCCATCCTTGCCTCTGCGTTGACTCAGGCAGAGCTTACATCATGCCTTCAAAAAATTCGATTGTTTTGCTTTCGGGTTTAAGGGAAACGATGGCTTTCTTCCAAGATGGAGTATAACCTTCGCTCTTGCCCTGACGGCGCATCTGGCCTCTTACATGCAAAGTGTTAACCTTGCTGACCTTCACGCCGAAAAGAGTTTCAACCGCTCTGGCAATATCGATTTTTGTGGCATTTTTGGCAACTTCAAAGGTGTACTTTTTCATGCCAATGCCTGTCATGCTTTTTTCAGTGATAATGGGGCGGATAACAATATCCTGTGCTGCCATTATGCATACACCTCCTCAATCTGAGCTACGGCATCCTTTAACACGATAAATTTATCGGCATTCAAGATGTCATAGACGTTTAAGGTGTTAACCATTGCTGTTTTTACTCCCGGAATATTAGCCGCCGAAGCAATGACTTTTCCGTTCACCTCAGGGAGAACGATGAGAGCCTTTTTCTCGGAGCCGACTGCCTTGAGCATTGCTACAATAGTCTTGGTCTTATNNTATTCATCAAGTGAAATCTTGTCGAGCACGATCATCTCGCTGTCGAGAACCTTGCTTGAAAGAGCTGACTTCATGGCAAGACGCTTTACCTTTTTGTTTAACGAATAACTGTAGTCGCGCGGCTTTGGAGCAAATACGATACCACCGTGTGTCCACTGTGGTGAGCGTGTGGAGCCCTGTCTTGCGTGACCGGTACCCTTTTGTCTCCACGGCTTTCTGCCGCCGCCTGAAACCTCGGCGCGGGTTAGTGCCGACTGTGTGCCCTGACGCTGGTTTGCAAGGTAATTTACAACCATATCGTGCAAAACCTTTGCGTTGGGTTCAATTCCGAATATGGCATCGGAAAGGTCAATTTTTTCAACTTCTTTGCCGGCCATATCAAGTACTGCTACTTTAGGCATTACAATTCCTCCTTCCCTTACGCCTTAACGCTGTCATGGATTATTACGATTCCGCCGTTAGGGCCTGGAACTGCACCCTTAATAGCGATCAGGTTGTTTTCAACATCGATCTTGGCAACGGTCAAATTTTGAACCGTGACCTTCTCAGCGCCCAAGTGACCGGCCATTTTGAGGCCAGGGAACACTCTTGAAGGATCTGAGCAACAACCGTTTGAACCACCGTGGCGAGCAACTGGGCCCGTACCATGGGATTCCTTTAATCTTTGGAAGTTCCAGCGCTTAATAACGCCGGCGTATCCCTTACCTTTGCTGGTACCGGTGACATCGATCTTTTCACCGACTGCAAAGATGTCCGCTTTCACGAGGTCACCCACGTTGTAAGCTTCTGTGTTTTCCAGTCTGAACTCCCTAAGTGTTCTCTTAGGGGCGACATCCGCTTTCGCAAAATGCCCTTTCATAGGCTTTGTAACTTTGTGCGGTTTTAAGTCGCCATAGCCCATCTGAATAGCTGCGTAGCCATCGTTTTCAACTGTCTTCTTCTGTGAAATAGCACAGGGACCAGCCTGAACAACGGTTACAGGGATTACATTCCCCTTTTCGTCGAAAATCTGCGTCATGCCGACTTTCTTGCCGATAATACCTTTTTGCATTATTTTACCTCCTATGCAGGTTATTGGTTGGCGAGCGCCAACTTGACCTCGACCGCTGGTCGGTTTAATTAGAGTTTAATCTCTATTTCAACACCGGCGGGGAGCTCGAGACCCATCAAAGCCTCAACGGTTTTGTTGGATGGTCTGAGAATGTCGATAAGTCTCTTGTGTGTTCTCATCTCGAATTGTTCACGGCTATCCTTGTACTTATGAACAGCACGCAGAACCGTAATGATCTGCTTGTCCGTAGGGAGCGGAACTGGTCCGGAAACCCTTGCGCCCGTGCGCTTTGCTGTCTGTACAATCTTTTCAGCCGACTGATCAACCAACTGATGATCGTAACCCTTGATTCTTATCCTGATTTTTTCCTTGACTGCCACTGTAATCGCCTCCTTATTGTAGTTGGCGGGCGGCGTTTTTTAAATCCTAACACTGTGCCGGGTGTTCCCTCTTAACACATTTAAAAACCGGATTCCCTTTTACAAGTTAATCCGGGTGTCGGCATAAAAAACGTCTGAGCATAATAAGGGCATAGCAATAGAGTAACCAAACCGCTATTCTCTTATCGCACGCTCAAAGTATCTGTCGCCCGGTTTAAAATCGGACATACTCCACGGAAAAACCGGCTATTTCAGCCGCAACCTCCCGCTTCATCGCATATCTGTCGCAGTCGTGCTTGATTATAATATCATATTGAGAGTCGTTATGCAATACTTATTTTCTCTTTTTTGCAAGAAATTTACCCGCGATTTTTGGTTAAACTGCTCAAAGCCCTTTCGAGCCTTATTTGGTTAAAAATACGCAGCAGAAATGCGGACACAGCAGCCGCTGTGGCAAGAAAAAGCATTTTAGTCGAACGGGCGTCAGAGATCGATTTTATTTTTTTTGTAACAAAAATGACAGTCGGGTCGTCTGACTTTCCGATCACACCGGCTGTACTGTCTTCATGCGAAAAAATCGGCCAGAGCTTGTCTATCTTTAGCAGCACCGTACACACGGCCGTCAGCCCGCACAATAACGCCGTAACGATATCAATCCATCTTTTCATAGAAATCCCTCCATTCAGTCCGTTTCATTATAGAACACCATATGTCAAAACTTACGCCTTACGCTTTTTCCGGATACGAAGCACCCACAGAGCAATGCCAATTTTAAGTTCTTATCATCATTATAAACGATTTATCAAAAAAAGCAAATGGAGGTGCCATGCGAAAAACAGTCATTATATAAAATTGTTCCAGATCGCATTTTTCGTCACAAACGGCTGAACTTCCTGATAGGTCAGGGTAATTGTGGTAAGGCGCTTGTCGGAGGTTAGTACGCTGAGCCCGACCCCGTAATCGGTAAAATAGATTGTTTTTGAGTCCAGTCCCGACTGAATCGCAGCTGCGGTCAAGGCCGACGCAACCCCCGCGTCCTTCTGTTCCTTCGCTGCCTTTTCGAGTGCCTTGTACAGTGCGTTATTTTTAACGATCAAATCTGAGGCCGAGACGGTTGCTCCGGTTTTCAGATTGATATTCACCGTGCGCAGCACGCGCTGAGCTTTCACCTTCGGAGAGGTGGTTGCATATTCGTTAAAGCCTACGCTGATAAAATTTTTACCCTGATAGGTAACGTCTCCGTTGACCCTCACCGTTGTTTTTACGCTCTTTTTGGCAGTTCCAAGCGAATTGATGGTTTGCAGTGCGGCATTTTTTAATGTTGCATTTATTTTATCAAGGTTCGCGATTTTTCCCGAAAGCTGAAAATAGGTGGCTTTGTAGACCATATTGTCTTTATTATAATTGTATTCAACGGTTTTGACTTGATACTCCCCAGTGCTCTTATTTGCCAGAGCTTTCGGACTGGCGACTCTGGGTTCAGTGTTGGCTGCTACCGCCGCACTTGAAGACGCTGCGCTTGAGGCTGGCTGACTGGAAACAGCACCGCTGGAAGTCGCCGTGTCCCCTTGCACACTGCTGGTTACAAGCTGGCTTTCCGTGCCGGAAGCAGCACTCGACGAGGCTTGTCCATTACAAGCTGTAAGGGTAAGCAGAATAGTTATCATGCAGGCAAACGCCCATATTTTTTTCATGTTAATCTCTCTTTTCTAAAAGTATTATGTCTACTGACATCAAATGATATCACAATTGATAATGGAGGGCAAGTTACAAAACTGTTTCAAAAAAGGACGCACCTCAACGGTTCGCCCTTTTAGTATTGGTAAAATTTAGATTAAATATTCCGAATAAATCAATATGCTTTCCCCAGCAGACCAAGGATTTGGCGGGTGTGCCACAGCAGGCACAGATATCTAAAATGTGTTCCTGTTTCAAAGGATCTTATATTGTAATAACAGGTTACCTGTCGGAAAACCTTAAGGCATATCGTCCTCATAAATAAACTTCGCAATACTCTGCTTACTTTTTGCCATATCCGTTACAAGCACTGTTCCGACACCGGAGACGATTTCGGACTGATAATTATCATCACCCGGAATACGATTTTGGCTCAAGGGATAATTCAGATAGGTAAGCGAGTTTTTCGCTATATCAACGACTTCGTTTTTGCTCATGTCAGTCGTGACAAGAGGAAGTGTTTCAGACAAAATGTTGTAAATTGAAGTGACATTTGAAGTCTTAAACTTATCCGCAATGCCGGAAAAAACCTTGCGCTGGCGCTCGGTGCGTCCAAAATCGTCGCCGATTACGCGGATTCGGGAATAATAATGAGCCTGTTTTCCACTCAGCAGGAAGGTTCCGGCTGTCAGATTACGTCGGGAATCCCCGGAGTACTGGTTGATCAGTTTTGCCTCCCCCGCTGTAATCGTCATGGTAACTCCGCCAAACTTGTCGACAATCTGATCAAAAGCGGAATTTCCGATCATGACATAGCGGTCAATATCGGTACCGAAGTTTGCTTCGATAGTTTTCACTGCAAGCGCCGCACCCTCTGCGCCGCCGCCCGCTAAAGGATACGCGGCGTTGAGCTTGTTGCTGCCGTACCCCGGAATAGTAACGTACAGATCGCGCATGAATGAGGTGATCTTTAGCTTTTTGTGACGTGTGTCGACCGAAACGAGCATCATGCTGTCGCTACGCCCGATGTCGCCCTTCTGATAGTCGTCAACGCCGAGCAACAGAATGTTTTGAATGGCATCATCATGATAAAGCCCGTTCACCATACCCGGCTGACCGGCATTGTTGGAAACTGCCCCTCCCTGCGACTGCGAAGTATGTGAGGTGGTACCGAGGGGCTTTAAAATTTGCGGTACAAGCGTTACCCCCAACACCAGCACTGCTATTGCCGCAAGGCACGCGGCAGTTTTTGACAGCGTCAATAAAATCGGTTTATGCCTGCTTACGGCGGGCTCGCCGCCCATTACTTTCGCCTTTAATCCCGTGTCGACGTGAATCTGATTCACTGCGTTTATTAAATTTTCCGGTTTCATTGTGTAAGCTCCTTTCTCAGCTCCATTTTCAGCTGTTCTCTGCCACGGTAAAGCGCCACTTTCACGGTTGTGTCCTTCATCCCCAAAATATCGGCTATTTCTTTGATTTTATAGCCTTCAATATAATGAAGATATAAAATCGTTTTATATTTCGGTGACAGCGCCATCAGTTGCTCCAAAACCTGCGATTGTTCCGGCGTTTGGGCATATGCTTCAATTTCATCGAGGCATACCGTCTTCTTGAAAAATCTGTAACGACGTTTGTCCCTGCTGCCGTTGGTTGCAACCTTAATGAACCACGCTTTTTCATGCTCGGCGCCGCGAAAGTCCGGGTGTTTTTGCAGGTACTTGGCAAAAGTGTCCTGCACCACGTCCTCCGCGTCTTCCTTGTTGCAAAGAATAACCATGCACAGCTTAAACAGCATGTTTCCATATAGATCGTATTTTTCGGAAAGATTGTCGCCCGTACGCTGCGACAGTTGGCTCATGGAATCATCTCCTTCACTACCAACACGTTTGAAAACGGAAAAAGGTTACAGAAATCAAAAAAATTTATATTACTGACACCAAAAACAGCCGCAGAAATTCTTCCGCGGCTGTTTTGATAATCATTATGAATGATATTAATATGCTTTTCCCCAGTAAACCATGGATTTTGCGGGCTTACCGCAGCAGACGCAGGTATCCGAAATGTGCTCCTGCTCAAACGGCATACAGCGTGAGGACACTCCCGCGACTTCTTTGAGTTTTTCCTCACAGGCCTCGTCACCGCACCACATGGCCTTAATGAAGCCCGGCTTACTGTCGGCAATGTCTTTGAGTTCGTCCATGCTTGTTGCGGAATAGGTCATGCTCTCACGGCGGGCAAGCGCTTTGTCGTAAATGCCCTGACGAACCGCTTCCAACTGCTCTGTAATTGCGGCTTCAAGGTTGTCAAGATCAACAAAAGTCTTTTCTCTGTCGTTGCGGCGCACCAAAACGCACTGATTCTTTTCCATATCCTTCGGGCCGATTTCAAGGCGGAGCGGAACGCCCTTCATTTCATACTGGGCAAATTTCCAGCCTGGCGACTGCTCGGACTCATCAATTTTGACACGGAAGTTCTTTTTCAATCTCTCGCGCAGCTCGTGCGCTTTGTCAAGCACACCGGGCTTGTGCTGAGCGATTGGAAGAATAATCACCTGAATCGGTGCAATGGCCGGCGGCAGAACCAACCCGTTGTTATCGCCGTGGGTCATGATGATGCCGCCGATGATGCGAGTGCTCATGCCCCATGAGGTCTGGAACGGATGGCAGCTGGAGTTATCCCTGCCCTGGAACGTTACGTCAAACGCCTTTGCAAAGCCGTCGCCAAAATAGTGGCTGGTACCGGACTGCAAAGCCTTGCCGTCGTGCATCATGGCCTCAATGGTGTAAGTGGCCTCCGCACCGGCGAATTTTTCTTTATCGGTCTTGCGTCCCTTAATCACCGGCATGGCAAGATCGTTTTCACAGAAGTCGGCGTAAACCTTGAGCATCTGCTCGGTTTCCGCTTTGGCTTCCTCGGGAGTTTCATGCATCGTATGGCCTTCCTGCCAGTGGAACTCTACCGAACGCAGGAACGGACGCGTGGTTTTCTCCCAGCGGACTACGGAGCACCACTGATTGTAGAGCTTCGGCAGGTCGCGCCAGGACTGGATGACCTTGGCGTAATGGTCACAAAACAGCGTTTCCGAAGTCGGGCGTACGCACATTCTCTCCTGTAGCTTTTCATTCCCGCCCATGGTGACCCATGCCACTTCCGGCGCAAAGCCCTGCACATGGTCTTTTTCCTTATTTAAAAGGCTTTCGGGAATAAACATTGGCATCGAAACATTTTCGTGGCCAAGCTCTTTGAAAGTGGTATCGAGAATATGCTGAATATTCTCCCATATGGCCCAGCCGTAAGGCTCAATTACCATGCAGCCGCGCACGCTGGTGTAATCCATCAGCTCGGCCTTTTTTACGATATCGGTGTACCATTTGGCAAAGTCCTCCTCCATGGGAGTAATTGCCTCGACCATCTTTTTCTGTTCTGCCATATTAACACCCCTCTAAATCAAACAATCCGTATGATTGATTTTATTATTTATGCGAATTCCCTATTTATCGTCTTCGTCTTCTTTGTCTTCATTTTTTTCTGCCGTGGCTTTATTGAGTATAACAATCACAAGAAAGATCACAATCATAACAATAAAGATACCGAGCATACCCAGACCCATCAGTTTCAAAGATTTTCCGATATCATCCCCGGAAACATTGCCCATAATACTGGTGAACGCGGCTGTGAGTAAATTCCATCTGAACATTTACATCATCCCCCACTTTCTGGCGAGCGAAAGGATAATGCCCCCCGCTACGACTGAGCCGATCTGACCGGCCACATTCGCGCCGACCGCATGCATCAGAATGTGGTTCTGGTTGTCCTCTTTTAACGCCATTTTTTGAATGACCCTTGCAGACATTGGGAACGCTGAAATTCCGGCGCCGCCGACCATCGGGTTAATCTTTTTATCGGCAGCAAGGAACAGGTTGAGCAGCTTTGCAAAAAGTACGCCGCCGATGGTGTCGAATACAAATGCGAACAACCCAAGTGCCATAACGATCAGTGTTCCCCATGTCAGGAATTGATCCGCCTGCATCTGGAACGCAATGGTAATCCCCAAAAAGATCGTAATCAGATTTGCGAGCGGGCCCTGCGCGGTCTGGGAAAGATTTTCCAGCTTGCCGCACTCACGAATTAAGTTACCGAACATTAGGAACCCTACGAGGGAAACCGAGTCCGGCGCAATCATTCCCGCAACCAATGTAACAATAATCGGGAATAAAATTTTAGTCGTTTTTGAAACAGCCTTTGGATTATAAGGCATACGAATCATGCGCTCATGCTTTGTGGTAACGAGCTTAATCGCCGCCGGCTGTATGATTGGCACCAGCGCCATGTACGAGTACGCGGCAACCGCGATTGCCCCCATATAGCTGCTTTTCAGCACCTGTGAAACCAGAATGGAGGTCGGTCCGTCCGCCGCACCAATCACGCCGATGGACATTGCATCTTTCAGCGGGAAGCCCAACAGCACCGCAAAAACCACAGTCAGGAAGATTCCGAACTGCGCCGCGCCCCCAAACAGAAGCATTTTCGGGTTGGAAAGCAGTGGTCCAAAATCAATCATCGCACCAATACCGACGAACAGTAAAAGCGGGAACGCCTCGGATGCGACAATTCCCTTCTGGAACAGCCACTGTACAATGCCCGTGCTCCCTAAAACGCCCGGCAGCGGCAGGTTAACCAAAATCGCACCGAACCCCATCGGTAAAAGCAGCGCCGGTTCAAAGTCCTTCTTAATTGCGAGCCAGATCAGCAACCCGCCGATCAGCCACATAACCAGCATTCCCGGATGGTTCAGCATAGACATTACGCCATCGGTCAAAAAGCTGAATTCATTCAACGTTTTCTACTCCCCTTTTGTTTATAAAAAATTAACATATGAAATGATTATATAGGAAGTAGCTTGGCTTTTCAAGTAAAACGCGCAAAATTCGCCTTTTAAAGTAAAAAATCCGCTGTGCAATGCACAGCGGATTTAAGGAGCAACATCAATTAAACGTTATCCTCAATGTACTTAACAAGCTCGCCGACCGTTTTAATGTTGTCAATCTCTTCATCGGGAACTTCAAATTCGAACTCATCCTCGATTGACATTAAAAGGTCAACTACATCCAAGGAATCGGCACCCAGATCATCAGCGANNAGTGATGGAATCCTCCTCCACGTCAAACTGTTCGCTGAGTATCGCCTTTACCTTCTCAAAAACCATAACATATCCTCCTTAGAAATCTTAAGAAATTTGAATCTTCGCACGCGGAAAACGTTTCTGTTTATTGTGGACAAAATTATCTTGTATGTGTTACAATTGCCACAGAAAAAACTACATAAATCGCTCCGGGCACTTATTGCCTAACCACATATTATTAGCAAACTTTCACTTTGTCAATATATTTTAAACCTTTTTTTATTTTCATGAGTACGAGGGATGTAAAATGAACCAAAATCACTACGCGGTCATCGGTCACCCGATTGCCCACACGATGTCGCCGTTTATTCACGCTCGGCTTTTCGCTTTAGCCGGCCGGCCGGCCGACTATGGGGTTTTTGATATTTCCCCGAGCGAACTGACAAATCAAATGCTTCAGTTGAGGGCGCTTAACGGATTCAATATAACCATTCCGCACAAGCAGGAAATCATTTCCTTTTTGGATGAACTCAGTGACAAAGCTGCATTTTTCAGCTCTGTCAACACCGTAAAAAACGATAACGGCCGCCTGATTGGTTACACAACCGACGGCACGGGCTTTTGCAGTGCGCTGAAGGCCGCCGGAGCAGGCTTAAACGGCCGTACAGTCGTTTTGGGAGCCGGCGGTGCAGGCCGCGTAATGGCGTTTGAAGCGGCCTTATCGGGTGGTTCCGTTACGGTGGCTGTGCGCCCTCACGGCATTCCCGCAGCTGAAAAGCTTTGTGCGGATATCCGGTCAAAGGTCAAAAACGCACGCGCCGACTTTTGCCGGTTCGATGAAATTGACGGGGAAATCGATTTGCTGGCAAACGCGACACCGGTCGGGATGTACCCCAACACCGCCGCCGCCCCTGTTTCACAGGACGTCGTGTGTAAATCCGCATGTGTTTTTGACGCGGTTTACAACCCGAATGAAACGGCACTGCTGAAAATGGCACGCAAAAGCGGTATCAAGGCAGTCGGCGGCATGAGCATGCTTGTGTGGCAGGCGGCGGCCGCGCATGAAATTTGGTACGGTGCACAATTTAATCCAGATGACATCAGCACACTGTGCACTGATGCTGTGATCGAAATGAAAAAGACGTTCGGCAACATCGTACTTTGCGGCTGTATGGGCAGCGGAAAAACCACGGTCGGGAGGCTTCTGTCCAAAAACACGGGCCGCGCCTTTGTGGATATGGATGTTTACATTGAACAGAACGAGGGGATGACCGTACAGCAGATTTTCGCAGCACGCGGCGAAGCGGCCTTTCGCCAACTGGAGCAGGACGCGGCAAAGGCACTGAGCCAAAAAAGCGGCTTAATTATTGCGACAGGCGGCGGTGCACTGGTAAATCCTGAAAACACAGCCACGCTGAAGGAGACCGGTGTTGTGGTACTGCTTGATGCGGAAATCTCCGTGCTGAAAGAGCGTTTAAAGTGGGATCATTCGCGCCCGCTGCTTGCAAAGCCGAACCGTGATGAGGTAATGGAAGCGCTTTACTGCGCGCGCAGCGGCATTTACCGCGCAGCTGCGGATGTTGTCATCCCATCAAGCGGTTCTGCCAATTCGGTTGCGGAAGAAGTGCGGAAAGCATTAAAAATCCCGCTTATTCAAAAATGAATAAGCGGGTTACTATGCAGAATGAAATTAAATGCGGTGATCGTATTTTTCTATATCGTGCCCCACGTTTCTGAGTTCCTCAGAGTAAATACAGTAAGCGTCCTTGCCTTCGCCTTTGGCAGCATACATAGCAGTATCCGCTTTTAAAAACAGTTCGCGGTAGCTCTTGCCGTCCCGCGGATAAACCGCAACGCCGATGCTGCCCGAAACCTTGTAATATTGATCGTCCTTTGGATGTGCGCTGTGAAAAACGCCTTGCAGAATCTCACATTTTTTCTTTACCCCCAAAAGAGGAATATCCTTTAAAAACACGACGAATTCATCGCCGCCGATTCTGCCGATAATATCGCCCTCACGAAATTGATTTTTGATTTTGGAGGAAATATCAATAATCACTTCATCTCCTGCCAGGTGGCCGTGGCTGTCATTTACATTTTTAAAATTATCTATATCAATGACAAGCAGCGCATGGTTGCTGTTATTGTTTTGGATGATGGCTTCATCGATCAGTGCGATTGTGGTCATCCGGTTGTACAGGCCGGTCAAAAGGTCATGCTCCGCCTTTTCCTTTAAGCACATGTTTTCCTTCTTCTGCTTGTCAATATCCGTAATAAAGGCAATCATCCTCAGCGGTTCACCTTTCTTGTCGCGGATTACTGTACAGCGCACCCTGTACCAACGATAGTTACCGTCCGTATTTTTAAAGCGATATTCCGGATTTTTCGCACTCGTTCCATCAATAATTCCATAGAGATCACTCATGAAGTGAGATTTATCATCATTATACACAAGGTCGGAATGGTACAATTGCTCCAGCAGGCCGTCCACACCAACATCTATCCCGAATTTCTCCTTGAATGGCGGCGAGCAGTACAGCTCCTGCGTTTTAAAATTATAGTCACAGATTGGGTCGGCCGCCTGCTCCATGATGATGCGGTAGCGTTCCTCGCTGGCAGCAAGTTCCCTTTCCGTCCGTTTAATCGCCTTAAGCTGTTCGCGCTGCTCTTTACGCAAGCGTCTTTTCAGGGTAATGTCTGACATGATCCCGCAAAAATATTCGGTACCGTCTTCCTCAGTCATTAGCCGCATATGGCAGTTCGTCCAAATATGGTGACCGTCCTTTTTAATCAGCTTCAGTTCAAGCTCGATAAAATTGCTTTTCTTTAAGCTGACGGCAAGTCTGCGCCAGTCTATTGGCGGGCTGTTGCCCAAAACAAGATTTTGATCATAGTCAAATAAGGCGGTGATTTCACCGTCCTCGTACCCAATCATTTTATAAAAAGAGCTGCTCGCGTATACAATCGTCAGAACAGAATTATTTTTACAGCACAGAATACCTCCGCCAAGGTAATTTACAATACTTTCCAAGTTAAGCTTGTCCACTGCCATTTTATACATCGGAGCCACTTCTTTCTGTAAAAACGCTTAATACGTTCATTTCTATATGCCTTTGTATTATACCAAATATACGGCGAACAATCAAGGATTTTTGCAGTCCTTGTTCCATCTTCCTGCATTGGGGTAATCTGCGGCAAAAAAGCCTTGACACCTAATCCAATCTGTACTATGATACAGTATAAGATTAACGCAAGGAAGTATCATGATGAGTTTGAATATGTACACAGCACGATTTACAGAATTTAGTTATTCCCGCTATTTTATGGCGTGGGATTTTTGTGCGTGCAATCAAACAAACTGTGAGCTTTTGTGCCGTAATATAGCCGTATTGTAACTGAAAACGGGCTACTATTTTAGCGGAGCTGGCAGCAGCCCCGTTATTTTTTTACTCATTTTTAAACGAAGCTAAAATTCATTTTGGAGGAAAGACATGATTATCGTATTAAAACCGGAATGTACCCCCCAGCAGGTCACGGAGTTCACAAATTCGCTTACAAGCGAGTACAACATTAAAGTCAATACCTGGGTGGGCACGCAAAGTACCGTGCTCGGCCTGATTGGCGACACTTCTTCCATTGATATTGACTCTATCGGCGCGCAGGATTTTGTTGAAAGTGTCAAGCGTGTACAGGAGCCTTACAAAAAATCCAACCGCAAGTTTCATCCGGACAACACCGTCATCACCCTGCCGACCGGCCAGAAAATCGGCGACGGCGGTCTGGCGCTGGTTGCCGGGCCGTGTTCTGTGGAAAGCGAAGAGCAGATTTGCGGCGTGGCTGAGCGGGTGAAAGCGGCCGGTGCACAATTTCTGCGCGGCGGCGCGTTTAAGCCAAGAACCTCTCCTTATGCTTTTCAGGGTCTAAAGGCGGAGGGGCTTGATCTTTTAAATGCAGCCAAAAAGAAAACCGGCCTGCCGATTGTCACGGAAATCATGAGCGTAAGGCACATCGAATTATTCCTCAATGACGACGTGGATATCATTCAGGTCGGTGCAAGGAATATGCAGAATTTTGAACTTCTGAAGGAACTCGGCAAAATTCGCAAACCCATTCTGCTGAAACGCGGCCTGTCGAGTACCATTGAGGAGCTTTTGATGAGCGCCGAGTATATCATGGCAGGCGGCAACAATCAGGTTATCCTGTGCGAACGCGGAATCCGCACCTATGAAACCTACACCCGCAACACGCTTGATATCTCCGCTATTCCGATTCTGAAAAAGCTGTCGCATCTTCCGGTTTTGGTCGACCCGAGCCACGCCAGCGGCATTGCCTGGCTGGTGGAACCGCTGGCATTGGCTGCGGTTGCCGCCGGAGCGGACGGGCTGATTATCGAGGTTCACAACAACCCCGCGAAAGCCCTTTCCGACGGCGCGCAGTCACTTACTCCCGACCAGTTTGACAAGGTCGCCGCGCACATTCAGGTCGCGGCAAAAGCATTTGGACGCAAAATGGATTAGTTTGCTAAAATTTGCTATAATATGCATAATTTATTTTTTATATTGCAAATTTGTTCATGCGGGGAATTTTGCTTTTACGGAGCGCACACCCGGATAAAACGGATTGGGGGTATTTTTTCTTGAATCAAAAAATAGTAATTGTCGGCCTTGGACTGATTGGAGGTTCGCTGTCAAAGGCCTTTCGCAAATACACCGACTGTTCTATTGCGGGAATCGACAGCAATCCCGAAGTGCTGAAAGCTGCGCTCAGCTGCGGAGCGATTGACAAAATCGGAAATGACGAGGATATCCGCACCGCCGACCTGCTTTACCTTTGCCTTTATCCTCAGGCGGACATTGACTTTATCGCGGCAAATCTCGACCTGATTGGGCCAAACTGCGTTGTGACCGATGCTTGCGGAATTAAATCCGAAATCTGCACACACCTGCCGCAAATGGCAAAGGAACACGGTTTGACCTTTGTGGGAGGCCACCCGATGGCAGGCAGGGAAAAAAGCGGATTTGCGGCAAGCGACGCGGATCTGTTCGCGGGCGCAAGCTACATTATTGTCCCCTGCGGCGCACCGCAGTCGGCGATTGACCTTTTAAAAGCGGTTGCGGCCGCGCTTGGCTTTGGCGGTACGGTAACAACTACCCCCGAGCACCACGACCAGATGATTGCGTTTACCAGTCAGCTGCCCCATGTGCTTGCCTGTGCCTATGTGATGAGTCCGCGCTGCCCCGAGCATAACGGCTTTTCGGCGGGCAGCTACCGCGATGTTTCGCGTGTGGCCAATATTAACGAGCAGCTTTGGAGCGAGCTGTTTATCGACAATCAGGACGCTTTGGTGGAAGAATTGAATACACTTATTGCAAATATTACAGATATCAAGGACGCTGTGGCACAGGGCGACGGCGAAACACTGCGCGCACTTCTGCGCAAAGGCAGACAGGTGAAAGAAAGGCTTGGTGAATAATGGAACTGACTGTGAACACTTCTAAAAGCTATCAAATTATCATTGAACGCGGGTGCATTGACCAAATCGGTACACGCGCAGCCGGATTTTTCAAGTCGGGGAGCAAGGCTTTCATCATCAGCGACACCAATGTGGCTCCCATTTACACTGAGCGCGTATCGGCTTCGCTTTACCAAGCGGGTTTCCCCGCCTTCCCATTCGTTTTCCCTGCGGGCGAGGAAAGCAAACGGTTTTCAAGCATCGAAAAAATGTACGCCGCACTTGCTGAAAACGGCCTGACGCGCACTGATTTCATTGTGGCGCTGGGCGGCGGCGTGACCGGTGACATGGCTGGCTTTGCGGCGGCGACCTACCTGCGCGGAATTTCCTTTATTCAAATACCGACCTCCCTTCTGGCACAGATTGATTCTTCTGTCGGCGGCNNTTGCCGCAGGGCAAAAATTTAGTTGGCGCGTTCCATCAGCCAAGCCTTGTGTTGATTGACCCCAACACGCTGAGTACCCTCCCGCCGCGCTACTTTTCCGACGGAATGGGCGAGGCGATTAAATACGGCTGCATCAAGAGCCGCGCCCTGTTTGATCTGATTGACAAAGAGGATATTCATCAAAATTTAGAGGATATGATTTACCGCTGTGTGGATATTAAGCGTGAAATCGTGGAGCGCGACGAATTCGACACCGGCGAGCGAATGATTTTAAACTTCGGCCATACCTTTGGGCACGCGCTTGAAAAGCTGTACGGTTTCGGTAAGCTTTCCCACGGCGAAGCTGTTGGCATCGGCATGGTCATGATGGCGAAATGCGGCGAGGGCGCGGGCATCACGAAGTGCGGCACCGCAGACAAAATCGTCGCCGCGCTGAAGAAATACCATCTTCCGGTAACTGACGATATGGCGATGGAAAAGATATTGGCTGCTACCGCGCTTGACAAAAAGCGCAGCGGGGGCATGATCAGCGTGATTATGCTGAAAAAAATCGGCGACGGCTTCGTCGACCAGATTTACCGTGACCGTTTTGCTGAACTGACCGGGGTGCTGTGATGAGCAGCGTAAAGATTTATCCCTCTGTTTTAAACGGACGAATCAGCGTGCCGCCCTCGAAAAGTGCGGCGCACCGCGCGGTTATTTGCTCCGCGCTTGCGAACGGGCCGGAGATTTTCCCCGCCGGTACACATTTGAGTGATGATATTACCGCAACCAGCCTTGCGATGAAAGCAATTCAGAACAGGTGCGGCAATGAAAAAATACAAATTGACTGCTCTGAATCCGGCTCCACTTTGCGTTTTTTGATTCCCGTTGCCGCGGCGTTAGGTATCAATGCTGAATTGATCGGTCACGGGCGGCTGCCCGAACGGCCGATTGGCGTTTACCTTGACTGCCTGCCGGAACACGGTGTATCATGCAAAACCTCAGGCGGGCTGCCCCTTGAAATTGACGGTCAGCTTATTCCGGGTGAATTTGTTCTGCCGGGGAATATCAGTTCCCAGTTTATCACGGGGTTACTGCTCGCACTGCCGCTGTTGAACGGCGAAAGCATACTAACACTCTCCTCCCCGCTCGAAAGCGCGGGCTATGTGGATATGACGATTCAAATTATGCGTGATTTCGGAGTTACCGTTGATACGATTGAAAACGGATGGCAAATTGCCGGCAACCAGAATTATCTGCCGCGTGATTATAAAGTGGAGCGTGACTGGTCACAGGCGGCGTTTTTTTTGGCGGCGGGTGCGCTCGGCGGAAAGCTTGCGCTCCAAGGGTTAAATCCAAATTCCTGTCAGGGCGATCTGGCGGCGGAAACGCTTTTCCAAGCGTTCGGTGCAAAAACAGAATGGAACGGTTCCGTTTTATCCGTTTCTCCCCATCAATTAGACGGGATTGAAATCGACGCTTCCCAAATTCCCGACCTTGTTCCGGTTTTAGCGGTGACCGCCGCGCTGTGCAAGGGACAAACACGAATTTACAACGCCCAACGGCTGAGAATAAAAGAAAGTGACCGCCTTGCCGCGATGGCGGATGGCTTGACAAAGCTTGGCGGCAAGGTGATGCAAACCGACGACGGACTTGTCATCGAGGGTGTTGCAAGGCTGCACGGCGGCGAAGTCGACGGCTGCAACGACCACCGCATCGTGATGGCGCTTGCAATTGCCGCGCTCAATACGGACGGCTGCGTTACCATCAGTGACGCACAGAGTATTCAAAAAAGCTATCCGACCTTCTTTGAGGATTATAATATGCTTGGGGGTAACGCAAATGTCGTCAACATGGGGTGAAAAGGTAAGGATATCTATTTTCGGTGAAAGCCATGGCAAAGCAATCGGCGTGGTACTGGACGGTATGCCCGCGGGCGAGGCGCTTGACCTTGACGCGATTGCACTGCAAATGAGCCGCCGCGCACCGGGGCGCGATTTAGCCAGCACTCCGCGTAAAGAAAGCGACGTGCCGCAAATTGTGAGCGGCGTTTTTAACGGCAGAACAACCGGCGCGCCGCTGTGCGCAATGATTGAAAATACAAACACCAAATCCGGCGACTACGCCAATCTGCAATTTATTCCCCGCCCGGGGCACTNNGTTACAACGGGTTTAACGATGTGCGCGGCGGCGGGCATTTTTCCGGTCGGCTGACGGCTCCGCTTGTCTTCGCGGGCGCGGTGTGCCGCCAGATTTTACAGCGCCGCGGCATTTTCATCGGCGCACACGTTTCGTCTATCGCAGGCATAAGCGATACTCCGTTTCATCCCGTGGATATTTCCGAAAGCCTGCTTTTGGATTTATCCTCCACTTATTTTTCCGTTATCAATCAAGAAGTACAGCAAACCATGCGTGATAAAATAGAAGCGGCGCGTGTTGCGCAAAACAGCGTGGGCGGCGTTATCGAATGCGCGGCTATCGGCGTTCCTGCGGGAATCGGAAACCCGCTGTTCGGCGGCATTGAACAAATTCTATCCTCCATCTTATTTGCAATTCCTGCTGTGAAAGGCGTGGAATTCGGCGCGGGCTTCGGCGCTGCCGATATGACGGGCAGCGAGAACAACGACGCATATTTTTATGACGATGATGTGGTCAAAACCAAAACCAATCACGCGGGCGGTATTCTCGGCGGCATTTCGACCGGTATGCCGATTCTGTTCCGCGCGGCGTTCAAACCAACTCCGTCCATTTCGCTGGAGCAGGACAGCGTTGACCTGATCGCAAAGACCGACGCAAAGCTCAGCGTTCACGGTCGCCACGATCCGTGCATCGTCCCCCGCGCCGTGCCCGTGGTGGAAGCCGCGGCGGCAATCGCACTGATCAATATGATGAATTGATAATTGAGGTATAGAACATGACGCTTGATGAAATCAGAAAAGAAATAGACTCAATAGACGCAAAACTGCTGCCGCTCCTGATGGCGCGGATGGATTGTGCCAAACAGGTAGCGGCGGTTAAAAAAGAGCAGAATTTGCCTGTGTTCAACGCCGAACGCGAACAGGCAATTTTGGACCGTGCGGCGGACAAAGCCGGTGAGTACGGCGGTGAAGCACGGATTCTTTACGCCACAATGATGGACATCAGCCGTGCGTTGCAGCACGACCTGCTCGGCAGCGGCGGTGAACTGCGCGGACTGATTCATAGTGCGGATACCGAACCGCAAAAATCCGGAAAAATTGCGTGTTTGGGTGAAAGCGGCTCCTTTTCTCACGAAGCGCTGTTAAATCTTTATCCGAAATCTGTGCCTCAATTTCACCGGACGTTCGGCGAAATTTTTACAGCGGTGGAAAACGGCGATGCGGATTTGGGCTTGCTGCCTGTCGAAAACTCCTCTGCGGGTTCGGTCAGCGAGGTTTACGATTTCATATTGAAATATCGGTTTTATATTATCGCCGCATCAACGCTTCACGTACACCACTGCCTTGCAGCGGCAAAGCTGGTGGATGCCCGCAGCATCGGTATGGTTTACTCGCACCCCCAGCCGCTCATGCAGTGCTCGGATTATATTGCAAGGAATGCTTTACACACACAGCCCTGTTCCAGCACGGCAGCTGCCGCTCAAATGGTCGCACAGCGGCAGGAGGCGGGCATCGCCGCCATCTGTTCCGAATACGCGGCCAAAGAATACGGGCTGCATATCATCGAACACGATATACAGAATACCACGAACAACTGCACACGCTTTATCGTCATCAGCCGCCGCCTGTTCATCCCCGACGACGCACAAAAAATCAGCGTTTGCTTTTCACTTCCGCACAAAACCGGCTCGCTTTACAGTGTGCTTGCACGCTTCGCGGCAGCCGGACTGAATCTTACTAAAATTGAAAGCCGCCCGATTGCGGACAAAAACTTCGAGTACGATTTTTACCTTGATTTCACCGGCAATGTGCACGAGGAGCGCACGCTCAACCTGCTTTGCGCTCTCCACGACGAGCTGCCCCGTTTCTCGTTTTTGGGCAACTATGCTGAAGAAGAATGAAGATTTATATCATTGTTCCGTTATAGAACGCAATTAGATAGCATAAAAGGGAGTAGTCGTTATAAAATGACTACTCCCTTTTCATAGTCTTTGTCAAGATAATATCTTGAACACATCATAATTCTCTTTCATATTTTTTTAATCTGTGATATAGTTCTAATTAGATATTAATATTGCAATACTTTTGTGCAGGTATGATTTCTGAAATTCAATGATAACACGATCCAACTTGAAAAATGGAAAGGGTTTATGAAATGAAGAAAAAAATTTTAATCGCCGCTCTATGTTTGATATTTTATCTTTCAATTGCATTAAATATATATTATTTAATGCCGCCTAAAGCATCGGAGTCCATTTCAAGAGGATACTATCTATCACACGATGCGGATGGAAGTTCCTATGGACTTTCAATTGCGGATGATAATAAAGTGATTGTTTATGACCCTATAACCCATATCGTATTGGAAGGTCAATTGGAATTTAATCAAAAAAATAACGATTATCTAATAACCACTGCGTCCAACACATTTGAGGTTGTAGCGCGGAATGACGTCGTGTTCTTACCAATCATTCAAAACGGAAGAATCATCAGCAAGACATTTACGAAAATAGGCGACGCTTCTGTGTCATATGGGAGAGACGGTACTCCCACATATGAGAAATAGGGATGAATAATATTAATTAATAAAGGGGTTCTTCTACAGCACGAGACAATGTAGAAGAACCCCTTTGTTTTGTATTAAAGATACGCTACTTAAGCAGCTTCAAGTTGTTTTCTTTTGCGTGCAAACCCAATAAAGAACAGTATTATTGCAATAATCACCACACAGATATTGGAAAAAACATTATATATGTCTGTGCCGGGCTGCTGTACAAATCGCTGCACATAATACTCTATTCCGCAATCCAAACCAACGCCCAGCAAAATGACTGCCGCTGAAAGATACCATCTGTTTATTTTTGTATACGCAAACAAAGGAACCGCAATCCATAAGTATACAAGCGATATGAATGAAACCGGAATTCCCAAAGGAATCATCCAATTTTTACTCGACCCCAAAAGTTCTATTAAGTATAAAAACGGAATTAGCAGCACGCTGACCATCGAAAGGGAAATAATGTATTTGTGCTTTTTAAAGTAAATAAGAGGCACTATGATAAACCACGCAAAAGCCAATGCCCCTGTTGGATACAGAGCCCAGTCAATTTTTCCACTGCTCACAAAATTACATAGTATGCAAATAAAAATAGCAATCAGAAACACAATGGTAAGAATGGAAATTGCTAAATTAGATGACTTGAATTTTCTGTGGCGTTGTACCTCTCCCGCATATTTGAGGGTATTTGAAATAATTTCTTCGGTACCGGTTTCCCGCTCCGCTTTTTCGGCGGTAATTTCACCATTCAGCAAGTCGCTCATCGTAATACCCAACGCATCCGAAAGAGACGGTAAAATTGTGATATCGGGATAACCTATTCCTCTTTCCCATTTTGAAACAGCCTTATCTGTTACGCTGAGTTGATCTGCCAATTCTTTTTGCGTCATATTCTTAGACTTTCTTACACTGGAAATAAGCTCACCCATTTTTTGCGAATTCATTTGATTTCCTCATTTCAAACATTTGTCCTCATTCTATCAAATGAGCCAAAGAATGCAACCGCCGTCTGGTTTATTTCCCATGTAAACGGAACGTAGATATGAATCATTCACAGTATTAGCAGGTAATCTCCTGCCGATTTTTATTTCAGCTTTGCGGCAAGGGCAACCCAACCCTTTTCTACCTTGCGGTTAATAATGCTGAATTTCTTCTCAATGACATTGAGCACGTCCTGTTCGCGCGTATCGATAATACCGCTCATCAGGTAGACTGTGTCGCGGTGCATAAACCGCTCTACATCTTTTGTCAGCAGGATAATCACATCGGCAACAATGTTGGCAACGACAATATTGTATTGACCGCTGACTTTATCGGTCAGGTCGCCGCAAATACCGGTGAAGCGGTCGTCCACATGGTTGATTTCCGCATTTTGCACGGCGGTCTTAACGGCAAGCGCGTCGATATCTACACCGACCGCTTTCTTCGCGCCGAGCAAAAGCGCCGCAACGGACAGAATTCCGCTTCCGCAGCCGACATCCAGAACCTCATCACCCGGCTCAATATATTCTTCGAGCAGTTCCATACAAAGGCGTGTTGTTTCGTGGGTGCCGGTTCCAAAAGCAAGGCCGGGCTCAAGGTGAAGCACTTTACGGTCGCCGGCTTCGTATTCCTCTTCCCACGTAGGGCGAATCAAAAGCTTTTGGCCGACCTTAATTGGCTTAAAATACTTTTTCCAGTTGTTAATCCAGTCCTCCTCCACACAGGGGGCTGTGGTTATGGTGTGTTCAAGGTTCTCGGCGTTATAGCGTTCGCTCAAAAAAGCGATCGCTTCGGCAGGGCTTTCTTCTGGACTGATGTAAACATGCACCAGCGCCTTGGTGCGGTCTTTCTTCAGCAACTCCTCGTCGATTAAATCAATGTGGGCAATCTCCCACGCTTCCTTTTCCAAGTTGGAGTAATCCTCAATATAAATACCGTACGGCACCACCATTTGGGCGATATCGCCGGCCTTATCAATATCCTTTGCGTTTACCGTAACGGTAACTTCTGTCCAATCCATAATTTCCTCCGTTATCTTGTTTTTCTGAATATCCAATGACGAAAACAAAAAACTGAGAGCCTGTTCAATATTACAGTAGAGGCTAAAGTTTATTGCTTTTCATTTTATTATAACCCATGCGGTAAAAAATTTATAGATTTATTTTGCCCCGCGCGCGAATACACTTGATTAATGATATTGATAAAGGTGTTAATCAAATGAAAAAACGCGTTTTTTATGCAAATGCGGCTATTTTGACCGTCGGTTCGGTTATACTCCGCCTAAGCAACATTTGGTTTCGTGTGCTGATATGCGGTAAAATCGGCGCGGCCGGCATGGGGCTGTACCAGCTTATTTTTTCGGTGTTTATTCTGGGAATAACCCTTTGCACATCGGGCGTGGGCCTTGCCGTGACTCGGCTGGTCGCAGAGGGGCGCGGTACAAGGGGTGCCATCCGGCGCTGCCTTGTGTTTGCGCTTGCGCTCAGCTTTGCTGCGGGTGCGGCGCTGTTTTTCTGTGCCGATTTCATCTCGGTCAAATTCATCGGCGACCCGTCGGCTGCCATGCCCCTTCGGCTTTTAGCACCGGGACTTCCGTTTATCGCCGTATGTTCATGCCTGAAAGGATATTTTCTTGCCATACGCAATACAATTGTTCCGGTGGGCGGTGAAATACTGGAGCAAATCGTAGCGATTTTCGCATCATTGATTCTGTTCAGTAGAATCAGCAGCCCGCTTAGTGCGCTGATGCTTGGTTCAACCATTAGCGAAGTGAGTTCCTGCGCGTACATTGTGCTGCTGTACCTTGCCTTTGTAAGAAAGCGCGGGTTTTCCAACAAGAAAGTCAACGGTATTTTTCGCAGTATCCTGCATATTGCCGCTCCGGTTTTGTTCGGCTCGTTCTTCCGAAGCCTTTTAAACAGCACGGAAAACATCCTCATTCCGCGCGGGCTTAGAAAACACGGCGCGGGCGAAAAAGGTGCGCTGTCGCAGTATGGCATGATGCAGGGTATGGTAATGCCGATTTTATATTTTCCTTCCGCTTTTTTAAGCGCTTTGTCGATGCTGCTGATTCCCGAAATGGCGGAAGCGAACGCCCGCGGAGAACGAGCCGCAATTCAAAAAGCAGCGGAGCGCGCATTTCGTTTCACTCTATCTTTTTCGTTCCTTGTCACATCGGTTTTAATTGTATTTGCAGGTGACTTCGGCATGCTGTTTTACGGGAGTAGAGAGGTCGGTAATATTTTGCGGGTGATGGCGCCCATTGTACCGCTGATGTATCTGGACAGTGTCGTGGACGGTATGCTCAAGGGACTTGACCAGCAGCTGTATTCACTGAAATACAATTTCAGCGACTCTGTCATGCGCGTTATTCTGATTGCGGTTTTCATTCCGTTTTTCGGAATCAGAGCATACATGGTCATCTTGTTTATGAGTGAAATTTACAATGCAGCACTCAGCATTAACCGACTTTTAAAAGTCACCGCCGTGGAGGTGGACGTGGTGGGCTGGATTATTACGCCCGCGGTTTGCGCGGCGCTTTTATACTATGTATTGATGCTAATTAAAAAAATTATTCTTTTTGGTATTTGACAAAAAGCCTTTAAAAAGTTAAACTAATACCTATCTGATATGATGAGGTATAAAATGGATAATTTCCGAATATTGTTTTTACTTTTTACAATTTACAGCTTTATCGGCTGGCTTACGGAGAGTATCTTCTGTTCCGTTCCGGCCGGTAAGTTTATTAACCGCGGCTTTTTAAATGGTCCGTTTTGTCCGATTTACGGCGTGGGCGGCGTAGCGGTAGTGTCTTTTTTATCTCCTTTTGAGCATAATGTGATTGCCTTGTATGTCGTGGGTGTGCTTATCACCACTCTCATTGAATACATTACCGGTTTTGCACTTGAATTGGTTTTTCATACGAAATACTGGGACTACTCCGATCAAAAATACAATATTCAAGGCAGGATATGCCTGCAAAATTCACTCTTGTTCGGTGTGATGTGCGTGGTTGGCATGCTGTACGTTCAGCCTCTTTTGATGCGTCTTCTCCTCTCGATTCCCACACCTGTCCTGCCGTTTATTTCAGGCGGATTTATGTTCTATTTTGTCTGTGATACCGTGATTACGGTACATGCTATCCTCCAGCTGAATGGAAAGCTTTCCGAATTGCAGCAGGTTCTTGATGAAATTAAAGAACGAGCGTCGGCTGCGACAACGGGCAAATTCGAGAATTTGCAGGCCGCAATCGGCAGTCTGATTGACGAGGATACCAAAACTTATTTATATTCTCTGTTTGAAAAGAAAAACAAAATCGAAACCGAAAACAAGCTTTTACAGCGCCGCATTATTAAGGCCTTCCCGACTATGAAATCCATTCGCAACAATGAATCCTTGCAACGGATAAAAGAAGCGATTCAAAATAAAGCAAAGGGTATCAAGCGGGGTTAAGCTTAACAAAACAAACAGGAGGAGGCCGATATTGGCCTCCTCCTGTTGCGTAAAGAACCGCAAAAATTTTTATTGCTCCGTTTTGTTCCCACGTACACGTTTGATTAGGTAAACTACGCCGATAACAGCCCACATAATTCCACATACTACCGTCATCGCGGAACCGTCATTATCCGTCGATGGAGCCATATTCCTATACGAAACCAAATAACCCATCGTTAAAATTGCGATTGCCACTGCAAATATGGCAATCCCTATCGTTTTTGCCGTCATTCGTTTCGGGCTTTCTTTCGGACCTACCAAGGCGTCGCCCCAAATGCAGCGGGAAATGAAATAGGTGAATCCTACCAATAAAATAATAAACGTGTTTGTCGGGTGCTTCATCCAAATAAAGCCCATTCCATAAAGTACACTGTCAATCATAATCAGCATTGCTAAAAGAATAAAGGACTGATATCCATATTGGTTGCGGCGGCTTTGCTGTAATTCATCAAATTCAATTTTTTTCATTGCTCTCATCCTCCCAAAATAACTGGTCAAGTGTTTTTCCCAATACCCTGCATATGGAAATGCACAAATTTACCGATGGATTATAATCTCCATTCTCAATCGCATTCATTGTTTGGCGCGTTACCCCAACCGCTTCCGCTACGTCCTTTTGTGACATATCCAGCGCGGCTCGTGCGGATTTTAGACGAAGATTTTTACTCAAGCGCATCACCCCTTGCTTTTCTATATTTATATAGTATCACTTATTTTACTATATGTCAAATATATGTTACATATAGTAAAATATATTTTTATTAATCAATAAGGTCTGTTACGACTTATTATTTCAGATAGCTTTGCTTACAAATGGAAAGGGCTGAACCATCGATTCAGCCCTTTGTTTTTATATTTTTATCGGTTTATCAAGCCCAACTTTTACAATTTTGAATTGACAATGTGAAACCCCGCCTCCACAATCGCATTGCGAATCTGATCGAGATGCTCACGGTTCCTCGTTTCCATGCGAATGTGCAGGGAGCAGGCGTTCATTCCGGTATTTTCGCCGCCGCGGTCGTGGTGCACACTGACCACATTACCGCCCAAATTGGCAATAATCGCAGAAACCTCTTTCAGCTGGCCGGGCTTGTCAACCATTTCGATGACAAGGTCGCCCGAACGTCCGGCTTTCAAAAGGCCTCGACTGATTACCCTTGAAAGAATGGTCACGTCGATATTGCCGCCCGAAAGCAGGCAGACAACCTTCTTTCCTTTGACGTCAATTTTGTTAAACATAACCGCAGCCACGGCAACCGCACCCGCGCCCTCGGCAATCATTTTCTGCTGTTCAATCAGGGTAAGAATCGCCGTGGCAATTTCGTCGTCGGTCACGGTCACGACCTCATCGACGTATTTGCTGCACAGGTCATACGTCACATCGCCCGGGCATTTGACCGCAATTCCGTCGGCAAAGGTGGAAACGCACTGGAGTGCCTGCACTTTTTTCCCCTCAAGTGCTTTAACCATGCTTGGTGCGCCGCTGGCCTGAACACCGTAAACCTTGCAGTTCGGATTCAGCGACTTCACGGCGTAGGCCACGCCGGAAATCAGTCCGCCGCCGCCGACAGGTACAACGACCGCGTCGACATCCGGAAGTTGATTTAAAATTTCAAGTCCGATCGTCCCCTGCCCGGCAATTACGTCAGGGTCATCAAAGGGGTGAATAAAAGTAGCGCCGCTCTCTTTTTGCAGCTCACAGGCCTTTTGATAAGCATCATCGTATACACCCTTGACCAAACACACTTCCGCGCCATAGCTTTTGGTCGCCTCAACCTTGGAAATGGGTGCACTGTCGGGAATACAGATGAGGGACGGAATCCCATTTTTAGCCGCGGCAAGCGCGACTCCCTGTGCGTGATTGCCCGCGGAACAGGCAATCACACCCTTTGCTTTTTCGTCAGCGGACAGCTGCGATATTTTGTAATAAGCACCGCGCACCTTAAACGAGCCTGTGATCTGGAGATTTTCAGTTTTTAAATAAACCTCACTCTGCGGATTAATCAGCGGCGCGTGAATCAAAGCCGTTTCACGAATAACGCCCTTTAATATAAAAGCGGCATGGTAGATTTTATCTAATGTAAGCAAGCAGCTATCCCCCAACATTTTTTATTTGATACTAATCTTCAATTAAANNCGTCTCATGCAAAATCCAACGCGCTTCGCGCTATCAAAAAGGTTGTCAACCTTTTTGATGGATTTTAGTATGAATTTCAGAATACAGGTACGGAAAAAATTTACTTCATCATTGCCATTGCACCGGTACGTAAAATTTTAAGCACATGATATGGATTGTATAACTCAATAAAGGAATTGATGGTGGTTGCGTCGCCGGTCATCTCCACAATCATGGAATCCGGCTCTACATTTAAAATATTCGCATGAAATACATTTGCAATTTCAACAAGTTTTTCGCTGTTTTGCAGACTGCGCTCGATTTTCAAGAGCAGATGCTCGCGCACAACCGCTTCCTCGCGGTCGAGAACGGCCACTTCTTCCACATCGACCAACTTGCTCACCTGTTTATCCACCTGCCGCACAATGCGGTCGTCGCCCGAAACAACAATCAGGATACGGGAGTACTCTGTATTTTCGGTCTGCGCCGCGACAATGCTCAAAATATTGTAGCAGCGGCGGCTGAACAATCCGGCGATTCGCAGGAGCACGCCCGGGTTGTTTCTGGCAAGCACGGATAACACATATTCTTTATCGGCAGTATTACTCATCACGCGTCCTCCTCACATTTCCAAAATAGGATCTTCCACCGAACCGCCCGCCGGAACCATGGGCAGTACATTGACGTCGGGGTCAATATAGCAGTTAATCAGCACCGGTTCGTGGAGCGAAAGCGCCTGTTTCAGCACCGGCTCGATGTCATCCCTGCAACGAATGGTAAACGCCTTGATTCCAAACGCCTGCGCCAGCATCTCGTAGTTGGTTGTTTTGTCAAGCGTAGTCTGTGAAAAGTGGCTGTGATAAAACAGCTTTTGCCATTGACGCACCATGCCGAGAACCGAATTATTGAAAATCAGTTCAATAATCGGAATATTGTACTGCGCAGCGGTTGACAGTTCGTTACAGTTCATGTGGAAACTGCCGTCACCTGCCATGTTGATAACGCGTTTCTCCGGATTGGCAACCTGAGCACCCATTGCTGCGCCAAGCCCGAATCCCATGGTACCTAACCCGCCCGAACTGATAAAATGCCGGGGAGAGCGGAACTGATAAAACTGAGCCGTCCACATCTGGTGCTGACCGACCTCGGTAACAAGAATGGCATCGGAATCCGTCAGCCTGTCGAGCGTTTCAATGACTTCCTGCGGCGTTACCTCGCCGGGGGTGGAAGCTTCCTGCACAAGCGGATACAGCGCTTTCCACTCGGCAATCTGCTCCATCCACTCCTTATGTTGGCACTGGGAAAGCAACTCATTCAGATGCGTAAGAATTTCTTTTGCATCACCTTTCATTTTCAGGTCAACATCAATATTTTTGTTAAACTCGGCGGTATCAATTTCAATTTGAATAATCGGGCAATGCTGGGCAAACAGGTTTGCGTTGCACAGCACACGGTCGGAAAAACGGGTCCCAACGGCAATCAGTAAATCGCAGTTTTTAATTGCAAGCGCCGCCGTATTTGTGCCGTGCATCCCGAGCATACCCATGTAGCGTTCGTCGGTCTGGTCGTATCCGCCCTGGCACATCAGGGACGATGAAACCGGCGCATCCAGAACCTCTGCAAATGCTTTGAGCTCTTCAAACGCTTCTGCGGCAATCACCCCGCCGCCGGTATAGATAAACGGCCTTTCGCTCTTTTGAAGCATTTCGACTGCCTGATGAAACCGCTCCGGGTAAGGGAAATCCGCTTTGGGCGCAGGCAGCGGTTTACAGGGTGTGTACTCGTATTTTTGAGCGGTAATATCCTTCGGAATATCCACCAGCACAGGGCCTTTTCGTCCTGTTCCCGCGATTAGAAACGCCTTACGAATGGTATCTGCCAAATCCTCAATATGCTTTACCAAATAATTATGCTTGGTAACCGGCATCGTAATCCCGGTGATGTCGACCTCCTGGAAACTGTCCAGCCCCAAAAGCTCGCTGCTCACGTTGCCGGTAATCGCAACCATGGGTACGGAGTCCATATAGGCAGTGGCGATTCCCGTAACCAGATTCGTCGCGCCCGGGCCGGAAGTTGCAATGCAAACGCCGGTTTTTCCGGTGGAACGCGCGTAGCCGTCCGCTGCGTGCGCCGCACCCTGTTCATGGGCGGTGCGAATGTGAAAGATCTTANNTAAATTGCGTCATAAATGTTAAGAACAGCGCCGCCCGGATACCCAAAAACAGTATCCACACCCTGTTCAAGCAAACATTCCATGATGATTTCTGCTCCTGTTAACAGCATTCGTATTCCTCCTTAATATCTTCCAGAATCGTAAAAATAAAACAAAAGCCCTCGCCCCCATAATAGAGGCGAAGGCATTAACTCCGCGGTACCACTCTAATTTTACCGTCAAAAACGGCATCTCGCGTGCATCTATCAATGCACTCTCGTTTAACGGTGAGAAACCGGGCTTACTTACTAAAAAGAGTTCAGCAGCCTGCTCCGGGGTGATTTCATGCAAATACCGCACCGCCTTTCACCAACCGGCGGCTCTCTGTGAGCGGAAAGAATGCAGTCTGTCCCCATCTGCGCATTTATAAAATATATTGTGTTATAGCATATGACATTTGTTTGTGCTTGTCAAGTGTTTTGAGTAAAAAACCGTCATTCTTTATTTCAGCCAGTATTCGCTGCCGTTGCTTGTTCTGTCCATATAACCCAGTTCAATTAGCCCGCGGCGCAGGGTGGAATAGTCCTCGGGGTAAATCTGCTTGAGGATTCCGTTTACATCCATCTCGGTATACTTTTTATCTTTTTCAAATTGGCCTGCTATTTTTTTGAAAATAACTTCCTTTTTCTTTGCTTTTGAAGAAATCACCTTCAACTTCAAAGGCTCAAGTGAACTAAAGACATTTTTTAGAATTTTTTCTTCCTCTTCCGCTGTAATATCAAATTGTTCCATTTTTTCCTCCCGTTTTACATGATTCATTTATGTAAATTTTACATCAGTTTGAAAAATTGTCAAGTATACACTTCCATTTTCAAGGATAGCAGGGAACAAAAAATTTTATTCTTCTGAATATATTCTAAGAAAGTGATTATAATAAATCGAAAGGAGTGAAAACAATGCTCGACAAAATCGCACTGCTGCTGGTCATTATCGGCGGCATTAACTGGGGCTCAATCGGTATTTTTCAGTTTGACCTCGTCGCGTGGATTGGCGGCGGACAAAGTGGAATGGTAAGTCGGATTATTTATGTTCTTGTCGCACTCGCTGCGATTTGGTGTATTTCGCTGCTCTTCAGAGATGATGATCATGACGTAGTCCATGATGCCCACTAAACAAAACCCTCCCGGTTTTTTCCGGGAGGGTTTAATTTTTACTTTTTCTCTTCGTCAATGCAGTTCATGTCCTTCAGACTGCAGGATTTCTTATCGTCCTGAGTATCCCCATTCATGTTTTCCAGACTGAGGGATTCCTTTTCTTCGCTCTCATCCAAGCAATTCATGTCATCCAGACTGCAAGACTTTTTTTCGTCCTGAGTATCCCCGTTCATGTTTTCTAGTGTAAATTTTTTTGTCATCTTTTTTCTCCCCTGTTCTATTTGTTGTTTTCCAGTATCTTAATATTATCTTATAAAAAGAAAATATGCAGAAGATGGTTAAAGTTTTTTTTCTTTTGCGGCATCCATGGCGGCTTCAATAATTTCCTCCATGTTCTGTTTGCTGCTGGAGCCGATTGCGGCGACAACTGCACCTTCAACCAAAGGACAGTCAATCATTTTCACATTTTTATCCGTCATATCCTCAATGACCATCTCGGTCGTCATTACGGCGCTGCCCATATCCATCAAAATGACAACACCGTCGTCGGAGTAAACCGATTTAATGGCTGCGCTGATTTTTTCGTAGCTGGTGCCGAACGTTCCGTCCTCCAAGCCGCCCGCTGCCACAATCGGCGCATCGTCAGCCATCATCTTTGCCAGCTCTACAACGCTTTCGGCAAGCTTTTTACTATGTGATACAATGACAATTCCTACCATAGTTCTCCTTTCCGACGTAATACTGCTCTCCAATTAAAATGTATATTTCAATTGGAGAACGCCCGGCTACGCCGTGCTCGTTTTGTGCTATAAAAACGTGATTCCACGTTTTTATAGGATTTTAGTATAAATTATATCATACGGCTGATTACTTTTAACATCAGACAGGAGGAGGTTGCCCCCGGGTCCTGATGACCGATGCTTCTTTCACCAAGGTAACTGGCTCTGCCTTTGGTGGCAATGATTGTTTTGGTGTACTCCACGCCTTGCTCCGCCGCGGCAACCCCTTGGGCAAGTGCCGATTTGAAATCCTTGTTTTCGGCATAGCTTTTCTTCATCGCATTTAAAGCAGGGATCAGCGCATCCAGCATCGTTTTTTCGCCTTCATGAGCTTTGCCCCTCATCTCTATTCCGCCAATAGCGGCTTCAAGCGCGGCAATAAAATCCCCGCCGTCAATTTCTGTTTTATTACCCACCGCCGCACTGGCTTTCAAGAACGCAGTACCGTAAAGCGGGCCGGACGCACCGCCGACTGTGGAAACCAACGTCATTCCGACTGCCTTGAGTATGGTGCCAATATCCTTGCCGGTAAGGTCAGGCAGTTTTTTCTCAACCTCCTTAAATCCTCTGGCCATATTGATTCCATGATCTCCGTCGCCTATCACGTTATCCAGTTCTGTCAAAAATTCTTTTTCCATTTGAATCTGTTCGCTGATTTGCGTTAAAATTTCAATAACTTTCTTGCTGTCTGTCATACAATATCCCTTTCTGAAAATAATGCGGCGGAACGAATGCGCTCCGCCGTATAAAATGCAGCAATTATTCTTTGAACGCAGGCGTGTCGGCCTTTGCGTCGAGCAACTCTTTCAATTCTTCATCCAGCCGCAGCAACGAAATGGAGAATCCTGCCATTTCAATGGAGGTCATGTAGTTGCCGACATAGGTCTTATAAACTTTGATACCTTTTTCCGTCAGGTAATCATGAACCTTATTGTTGATGATAAAGAGCTCCATCAGCGGAGTAGCGCCGGCACCATTAACCATAACGGCGACTTCTTTGCCGCCGAAATCGATATCCGTCACAATTTTGTCAAGCAACAGGGTGGCAATCTCATCAGCGGTTTTAATTTTATCCCTGTGTGTGCCAGGTTCACCATGGATACCGATGCCGATTTCCATTTCATCTTCGCCAAGCTCAAATCCGGGTTTCCCCGCTGCGGGAACAGTACAGGGAGTTAACGCCATGCCCATTGTTCTCACATTATCGACTACTTTTTGTGCCACGCGGTGAACCTCTTTCAGGCTCGCGCCGATTTCGGCTTTTGCACCGGCAATTTTATGAATGAAAACAGTACCGGCAACGCCACGGCGTCCCGTCGTGTAAAGACTGTCTTTCACAGCAACATCGTCATTGGACACAACATATTCCACTTCGACTCCGTCCGCCTGAGCCATTTCGGCAGCCATTTCAAAATTCATGACATCGCCCGTGTAGTTTTTGACTACCATGAGCACGCCCTGTTCGGTTGAAATTGCCTTGATGCCCTCGTAAATTTGATCAGGAGTCGGTGAAGTAAACACAGGGCCCGCAACAGCACAGTCGAGCATACCTTCGCCCACATAACCGCCATGAGCCGGCTCATGGCCGCTGCCGCCTCCGCTGATCAAAGCAACCTTGCCCTCTTTTTTATGGGATCTGACAACAACATTACCGCAGTCAAGCTTTCTGATGTATTCCGGGTAGGCTTTTACCATACCGGTAATCATTTCCTGCTCAACATTATCCACGCTGTTAATTAACTTCTTCAAAAAGAACGCCTCCTGTCACCACTTTATTTTCATTTCGCTTTATAAATACTCTTTCGAATGAGAGCCGCACTCCGCGCTATACTGAGCGCAGCTCAGCTTCAAAAGAAAGCATCAGATAAGCTCCTTGGTGGCAACGATGTCCACCGAGGTACCGCACACATTTTTGATGATGACCTCACCGATGTGAATCGGGCGCACCACTGTGTGTTGAGAGATTTCTTTCAGGCAATCAAATATTTTGCTTTTTTCGATCGGCCGGGACGTTTTAACAGAAAGCGGCTGATGTGTTCCTTCTACTTTTATTAAAGCGGTTACCATTCTTGTGGGAACGGTCAACTCTTCCTGTGCATATTTTTTGCCGATATTGCATGTATATCCCTCAATTGAAATAATTTTATCTCCATCGAGTTCAGCGGTAATTCTGCATCCCATTGGGCAGCCGATGCAGGTGATTTCCTTTTTCATCATTGCTGCACCTCCACTCTTACAGTGATTTTGTCAGCATTGGTATTTTTTTGAAGGTATTCCGGATCAAACTTAAGCGTTACCATTTCGCCGGGAGTAAGGATACGGCTCTTTTTAGCAGCCACCTGTGCATCACCGACATCAATGCATACCCGGGCATCCTTATAAACGCCTCTTGGCCGGAACATAATGGTGATCGGCTCACCGAGCTTCTTTGAAATATGCTGAGGAACCGCACCGGAAACACCAAATCCGTTGATAACCTCAAGCGTCTCTTCGTTTTCAGGCAACTTACCCTGTACATATTTATATGCGTTCTCACCGGCTTTGGCAGATTCTTCGGAAACGAAGTCAACCAAATCGTGAACGTGAAGCACATTTCCGCAGGAAAAAATCCCTTCGACAGAAGTTTGCAGGCTTTCATCCACTTCTGCTCCATTTGTCGCCGGAGAAATTTTCACCCCTGCCATCGTGGTGAGCTCGTTTTCAGGAATCAACCCGACGGAGAGCAGCAGGGTATCGCACTCATAATATTGCTCGGTACCCGGAATCGGTTTGAGTGTTTTGCTGTCCACTTCGGCAACGGTCACACCCTCAAGGTGCTCGCGACCGGCAATGTCTACAACTGTGTGGTTCAGCAGCAACGGAATATCATAGTCGTCAAGGCATTGAACAATGTTTCTCTTCAGACCGGCGGAGAAGGACATTAATTCCACACACGCCAAAACCTTTGCGCCCATAAATGTCATTCTTCTGGCCATAATCAGGCCGATGTCACCGGAGCCGAGAATGACGACCCGTTTGCCCGGCATCATGCCTTTTAGATTCACAAATTTTTGTGCGGTACCGGCAGTGTAAATGCCCGCGCATCTCCAGCCCGGTGTTCCAAGAGAACCCCTTGGGCGCTCGCGGCAGCCCATTGCAAGAATAATGGATTTTGCCTGAAAATGCTCCAATCCGGCGCCTCTGCTGACGGCTGTTACTATCTTGTCCGGTGTAACGTCGATTACCATGGTATCGCATTGGGTCGGAATTCCATATTCCAGCACCTTATCAATATATCTCTGTGCATACTCCGGGCCTGTGAGTTCCTCTTTAAAGGTGTGCAGCCCAAAACCGTTGTGTATACATTGCTTTAAGATACCGCCGAGATTTTCCTCCCTTTCAAGGATCAGGATATTCCGGCATCCCGCTTCATATGCGGAGATTGCGGCTGCCAAACCGGCAGGGCCGCCACCGATGATTAAAACATCAATATTACGCATTTTCACTATCCCCTTTCTCAAAAAGATAGCCTTCAAGGTATTTGGAGTTTCCTCCGAACTTTGTGACCTCAAGTGGGGATATGTGAAGCTCTTCGNNTACAGAAGCCTGCCTGGCATCTGCCCATTCCCGCTCTGGTTCTTCTCTTGATTCCGTCTACCGTTCGCGCACCGACAGGCCTGTGGATGGCTTCCCGAATTTCAGCCTCTGTTACCGTTTCACATCTGCATACGATTTTGGCGTAATCCGGATTGATTGAAATTGCCTTGGCTCTTTGCTCATCGGTCATTTCTCTGAACTTCGGAATTCCTTTTCTGATTGGGTTAAAGTCTTCCTTCTTCGTTGCATTAAGCTTGTCGGCTACCATTTCAGCAAGGTACTTTGCGATTGCCGGTGAAGAGGTAAGACCCGGTGATTCCACGCCGCCCGCATTAAAGAACATCGGCGCATCCGGAGCTTCTCCGAGAATAAAGTCATCACGGTTACAGTGCGCCCTTAATCCGGAAAAAGTGGTGATAAAGTTTCTCATCGGAATATGCTCCCATGTAAGACTGGCGTATTTCAGTACTTTCGCAAGTCCTTCGGCAGTGGTTTGAGTATCCATCTTATCGTCGATATCCTCGGCGGTCGGCCCAATCAGAACTGTCCTGTCGACTGTTGGCGTAACTAAAATACCTTTTCCCATTTTAGTCGGAAGTTGGAAAATCGACGCATGGAAGATATCTCCGAATTTCTTATCAACGATATAGTATTCGCCTCTGCGTGGAACAATGGTAAACTTATCTTCAGAAACCATATTATTAATTTCGTCAGAATAAAGTCCGGCGCAGTTCACAACGGTTTTAGCCGTAAACGTTCCGGCTGTGCTGGTCACTTTCCAGCCGCCCTCCTGTTTTTCGACTGCAATTACTTCTGCCTCACGGTAGAAATTAACACCGTTCATTGCTGCATTTTCAGCAAATGCCTGCGTCAGCTCATAGGGACAGACGATTCCGCCCGTTTCCACAAGCAACGCCTCATACGCGGTTGAGCCAATGTTCGGTTCTCTTTTTCTTAATTCATCTTGGCCGATTATACTTAATTTAGGGACTCCGTTTACTTCACCTTGCTTTTTGAGTTCAACAAGTTTATCGTGACCTTCCGCATCAAAGGAAACGACCAGAGAAGTATTGCGCTTGTGCGGAACGTCCAGTTCCTCACAAACTTCATCCATCATTTGATTTCCCAATACATTGAATTTTGCTTTTAACGTGCCTGGATGGGCATCATAGCCGCCATGGATAATTGCCGTATTTGCCTTGCTTTGTCCGTTGCTGATGTCGTCGGTTTTTTCGAGCAATGCAATGTTAAGATTGTATCTTGACAGCTCCCGTGCCACACCGCATCCCACAACGCCTCCGCCAATGATAAGAACATCTATCATTTTGTGAACACCACTCTTTTAATAAATTGGGGTTATTTGCAAATAATGCAGGGGCAGACACAATCGTTCACCCCTGCACATATTTTAGAAATTCGTTGCTATGTACTTTACAAGGTATATGAGAAACTAATCATATAGCCTGATGCTACCATCAATTACCAAGGAATAACCTTGTATAATAATGCACCTACTAAACCGCCGAGGATTGGCCCAATAATCGGTACAACAAGACCATAACTCCAATTTGAATCGCCTTTGCCTTTAATCGGCAGAATTGCATGAGCAAGACGAGGCCCAAGGTCACGAGCAGGGTTAATAGCGTAACCTGTAAGACCGCCTAAAGACATACCGACTGCAACGATGATTCCGAATACGAGCAGATAATTGAGTCCAATTGAGCCAGCACCGGTAACATTGCCAATACCGAGAATAGCAAATACGAGTACAAATGTGCCGACAGCTTCACTTAAGATATTGCGGGGAATGTCGCGAACGGCCGGTCCGGTTGAGAAAACGCCAAGCTTTGTGCCGGCTTCTTCTGTGGCATCGAACTGATCTTTAAACAGCAGATATACGATGCAAGCGCCGCAGAATGCACCAAGAATTTGAGCAATGATATAGCCGGGAACCATGGCCCAACTAAATTTACCGATTGCAGCCAGTGCAATGGTCAGTGCAGGATTAAAATGTGCACCGGAAGCCGCGCCAAAGATAAATGCCGGAATCAGAACTGCAAGGCCCCATGCAAAAGTGATCTGAATGGAACCCGCGCCCTTCATTCCTGACTTACTTAATGTAACGTTTGCAACAACACCGTCGCCGAGGATGATCAGTATGGCTGTACCAACAAATTCAGCAATATAAGGTAACATTTACAATACACCTCAATCTTTTTAATACCGGCCGCCATAACGGGGAGGTTCCCTGTTGCATGGCGGTCCGGTTGAATTACTCTACGGGTCGCTTGCTAAAAAATCACTATTCGTCTTTTGCCCAGCCGAACGAGCACTTCACGGCTTTCTGCCAACCCTTAATAATCTGTTCACGATGCTCTTCTTCAATAGAAGGTTTAAATATCTTGGAAATCTGCCAGTTCTTAACAACTTCTTCCTTGTTCGCCCAGTATCCAACTGCAAGACCTGCCAAATATGCAGCGCCCATAGCGGTTGTTTCGATGCACACCGGTCTGTGAACCGGCGCGCTGATGATATCGGACTGGAACTGCATTAAGAAGTTATTGGCGCAGGCACCGCCGTCAACTTTTAAAGCTGCCAATTTAATTCCGGAATCCTCTTCCATTGCTTTCAGAACATCATAGGTCTGATACGCAAGGGACTCGAGAGTTGCTCTGATAACATGGTACTTGTTTACGCCTCTGGTAATACCGACGATTGTACCTCTTGCGTACTGATCCCAGTGTGGAGCGCCGAGACCTGTAAATGCAGGAACAACATAACAACCGTTTGTATCTTTTACCTTTGAGGCCATATACTCGGAATCGGCCGAAGAATCGACAAGACGCATTTCATCGCGCAGCCACTGGATTGCAGCGCCGGCTACGAAGATAGAACCTTCAAGAGCATAATTGACTTTTCCGTCAAGACCCCATGCAATTGTGGTAACCAATCCATTCTTGGAATAAACCGGTTTTTCACCTGTGTTCATCAGCATGAAGCAGCCTGTGCCGTATGTATTTTTTGCTTCGCCTGGGGTGAAGCAAGTCTGGCCAAATAAAGCAGCCTGCTGGTCGCCCGCCGCACCGCCAATCGGAATTGCTCCGCCGAAGAATGATGGATCTGCTTCACCGTAAACAAAGCTGGATGGCTTTGCTTCTGGCAGCATGCACGCCGGAATATTGAGTTCAGCAAGAATTTCTTTATCCCACTCAAGTGTTTTAATGTTAAACAACATTGTTCTGGAAGCATTGGAATAATCGGTTACATGAACTTTACCCTTTGTCAAGTTCCAAATAAGCCATGTTTCAACGGTACCAAATAACAATTCGCCTGCTTCGGCTCTTTGTCTTACACCGGGAACATTTTCAAGAATCCATCTTAGTTTTGTGCCGGAGAAGTAGGCATCAATCATTAAGCCGGTTTTTTCTCTGTAAGAATCTGTTAATCCTTTTGCTTTCAGTGTATCGCAGTATTCAGAAGTACGTCTGCACTGCCAAACGATTGCATGGTAAACAGGTTCGCCTGTTTTCTTATCCCATACGATTGTTGTTTCACGCTGGTTGGTGATACCGATTGCCGCGATATCGGCAGCTACAGCGCCAATTTTCAACATTGCTTCCTGAGCAACACCGATTTGAGTAGACCAGATTTCCATTGCATCGTGCTCAACCCAGCCCGGCTTTGGAAAATACTGTGTGAATTCCTTTTGCGCCACACTGCACATATCCCCCTTTTCATTGAAAAGAATACAGCGTGAACTTGTTGTGCCGGCATCCAACGCCATTACATACTTGGCCATTAAAAAAACCTCCCCTAAAATGTTTTCCGATACAATACAATTGTATCTTAGTCTGCCTTAAGGCACCTTCCTATTCCTTTGGTCTTCCGGCTTTACCGTATCACCATCTTTACGCTAATAATATCACTCTCTTTCTCATTTGTATTTAGACAATTTGCGTTCTTTGTTTAGATTCTATAATAATATATTATATGTCAAAATTATTTTGTCTATTTTCGTCTATATTCCTACTTGATTTCTGTAATATTTTTGATACACCATCTTTTTGTATAACAAAATTTGACAACGGGACAAAAAAAGACCCCGCACATCTGTACGGGATCTTTTCAAATTGCAATTCGATTTTTCCGTTCTGCTCCATGATAAAGCAACCGGATTAGGACTTTTATTTTTCCAATTACATATTCTTCATCTTCCTGCATTCCACGGCTGACCCACTGAATGCCATAGTTCACAAAAGCGGTGGTAAAAAGGTCGACGATGAACTTTGTATCGTCTTTGCTTATGTAATGGTTTTGGGCGATTTCCGCAGCCAGTTTTTCAACCCAGTTGTGAACAACAGGCTGTAAAAAATCCTCCATATTTTCCTTTTTAAGGGAACGAATCGTGTTCCTGCAAAATGTTCGGTTGGACTTGGCGTACCGCATAATCTGCATTACAGCCGTTTCCCACGGTTCATCCTGTTCTTCCACAATTTCATTAAAGATATCGTTTTTGTAAATCCAGCTCAGCAGTTCATACATGTCCTTAAAGTGATAATAAAACGTCTGCCTGTTCAACCCGCAGCTGTTGGTAACGTTTTGTACAGTGATTTTGTTAAACGGCGTATGACACATCAGTTCTTTCAGCGAATTAGCGAGCTGCTGCTTGGTCTGTGACGAATATTCCATGTTTCTTCCTCCATTTTTATTGTTCTGTAACTTTTAAAAAAAAGAGCAAAATACACACTACACAACAATATATATTATACTACTTTATGTTATTATGTTTCAACGTCATGATATTATAAAAAATGGACAACACTTTTAAAATGCAATTCGTATTTCAACAAATACATGCTTAAGACTGTGATAAAGGTTCCGGCGTATCAGGATACTTCTTTATCAAAACTGAAATAATAAAAATCATAATGCCAATGCCAAGCAACACATCCCCTATGCTGAAAAAGCCGCCTACCCACTTCAGGGGTACAGGAATCACATCGCCTAAAAAATAAAGCTTTGCGCCGCTTGTGGCGACAAAATAGTTGACTTTTTTGGCGTACACCGTTTCTGGGGTCATGCCGGGGTACATCGCAAGCGCCGCCGGAGAAACGGGCATCCGGAAGTGATTCAATGCGATCACACTGTAATTGCAAACTGTTCCGGCCGCAATGAACAAGACCGGCAGCAACCTGCCACGGTTAAGAATGAGGAAAACAACAATGCACAGGCTGCTCAGTGTGGTCAGCAGCCAGGCAAACTGCAATGCGAAGGCCGGAAAATAAGAGAACGGCAGATGCAGCAGCACCCCCGCAATCGGGAGCCACAAACCACGGATGTCCGAAATATTCTGTAATTGATTTTTTCTTCCCTGAAGCCGATTCATGGCGAAGCCAATGACAATACCGGCTAACGCAAATATAAATAAAAGCATATGATTCCCCGTATTCTATTGGATTTCGCCCTTGTCACGCAGCACTTCTAAAAAAGCCGAAACCACCTTAGGGTGAAACTGTTTTCCGCTTTCTTCTTCTAAAATGCCGACCACTTGTTCAATCGGCATCTTGCCGCAATACGGACGGTTACTGGTCATGGCGTCATACGCGTCGGCAACCCCGACAATATAGGTCTCGATAGAATTCTCGTCGCCCTTTTTATGATCCGGGTAGCCCTTTCCGTCGTAGCGTTCATGATGATGAAGAATCGTCTCGCGCACATCTTTATCCAGCTTCACATTTTTCAAGATAGATGCGCTGATTTGAGGATGCGTCATAATGACTGCCCGTTCAGCGGGAGTCAGCCGCCCCGGTTTATTCAAAATTTTATCGTCTATTCCAATTTTTCCCACATCGTGCNNCAATGTCGTTTGGCGAGCGGTGCATCTTGCGGGCAATCATCTCAGCGTAGGCCTCCACGCGATGTGAATGACCTTCGGTGTACTGATCCTTTGCCTCAAGCGCCGTGGTCAGCGTTTTCACCATATCATAGTAATTTTTCTTCACATCCAAATACAGTACAAAGCTGTACCGCGCCAAAAGCAAGGGCAGCATAATCAAAATTACCATGTACTCGCCGTTTTCCGCGGCCATAAGCCTTGCAATAAAATACGAGATGGGTGCGGACGCTGCAATATTCGGTAAAAAGTCGAGAAGATTTTTAAATAAAGCTGGGAAAAACGGTGTTTTTTGATCAAGTGAAAACAACATCAAAAGGATGCCGCAATTCAATATAAAAAAAACAAGAATGGCTAAAACACCGGGTAGTAATATTTGCGGTAACGCAAGGTGTCCTGCTAATCCGCCTGTTTTCTCATATGCAATTCCTGAAAAATAAACAGAAATAGAAAAATTTCCGGCATTAAATGCCGTTTTAATAGGCGGTTTATTGAAAATGTGAGACAATGACCTGTCTCCATAATTATTTTGCACTACAATAAACGGGGTGCTGATCAGTACAATCGCGACTGCAGCCAATGGACCTTNGGATAAAATAGCTGCCAGTGTACAAATAAAAGACATATCAATTGAATAATCATCACGGATGTAAATAGGTAGGCAGCGGCAAATAATATATAAAAACAAAAGCACGACGAACTGTGTCAGTTCATACTTCGGATTGGCGTAAGTTGGTATCAAACTAAAATAGGAATAAACGCAATACGAGCCAAGGGAAATTCCAATTGCAGAAATGACGTAGGCGTAAATTTTGGATGACCGGCTCATATGTCCCTCCTTAAAATATATAAAAAATCGGGTTTGTAGGTTATCTAATTAAAATCTATTGCCATGCAAAACCTGCGCCGATTGTTGCAAGAACAGACAAAACAGAAATCAGTGCGAGCATAACTTTTTTCATCGATATAGCCTCCGTCAAACAATCTCTGTTCTCCGCTAATAAACAGGCTATATCCGCTTCGCTTAGGTTATGTGCTCCCTACAAACCTGATTTTTTACTGGTTCAGCTGTGGGCTGTTATGTATTTGCGATTCTACGGTTCAAAGCATCGAGTGTGGCTTTCACAACTGCGGTGCCCGCGTCGTCGCCGATAAAGGAGCAGCCCACAAAGTGCTCCACGCTATCCTTGAATTTGACAGCGATACAGACGGCAACCGCCTTCTGGCCGACCAAATCAAAAACCTTCACATCGGCGGGTGAAAGTAAAATGTCGGAATTAATAAAGTTTTCAACCGCTTTTAAGGTTGACCGACAAACCATTTTATAAACTTCCATCTTATCGTTTAAACCGGAAGCTTCCCCTTTATAGGAAGTTTCCCCATCGCAAAGAACGACGGTAGCGGTAGAATGGTCCTTATTTTTGGAGATGCTGATTTCATCGAAGATAAGCCGATTTTTTAACTGTAAATCATTCTCACCCGGTATCTGTGCAACACTGATTAGCTTATGATCAACGCTCACACCAAACTGCACCATCATAGCCGACTGAATATCGCGGACAATTTGTTTTGGGGAGCGGCGGGTGTCTGCCAGAACATGAATTTCAGAGATCTCATTGTCGGAAAAAACAATACTGGATTTAATGACACTCGGAAGCTTGCCAATGAGGTTAATATACTCTTTTGTCACTGTGCTTTGATTGTCGTTCTCCATATGAGAACCTCCTATATTCCTTAAAATTTGGCAGTAATCTCAGGCCGAAAAAACTTCTTTTCCCAGCGTTCGATTTGAATATTTCAAAAATCTGATTTTTATCATCAATCCAGTAAATTATATTAAATTTTTTGCTGTTTATCAATCCCTTTTGGAAATTATTTCAAATTAACAATTATTATTTATACAAAAATAAAACATCTTGCGGATTTTAACCGTAAGATGTTTCTTTCAATCAGGTTTTCTTAATAAATTCAGTTTTGCACACGGGGCAGGTAATGGATATCTTCCCTTTTCCCTTCGGTACACGCAGGGTGTTTGAGCAATTCGGGCATTTATAATAGCGGTGTGTTTTTCTGTCCTTGGTTCTGCCCGCAGCATTTTGAAACCAGGACCGTACTTTGTAAGCGTTGCGGCGAATCCACATCCACACCGGATTCCACCAATTCATAAACTTGTAATTTTCATTGTAACGTTTGCTGACATTTCTTGAAAACATTCTGAAAAAGCACAGAAAGAAAGGAATAAAAGAGATCAGCATCAAAACGTACCATCTTGTAAGCTGTGCCGACAAATAAAGTANNCAATTAAAATATATATTTCAACTGGAGAACGCCCGGCTACACCGTGCTATAAGTATTAGTATACTATAAACAAATGAAAAAAGTCTGAATAAAATGATAACATTTCACGACTCGCGCTAATCCTGTGGTTTCATTTTCCTTATTTCAGCAATTCGGAAAGTGTTGTATTGTTCAGGTCGGCTGAACGGCCCCCGTCGAGCTTCACCTCATCGTTTACGCCGACACTCAGGAATGCTCCGCAGGAGATCACATCACCGATATAACGGATATCGCGGGCAAAATCAAAAACGAACGGCGCCTCTCCCTTTTTCCCTCGCTTCGTACATACATAGCGGTACATCTGATTCTCAAGTTCCTTTTCGTTTATGTCTGTGTTGACATACGCGCCGAACAAACAGCCATCGCTGGCCATTCGTTGTATAAACCGGGAAGACATCAGCCATTCTGCGTTTTCCTTCGTGTAATAAGCGTGGAAACCATAAAGGCACTTATTCTCATACAGTACCTTTAATGCACGGTCGGTATCGTCCTCGCTTTCACTGCTGGTTACATTAACCGAATAAATCAAGTTCGGTATTTCGGTAAACAGTTGTGTTCGCTGAAGAATTTTCGGGGATACGGCAGCAAAAAACGAACATTCGCCATGATTTTTACAAAGCTGCATTAGCTCCGGTAAGCGTTCGGCTGCTTCGTCGATTTGAAAAATGTATGTATAAATTCCAAGTGATACGGCATCCGAAATAATTGCATCCATTCTTGACAGGCCAAGTGCATTTTGCGCGGAGCTGCAATCGAAGTGCAGCACCCACGGGATTTTCTTCCCGCCCTTGGAATTTTCACGCAGAATGCCCGCACCGTAATTCAAGCTGGTGTAGCCGAAATTCAGGCTGGTAGTTCTAATCGTATCCGCGCTTACATTCTGAATCATATTGACGAGAAGCTCATTGTAATGATTGTCCGGCTTTTTTAAAATATCGCCTGTCATTTCAAAGAACTTTTTCTCNNGCGATTTTGAAAAGTTCTCTCCCATATCCGCTAAATTGCGTATACTGCGTTTGGGGTCAAGCTGTATATCACGAATCGCTCTGTTAACCACAGCACCTACGGTGCTGCGCATCATTCTATGTCTGTATTCCATCATTTACGCTCCAATTTCCATACAATAATTATAGTATACCGATGGCTTCGGCAGAGCGACATAGACAATTTCATAATGTGTCCTGTTTTTAGACAGTCTGCCGAATGTGTTGGAAATAAAATATCATATCCGGCAGTTTATTGCGTAATCGGGGCAGTTGTCGCGCCAATTAGGCCGAGTAGCTCCTGTGGTTTCAGCTCAACCTGTGCGCCGATTCTTCCCGCACTCACAATGATGGTGGGCACATGGTCACAACTGCTGTCTATTACGGTTCTGAACTGTTTTTTCATGCCGATTGGGGAACATCCGCCGCGAATATAACCGGTGGTTTTGTTGATTTCATCCACATGAATCATCTCGACTGATTTTTCACCCACGCTTTTCGCCGCGGCTTTCAAATTCAGTTCTTTCGCGACCGGTACAACAAAAACGTAAAATTCCCGCCCTGCCCCCCGTGTAACAAGGGTTTTGAAGACCTGCTCCTCGTTTTGTCCCAATTTATGGGCAACGGAAACGCCGTCAATCTTACCATCCTCATGGTCATAAAAATAAAATTGATACTCAATTTTTGCCTGGTCTAAAATTCTCATTACATTTGTTTTGGTATTATCCTTTGCCATTGCGCTCACCTTTCTATATTGAATACGAACTCTTGCTAAAAAAGACGTATATGATTGCAATGAATGTTGCCTGCACGCAAAATACACCCCTTTGTTTCAGTATCGCATACCGCTTAACAATCGGGGTATATTTTAGTGCTGCCAGCAGGCTGTTGAAGTTATATTATTGTTCAATTTTCCATTTGATGCCCTGGGGGGTATCTTCAAGCACAACATTGCGCGCCTTTAGTTCATCACGAATTCTGTCTGCCGCGGCCCAATCCTTATTCTTGCGAGCCTGCGTACGTTCGGCAATCAGCTTTTCGATCTCTTCGTCAAGCGAATTGTCTTGTTTCGCGTAAAGCAGCCCGAGTACGTCGGCAAGTTCGTTAAACAGGTTCAGTGCAAAGAAGCAAAGCTCTTTTGACGGTGCTGTGGAGGCGTTCAAGTTCGAATTAATACTGCGCGCCAAATCGAACAGCGCCGAGATTGCATCGGCCGTGTTCAAGTCATCCTCCATTGCATCAATGAAATGATCCTGATATTCGCCTAATTTGCGCCTCATTGCATGTTCGTCCGGCTTTTCACCGGACGGCGCATTCTCCATTAAGAACTCCAGATTATTGCGGCAGTTGTATAATCTTTCAAGCGCGGCCTTATTCTGTTCAATAATTTCCATCGTATAATTGACGGGCGTGCGGTAATGCGAAGCAACCATCAGGAAGCGAATCGGCTCATAGCCATACTTTTCAGCAACATCACGCACGGTGAAGAAATTATCGAGACTTTTGCTCATTTTACGGTTATCCACATTGATGTAACCGTTGTGCATCCAGTAGTTCGCAAACGTTACGCCGTTGC
>DDHX01000052.1 GCA_002338255.1 Ruminococcaceae bacterium UBA1865 | reverse complement strand
CGAGCCATCTTCCGCATTGGATAAGGACACCGAGCGTTTTATCATCCAAAATCTTGCAGACTTTGCAAGCGAGCGGAAAAAGCAGCTCATTATGGTCACTCATTCGGAAAATATTGCGGCCTTGTATCAGGACTCCCTCATTTATTTAGAAAACGGCCGGATTGGAAGCGAACCGCAATGAACAACACAGTAATGGATTTAACCGTTCTTCAGCTTTCCATCTCTTATATTTTTGTGCTCATCCTTCTTGTGATTTTCAAGGCCCGTGGAATCAGGCGGGAAAAGCAGATTTTGATTGCCACTACACGTATGACGGTACAATTGGTCATCATGGGCAACATTTTAATGTACGTTTTTAAAAACCCGAGCTGGTGGCTTACCTCGCTGATGATTCTCCTGATGATAACCGCCGCGGTCATCAATGCCTTCAAGCGGGTAAAAACCGCTATGTCAACGCAGCTCAAGATGATTACCGGGCTGTCTTTGATATTGGGGGCGCTTGCAACGGCTGCATTTTTCATTGTTGTTGTACTGGGAGTACGCCCGTGGTTCAACCCGCAGTATTTTATTCCGATTTCGGGTATGATTGTAGGAAATTCCATGACCGGTATTTCCCTTGGGGCAAATAAGCTTTGCGCCGATATGCAGGACAAGCGGTCTATTGTCGAAAATTCCCTGATGCTTGGGGCAACGCCCGTCCGTGCTGTACGCGAGATTGTCAATGACGCGTTTGACAGCGCGATTTTACCTACCATGAACAACATGCTCACAATGGGGATTGTTTCACTGCCCGGAATGATGACCGGCCAGATTTTGTCCGGAACTTTTCCAATAACCGCCATCAAGTATCAAATTGGTATAATGCTGGCCATTTTAGGCAGCACGGCTCTTTGTGTCATGTTGTTTGTCACATTAGGATACAAAACCTTTTTCACAAAAGACGGACGGCTGAATGACTAATTGCCGGTAAGCACCGGTTGCAAACTGAATTAATCGCGTTAGGGCGTACTTGCCAAAAATGCAAGTACGCCCTAACTTTTCCATTTATAAGGATGAAAGCAGCAGGATACTAAATTACGACTCTACTTTCACAAAATATTTATCAAGTATCTGTACCGGATGATAGGATAGCTTAGAGGTTCGCAGCCCCAAATCACCAATGTCTTCCTCACGATTGATATAAATCACTTTCTCATTTGCCGTATGCGCTGCAAATTCTTTTACGATTACCTGGTAGGAACCTTCATACTCTTTCAGCGCCTTTTCAATGTGCACAAAAAGGGTGTCCCCCACAATTTCTCCAATTGAAAATGCAACGATTTGATCATCCACTTCAATATATCCGCCCAAAAGTCCAAAGCTTTCAAAATACGATAAAATTTCTTTCGCTCTAAAAGCTTCCTCCTTGGCGATTGGATTTTCCTTTACGTGATCCTCAGAATATTTGCTGAAAAATTCGATTACTCTATCTATATTCTGACCATCAATCGGTACATACCGGTAATTCGGATAAGTTTTTTTAAATTTATTGATATGGTTCCTCTGCCCGCTGAATCTTCTGCCCGCAAAAGTCTGCATATCCTTCGCGGAATAAAGATAATCAAACCAGTCCCGATTTTCACTGTAAGTGATTTTGTCGCCGTATCTTTTTTCCAAAACAGCGATTCCTTCTTTCGGAACGGTACAAAATGCAAGTGACAGGCCGTTTTGTTGCGCATAGTCTTCCAGCTGCCCAAACGCTTCATCAATGGGGCCAATACCGACGGGTAGGGTAAACGCCACCATGCCGTTAATGTATGTAACTTTAAAAAGCAATACATTTTGATAAACAGCATATTCACTGTAAAAGAATTTTCTCCACATAAAGATACCGGCAATGGTGTAGTCACACGTTCTATAACTCTGATATGGAAAATATTTTGATAAAATTGGAATATTTTCCGCTTCAATTGGTTTAAACGAAAGCATAAATTCTCCTCAAATTAAAATCTTTGATATTGCTAAAATCTTAGTAATACATTATATATTATACCACAAATAAAGATAATCATCTCCATAATAATCTAAAACTTTTCACGTATTGCGCCCTTAATTATGGTAAAAATCACAAAGCTCTTTGCTACAGAAATAGCTGTAACAAAGAGCTTTGTGCATCATTAAAATTTTATTTAAAGAGGCGAAGCGTCTTCAATCAAAACTTTCATTGTTCCGCCGCAGGCCATTCCCTCTGCTTCCGCTATGTCTCCCGACATATCCACCGTCTGAACCATATACTCGCCAGAGCCGATGATATCCAATGCGTTGCGTATGACTGCCGCTTCACTGCAGCCCCCGCCGATACTGCCCGCTATTAGACCGGTCGGATAAACCACCATTTTTGCCCCGGCCTGCCTTGGAACCGAGCCTTGAGAGGAAAGAACCGTAACGATTGATTTGGCTTCGGAAGTTTCATCCGCCAAAAGTTTTAATACATCGAAGTCCAAATCCGAACGGTTCACCATTTGGAACTTCTCTTTATCCACGGAATCCAATCTTTTTCTGCTGATGATTTGAGCAATGATGGAAATCGCAATTTCCTCCGGAGTGACAGCACCAATTGCAAGCCCGATTGGCGTACAGACACGCTCTACTCGCTGCGCGTCGAAGCCCTCCTCTTTCAGCAACTCCTTTACTGCCATCACCCTGCGCTTAGAACCAATCATGCCTACATAAATAGATTCATTCCTCTGCATAATGTTTCTGAGGCAAACGGTGTCATACCGATGCCCCCTGGTAACAATCACAAGGTAATCCTGTTCTGTAATATTCAAGCGGTCAAAGCAGCGCTCAAAGCTTTCACACAATACTTCGCTGGCGAAGGGAAACCGCTTTTGATTGGCAAAATCCGGCCTGTCATCCACAACGATGACGGAAAAGCCGATTTTAGCTCCAAATTCCACCAACGGGAGCGCAATATNNTAAAACGGCTCAATCAGGGTGGTTGTATCCTGATCTTCCTTTACTTGTGGGGAACCGCTGTGCAAAACCTTTGCGATTTGTTCCTGCATTGCACTGTCCTCACCGACTTCAATCAACGTCCTCTTGAAATCATCCGACTGCTTCCCCGCTCTGCCCTTAAACTGAGTGATTACAGCGGCATAGTGGTTGGTTGATAACTTTTCCAACAGCTCCTGATAAATATTTTCCATTTTACTGCTCCTCTTTCCGGCGTTTCCTAAGACTGATCCGTTACTTCGAGTTTATGTTCAGTTCAAACGCGTAGCGCTACTTCAACCGTTCCCATTCTTCCGTATGAAATCCGACCACAACAATATCATCACCAATCAGTAACGGGCGTTTAATCAGCATCCCATTCGTGGCAAGCAACGCAATTTGCTCCTGTTCAGACATAGACGGCAGCTTGTCCTTTAGCTGCATGGATTTATAAATCAAGCCGCTTGTGTTGAAGAATTTTTTCAGCGGGAGACCGCTCCTACCCACCCAATCCTCTACCTCGGCAGCCGTCGGATTCTGCTCGCTGATATTTCGCTCCGTATAGGAAATATTGTTGTCCTTCAGCCAATTCCTTGCCTTTTGGCAAGTGCTGCACTTAGGATAACAGATAAATAAATAACTCATAATCTCTTCCTTAATCTCTATTTTTTATGATTCGCCCGGTGAAAACAACACGCGCACTGATTTAATCCAATAATTCCCGTAACATGCGCCCAGGGTTATCCAAAAACTGTTTTGTAATTTTGTAGTGCTCCGTCTCTTCATAGGCTGTCTGGTGAATTCCTTGTTCGCTCAGCACCAAAATATCCGCGTCGGGATACGCCATGAGAATTGGAGAATGGGTCGCGATGATGAACTGGGAATGGTCTTTAATCAACTCACCCATCTGTGCAATCAACGACAGCTGTCTGGTCGGCGACAAAGCGGCCTCCGGTTCGTCAAGAAGGTACAGGCCATTTCCCCAAAAGCGGTTGAGAATCAAAGCTAAAAAACTTTCGCCGTGTGACTGCTCATGAAGTGACCTTCCGCCATAATTTTGAATAAATGAAGATGCACCGCCCGAATATCCATCCATTTCATCAATGGTGGTAGCAACATTATAAAAGCTTTCGGCACGCAGAAAAAAACCATCCTTCGGAAACGCGCTTTTGGTAAATCTTAAAGATTGGTACAGTTCTGAATGGTTTTGCTGTGTGGAGAAAGCAAAATTCTTAGAACCACCCTCCGGATTAAAACCATAGGCGACTGCAATTGCCTCCAGTAAAGTGGATTTTCCCGTGCCATTTTCTCCGACCAAAAACGTAACCGGTTTTTCCAGCGTCAAGGATTTTAAATTACGTAGGGAGGGCAATTCAAAAACGTAGGCGTTTCGTGCGTTCTTCTGGATTTTATCCCGATCAATTTCAATTCGGTCAATGTACATTTTAGAGTCACCACGCTAACTGATTTATCATTTATTTTTCTCAATTATATCACAGAGAGAATGGATTCTCAATCGCGTAATATAATAATGAAGCGTCGCTGATAACGAAAGCCGATATCGCTCATCTGCGACATCGGCTTTCAAATATTTGAGGTGAATTACCTGCACCTTGGCGGCGTTGCGTACCCATTGGAATACGGAATTAGGAAAGTCGGAATGCCGCTTGAATACGGTGCGATTTCATATTGCTGAAAGTAAATTGCAACCCCCTGCGGTGTCAGATAAAAGCTATCCTCATTAAAATATTGTGTAACAAGCTCGCTGTAATTTTCAAAATATTGATTTGTACCATTCGCTATCTGCTCGGCGATTTGCAGATTAATCATTTTAATAATGTAGGCTTTATAATTCTGATTGGAAAACAGCCTGCTCAGTTTCATTTGAATACCGCTTTGCAAATTCCATGTGTCGGAATACTGCACGGTATTCCCGTGCGCTCCGCCGGTATATTCATATCGGTCGAAAAACAGGCTGATGGCACAATTTTGATTGTACGTCATGGTATATGCTACGAAAGCTTCAAATTTTCGCACCGGAAATCCATTCTTAATTGCGTCCTCGTATTGTTCAATCGCCATTCGGAACAGCTTATGTTCAAAATACAGCTGCTGGGCGGTTGCTTTTGCTTTGTAATACCGGTTGATTCGGCTTAACGTCATTTGAAATCTTTCCGATGAAAATTGTGGGTATTGAATGGTATAACTCAGCAACAATATTTTATTATGATAAAGGTCCTTTTTAATGATAATTTCTTCTGCCTGAACTTGATAATTTGTCGTCAAAGAAATCCCCCCTAAACGCAGCATATGCCGTAAGGGGGGACTTTGTTCCTATTCCTGACTACTGTTGCGGTACTCATTGGGCGACACTTGTTCAATCTTTTTAAATATTTTGGAAAAATGGGTGACATCGTTAAAACCGAGCATATCGGAAACCTCATGAATTTTTAAAGACGGATCTTTCAGCAGCTTTTTTGCTTTTTTAATTCTTGTTTGATTCAAGAGGTCGCAAAAGCTTTTGTTCGTATATTTATTTAAAAGCTTGCTCAAATACCATTGACTGACATATGTTTTTTCGGCAAGTTCGGTCAGCGTCAGCTTTTCCGCGTAATGAACTTCTATGTATTGCAGCGCACTTCGCACGATGAAGCTGTTTGCGGGGTTACCGTCATGATGTTCTTCTTCGCTTTCCTTTTGTTCCTCCGGCGCGCCGGGCTGCAATTTATCAAGGTTCTCCGTCATTACCTGAAGCGCTTCCTCAAGTTCATTCATTTTGGACGGCTTGAGCAAAAACCTTGTCACACCAAGATGGAGAGCGCGTTTCGCATACTCAAAGTCACGGTATCCGGTAAGCACAGTAATCTGCATGTTGTGGAACTCACCTTTTAAACCGGCAAGCATGGTTAGCCCGTCCATATTGGGCATTTTAATATCGGTGAATAAAATATCCGGACTGTTTTCACGGATTGCCTGTGCGCCCGACTTTGCATCCGATGCTGTCGCCACAACCTCACAGCCGTATTTTGCCCAGTTTACCACCTTTTTGAGGCCCTGCACGATAATATCTTCATCATCAATAATAATTACTTTATACATCTTCCTGCCTCCAAAAAGTCATATTCAATATTGCGAAACAGATCATTCGCTGCTGCATTCCAGTACGATACAAACTCCCGCGCACCGGGCAAGGAAAGAGGGGGAGTTGCCTCGGCCTTGATTCAATTTTTGTATTTGATACTACTCTCCAATTAAATCCAACGCGCTTCGCACTATGAAAACGTGATTTCATGTTTTTAATGGATTTCAGTATGAATTACTGACGGGAATTATTTAATATATTATAGCATAAAGCACAGCAAAAATCGGTATATTTTTGGCGGGTTCAAAAAATATACCGATTCTATTCATACCCTGATACCGCTGAGGAAGCTGCCGCCGAGTGGCACGCACCCTCAGCAATTGTATTGCAGACTGTATTTGCGTAACCGCATGATTTCAGCCCTTGATTGCTCCGGCTGTCATCCCTTTGATGATATTTTTTTGCAGGAAAACATAAACAATGANNATGAGGACAGGCACGACAACCAGCACGACTGCTGCCGCCATCAACCCGTAGTTCACGCCTGCAATGGAAGTAATTTCATTCAAAAGACGCGTAATGGTAAATGTATCTTTATACCGCAGAAAGAACATTTGCGTAAACAGGTCGTTATATGACCACAGAAACGTAAAAATCGCCACAGTTGCAAACGAAGGTTTTGCAATCGGCAGAATCACCTTAAAGAAAATTTGGTAGATATTGCAGCCTTCAAGATAGGCAGCTTCCTCTAAATCGACCGGCAGGCTGCGGATAAAGCCCATCAGCACAACAATCGAGAAGGAGAGGTTTCCTGCAATCTGCGGCAATATCACGCTCAGCTGGGAAAGAGATATGCTGTTCGTATTTACGATATGCCAGCCGAACATCATTCTGAAAACCGGGATAATTGTTGAGAACACAGGGAACATCATACTTGCAATAATCAGCGAATGGAGAGCGGCTTTTCCCTTAAAGCTGTAACGTGCCATTCCATACGCTGCAAACCCGGCAAGCAGCATGACGACAAGGGTTACGGAAATAGAAATAATCAGGCTGTTTTTATAGGCGCCTAAAATGTCTACACGGTCAAAAGCAGTCTGGTAATTGTTCAGTGTAAAGTTGCTTCCCGTCGGGATGGAAAATGAATCAGAACGAATCAGTCCCTTTAATTTAAAAGAGTTCAAAATAACCCAAATAAAGGGGTAAATCGTTGTCACGGCCCAAAGGGAAAGAAAAAAATAGGTTGCTATTTTGCTTAGGCTGAATGTACGTCTGCCAGTTCTGACTGGTTCAGGCGCTTTTTGAATTGTTGTTTGCATTTTTTCTCCTCCCCATTAATAATCTTTTTCCTTAAAGATTCGATTTGCTATTTGTGAAATGACGACGCCGGTCACAACGATAACAATTGCAATCGTTGAGCCGTAATCCACGTCGCCCATTGTGAAGGTCTGGTTGTACATATAGGTGCCTGTAAGCCATGATTTATCCATTGGCATACCGGCGCCCATCATAATCCAGGGTAAGTCAAAAACTTTCAGCGCGCCGGTAATTGCGAGCGTAAGGCAGGTGCACAGAACATTGTGCAAAAGCGGCCATGTAATATACCGCACACGCTTAAATCCACTTGCCCCGTCAATTTCCGCGGCTTCATAAATATCAGGTGAAATGTTGTTCAGGCCGGTTACAATGATAACAAAATAGAACCCGACATATTGCCACATGACCGGTAACATCATCGTAAAAAGATAATGTGCCTCGTCCTTCCAGTCAATCATATCGGTCACACCGAATTTCAGCAGCAGCTGGTTCACCATGCCGCCGTCATATAGAAATATCAGATTAAACAATAGTCCCAAAGCTGTTGCGGAAATAACAATTGGAAAAAAGTACACCGTCCGAAAGAACTGTGTGCCCTTTTTAATGTTATCGATCAGTAAAGCGAGCAGCAAAGCGATGCCAACCTGAAAAATGATTGTCATAAGCATGAGCAGCAATGTGTTGATCATTGCTGTTTTCATAATTGGATCCTGAAACAGCTTTGTAAAATTCAAATACCACGGGGTGTTCATTCCCTTTGCGGCAGTACCAAGGCCTGTAATATTGGAAAAACTGTTATAAATATTCATGACAAACGGGTAATACAAAAATAACGTCATGAACAAAAACGCGGGAGCAAGAAATATAATTAGCGGAGTTTTCTTTTTATAGATCATCGAATTCATTGATTCATCGCCCTCTTAAAGAAAACCGGAGAGCTGATGTGTAACTCTCCGGCTTTTTCATGAACATTCATTAGGAAAATAGGAAAATCAGTATGAAATTAACCCTTTATTGCTAAGCAGGCATCAATTGCTTTTTCAGCGGTTGTTTTGCCGGTCGCGACATTTTTAATATCGGCAAACAGTGCGGTGCGCGCGGTTTGATTGAGGCCATCCTGTGCCGCCGGAGCAATTCCGGTTGCACCCTTTGTCATGGCAAGCGCGGCCTTTACAAGGGAATCTGCATCGGAAGGAGCTGTTGTTCCGTTCTTTAATGCGGTAACCGCTGTTGCACCAAAGGTGGAGACAACTTCATCCGTTGTCATTGCCTTTACAAAATCGACACAAGCCTTTTGTTTTGCAGGATCATCCCATGCTTTTTTGGTAATGTAATAACCCATTGAGAGACCGCCGATAATATCGGTTGATTTTCTCTGATTGGCACCCGGAACATATGTAACGGTAAAGTCATCAATGCTCTTTGCGTTCTGTTGGAACCAACCGATTTTCCAGGAACCGTCAATTGCAAACGCTGCTTTATCGTCAGCCATCAACTGGAAGGTTTCCGCATCAGTTGCGGTTGTTGTGTTTTTCGGGAAATAGCCTTTTGAATAAAGTGTTTTAATATCGTTGAGACCTGCGGCCCATTCTTTACCGGTTGCGTCACTGGAAGCAGCAGGCAGCTTTGTATGAGTTACCACGGTATCATGATTGAACACTGTGAATTCAAACCAATAGTGAGGAACTTCCTGCAAAGAGCAAGCAATCGGGGTGTAACCCTTTGCTTTAATGGATTCGCAATCCTTCAGGAATTGGTCCCATGTGTAATTTGCGCCGGGCACTTCAACGCCGGAGGCTTTTAAAACTTTTTTGTTGACATATAAGCCTTCCCAGTAGCCATTCACAGGAACGGAATAGACTTTGTTGTCGGCAGGAGAAGCGACCATCAGATCATCTCTCATGTTGCTTGCGTAATCCGGATATACTTTACGGATTTCATCCAAGCTGACAACCTTGCCGCCCTGAACGAGTTTATTTGCGTCGACTCCGTTGAAATAGAAAAGCACATCAGGCTCCGCACCTGTTTCAAAGTCAGCCATTATTTTGGATTTCCACTCTTCGTTGGAAGTGCCGGATGCATCCTTGACCGTATTTCCGGTGGCTGTTTCATAAGCTTTATAAGCTTTTTCATAATTTGCTCTGTTGCCGTCGTCTCCGCCGTATGATGTTACGACTGTGATTTCTGCCGGCTTTGCCGGTTCAGAAGCCACCGCGCTTTGAGAAGCTTCCGATGCTTTTGATGCAGTACTCGCCGCCGGTATGCTTTGACAGCCGGCAAACATTGCGCCGCAAAGTGTCATTGCAAGAACTAACGCAATTACTCTTTTCATGATTTAACCTCCATAAATTTTTGATGGTACTCCATGGACTTCTTGCTACTATATTACACTGACTCCCGAAAAAACATAATAGACAGTCTTGCCATTTGTTGTATATTATTGTTTGGATTGGTCAATAGCGATAATAATCCTGGAAACTGCGTGGCCTTTCCTGTTAATTTTAATTGTAAGCCCGCTGTTTTCACCATAAATGATCTTCAATCGTTGATTTACGTTGCGTATTCCAAGGCTGTTTGCGCTTTCATTCGCCGCGTCGTAATCAGCCGAAAGCAGTTGTTCAATCCGCTTCTCATCCTCCGGTGTCATCACGCCGTCGTTTTCAACCTCAAAAATCAGATTATTTTCCTCACGATAAATACGGATGCTGATAACCCCTTTTTGCTGGGGCTGAATTCCGTGTTCCACCGCGTTTTCAATAATCGGCTGCAGCACCAGACGGGGAACATACAAGTCTAAAAGTGCCGGGTCAATTTCCTTTTTGACGGTCAGCCGCTTGCCGAGCCGTTCTGAAATAATGTATAAATAAGCGTCCACATACATCATCTCTTCGGAAACGTGGACAATCGGCTTGCCCTTTCGGTCAAGCGCCGCGTCCAACATGGTGGAAAGCGCTTCAATCATGCGCGAAACCTTTACATTATCGGAAAGCCGCGCCTCCCAGTTGATAATTTCAAGCGTGTTGTTTAAAAAATGCGGGTTAATTTGGGATTGCAGCGCCATAATGCGCGCGTCACGCAGCGCCAGCTCCTCCTTGTAAATCCTGTCAAACTGATATTTCAGCTTATACGACATGCTGTTAAACGCATCGGTGAGATACCGGAATTCCAGATTGTGGAACTGATCCGTAACCTGCACGCCAAAATTTCCCTCTTCTATATTTTTTGCCTCTACAATCAGCCGATCAATCGGACGGGACACATTGCGGGAGAAAAACCAAACCACAATACCCAGCAGCGGAAGCATGAAAAGCATCATCCATACAAGTGTGTTTTTAAAACCCGACAGCTCCTCAACCAGCGGCGAGCTGTCAACACCGATAATATACGAAAAATTGTAGGCCGCTCCCTGATTCATTCCGGAGATTAAGAAGTGGTTGTTTCCGTTTTGCAGCGTTTTACTGCCTTCCGGAAAAGTGACCCCTATCTTCTGCAGGCTAAACTGTGTGCCGTTCAGAACAACCGGGGTGGAGTTCAGCCAAATTGTGGTATCCGTTTCCCACACAACATTTTTGATGCTGGCAAACATACTTGCCGTATTGAGCTGCATTGTCAGCACCGCATAGGGCTTGTAATCGCTGCCGAGAATATTTCTGACCATATAAATCCGCCCGTCCACATTCAAAAACCCAATGTCTGTTCCCAATGTTGCCGCTAACTTCTGCACCATTTCATGTACATGGTCGCGGTATTCACGCACACCGAACGTTGCATTGTACGCAACGTTAAAAGTATAGTAAATGTTGCTTGGTTCGTCGTTGAAATACAGCGTGGTAATCAAAAATTTATCATCATATTTATACTGCTGCGATAAAAACGCAGTAATCCGGTCATACAGCGCATTGACATCCTTTGTTTGATGAAAGCTGCTGTATGCGTCTTTAATTGTCGGATTGTAGGAAGCGTACCGTGAGGAGGAAATCGCGGTATCCATTCGGTTGACTGCGATTCTTACCGAATTATTTGCGGACGACGTAATGGTTCCCGCAATCTGGTCGTTGATATTATGAGTAATATAATACCCTGTGACAACGCTGATAATGAAAATCGGCAAAATCCAGCAAGCCACAATAATGCTGATCAAACCCCATTTTAACGAAATCCCTTTGTGCGTTTTTTTCATCCCGATTCCTCCGCATCTGCCATCGTTTTTCGCCATACTATTGAGCAAATTATACCATATTTTTAATCAAAAAGGCAGTTGCATTTCGCAGCTGCCTTCGTGAAAGAGGAATTATGAAAGATGGAGAAATTGTATTAAGACCTCGCTTGCCGCCTGCGCGGCTTTCATCGTCGGCATTTCGCAGAAGATGCGAAGTAATGGCTCAGTGCCTGAAAAGCGGGCGATAATCCACCCTTTATTTTTAAAGTATACCTTGCACCCGTCCATATAGGAAACCTTTTCAATTTCAAAGGGAAATTCGGGCAGCAGCTTATCTTCCAGTAAAATTGAGGTGATTTCATCTTTCACTTCCTGTGAAAAAGTAAAATCGCACTCATCCATTTCATAGGTGCCATACTGATCTGTAATTTCGGAGTAAATTTCAGAAAGCTTTCGTCCGGTGGTTGCAATCATTTCTACCAGAAGCGCGGCGGCGTAAATACCGTCTTTGCCCTGAATATGGCCGCGAACCGTAAGGCCGCCGGAGGATTCCCCTCCGATAATTGCATTCGTTTCCACCATTTTTGAGGATATGTATTTAAATCCCACCGGCACTTCATAGCAGGTTTCACCGAAATCCTCGGCAATCCGGTCAAGCAGGTGCGTAGTTGCAATATTACGCACCGCCGCGCCGTGCCAGCCCTTGACTTTCATTAGGTAGTAATAGAGCAAAACCAGAATTTTATTGGGATGCAGGAACTCGGCCTTGTCGTCAATAACGCCAAGGCGGTCCGCATCGCCATCGGTCGCAATGCCGATATCACAGTGATTTTCTTCAACATAGTTCATCAGTGAGGAAAGGGTTTTGCTGTTCGGTGCGGGGAGCCTGCCGCCAAACAACGCGTCACGGCGCTCATGGATGACATCCACCTCGCAGCGGGCGGTCAGCAGAATGGTCTGCAGCGCCGTCTTACTCACGCCGTACATCGGGTCAAGCGCGATTTTCAAGTTTCGGCTGCGGATTGCATCCATATTGATCGAACGAATAATGCTGTCAATATATTGATTCATCGGGTCTATAATCTGAATCATTCCGTTTTTTACGCCGTCCTCGAAAGGAAGCACCTTGATGTCGGCCGAATTGATATTTTTCATGTACTGCTCAAGCTCGCCGGTCAAAATTTCATCGGCATCGCGTCCATTTTTCATAAATACCTTGATTCCGTTGTAAATCGCCGGATTATGGCTGGCAGTCACCGCCATCCCGTAATGCAGGTCATAATATTTGACGGTAAACATGATTAAGGGAGTCGGTGCTTCCCGGTTAATCACACGGCACAGAATACCTTCCCCCGCCATGACTTCCGCCGCCCACTTGGTTGCTTCCTCCGACAAAAACCGTCTGTCGTACCCAATGACAAATCCACTTAGCGTTTTGTCTTCATCAATTAATTTTTTGGCAATCGCGGCTGTTAACAGCTGTACGTTCGCTTTGGTGAACTCATCGCCGATAATCGCGCGCCAACCGCCAGTTCCAAATTTAATCATATTACACACCTTCCTCCGCACACTACAGGAGCCGCTCTGTACGGAAAGCGGCGGTGCCGCTACCCCATGACAACCCGCACCTCATGCTGTGTACCGGCGGCCTGCGCCGGTACATTCCCGGAAATTTTCTGACCGTCCAGTTCAATTGTTTTGACCCCTTTACTGACATGGTCGGGGTTGACGACATGGATATGATAATCCGCACCGCGCCAAACACGGGTAACGTCAAAATCGCTCCAATCCTTTGGGATGCACGGGTCAATAATCAAGCTGTCGAAATCCGGACGCACACCGAGCATATACCTTGTCGCGGCAAAATACGCCCAGCCTCCGGAACCTGTCATAAACGGATGCCGCGCCCGTCCAAAAGCGGCATGGTCTTTTCCCATCACAAACTGGCAGTACGCATACGGTTCAGCTTCGCGAACCTCAATTTCATCATTTTGATTGTAGGGCAGCAACGCGTCGTAAAATTTCATCGCTCTGTCCCCGCGGCCAAGTGTTGCTTCCGCGCACCATGCCCACGGATTCGGATGGCTGAAAATAGAGCCGTTCTCCTTCACTCCGGGGTAAACCCGTGTGACAAATCCGATTTCATCATCATTCTTTGTATAGGACGGTGCATTGAGCATCAAACCGTATTGGGTATAGAGATATTTGTCAACGGAATCCATCGCTTTCATTGCACGGTCGGGGTCAGCCACACCGGAAAAAACCGCCCATGTGTTGGATTCCATGTGCACTTTTCCTTCTTCGTCCATGTGGGTACCGATCTTTCTGCCGCTGGCGGTAATCCCGCGGATATACCATTCCCCATCCCAGAGGTTGTCGTTGCACGCCTTTTTCACTTTTGCTGCCATTGCTTCGTATTTTTTCACTTCCTCGTTTTTCCCGGCAAAGCGGGAAAGCGCAAGAAAATGCTGAATGGCCCAGTAATGCAGGAACGAAACCATCGCACTTTCTCCACCGCCTAAATTGAGGCAGTCGTTCCAGTCGGCACGCAGCCCTTTGCAGATTCCTGTTGGGCCAACCTGCCTGTCGGAAAAATCGAGAATATGCATCATATGCTGATAGACGGTATCTTCACCGCCGTCGGCATAGGTAACTACTTCGTCTAAAAGAGAAAACTCCGCTGTTTCTTTAATATACTCGCTGATTGCGGCAATCAGCCAAAGCGCGTCGTCCGAGCAGGCATCCTTAATTCCGTGAATCATATCAGAGCGGCTGGGCGTGGGAACAATCGTCGGCGATTTGAAGGTCTGCTGCTTTCCATGCAATTCCGGATCAAACCATTCCGGCTGAAATAAGTGCAGCCCGTAGCCTTCCTGTGTTAATCCGCGCAGAAGCTCAATAATACGCTTTCTGCATTTTACAGGATTGGAATGCGGAATGGTCATTGCGTCCTGCGAAGTATCGCGGTAGCCGAGGCCTGTTCTACCGCCCACTTCAATGAAGGAAGCAAAACGGGAAAACATAATGTTGACTTCGGATTGATAAAGATTCCAAATATTGAGCGAGGTGTTCATGCCCTGATTTGGCGTATTCACTTGCAGCTTATTTAATTTTTGGCTCCAAAAATCTGCTAAAGCGGCGAACGCCTGATCAATATTGTCAAAATTGGAATATTTCTTCCTCACCGGTACAGCCGCGCTGCGTTTCCCCTCACCTAACATGAAGGCAAGCCTGATTTCTTCACCGGGCTGTAAAATCACTTTTTTTTGCAGGGCGGCGCAGTGGTTGCCCGTCTTTTCAAAGCTGCCGGAGCATTTCCCTGTTTCTACAGCAATTGGGTTGCTTTCGTCGCGATATGTACCAAGGAAGCTGTCGCGCAGGCAGTCAAATCCGTCCGGCTGAAAGCTGGACGCGAACCACTGGTAACCTTGCTCCTCATAATAAAGGTCATTCTCAATAATGCCGTCCTCATAGCTTGAACCCGACGCGTACAAACTCATTTGAAAATTTTGATTGTCCATATCAATATGGTGAAATGAGAACTCAAGATAGGAATACACACTGAGGCGGCGCGAGGTGTTTCCGTTATTTTTCAGTTTGACATCCCACAGCTCGACCGGCTCATCAAGCGGAATAAAAACCGTTTGCTGCGCGGCAATATTCTGATAGTCGCAGCTGAATTTTGAGTATGACAGGCCATGTCGGCATTCGTACTTTGCCTTTTTTAAATCTTTGGCAACAGGCTGCCACGAAATGCTCCAGTACTCCCCGGTATCGTCGTCGCGCAGATACACATAATGACCCGGGCGTTCAATCGGCGCATTGGGACGAAAACGCGTAATGCGATGGTACTGCGGTGATTTGTAAAAAACATATCCGCCCGCAGTCTGGCTCAATACAGCGCACATATCGTTCACGCCGATGTAATTGGTCCACGGAGCGGGCGTATTCACTTTATCAATAACGTATTCTTTATGTTTATCGTCAAAAAAGCCATATTTCATTCATGCAACTCTCCCCTAATTCAAATTCCAACCAAATTATAAAGCATTTGGTTATGTGAATGAATAGCAGATGTTGTAATTAATTGTATATTCTTGTGTAGCTTGGAAAACGGCTCTCTCAGAAAGGGAAGGAACTCCAAACCTAAAAAATAGATCCTGCCCATTGAGTTGGGCAGGATCTATTTTGTGTGCAGGCGGACGAGTCCATTAATATACGAGTGCTCCAAACGGCATCAGTGCCAATTTGGAAATTTTAAAGCATTGCATGCCAAAGGGAATCCCAATGATGGTGACACAAAACAGCAAGCCAATAACCGCAGCTTCCAAAGCCAACGGAATACCGCCGAAAATCAGCCACAAAATATTCAACAGGAAGGAAATTGCGCCTCCCCCGTAGCGGACTTCCTTACCAAACGGAGAGAACGCCAGTGAGGCAAATTTAAAGCACTGCATTCCCACCGGGATACCCACAATCGTCACACACCATAGAACTCCTGTAACGACCCAGCTAATCCCCATAATGAGGCCGCCGAAAATAAACCAAATGATATTTCCCAGACAGCTCATATTTTATCTCCTCCACCGACCATTGGGACTTTAAAAAGTGGATATTCCCCTGTGATGGGATTCTTTGTATCATAATCAGCATAAGCTGCGCAATTTTCCGTATACAGCAGGGCAACGCCTCGTTTAATCCCTTTCTGCGGGCGGGTCGCTTCCTCCTGTTCCAGTGCCTTCACCGCGTTTTTCAAATTTCCATCCTCAATACGCAGTGCAGCAGGAAGTTTGCCCGTGGAAATGGTCGCAAGTCGGTCGCACACCATCACGTCGCGCAAAACGGATTTGTCTATCCCTTTTTGTGTGCTGAAATAAGTAAATACGAGCGCGGTGTATTCATCCAACGGTATTCTTTCCGTGCCTTTGCGGGCCGCAAACTGCCCGAATTGATAAAACAGGTCAAAGGGCGACTGACCGCCTTTCTTCAGCAGGTACTCCAAAGTGCGCCGGAAACGGCCGCTGTTGTAAAGACGTTCCAAGGCATCCTCTGTGTTATGCAGATTGAGCAGTTCCTCGGACGAAAGCCACGGTGTTTTGGTTACCTCATATGGAGGCGTCTGTTCATACTCACAGGGGTACTCTTCCGGGTTATCCCGCATGGGCGCTCCGTAAAGCAACTTTAAAAAGCCCAATTGCAGCATATTGGGTTTAAGGTCATAGGCCGTGTTAAAACTTTCCGCAAAACTTTGAAAATTTTCATAGGGCAGTCCGGCAATCAGATCAATATGAATATGCATATTTGCATTGGCTACAGTACGTTGAATATTTCTTTTTAAACGTTCCACATTGGTTTTACGGTTGATGGCGGCAAGCGTTTCAGCGTTGAAGCTTTGCAGCCCGATTTCAAGCTGCATTGCACCGGTCGGCGCTGTGGCGAGCAGGCTGATTGTTTCATCGTCAAGAATATCTCCCGCTATTTCAAAATGAAAACACACGCCTTTGGGAATCGCTGTACCGTAGTGTTCGATGATATAGCCAAACAGTTCATTCGCCCTTTTCCGGTTGGCGTTAAAAGTGCGGTCAACAAGCTTTACGGTTTGCGTACCGCTGTTTGCAAGCAGCAGCAACTCCTTTTTCGCTCGTTCCACATCAAAAAAGCGCGCCCCTCCGCACCGCCCCGAAAGACAGAAAGCGCAGGAGTACGGGCAGCCGCGGCTGGTTTCAAGGTAGGCGATACGTCCTTTTAGAGCATCAAGATACGCTTGTGTATAAGGACTTGGGGGTTCTTCCGCAGAGATATAAGGCGAAGAGATGACCGGCTGTTCCCCGTCACGGTAGCACACGCCGGGAATATTTTGCACCCCCTCGCCTTTGAAAATTGCGTTGAGCAAAAGGGCAAACGGTTTTTCTCCCTCGCCTGAAACAATATATTGAATCAGCGACTCCTCGCGCAGCAGCCGACCGGCGTTATAGCTCACTTCCGGCCCGCCCAAAATAACAATCGCATTTGGAAGTTGTTTTTTTACCAATCGTATCAATTGCTTTGTTGCGGTGATATTCCAGATATAACAGCAAAAGCCAATGACCTGTGGATTTTGCGCAACAATGCGCTGTGCTACCTTTTCGATTTGTTCGTTGATGGTACCCTCAATAATTTTTACAGTAATCCCTTTCTCGCAATAAGCATCTGTTCCCGCCAGCAGGCACCACGGCGCGAGCGAGGAATGAATATATTTCGAGTTTAATACGCAGATTACTGCGGATAACGGTTGATTCATAATCGGTTACCTTTTGTTCCGCTTTTCCTGCTTGGCAAAAGCCCGTGAGCTGATTCCCCAGTCATTGCAGGTATTCGCTTCCCTTCCTTTATAGCCCTCACCGTGTATGATGCAGATATCCTCCGCATTAAATTCGCAGGTTTGGCAGGTGCGAGGCACGGGCTTGTCCACCTTTTTATTTTTTAAGCCGCCCACTTCTTTTTTATTTTTCAAATGATTAACCTCCTTTTCCTCCTGACTGTATTAAACGATAGCGTCAAGCGAAGTTTTGCACGCTTTCACGGTGTCCTCGAGCGTACCCGCCGAGATGAGGAATCGATTATTGTGGCAGAATGAGAGCGTTTTTATCCCCGAAAGATTCTGAAGTTCAGCCTCAGATTTACCTGCCCATTCCTGAGGGAAATCGCATTTGGCCGTTTTCGTGTCAAAGTCAACCGGAATCACCTGCGCGTTGAAGCCGCCCCGGAGTGACGGATAAACAACGAATTGCGCGTCGGAAGGAATCAACACGCCCTGCCACGGAGCAAACTTAGGCAAAATCACGATTCCATCTTTGGAATGTGCCAGCGCTTCTTCTACAAGCCCCTTCGCTCTTTGTCTGCTGAAAATACTTTCAAACTCTTTTTTCAGAATTGTTTCCGCCAATGCGACTGCTTCCCTGAAGCAGTCGTCGGAAGATTCTTCAGAGTCCCAACTCAGGTTCCATTTGCCGATCACACGCGAAAGCGGATTGCCGCACCCTGTGTTGTCGTCTTCATCGATCGGCTGAATAAATTTTTCATCAAAGAGAACCGCGTCCTCCGCGCCAACGAGCGATTCTCCGAATTCTCGCCACAGCAGGCCAAACGCGGCGTATGGCACGCCGTTGTCCCGTACCTCGGCACCCTCTTGATGATGGTCAAATTTTCCGCTTCCAATATCAAAAACCAACCCGTCAAAATTTTCCGGCACTTGAAATCCACGGATAATTTCGATTTCCGGATTGATTATCTTTAACAGAGCCGACGAAAACACATCATCCGCGTGAAATTTCCCGCCATGTGTCATCCCGCAATTATTCATTTTAATCATTGTTATTTTTCCACTCTTTCAAATAAAACAGATACTTATTTTAATTATATCACCAATTGCATGGATTCGGAACAAAAACTACGCTTATTATTTATTGTCGAAAAGGGTGCTGCCATCAGCATTCCACAGAACATCATACCCAAACAAGGATACACTCATTTCAATGCGCTGCGCCTCATCACGCGCGTACTCCTCATCTTTGCAAAATATTTATTTTTAACAATAATTTTCTCAAATAAAATGAATGAACATTTTTCTTTTGCAATAGCTGATATTCTTTTGTTTCGTGGATAAAATAATCTGAGGAAAGGAGGTTATGAATAATGGATAAAACAAAAGCAAACCAGAGCATTAAATGTTCCGTTCAGCAGTGCAGTAATCATTGTGACAGTCAGGCATACTGCGCGTTAGACACGATTACCGTAGGCACACACGAACCAAATCCTACCGTTGTTCAGTGCACAGACTGCCAGTCCTTTGAATTAAAACAAAACTAAATTATAGATAAATAAAACTCTGCCGATAAGATAATCTTCATGTTCGGCAGAGTTTTTCTTTTATGAAGCAGGAAATGCATTAATAAAAAATAATTTTTCGGTATGTGGAGATGAGATCATGCAGAAAAAGGAAAAAGGGCTGTCTGCATGGCAGCTTACAATGATGGCGTTAGGAACTGTAATCGGCGGTTCGTTTTTTCTTGGTTCGTCGGTGGCAATTCATGCCGCGGGCCCTTCTGTTTTAATATCATTCATATTGGGTGGCGTCCTCGTCTACTTTATCCTTTTTGCCCTGTCAGAAATGACCGTGGCAAATCCAGCGACCGGTTCCTTTCGCACCTTTGCGGCACAAGCCTTTGGGCAGGGAACGGGATTTGTTGTAGGATGGGTGTATTGGACGGGAATGGTTCTGGCTATGTCCAGTGAAGCCACTGCTGTATCTATTTTAGTGCGCGAATGGATTCCTAAAATGCCCATTGCTTTATTAGGAAGCATCATTATTATTAGCGTTACACTGCTGAATTTATTGGGAGCCAACAAGCTAAGCAAGCTCGAAAGCGGCCTTGCAGCTATCAAGCTATTCGCAATCGTTTCTTNNTTTAGCAATACTGTTAATAACCGGATTGTTTCCGGGAAATCCGGCAGTCGGAGCCGGGGAATTGGTTCGGGAGCCCTTGATGCCAGGCGGCTTAAAGGGCATTGCAGGAAGTATGTTGATCGTCATATTCGCCTATGCAGGCTTTGAAATTATCGGATTGGCCGCTTCGGAAGCGGACAACCCCAAAGAAACAATTCCGAAAGCAATAAAATATACCGTTCTATGCCTTGTGGGATTCTATATCGTTTCTGCCGCCGTACTTCTCCCCCTTATCCCTACCGCTGATATCAGCGAAGATATGAGCCCTTTCGTAGCAGCCCTGAATCGGCATGGAATCCGTTGGGCAGGAACCGCGATCAATCTGGTTCTGATCACAGCGATACTCTCAACCATGCTGGCAGCCATGTTCGGACTTGGGAGGATGATGCGTTCACTGGCCGAAGAACATCTTGCTCCTGTTTGGTTGAAAGATAAAGATGAAGTTCCCTATCGCGGAATATTATTTTCCGGATTCGCTATGCTTTTAGGGCTTGGCTTTGGTCTTCTGCTTCCAAGGGTATATCTTTTTCTGATAAGTTCAGGAGGATTTGCGCTGCTTTTCACCTATGCAGTCATCATGGCAACGCATATCCGCTTCCGCAAAAAGAACGGTTGCCCTCTGGATGGAAAGTGCCAGATGTGGGGTTATCCATATTCTTCTTTATGCGTTCTCATTGCCTTGATCATTACAATTGTAAGTATGCCGTTTGTGCCGGGACAGGAATCCGGACTTATCGCCGGCATTATTATGGTTGTTTTTTATACAATAAGTTATATTGTAATGAAATTCTACAAAAAATCGCATAAGAAGTAAGTCATTTATCCTGTTATTATGCTCATAGTTTTATTTCGCCTGAAAGATACAGTTTAGCTTCGCCGCTAATTTCCACCCTATCTACACAATCCTTGCAATACAACCATCCACCGCGTTTGGAAAGTTGTCTACCAATCATCTCTGTTTTATGAAGACGTTCACTCCAAAAAGGTATGAGTGTCGAGTGAGCAGACCCCGTGACAGGATCTTCCGGTATTCCGGAATCAGGTGCGAAATAACGAGAAACGAAGTCGCAGCTGCTGCCTTTTGCAGTTACGATAATTCCAAAATAATCTTTGAACTCTTTTAGTAATTCCAAATTTGGTCTTAAATCTTTTACAGTTTCTTCATCCTCAACTAATACCAACAAGTCCCTTGAAATATATGTTTCAATAATTGCTGCACCCAACGCAGCTTCTAATCCCTTTGGAACAGCAGTTAAAGCAGGCTTTCGAGACGGAAAATTCATTTTGTATTTTTCTTTATCTCTACTTACTGTCAGTTTACCGCTTCTTGTATTAAAAACTATTTCATCCTGCGATGTCTCTACAAGGTTCATCAGTACAAAGGCACTCGCTAAAGTTGCATGCCCACATAAATCTATTTCGCATTCGGGAGTAAACCAGCGTAATTCAAAGCTATTGTTATTTTGAACCAAAAAAGCCGTTTCAGCTAAGTTGTTTTCAAAAGCTATGTTTTGCATTGTTGCATCATCTATCCATTCATCGAGCAAGCAAATACCGGCGGGATTTCCTTTAAACAACTGGGTTGCAA
>DDHX01000031.1:9724-27978 GCA_002338255.1 Ruminococcaceae bacterium UBA1865 | reverse complement strand
TGATATCACAATACCGGAAAGAATATTCGGCACGATAATGCTGAAAAAAGCACGCAGCTTACCAGCACCCAAAATTTGAGCTGTTTCGAGTAGGCGCGGTGCGTTAACAGCATTCAGATTATTTTTTATGCTTTGATACATATATGGCAAAATCATCACACAGTATGTGGCGGTCAACATAAAAACTCGGTTGGAAAAAGGTTCGGGAGCATCCACGTAAAGCGAAAGAATGCCCACAGCTAAAATAATGCCCTGAATCGCATAAGGAATCATGCAAAGCACCTGCATGATTCGATCCAGTCCCGGAAGGTAAACTATCACCACATACATGGCAAGCAGCACAATAACCGTGCAAATAAAAATTGGAAAAACAGAGATCAAAACAGTGCGTACAAGGGCGGATGNNGGATAAAAACCGAGAGTCCGCAAACAGCTGCTGATAATACTGTGTGGTAAAACCGCTGGGAAGAATATCATTCCACTGCTGAAACATGGAATAAAAGAAGGTAAGCAGAAGCGGGAGAATCAGGTATATGCAAATAACCACAATCAAGATTGAAGATGAATTCTTCCTTTTCAACACTGCACCCCTCGGTTCTTTTTTAAAATATAATTGTTAATGCCGATTGCCAGAACCATAAGAAGCATCAGCACAACAGCAAGTGCGCTGCCAAATTCCTTGTGCTGCGTTACATCCCCTGTAAACTGTTCCTGCAGTCGGATAGGGAGCAGCGAGAAATTGTTTTGCAGCAGGGCGTAAGCAGTAGCGTACGCAGCAAGCGAATTAGCAAACAGAACGCCGAGTGTGCCAAGAATACTGGGTAACAGATTTGGAATACCAACCCTACACCAAAAGGTGAGGCCGTTTCCACCGAGCAGTTCGACCGATTCCCGCCACTGCGGGTGAACTCCGTTAAATGCAGGAATCAACAGCAAAGTGGCCAACGGAACCTGAAAATACACATATGTAAANNGAGGCTGTACAAATTAAACCCGGCAAGCGCTAAAAATCCATATTTTTTCCCAATCATAATAAGAACTCCGACATTTCCAAGAAGGATAATATACGCAAACGCAAGCGGGATACCCGCAAAATTCGAGGTCATGTTCAAAACGCTGATAAAAAAGTTTTTCATGTGACTTCCCACGCTGCGCACCGATTTTGCGGCGAAAAACGCGATTACGATTCCTGCCAGCGCGGAAACGACAGAGACCAGAACACTGTTCCAAACAGCCTGTTGATACAACTTTTTACTAAAAATCGAAATGTAGTGTTCCAGCGTAAATCCAATTCTGCCTTCCGGCATAAAGCTGCGTACAATTACCATGAGCAGTGGGGCAATTTCAAAGAACAGCGCCAGCAAAAAAAACGGAGCAAGCGCGAGTAGGTATAGCTTTGGTTTTTTATTCACCAAAAAATTTCACCCCTGTTTCCTCTGGGTTTTTCATTTCATCTGACGGCTTAATTCCGAGTAAATGGCAGAGAAGCGGTGCAATGTAAAGTTGAGAAATATGTTTGCTGGAAAAATCTCCGGGAAGTACATCGTTTGCAAACAGGTACAGGGGCGCGTCACGCTGTAATTCCGTATTGCCGCCATGCAGTCCCACTTCATTCATTCCGTGGTCTGCGGTAATCAAAACGCTGCATTTTTGCTCCAGCCACTGAGGCAGGCAGGAGGATAACACAATGTTTGCCTTTGCGGTGGCGGTTTCATACTCCCTGCTGTCCGATGTAAACCGATGCCCTGCATCATCAATATTCATGCTGTGAATCAATAAAAAGTCAGGATTACTCCTCTCTCTCAGGAATTCCGCATCCGCAAATACATGGGAATCCGGATAACTGTCTTCAAAATAATAAATGCCGTCTTCTATGCTGCTGTTTGATTGCAGTTGTATCCGATCCTTGGCATAGTGAAACGGCGATTTAACGTACAATTCACTGATCCAGTGATAAGCGGATGCTGCGGTCTTCAATCCGTTTTTGCGGCAAAGGTCAAATACACTGATGCAGTTAGAACGTCTGACCACAAGGTTATTGCTGATTCCGTGCCGGCACACCGGCAAACCGGTAAGCAGTGTTTCGTAAATCGGACGGGACATTGATGGCAACTCCCCGAGCACGCGGTATTTTGCACCCAGCCCCTGTTCAATTAAATGCTCGGCGTAACCCAAATTCCGTTCTCCAACGCCAAAGCCGCAGCCATCCAGCAGGACAAAAATTGTTTTCGCCATGACTTCTCCATTTCTATTGATTGATGATAGCGGAACACTCCCCTGCAAACAAAGAAGTGTTCCGCTTTTCATTTTACAAATATTATGTATTGGAAATTTATTTAGCTGCTGTGACAACTTCTTCCTGCCACTTTGCTCCCAAATCTTTTGCAGTGGCATTCCAACCGTCCTGATCTTTGACCATTCTGGCATTTTCGTACTGTTCGTCAGGAATCATTTTTGATTTTACATCCGCCGGTAAAACGACATTACTGCGAATGGGTTTCGCATAGCCGCGGGCAAGGTTAATCTGACCTTCATCGCTCAGAATGTATTCCCTTGCAAGAGCTGCTGCATATGGACGCTTGGTGTACGCGTTAATGACCGTGCAGTAACCGCTTTGAATTGCACCATCGGATGGAACATTCACTTCAAAGTCAGCATCCGGATTATTTTTCTTAAACTGATCCCGATAATTCAATGCATTGTAATCCCAGAGCAGTGCAACGGAAATTTCACCCTTTTCCAAACGGGCAAGAGTCAATTCACCTTTGTCCAGTCTGCCTTGTTCCGCAAGCTTCTTAAAGAAATCAAGTCCGGGCTGAATGTTTGTTTCGGAACCGCCGTTGGCAATTGCCGCTGAAAGCACCGCATTTTGTGCCTGGTTTGCCTTGGTAACATCCCCCACCGCTATCTTGTAATCCCCTTTGAGTAGGTCTGAGAAAGACTTCGGGGCATCCGCAACAAGCTTTTTGTTGGTCACGATGGTAATGGTTCCGTAGTATCCGATGATCCAGTTGCCGTACTTGTCCTTTGCCCAGTCGGGAATATCGTTCCAGTGGCTTGTTNNGTCACCAATATCTTTTGTTGCGTTGTTTTTTTCGGATTCAAACAACGCCAGTTCTTCCGCGGAGGACATATCTGTATCCGTGTGTTCAATTCCATACTTTGTTTTCAGATCTTTCCATGTGCCAACCCAGTTGGCCCAGCTATCCGGCATACCCACTGAGTCCACACGGCCTTCTTTTTTTGCTTCGGCAACAATCTGGTCAACAGTCATCGCGTTCAAATCAACTTTTTTTGCCGCGGAACCAGTTGCGCAGCCAGTGAGAAGTACTGCCATGGTACAGAGGCATGCGGAAATACGTACTAAATTTTTATTCACTTTCTTCTCTCCTTCTACATTTATCCTCTATTAAGATTACTGTCTGCATGTTAATTTTGAGTTTAGGTCAAATTAAAATCGTATTAATTATAATAATTATTCCGATACATATAGATTGGAATTTAAACGAACAAAAAAGCTCCATGCCAATTCATAAAAAATTGACATGGAGCTTTTGCTTTAGTGATCTCCAACATTAGCTAATTGTCATATTGCACACGATTTCCGCCCAAATCTTTTGCTGCATACATTAAGCTGTCTGCCCGCCTAATCATAGTATCTAAATCGAAGCTGTCTTTCTTTTCTACGGCGCCAAAACTGCACGTGATTTTTATAGAATCCGTGAAAATGAATTCATCAATAGCCGTTCTTATCCTTTCTAAGATGACGGTTGTATCACCCAAATAAGTATTGGGGAACAGCAAAATAAATTCATCCCCACCCCAGCGAACCAATATGTCAGTACTTCTTAGATTACAATTGATTAGTTTGACCATTTCTACAAGTACGGTATCTGCAATGCAATGCCCGTTTTGATCATTAATGACTTTAAATTTGTCTATATCTAATAAGGCAAGCGTAAGAGGCAAATTATGTTCCCCGTAATATTTCTGCAATTCATTAAACTCATTGACAAGTTTATTCCGATTCCAAGCTTGAGTTAACTGATCTGTTGAACTTAAATGAATAAGCTCTTTTTTTGCAATAAATTCATTGTATTGGTGTTTGTCAATCTCAAGAGCAAAAAGAGAGCAAAGGAAAATTGCAAGCGAAAGATACACCACGCCAGCCCAGAATTCCTCAAGATTTAAAGGTTTCATTACAAAAAATGAATAAATTAAAAATCCCGCTGTGCCAAGTATGGAAACGACAAACATATTTAAACACCTGTTTGGGAAAAGAAAGACAGCTATATTAATAATCAGCATTCCCATTGCCTGTATCATAAAATCGGGTTGATAATATAGATTTAAAACAAACAAAAACTCAACAATACTCAATAGTTCAAAGACAGTTCCGATCTCAAATAAAACAATCATCTTAGTTATTTTTTTAAACTTATAGGATAGAAGAAAGAGCATGCCGGAAAATACAAGCCGAAAAATGATGATGAATAGCTTTTTTGACATTCCATTCATAAAAATTAAATCCGGAATTAATAATGCAATATTAAATATACCAAGCACAAATGCAACCAAGCCAATGTACTTGTGAAAAGCAGTTAATTGGTAATCATAAAATGCACTCTTTTGGTCTGATAAACAAACATATTTTTTTAGCTTATTAATACTTAACTTCATTATCATTTCACTTCCCGTTTTGGTAAGCTGTCCAACTCAATTCGATTATTAAAGGCGGGTTATGCCGAAACGCTCTAAATAAGAAGAATTCATACTGTTTCTATTGTTTATTTGAACCATTGTGCAGACAGTTGTCAATTGCAATGACAAGACTTGTAAAAAACGCAGCGTTTCCGGCGTCAACTATACTTAAGCAGTAAGTATCCCCCCATGTGAGCCATTCCTTATGTATTTCGCCAAAGCTCTGCCCGTTGCATTGAATATCAAAGTCCATTTCCCAAAAGCTGCCTTGAATTTCAAAATCGCCAAAACTGCTTTGCACATTTAACCTTGGGTTAAAAAATGTAAATTCTTTTTTTACTCTGGCACAAAAGGATTCCCCTTTATAAATTTCGTACTCCGGAAGAAATGTTAAAACTTTTTGTTTAATGTAATAAAGCTCAGTACCATTTAAGTCGTACAGGTGTATCTTAGCACCCCAGCTAAACAATTCACCCTGTACATTATAAACCGGTTCGCCAAATTCATTGTATACGCTGTATTTGTCCACCAACGAAAATATTTTTTGTTTAATGTAAAGATTCAAAAAAACATCCCCCTCTAAACTGATCATCTGCAACTCAATAGCGTAATCTAACTATTTTAATTTTAACATATATATTGAAATATGCAAGATTGCTTTTTCTTTAATTCCAAATTAGAATGGTTACATATTTGTTTATTGAAAAAGAATTATAAATATAATATTATATAGAAAATATTACCAATCATTTTCAGTTTTATTTAAGATACAGTGAGAACAACTTTATTTGAATATGATACGAAATTTGGAGAAGACTTATGAGTTTGATTTGTGCAAAAGATATCCGCAAGGTATATCACGTGGAAAAAGAAAAAATAGTAGCTCTCAGCCGTATCAGCCTCAATATTGAGCAAGGCGAAATTTGCTGTGTACTGGGTACCTCCGGTTCCGGAAAATCCACACTGCTGAACATCTTGGCCGGTTTGGAAAAGCCCTCCAAGGGCAGCATTACAATTGCCGGAGTGGATGTAACCAATCTTTCAGAAAAGCAGTGGGCGCTGTTCCGGCAAAAAAACATCGGCTTTGTATTTCAGTCCTATAATTTGATGCCTACTTTAACCGCTCTTGAAAATGTTGCGATTCCACTTGTGTTTAAGGGAATGGGCAAAAATGAGCGCAACAAACGCGCGGCACATATGTTAAAAGCAGTTCATTTGGGAAACCGTCTGTTGCACAAACCCACTCAGATGAGTGGAGGACAGCAGCAGCGTGTCGGAATTGCGCGTGCCTTTGTGGCTCGTCCGAAAATTATTTTTGCCGATGAACCTACGGGAAACCTGGACAGTAAAACCAGCCGTGAGGTTATGGAAATTATGGTTTCCATGGCCAAAAAGTACAATGAGACTTTAATTATTGTTACGCACGATACTCAAATTGCAAAATACGCTGACCGGATTATCACCATTTACGACGGCAATGTTCAAAACGACGTAAGCAATATTTCAATTCTAAAGAGTCCGGAAAATGAGGAGGAAAAAGCGATATGAAAACAAGAATGCGAACAGGTGTTTCGCTGCTGCTATCATTATTGATGATCACCGCCGTCTGTTTTGTCAATCTGCCCGCCGCCGCCGCCACAATAGTCCCGCCCGACCCGATTGTTCAGAGCGAAAAGCAGACAGTTTTAAAGGGCAGTCCATTTCAAGCTACCTTCGACTTTGTACATAATTACTCATATCAAAAAATCACTATCAGTGTGAGCAGCCCAAACGGTGCCATTTCACTGGGTAAAAAAACTTTTTCAACAGATAACAGTGAGATAGACGAAAACCCCGTTGTTGATTCCGATGTTCATGTTGACTACCGTCTTACCATCCCCGAAAAATNNGACGGCTCCGGCACGTTAAGATTCACAATCAACTATTATGATTTCACCGGAAAAAGGCTGGATACTTTCACCGTACAAAAAACCATTTTTGACCCCATCGGTTCAGGCAGCACGACCGAACAAGACGGTAAGCTGTCGGTTCAATCTTATCATGTTGACCACTCCCCTATTAAAGAAGGGGAAAAATTCAATCTGATTTTTACGTTGAAAAACAACGGCACCAGTGCGTGTAATAATGTAATGGCTGTTTTAGACAGCTCAACTGCTGAGGGAATCAGCATTAACGGTGTCACCGACACACAGTACATCAGTTCAATTGAGGCGGGTGCGACCTCAACAATCACTTATCCAATGACCAGTCTTTCAAAAATGGCGACGAACAATTACGCGCTTAGTTTAATCCTGTCTGCCGACGAACTGAGCAAAGCAGTCCCCTCAAAAGTTTTTGTTCCTGTCACCGGCACAAAGTCTGACAAGGATGATCCCGCCAAGCCGACCGCAAGCAAGCCGCTGATTATCATTGAAAGCTATGATTATGGCGGGCAGCCGGTCACCGGAGGCAAAGAGTTCAACCTGACCATGCACTTCAAAAACACGAATACCGTCACGCAAATTGAAAACTTAAAGATAACTGTTTCCTCCGTTGCAGGAACAGACGATAAATCTGTGGCAGGAGCGTTTACCCCGGCGAAGTCCTCCAATACCTTTTTTATTTCCAAAGCCGGTCCGGGTGCAACCTTTAAGGAGCAAATCGCGCTGATTCCAAAAGCAGACGCCACTCCAAATTCTTATGGAGTATCCATCGCATTTAATTATGAATCAGTACTGGATGGAAAGCGTGAAACAATTGAGGCTACCGAAACGATTTCGATTCCGCTTACACAACCGGATCGATTCGAGGCAAACAATGCAGATTTGCAAACGCCTATGTATCTTGGACAGCCGGGCCAGTTAAATATCAATTATGTTAATAAAGGCAAAAGTAAAATCTTTAATTTGTCTGTTAAGCTGGAGGGCAACTTCACCAGCGGAGAATCGAATTCCTACATAGGAAATATTGAATCCGGCGCAGGCGATTCCTTTCAGGCCACACTAAACCCCTCCGCTGAGGGAACCCTCACCGGCAAGGCAACATTCAGCTATGAAGATGCTAACGGAACCACAAAAAATGTTGTAAAGGACTTCACTTGTGAAGTCATGCCTGCAGACACCCCCACGGATGGAGGTGTCATTTCTGAACCCCCACCTGTGCCGGAACAGGGCGGTTCTTCTTCGCCATGGATGATCTGGCTGATTATCGGGGGAGCGGTCATTGCTGTGGCCGTTGTATTTGTCATCATACATAAAAAAAGAAAAGCTAAGAAACTCCGTATGCTGGAGGATAATGACGACTATGATGAACCGACTACCAATGAGGGAAAATCATAATGAAATTAAAAGATATGATTTCGATGGCTCTCGGCAATTTGTTCAAGCGTAAAGTCAGAACGCTGTTGACGGTCATGGGCGTAGTAATCGGAACTTGTGCCATTGTCGTTATGCTGTCGTTTGGAATCGGAATTAAACAATTAACGGAAACGACGATGCTAAGCATGGGTGATTTGACAATGATCACAATATACAATTCTTCTCAAACCCCCGATTCCACCCCACTCGACGACAAAATCCTTGAAAAAATCAAAGCTCTTGAAAATGTTACTGCACTAACTCCTATCTATTACATGGACGGCTCAAGTATTTCCATTCAAAGCGGGAAGTACAAGTACCAGGGTATGATTTACGGTGTCTATATGGATGCGCTCAAGGACTTCGGTTATCAAGTGGAAAAAGGCACCCTGCCCGCAAAGGGTGCCGAGGAAACGACCATTCTGTTCGGCAAGGATGCGAATTACGACTTTATAGACAGCCGAAAAACGAGCAATAATATGATTTTTCCCACTGTCGGTAAAAATGGTAAGATGCCCGACCCGTATGTTGATCCTCTGACCGACAAGCTCCAGTTAAGCGTCAACCTTCCGGAAAATTCTACAGCCAAAAGTAAGCCCGTCAAAATAAACTGTGCCGGAATCTTAGCCGACGACCGTGGAAAAAACCCCTCCCCCAGCCATGCTATTTTTATGGATGTAAATTATGCGAAACAGCTGAAAGCAAAATTCAACAAATTAAATAGTGTGAAAACCGATTCCAGCAAAAAGGAAACCTATGACAGCGCAAGTGTTAAGGTCTCCTCGGTGGAGGCTGTGCCCGCTGTGGAGAAGATAATTCAGGGCTATGGTTTTACTACGTACAGTATGGAAAGCGTCCGTAAGCCACTTGAGGAGCAAATGAGGACAATTCAGATGATTCTTGGCGGACTTGGTGCAATTTCCCTGTTGGTTGCAGCGCTCGGAATCACAAATACCATGATTATGTCTATGTATGAGAGGACACACGAAATCGGCATTATGAAAGTACTTGGGTGCGTAGTTCACAATATTCGCTCCATGTTCCTGATGGAAGCCGGTGCAATCGGATTTATGGGAGGCATAATCGGCATTGCGCAAAGTTATGCCATATCGTTTGTCATCAATATGTTATATGCGTCGCAGAACACGAATGCCGGCAACGCTGCAGGCAACGCTGCCGGTGCCGTAGCAAGCGGTGCATCCGGTGTCGCGGTGAGCATTTCAATCATCCCGATTTGGCTGGCGCTTGGCGCGCTCCTGTTTTCGACCATGATTGGTTTAGTCTCCGGTTTCTATCCCGCAAACCGTGCGGTAAAGATCAGTGCGCTTACCGCGATTAAACAGGAATGAAAAAAAGCTCGATTCACTTAGTTTTTTGTCAAGTTAAAAAATAAATATTTATTTTACCGCTATATATTGACAACGATTAACCTTTTCAGTATAATAACACTTGTTGTCCATGGTATGGCTCGGTAGTTCAGCTGGTNNAAATCCTCAGTATCCATGCGGGTGCTGAGGATTTTTTCTATCTAAATATATTTTGTCAATACGGCTATTTTGGGGCAATTTTCAGTGTATCAAGTAGTCAAAAAGTAGTCAATTATTATCTTAATAAAACAAAAAATCCCCTGCCAGCCACAAGCCATGCGATGGGTGACGCAGTTAGTTTTGGGTTTATCGTATAAATGAAGTATTTGTTTGGCCAGTAGGACGTGCAGTGCTGGTTCACAGTTCCAGAGAGATTCCCCGACCGTGCGAGTTTGTGGGTGCGTTTAATGGGTATAGGTTTTATTGGACTGCATCAGGGATATATGCAATTAATGAATAAGGGGGTAATAAAAAATGAAAACAGTTGATTGGTTTGAGAAAGGAACGTTGCCGGGGTTATTATATTTTAAAAATGGATCGGCATATACCGGGAGCGTAACCGATTTTGGCAGTAAGGATGCAAAAGAATTTCGGTACATGATTAAGCCTAATGACGGCACTATAATAGCCGAAGTGTGGTATGGTCCATTCTGCTACGAAAAAAGTGAAATAGTAAGCCAATCTGAATTTACTTTGGACGGAGAGGGACATACTGAAATGATTGGTTGGATAAAAGAGAAATACGAAAGTATGATTGAATAAAAACAGCCCGCCGGTTTAATTATCGGCGGGCGTTAAGCATACATAGAAAATCAGGTTAACAAAACATATTTGGTTAGGCAAACTTTGCTTTCAAATTCTATATTATCATATTTTTACTCATAAAAATTGCTAAAACTACGATAAAAATAACAATTATTATATTAAACCACAATATGTAAGGGTATTTATGATTCAGTTTATTTATGAAATTATTGCACTGAGGGCAATCGTTGCAATCCCTATGTTTACATCCGACCGAGATGCTATGGTTTGAAATTTTTGAAACTGTATACATCAGCATGAAAACAGTATCAAAAATTATTAATCCTAATATCAATAAATAAAAAATTGTTTTATAAAAGTTTAAGGTGTTTATATTTTCAAACGTTTTTAATCCCAAGTTGGATATAGCCGAAAATGATATAACAAGCCCAGCAAAAATTCCTAGTATTGTTATTGATTGCGAATGAAATCCGTTTACGCTATTTTGAAGTTCTTCAACCTTTTCGTGATTTTCTTTGAGTAAATCTTCAGCTTGTCTTCTATCTTCCGACGCTTTGTCTCCAATAAACTTAATTTTGTCCATTCTTCCCAGACGGATAATTTCTAAATTAATATGGTCGGATAACTTCATGATTTTTGCTAAAATTGTTTTTTCAGAGTTAAAATAAACATTAGAATAGTCTATAACTGAATCCAAATTACTGCATAAAATATCTCTCTGATCTGGAGAAAAACCCTCAACACATTGAGACAGCGCAAAATAGGAATGCCTAAATTCTTCAAGGGAATATATTTCTCTTAATCTGTTTGCGTATTGTATGACTTGGCCATTAGATAATTCCACGTTGCCTATCATATCCTTTAACAGAACTATCAAGTCGTCCATTTTGCTCATACTTATGCCTCTACAACAATATTTAAAGGATCATGCTCCATAAAATAATCACGTATTACATTTTTGCTAATAGTTTGTGTTCTGACAGTAGACTTCCAAGGCTGCTCATCATGAGTTTTTTGAACTAAAGAACTTGGTGTAATTTTGATGCACTCGTCAACAACCTTATCAATCCACTTTTTGTTTTCGTAATTATTTATAATACTCAAAACGTCGGGGTCTTTTTCTGAGCAAAAATTCTCAATCTTTTTATTGCCATACATATTATATTCAAAATAGACATCAGGGACTACAGGGCCATAAGGCCAGCTACATATATCTTCTTTGTAGGCCTCTATACCAAAAATCTTAAAATAGTAGCCTTGGATATAGTATAATGTTTTCTGCAATTGCAAGTTTGAAATTGGATGGGCCTCTAATGCTACACACTTGTAAATAACATATTTGGCGATATCAAGTGCACTATACATATAAGTTCCCCCTATAATATTGTTCCCTTTATTTTGTTCAACTGTATTATAACACCATTTATTACCATTATTAAAGTGGCATTTTTTATGAATTTTGATGGCTTTTATATGGTTTTTACACCATAAAGTCATTAATTTGCATATTTTGCTTATAATTTTACGCATTCTCTTTCATTCCTTTATGCTCGTTCTTATTTTACTATATTATATGTTTTCATTATACATACGATTATCTTCAAATATTTCCCTCAATAAGACAAATAAAAAAACCGCACCGGAAATTAATTCGATGCGGCCTAATTTTATGTATGCTATTTTAGCATTTCCGCCATTTTCTCCATGCACTTGCAACAGACGCTGTGGCCTTCAAAGTTTAAAACATTAGCTACGCTATCACAGTATTCACATGCAGATTTTCTCTTTTGTAGAATAATTCTATCTTCATCAACGAAAATCTCGAGTTCATCATTACTATTTATATTAAAAATAGTTCTAATTTCTTTAGGCAGAACAATGCGCCCCAAGCCATCAATTTTTCTGACCATTGCAGCTTTCATACATTCACCGTCTTTTATCTTGTTTTTCCGTATTTTACCATGTTACATATCTCATTTAATTCGGTATTCTCATTGGTAATAATTACTAATTAATTGAAAAAGGGCCGCTGAGAATTAACTCAGCGGCTCTAATTATGTCTGTATATTTTTTATTGTACCACAGTGCCGTCTGTGGGAGGATTAGGCGCTGTGTTATTATTAACCGCTGCTGCTGTAGCCTGTTGTGTTCCATCTGCAATTTGTTCTACAGTACCAATTAAAGGAGTCAGCGCCTGTGCAACAATATTTGTCGAGCCGCCCCCTGCGCCCTGAAGTGCTTTAATCAAATCAAATATGTAGTTACTGCCGCGGCTGATTAGGATACCCGTCAGGATTGCGCCAACATAGGGCACGGCGGCCGCAATCCCGAGTATGGCAAAGATATCGACGTTGTACACCATGGCCACGGTGATACCCAGCACGATTCCGACGATCATCTGCCATTGTGGTTTTCCGCCGACAATAAGTTCTTTGATGTACGTGATCAGGCCCTCCACAATGATGGCCATAAAGATAAGAGATACAAACTGTGCCATAAAATCAACTTCCTTTCGCCGGGTTGACCGGCTTAATGTTTTATATTTCTACTTCCCGACTGCTTTTTGATCGCTGAGAATGCGTTTTTAATTACAGGGGGAAGTGGGATACCCATAATGCCAAGATTTTCGATGATGCTAAACCCTTCATTAGCAATAAAAAACAGGATTACCGCTGTGCGTATGTACCCGTTTGAATGAGTAAGCATGTCCAGCTGAACCGCAATATAGACAATCAGCAAAACAGCACCTTTGCGAAACAGCCCTTTAAGGCTTGCACTGCTTTCAAAGGCTCCGTCCTTCGATTTTGGGGAACAATGCCAGACCAGGGCGATAACAATACCAAGGACAAAATCAATTGCAATGACACGAATAAGCATAACAAGTGCTGCGTCCCATCCCCCAAGGTCGTTCGCTATTTCCGCCCCAATTGCGGAAAATACCGTCAAAGCTGAAATGTATGTTGCCTTCGAATAATTAATTTTGTCCATGGCTTTTCCTCGCTTTATGAAATGTTTACGGTAAATATCTTTTTACCGTTTGCAAAGATGCCGGCGCCGGTCTTCGATTTGCCGATAGCTGTGAGCCGGTAAAGGTAATCATTCCCGGAGCTCCTGATAAACTCGACCCGGATCACCCCGGGTGTGCCGATTGTTACTGTTGGCTTGACAGCAGAGGTTAACTTAACCTGATAGGTCGCCTCCGGTCGCATCGTCATGTCACAGGTGGTATCAGATTTTACGGTGTTATCGACAATTTGATTGATCCACGTTGCCATGAATTTGTCCGGCGTGCCGTATGTACGTTTTAGATATCCCGTGGTACCGTCTCGAAAAAACTTTTTAAGCTGAAGGTGTGGCTTGTCTCTCCAATTTGGCCAGTCGCCTCCCCATTCGAGGCCGTGAGCCTTTCCGACTGCACCGACCTTTGCAAACCAACCGCCGCTATCGTCAAATAGTCCTTTGCCGTCGTTACGGTAAAAATCAAATGCTACACCCCATTGGTGTGGGGAAGAATAAGAAGTTCCGCGGCAATTCGTGACGATTGTACCGGGTCTGATTCTGCCCTGTGCATATAGTGTTTCCTGCTCCGTTACTGTACGGTAGCACTCTCCGATTCCTACAATTAAGCCTTTACTTTTACAGTCGGCAAGGAAAGCAGGAATGATCGCTTGTAATTCCGGGTTTAGTTGCTTGATGTTTCTCATGCTGCGTAAGCCTCCCCCGTAATGGTCTGATAATCTTCCGGTGTGATCCATTCAAATGGAGCAGCTACCGCTTTTTTTAGATTAGCTTTTGGCAATCTGCCAGCGCCATAAAGCCTTTTTAATGTGTCAAACATATTTACACCCCCAATGATGCAAGCGTTAATGCATCAATCTGTGCCTGCATTGCCGACTGTTGCACCTCCGCATACGTCAGCTGTGCCAATTTCAAAATCGTACGGACTTCGTTCACCTCGGGTGTGGTGTCGGTAGCTTCCGCTGTCTTGAATAAATCGCGGCCAAGGTGGTAAGCAATTTTATAATTCGTCTTTTGCCAGTCCTCATGATAGACTTGCTCGGTTACTTTGCCCGCGGCGTCGGTCGTGCTGACGGTGGTATCCCTTGACAGGGTGATTGCATCAAGGTTGCCCGGAATATCAATCTCAGCTTTCACCGCATCATACTGCGATTCGAGGAAATGCGCGTCAATGTGGGCCCTGTTTGCCCCCTGAACGCTGATCTGATTAGTATCGTTTAATACGGTGATCAGGTCGATGGCGTGGCCATTTCCGAATATAATTCTGTCCTTGATTGTATTTGCCATTTGTGTTTTCCTCCTAAATATTAATTGTGGCCGCGATCTTGTAGTTGCCAACTGAACCATAATATCCTTGCTTTAGTAGGCCACTATTAGGGTCGATTACACACGGCGAGGACACCCCCGAATAATTTGAGCGTGTCCACATCGGCTGACCACCCCCGACGGGGCCAAATAGAACCGACGCCTCCGCGGGAGTGTGCTGCTGAAACCATTGAAGCTGGGTCAGCCCCTCCGAATTTGCGGGAACGGTATCCGGGGCACCTATCTCCCCCGCTGCTAAAAGTCTAAGGTATCCCGACGCAGGGTACATGGTGCAAACGCCCCCGTAAAATCCGCTATATGTGTAGTCCACTTTGACTATTTTGGCCTTATCTTCTGCCGAAAAAGCGTTGTAATATGATTCCACTAAATTTTTAAGGGTGCAATCCCCCCAAAAATGCCCAGTGTAAGAATCAAAAGGGTTCTGGCCCATTTTGGTGTTGCAAAGGATTACCGCTTTCCCGGCGGCGGCGTTCACATCCAAAACCGTCCAAGTGTACCCACCCAAAGATATGATTTCTCCGAGAACAGGGCTCCCGCTGAATACCTTTGTGTTTACTCCTGCCATTAGCCCGTATCCGGCTTTTTGTTTTGTATTTATTCCGCTCATAGGCGCATAAATTGTTTTTTGTTTTGTATTCACTCCCGACATTGGTAAATATAAACTCGGCATCATATCACCTCAATTCGGAGAGAAGTACAGCTCGCCCTCAGCAAGCGTGTAGCTCGGCGTGGCAGTTGTGGATTTTGTTACTTTTGGTATGGTGATGCTTTGGGCGGCAGAGCCGTCGTAGGATAGTGAGTTGCCGCCGTTACCAACACCCACTGTAAGGGTATTTGGATTTTTAAGGGAAGTAGGGGTCACCGGATACGCTGGAAACTGCAAAGCCGTGCCGCTCTTTGGTACCGCAGCACCGCCGACCGTGGCAGACTGGACGGCCCCTGAAAGTGTGCTTTTTTCTGCAATGCTCATGTGTGGAGTAGCATCGGCCCGATGCATTTCCGCCTTTTTCAATTCAGTGTCGATAATATCAGCGTTTCCGTTCGGTACGCCAACATCGTAATATTCATTGTCCAATGGCTTCTCAAGATTATAATTTGTTGTTTTGTTTGACATTAGATTGCCTCCCCGTTCCGAATTGCAAAATGCGTATGAGCTGCCAGCTGCGCATGGGTATACNNGCTGGCTGTTCATGATGTAAATATAGATATACGTGTAGGCCAGATGCGCCGGTTTGATTTCTTCAATCGTGGCCGTCAGGTCGTCCATATTTGGCGGCAACCCAACCGTTCCGGTGAACTTCACATCAAATCGGTACTCAGACGGATGCTCAATGATATCAACAATTCCGTTTGAAAAGCTGGTTGCCACATTCTGAATCATCGCTTTTGTCGTAACTCCCTGCGACCGCAGTTTGCTTTCAACTCTGCTGCGCCGGTACTCATATTCTTTGGAAACGTCAATATCAAGGCCAAGTGCTTTCTCCCAAAGGGCAAGGCCCCATGTGGCAGTGGCGACATGAAGTTGAAGCAGCAGATCATCTTTGGTATCCATCAGCTTTTCAGTCTGCGTATTTAAAGCGCCTTGAAATTCGGTTGCTTCTGTGCTTCCGCTGTAATTCGGCGGAAGCATATCAATTAACGCCATCAGCTGACCACCACCGTTCCAAGCATTGGCACCTTGTCGGCTGCTATCGTAATATTCGCTGTGCCGCTGTTTACTGTCAGCGCCGAATAATCCGTCACTCCGTCAATTCCAAGCAGTAAATACAAGATATGGCTGTAAAGCAAGGTATAAGTAGAAAACGCAATGCTTTTCAAATAAGCGTCCAGCGCTGATGCAAAGGCTGTTTGTACAGCCGCTTTCGTTGTGATACCCGAAATTGTTACCGTAGCTGTTACATTGATAGTAAGTCCGGATGCGCTTGCCACGGTAACAGTCGCGCCGATCGGTCGGTTTTCTTCGATGTATGCAGCACAGTTTGTAACGATTTCGCTGCTCACCGGCTGCTTTGTCGCTCCCACAATCAAAATCCCTACCGTTCCGTTTCCGCTTGCCAGTGGAGTAACCTTTACCGCACCCACGCCGTCCACTTCCAGCGCCCATTGCTCATAATGGTGTATATTTCCGCTGGTGGCTGGCTTTTGTAGATAATCATAATATCGCATGACAAGACTCTCATCGGTCTCTGCGTTCGTTCCCCCCACTGCCGCGGCGACATTCGTCACAACTGAAAGTCCGCTGATGCTGTTATACTGATTGGTGATGCTGCCCGCCGCCACGTTGTAGACTTCCCCGACCTCCACAGCGTTCACCGTTATGATTTCGGTACCGGCGGCAATCGTAACAGCCGCGGCGGTTTCATATTCCAAGCCGTCCAAAGTCAAAAAGATTGTTCCGGCCGGAATAACCGTGCCGTCCGTTCCTGTGAAAGTCAAAACCGCGTGTGCCTTTGTGCCGGGCTTTCGGATAATTCCACGCTCTGCACACCGCTTGTCGATGTATTCCCCGGATGTTTCATCAATGTAAACAATTGGTACAACTGCCTTTATTCCATCGTACACTTTCCATATCTGCGTCGCTGTCGGGCTTACTAAGTTATTGGTGTAACTGCCTTCCCGCGTGTCCGCTGCCGTAATATCCGATAAGATTTCTGCTTTGATGCTTTCCGGCGTTTTATCTTCAAACATTCAATTCCGCCTCCCCGTAAATAGTGACCAGCGTTCCGGTAACGGTCAGCAAGCCGTCCGTAAAATCTGCCGCAATATTTTTCACGTCGGTGATATACGGATTAATAAGCAGACATTCCCGCACATAACGGGCCGCTTCGGATTGCTTCAATTCCTCTGAATAATTCTGCCCGATGAGTGATTCTGCTTCATTTGCATAATCCCATGTATAAATCTCATATCGGAAGCGCTCTGTATGGAGCGCGTTCCACGCCCATACCATGACCGCTTCTTTTCCTTCCACCATGACCGGATTCCCGTTTTTATAAATCGGCTTGTTATTTTCATAATCCCATGCGATTTCACGATACATTGGCAGTTCCGTATCGGTTCCCGCTGCCTCCGGCTGAATCATTGGAAAGAGGCTCATACGCTCACCACCCTGCATAAAACGATAAATTTCTGATCATTGTCAAACGGCACCAAAAGGACGCCGTCACCGGTGTGCAGCTCGCCAATGTCGTTATTTTTCAATAGATCATCCCCTGCCTGTATCGTGTCACTGACTTCGACTTTTAAAGGAGACACGCTTTTAACCGTTCCGAAACGAAAAGCGACCGGGATCTGCCCATCGGACTGATCCCTAATAATGTTTAAAAACGTTGTATACGGATTATCTTCCAATTAGCTCACTCCAGTGCAATTCTTACTTTTGATGCAGCTTCAGTCTTGCTGCCTGTTTTATTTGGCAAGGCCCCTACATCTTTTTCGTCCATCATATTCTTAAAATTGACCACCAGTTTATTGAGGTAAATTCCGTTCTTCCAGGTGTGGACGTCTGAATCAATAAAAAACTGGCCGTAAAGGCCCGTGTACGGTTCGCGGACAACCACCGTTCCCCCGGTGACGTTCGCAATATTTCCAAGGTTGTTCAGCGTAATTTTCTGTACTTCCCCGTTGTCGTCAATCAATTTTTTTGCCTGCGCGGTTACGTCTTCTTTTTCCGGCTGCTTCAGGTAGTCCTGCATCACGCCGTACAGCTTGATGGCCTCGGAGTTTTTGAGCATTTTAATCA
>DDHX01000031.1:0-9626 GCA_002338255.1 Ruminococcaceae bacterium UBA1865 | reverse complement strand
ACAATATGATACTTTTTCTTTGTGCTGACCGAGGCGAGTGTATAGGCCGTTTGGATGATATCGTATAGAGAGCATCCTAAAAAATTCCGGCTGATTTTTACGCCCGTCGCGACAATCTCACCAATCGATATTCCGAAATCTGCACAAATTCTGCGGGTAATCACTTCCGGCGTTACATTCGTGAATTTATATGATGTTTTACTTTTCAGATAAAACCCCCGGTCAAAGCATCCTAAGTCTATCGTGCTGCCGCTTGTACTCTTATCCGTAACTGTTTTCTTTGTTGTTTTCTTTGTTGTTTTCCAAGCTTATGATCGCGGCTAACATGGTTGAAAACGGCCGCNNGCGCTGAACCTGATAATGCATCTGGTCCATAGCTTTATTCCTCCGATTTATTTCCTTCATTATCTTTTTATTGAAATATTTACCTTTCCGGAGTAGAATAATGTCGGAAAGGAGATGATATAATGTATACAACAGGACAAAAGCCGGGAAAAGGTCAATATCAATGTACTAAGTGTGGTGAAATCGTCGTACTGGACGATGACACTGACACGCTCCCACCGTGCCCCAGATGCAATAACACTACATACAACAAAGTAGGTTGATTCCCTGACCCGGCTGCTACTCGACTGTAGCAGCCGGGCTTTTTACGATATAAGGCGCTTCGACTCCCTGACCACAGCAAGCCGATGTCGCACCATCAATATGGCCTAAACAAGCATCATACCCCTCCGACGTTGGCATTTTTCCACACCGTGTGCATGGCCTTTCTTCCTGACTGATCGGAACATGATTATCTGCATATACCCACTGACCGTCATTAAAAACAATCATGTGCCCCCTCTTATGCGCAGTTACCATTGATTTATCACCTTCTTGAATTCCCAAGTATTTGACTATTACTTCTTATTGTTTCCCCAGTGTACCGATTCTTTCCTTCCGCTTCGAGCTTGTCCCCAAGGCGGCGGCGTAATAGTGAATCTACTGACATAATGTAATTTGACCAGGCTTCAAGCGGATTTTCATATTCCCTTTTTTCGCTGAAATTGTAGCCTCCGCCCTCTTTGGGTTCGCATCCGAGCAGAACGTCATATTTATTCGATTCCGTATCGTGCGCAAAGGCTATGCTAAGAGCTCTGCATATGTAGTGCATGGTTAATTCCTCCCGGTTTAAAGTCAGGGCAGCACGCCAACTCAATCAGCATATGACGTTTACCGCGTTCGCAGCCAAAGCAGGAGGCCGGACGAATTTCAGATGGTGCCGCTTCCATTCCTGCTAAGCAGGTTTCAATATTCGCGCAAAAGTTGCACTGGCAACGGCAGCAGTCAGTTACATCTGTGCTTTGTGAATTTCTTTGAGCATACAGGGTTAAGAAATACTGGAGCGTTTCGCTGATCTCAGCGAGTGACTTTGTTGCTTTTTCCAGTTCGCGTTGATATTCATACATTTTCTTGCACACTCCTTTGGAGCTGAATTACTTGAAAATATTTCCTTTCCGATGTAGAATCATGTCGGAAGGAGGTGATATATATGCCTTACGCATATTGCAGCTCTCAATCATGTGGACATGCTGATTATTACAGTGCACGTGAGGGAGAGAAGCCCAAAAAATTTTGTTCTCAATGTGGGTCTCCCATGATTCCTGATTGCCCAAATTGCCATTCTGATCGTAATGAAATGTCCGACAAATTTTGTCCTGAGTGTGGAAAACCCTACAAGTAGTTCTTGACCAAAAAGCCGTAGCCGATTACTGCGGCTTTTTGATTTTTTTACCGCACTTTGTGCAATACTTTGCATCAGCATAATGCTCTGATTTGCCACATTCACATTGATAGTGCTGTGTTTCCGGCTTCTTTGTTGTTTTATCCATTCTCTTCCCCTCCTTTCAAATTTCCAAGCGATTGGGATTAAAGCCTGTTCTACTTTTTAGCCAGCCTTCTGCCTGAGCTCGGCCGGTTCGATCCAGTTTTGAATATAGTTGGCAGCGTTATCATACTGTGAAATTTTGATATCTCGGTAACTTGCCACACCAAACCGATTTTTAAGGTCTTTGTACAAGGACTGAAAATAGTACGGGCGGCATTGCTGGATATTGTCCTCGATGCCGGCATGCAGATTTTCTTCAATGCGTTTATAGACTCGCGCTGATACAAGGTTTTGAAGAGTTCGCTGTCGGCCGTGGTCGATGGTCATCTGATTTTCAAGTTTGTCCTCGACATTAGCCATACGATCATCCAATTCAAGGATGGCTTGGCTTTGAAGCCTTAGCGTTTCTGTTGCGGTGAAAGATTTGGATTTTTCGTGAACTGTGAAATAGGACTCGACCAGCTGATCATAGACTGCCCATGCTTTGTCTGTGTTGAGTGATTTTGCATGCAACAAGGCACCGCGCTGCGTCCAAAGGTAAAGTTTAGGAGCATTTTTCAGACTATCCGCAATTTGCGTATGGTTGATAAACGCTCTTTTTTCTTCCCCATCCAAGCAGTAAAAGTGTTTTCCTTCTTGATAATGGTCTTGATTACGAATGAAGTTTTCAGATATTCTCCGTTCTGTGGTTTCATAACTTTCAGCCAATTGACTTGTGAGTAATACACGCTGGCTATGCATTTCAATAGGAACTAAATTATGCATATGAAAATTTCTCCTTTCTTTTAAAATCCCAGGCGCTTGGGATTTTGGCTTGACCGCTTCTATGCACCGTTGCCCTGTAAATCTTCAAGCGTCAGCCGTTTGAGCGGCTGGTGCTTCGCCTTGCACTTCGCCCCGGTAGAATAGTGCCTTTCATAATGTGCCGGTCCAGTATGTGCCTTTATGTACGACTGAAGCCCTTTTTCACTTACCATGTGGGATCGTCCGTCGTTCAAGGTTTCTCCAAACTCTCCGGAGGTAATTTTTCTCCGGATTGTATCGGCTGAACGGTTGAACATTTTGCAGAGCTGCTCCACGGTATAATATTGCATTTGGTTTCTTCCTTCCCCACTGTCCCACTATAGGTACTGCGATTTGTAATTCGTGTTGTAATTACGAACATTTGTGCTATACTTGATTCTGTAATATATCTTTGATAGCACTTTCAAGCTTTTGACTATTCAATTGACCAGTCATTAGCTTGTAAAGGTTGGAGCTATCAACATACATTCCGGTTTTCTCTCTTGCTTGTCCAATTAGCCATTCTTGGTTTTGACCAATTACCATCAATTTAGTTTTAATTGCAATGCCAAATGGCGTTAAAGCTCGTTTAGGCATAATATTCCTCCCTTTTTATGTAACTTAATATTGACAATTACAGAAATATGTAATATATTATAGTTACCACACCAGCAATATTACATCGTTCCGAATCTCTGTCTATAGATTATTACATATTGATGTAATTGTCAATAGTCAGTTTACATTTTGATGTAATTTGTTGCAATTAACAAAAGGGGCAATGTAATTATGTCTAATTTGTATGAGCGAATCGAAGTTATCTGCAAGGAAAACAATACAAATATTACAGCGATGTGCAGAGAAGCCGGTGTCAGTCGAGCTTCTTTGAGTGAACTTAAAATGGGCAGAAATAAAACTCTATCGTACGAAACTCTTAGCAAAATTGCAGATTGGTTTAATTTATCGGTAGATCAGTTGACTGGAAATGAACAAAAAGAAACGCCCATCCTTACCAAAAAGGATGAGCGCGACATATCAAAAAAATTACAGCGAACACTTGATGAGTTGGAGAATTCCCAAGATGGGCTTATGTTTGATGGTCAGCCTTTAGACGACGAAACAAAAGAGTTGCTTGCCATCAGTTTGAGAAACAGTCTTGAATTAAGTAAAAAAATTGCGAAACAAAAATATACTCCAAAAATATATCGAAAGTCAGAAAAGCCAGAGGGTGATTGAATGCACATTGAAAAGGTCGTGGAATCGCTTTGCCGCAAATATAGGACAAGGAATCCTTTTGAAATAGCCTCCTGTAAAAACATTAAAGTTTTGTTTGAGTCACTTGGCGGCGTCCGAGGATATTACAGCCAGAGTTACCGGTATAAGATGATACACATTAACGCCAACATGGAGCCAGAGAAACAACGCTTTACCTGTGCTCATGAACTCGGGCATGCCCTGTTGCACCCTGACTCTAACACAATGTACCTGCAAACTAATACTTTGTATTGTGTAAATAAATTTGAAAACGAAGCAAATTTTTTTGCAGTTGATTTACTAATTTCAGATGATGACCTTCAGGAATTCAAAATATTTTCAATACCGGAAATTGCTGCGGCATTTTGTATAGATGAAAGACTTGTTGAACACAGACTAAAAAGTCTTCCAAAATAAAAAAGGCCGCCCTACCCTGCTTCAAACAGGATAAGACGGCTCACCATCAGCAGGACTGACAGTACAGTAATTACATTCAGTTCCTTGCAATACGCAAGGTACGCGAAATTTTATCATGCCCAGTAGGATACAAAGAAGGCCCACACGCTACTGCAAATAACGTGCAGACCATGGGTGAAAAATTCGGATTGAGAATTCCTCAAATATATTATAGGCATATTGGTGAAATATGTCAATTATTGGAGGAAAGAAAAATGAAAAAGCGCAGTTTACTGGCAATTATTCTATCGTTAGCAATTGGAGTTTCATGTACTTCTACTGCTTTTGCAGCCACATCGCCTTATGTTGAGAGTGATACAACCGTATCATTCACACGTTCACAAAATGAATCTTATCAAGTTAAATTTACGGTTCATGGCACTCATGCAAACCCACAAATTGCGGCTGGTAATGGTAGTGTACTGCAAACGCAGAATGTAGTTAAAAAGAAAGATTCAAGTGGAAACGATGTTTATTACTTCAAAGTTAAGGCTATCGGTGCTCCGGGAACCTCATCAGCCATCTACACGACTCTATCAGGGCAATCCGCTGTACAGCACTTTGTTATTACTGTAATGTCTGCGGAAGTCATAACAAATAAGTTAAAAGACGCAGGGCTCCCAATCGACAATATAATTGCATATACAGAGAAAACTGATGTGAACGAGTTGCTCGGCCGTCCAAATCAATATATAAGTAAGACGAATTTTGCTGATACGACAGTTGAACAAGGCGACGATAAAACAGAGCCAACTGGCGGCAGCGTAGAGGTCTTTAAAAACGCCGCCGATTTGAATACTCGAAAGACTTACATTGAATCTCTATTCAAATCTTTTCCCACATGGACCCAGTATATGATTGTAAACGGAAATTATCTGTTGCGCATAGACGGCGCTGTTACTCCTGAAAATGCCAAAAAGTATGAGGCAGCATTTGCAAAATTAAAGTAAAAACAAAAGCCGCCCTACCCCGCTCGAACAGGATAAGGCAGCAACCATCAACCAAGGGCTGACGGTGCGATATAACACGCAACCATATTGTACCAGTTCAGCCCTCCAAAATCAAGGAGGATATTATGAAAAAACGAGCAGACGGCAGATACTATCGGCATATTTCTCTACCCGATGGCAGTGCAAAGTATATTTACGGCACAAGTGCAGGAGAAGTCAATGCTAAAATTAGAGATATTTTTAAAGAAGCGGAAACAGGCGTTAAATTAAATGATACCACACTTGTCGGCGAGTGGGCAGCTGAATGGCTTAAGACTTATAAAACAAATTTACGTGAACACACAAAAATGAGCTACTTGAATTCATATAACGGCCATATTGCCCCAATACTTGAAAGTATGCAGTTAAAATTAGTTCGTGCTGTTGATATACAGAAGGTCATGAATGGTGTATCAGACAAATCAGAAGATTTACAGCGCAAGGTTTTGAATACGATGAAGCAGATTTTTGAAACAGCAATTCAAAACCGGCTGATTGCGATAAACCCTTGCAATGGTATTAAGATAACGCCACATGATACCGATGAGCGAATAAAGTTTCTAACTCCAGCACAGCAAAAGAAACTTTTAGAATCTGTCACGGAACCTCGCGCCCGCGTATTCTCCGCCCTTGGATTATACTGCGGCCTGCGGCGAGAAGAATCTCTTGGCCTTATGTGGACAGATATTAAGGGCAGTAAGCTTACCGTGAACCGCGCCGTTACCTTCCTGAAAAATCAACAGGATCCCGATCACAGCCTAAAGAGCAAGGCAGCCCACCGGACTATACCAATCCCAAAGCCGCTTATGGAAATTCTAAAAGAAACGCCGCGCGAAGGGTTGTATATTATTAACGCTGCGCATGGTAGGGAAATGACTCTAATGGCGTACCGCCGAATGTGGGAATACGTTACGTCGGCTGTAAAGTTTGACGTTCATAGCCATATGCTTCGGCATACTTATGCCACGTCATTATATCGGGCAGATATTGATTTAAAAACAGCTCAATATCTGCTCGGACATTCTGATATAAAAATGACAGCTGAAATTTACACCCATATTCAGAATGATAAAATGCAGTCTGCAGCGGGAAAATTAAATCAGCTATTCACGCCAAGTAGTCAAAAAAGTAGTCAAAAGACTAAAAAAGCCGCAAATAATCAAGTCTAATGCGGGTTTAGTTTTTCCTTGGTAAGGATGAGGTCATGCGTTCGAATCGCATTAGCAGCTCCATTAAATCCTCAGTATCCATGCGGATATTGAGGATTTTTTCTGTCTAAATATATTTTGTCAATGCGGCTATTTGGGGGCAATTTGCAGTATATGAAGCGGTCAATTATGATCTTGATAAAACAAATAATCCTGCGGTGCAATACCGACTGGCTTAACTCTTTAAGCCGGGCTATCAATTTATTGACATCCACATCTTTCGATGTTATAAAGATTAGGGGTGAGATATCTATTTGACCAGTAGGTCGTGCAGTGTTGGTGCACAGTTCCGGAGAGATCCCCCGGCCGTGTAAGTTTGTTAGTGCTCTTGATGAACATCGATTTTATAGGTCGGTATCAGGGATATATATAATGAATGAATAAGAGGTAATAAAAAAATGAAACCAGTTGATTGGTTTGGAGAAGGAACACTGCCGGGGTTACTGTATTTTAAGAATGGATCGGCATATACCGGGAGCGTAAATGATTTTGTCAGTAAGACCGCCAAGGAGTTTCGCTACAAGATTAAGCCTGCTGACGGCACTATAATAGCTGAAGTGTGGTATGGTCCATATTGCTACGAAAAAAGCGAAATAGTAGATCAGTCTGAATTCACATTGGATGTGGAGGGACATGCCGAGATGATCGGTTGGATAAAAGAGAAATACGAAAGTATGATTGAATANNATCTCTATTGCTGTCGGCGTAGTCCCATTCATAGTGATTTTTAAGATGCTGCCTACTTTTATGTCTGTTAGTTTTGCAGCAGATGTACTTCCTTTGCTTTGCATAGAAATAATGCTTTCGTCAGAAATGGTAATAACTTTTTTCTCTCCTGTCGGTGTCAGCGCTTCGCGCATTCCTCCGCCTTGTCTTGGTGCACCGCTTGTTGGGTAACTGCCACTGGGCGCTGATCCGCTTGGTTGCTTTCCGTTAAATTTTGCTGTCCCATTCTTTGAATTTGCTGAACCAGTTCCATTCTGCGATCTATTTCCAGGTGCTCCCGCGTTCATTGTGACCAATTCAAGCGTTAACTCTTTTCCATTGATAGCTGTTACCTTGCCATATTGTTCCGCATTTGCACTGCTACTTTGTGAAGATACATTCTGTGCAGATCCACTTTGCGCGGAACAGCCTGTTACCAATAACGTAACTACACAGATAATCGCCAGCATTTTTTTCATAAAGAAAGGCCATCTCCATTTCATCTAAAATATACTCTATCATAGAGACCATAGGTGAACTTTATATGACCATGCTATGTAGATACTGTGATAATGAAAAATCAGCATATCAATGTAAGCAATTCGTTATTAACAAAAAAATCCCCGTCAGCCAATAGGCCAGCAGGGAAATTGCAACATTCTCGTCATTTCAAAAGAAATATGTTGATATCAGATAATAAACATTACTAATCACAAAAGCAGGAACTGCCACAATAGATAGCGTAGCGATCATCCAAAGGCGATACTGTTCGGAACCAAGCATATCAGCATCAAATCGTCGTTTTCCTGAATAATATCTCCCCAGAAGTGGGCGGCTCTGCTTAAAATAATTTTTCTTTAAAATTTTATACACAATATAGTCTATAACCATGAAAAATGCGACAAGCAGTAGCATTAACGATGTGTAATCTTTATCGAAAAAACTATGTGATACAATAATTTTAATGATCCAAACAGATAAGTCGATTAAAAAACAAACTATGAGAACATTTCTAATCCATAAAAAAATACAATTTACGTCCCCGTTAGACAAAGTCTTAAAAAGCCATCCAAAAAAAATAAATGCGCTGAAAATTCCCACAGCTAAAATAATCCCATGAATCATATTCATAATATTTTTCCTAAATTAAGTATTAGTGATACACCAATTATAAAATACGATTGAATAAAAGTATATAGGCATAAATCTCCCAATATATACAAATAGCCCTCCCAACCTTTGCGGCTGAGAGGGCTTATAATTCATCTATTCGGTTTTCGTATCGTCTGTGGACAAATCAGGATTGTAACCAAGACCACTATTGGTTGGTATCGGATTAATATGCCGAGGCATCCCGTTCTTGCGCCATTTACTACCAATTCCGCAAAATCTTCTATGAGATTGGCATTCTAAGCAGACATTATTAAAACCATGCTTTCCTTTTTTCTGCAATGAAAAATATTCTTCACTTGCAGGAAGAAACCTTTTACAGTCGATACACATTATCAATTTTTCATCAGTCATTAATAATAGCTCCTAAAATTTATTTAGTTCATATTATAGCATAGACTGATTTCTATTTCTATCTCAAAGTTATTCCGCTGCACCATCCGTTGAGGTGTTTCTTCACAGAAAAGTTTTTATTTTGGGTCGTCTTAATTACCTGCTCAAATTGGAGATAAGAAAAGCGCCTGCAAATAAATTTATAAAATTACTTTTAAATATTAACCATGTAGAGATCACTGATAGGAAGCCCAGCTCGATATTGATTAGATAAAATTTCGGCAACCCTGGAATCAACGCCTGTATTACTTTCTGATAGAGGCCTATAGCTATAATGATAACGATTCCTTGCAAATTGATTTAGTTTCTTCATTTCATATTCTTGCGGACTAATAAAAAATGATCTGGCATATGATCCACAGGAATAATCAAAACGTTCGAATCCGTCCAAGCCTGAACCAATATGATTTATATGTATTGTTTCCATTATTTATCAACTCTTCTTTCAAATAATTTGTATACTAATTAATTATATAATAGTTCTAATTANNCGTCAATGAGTAAACAAAAATTATTTTTTCAAAGAGTAAATTAGATTAATTGTCGTATCATAATACTGCTCATGCCAGCGATACAATTCATGAGGCTCCTCTCCGTAGGAGCCCACATGAATTAAGGTATAAAATAAGCGTTCAACCACACCGGTCGAACGCTTTATCTCTCCGAAATTCCTATTATATAGAGTAACACATGTCTGAAAAAGTCGTCCAACATTGTTTTTCGCTCGGTAAATATAAAACAACTCCAATACAAGCCATTCTCGCTGATCAAGGCGGCAATTCCATTTTCAATAAGGTT
>DDHX01000022.1 GCA_002338255.1 Ruminococcaceae bacterium UBA1865 | reverse complement strand
TGATGCAGGATACGCCGATTAAAATATTTGATGATTCGCTTTCCGCAGTGGATACGGAAACAGATGCTAAAATCCGCAGTTCCATCAACAGCCATGTACACGGTACCACCATTTTGATTTCACACCGTATTACCACGCTGATGAATGCGGATAAAATAGCGGTAATCGATAAAGGCAAGCTTCGCGAACTTGGAACCCATGCGGAGCTGATTGCACAGAACGGAATTTACAGTAAGATATACGAAATGCAAAGCCTTGCAGGCACTGAGGAGGAATAGCAGTAATGGAAACCAAAAATCAAAGCAAGCCGTTTTCCCTTAAAGTATGGGCAAAGCTGCTTCCGTTCTTAAAGCCTTACAGGGGCAGACTGACTATCGTCGTGGTCTTAATGCTGCTCAATGCCGCTATTGATGTTGCCTTTCCTCTGTTTCAGGCTTACGCGGTGGACTCGTTTATCGTACCGAAAACGTTGAATGGCATTGTGCCGTTTACAGTCCTGTACGCCCTTCTTCTTTTGATACAATGCCTTAGTGTGGTGATTTTTGTACGCCACGCCATGGTGGTGGAAATGAAGTTGGGCCGCGACTTGAAGCGGGCTGCTTTCGTCCATTTGCAAACGCTCAGCTTTTCTTACTACAATACAACGCCGGTCGGTATTATCATGGCGCGTGTCATGAGTGATACCAACAAAATCGGTTCCATTATCGCATGGAGCGTGGTGGATATTTTTTGGGCGTTCGCTTATGTCGTCGGCACCTTCATNNGCGATGCTTGCTCTTGATGCGAAGTTGGCACTGTTGGTGATTACCATCGTACCGTTTATCGCGATTATTACGGTTTATTTTCAAACGAAGATACTGAACATCAACCGCAAAATCCGTGGAATTAATGCGGATATTACAAGAACCTACAACGAGGGAATCACCGGTGCGAAAACTTCAAAGACGATGGTGATTGAAGATAAAAATGCGGAGGGTTTTGCGCAAACAGCCGAACTCATGCGCGCGACTACCGTGCGCGCCACGATGCTCAACGCGGTTTACGTTCCGATTATTCTGTTTTTCAGTTCGCTCGCGGTTGCTTTCGTACTGGCACAGGGTGGTTATCTGGTCATGCAGGACGTCATTAAAATCGGGATCCTATCCGCCTTTATCAACTATGCGCTGAGTATATTTGAACCGATACAGCAGCTGGCAAGGACGATCGCAAACTTTGTCGCCGCACAGGCGAACATTGAGCGCGTGGTTGACTTGCTGGAGCTGAAGCCGCAAATTACTGACACGCCTGCCGTCATTGAAAAGTACGGCACATCCTTTGAACCTAAAAAAGAAAACTGGGAGCCGCTGAAGGGCGATATCGAATTCCAAAACGTGTCTTTTCAGTATCCGGACGGAACAGAGGAAGTCCTTTCCCATTTCAACCTGAAAATTCCCGCAGGAACAACGGTGGCGATTGTAGGAGAAACCGGCGCGGGAAAATCCACGCTNNCGCTCCATGCTGTGGCTGCACAGCAACATTGGCTACGTGCTGCAAACGCCGCATTTGTTCTCCGGCAAGGTGCGTGAAAATATTCGTTATGGCAGACTGAATGCAACCGATGAAGAAATTGAACTGGCCGCCAAAACAGTGAGCGCCGATGAGGTGATCCGAGGGATGGAGAACGGCTATGACAGCGATGTGGGAGAAGGCGGAGACCGACTTTCCACCGGTGAGAAACAGCTCATCAGCTTTGCACGTGCAGTCATTGCGGACCCGCGTATTTTTGTGCTGGATGAAGCGACTTCCTCTATTGATACCAAAACGGAACAACTCATTCAAAGCGCAATTGCGCATTTGCTCAAAAATCGAACCTCATTTTTAATTGCACATCGTCTTTCAACGATTCGGAAAGCGGATTTGATTCTGGTTGTCCGCGCCGGTAAAATCGTGGAACAGGGAACGCACGCAGCACTGCTGAAGCAGCACGGTTACTACCATGATTTGTACCTGAAGCAGTATGAACAGGAAGCAGGAGAGAGCGTGTTCCAAAACTGATAAGCCCCAGCCGGGCAATCAAGGTTATGTATTTAAAAATATATCAGGCGCTGAATCATTGAGCGCAAAAAGGAAATACTTGTAGAAGTGCTGAAATGGTGCGGTGCCGTATGCAGTGAAAAGGCTGCTGTGGGAACAATATGTTATTGCAAAGAAAAATCGACAACCATTCATTTTTGAATGGAGGAAATGAGTCAAATTAAGATTAGAAAGAAGGATGTTTTTATGAAAGCAACTCTTGACAGAAGCGGATGTATCTCTTGCGGGCTCTGTGCCCAGACCTGCCCCGAGGTTTTCAGAATGGCGGATGACGGCGTTGCCGAAGTTTGGTTGGAAGATGTGCCGGCTGAGGCCGAAGGCGCAGCAGTCGAAGCGCAGGATGGATGCCCTGTCTCAGTTATTACTGTGGAATGAACAGTTCGCATTGATATCTGCCTGTGGTCTCTCTTGATTTAAAGGGAGGCCACGTTTTATTGAACCGTTTATAAATTAAATTTTGGCGGATGAAATATTACGTTTGTTTTTTACAATAGAAGTATGGCGGAGGAAGATGACGCGGAAGATTCTTACATACAAAGCCACTTAGGGCACAAGAGCGTTTCTACAACCATTTATATTTAGGTCTTCATGACTGAAAAGGCAAGGAAAANNAGTTTTGTAAATCGCCACAAAAGAATAGATAACATATTAGCATTATAAATTCTCGCTGTTTACATAAAGCCACCAGCAAATGGGGGACAAAGTTCTGTAATTTAACAGGACTTTGTCCCTTTTGTTTTCTCTTGATAGGCAACATGAATACAAACAAATACGTTTTGAGCAGCAACGAAACATACTAAGCTATTGTCTTTTACATTAAAGTCGCTGGCATTTAGCTGGCGACGGCGCAGCAGATCTGTTGGTGTACAATTGTTTTCCGCAGTATCAATTTCCACAATAAGGGGGTCATAAATTGAAAGCAGCTTCAGCGTTTGCAAAAATTACACCCAGGGGCGAATTTTATTTGGTCGGTTATTTCAATGATATACGGAAGTTACCGGCAGTCGGCATACATGATGATCCATATGTGAATTTGATGCTTATAGAAACTGGCAATTCAAAATTGCTGTTTATCGCAATTGACGTGTGCATTGTATCAAAAGGAAAAATTGATCCGATCAAGTTACAACTTGCAGAAAAACTCAGTATTCCATATGAGAATATTACAATTAATTCCATTCATTCCCATTCCTGCGCAAACGGGTTTGACGACGGGAGAATTAGTCCGAAGGATAATCCAGAGTACCTAAAATATGTGATGGGAATCATTCTGAATACTGCTTTGAGTTTGCCGGAAAAGCTGGTGGAGGTGAAAGCTGAATATTTAAAAACAAATGTACGGGATTGGTACAGTAACAGAAGTGACAAGACGAAGGCGTTTGACGACGAAGCAATTATTATTCGATTTAGAAATAAAGAAGAACAGGTGATTGGATCTTTCCTGAATTTTAACTGTCACGCAACGGTCGTGGGACCGTTTAATCGTTACCTGACAACCGACATGATTGGCGAAGTTCGCCGCAATCTTACCGGTTTTGTAGGGATCATGCCATATACGTTTACCGGCGCTTCCGGTGATTTGGGGAACAGACAATTTGGCCAAGGGAACGATTTTAATGAACTTTTCCGGGTAGGTGCCGGAATAGCAAATAAAATTAAAAAAGGCTCCTTTCAGCCAATTTCCATGGAAGGCTTTGAACTGAGGCTTTTTGATTATCATGTAAGCTATGATAATTCCAAGCATTATACAGAATATCAGGCAAAACTGGAGGAAGTAAAAAATGCCTTAGTATCGGTAAATTGACAGATGACGAAAAAAACTTGCGGTTACGGAAGAACTGCTGCTGAACAAAAAACTTACGACAAAATCGGTTGATTTTCACGTTGTCTGTAAAATCATGACGATAGGAGATGTCCAGGCAGTCACCTTTCCCGGAGAGCTTGGAAGTATTTTCGGCATGCAGATTAAGAAAAATAGCAAGGCAGTTCTGCCGCTTGTTATAGGATACGCTGACGACTATAATGGTTATTTTGTTTCGGCGGAAGACTATGGAAAAACCTATGAGTCCATGGTTTCAGACATGATAGAAGGAGAAACCGAAAAAATGATTGATAAACTGAAGGATTGTTTATGAGACGTTTTGTGATTGCCTCACATCAGGAATTTGCGCTTGGACTGAGAAAGACAGTGGAGTTCCTTTCTGGAAAAGAAAATATATATGCAATATCGGCGTATATCGACAATACACCGCTGGAAAAGAGCATTAAAGAAGTCTTTTCAGAATTTGACAANNTCATCCTGACGGATATGCTGCAAGGCAGTGTAAATCAGAAGTTTTACCCCTATATCAGCGAACATGTCCATTTGATCTGCGGGGTAAACGTGCCCTGTGCAATGGCGCTCACCCTGCACCCGGACGATGAAGAACTGACAGCAGAGGACATACGGGAAATTGTAGAAGAGAGCAGGTCTCAGATCATTTACGTGAATGAGTATAAAAATCAACCAAATGAAAGCGACGAATAAGACCCCAGCAAAACATTTTTTTATTGAGAGGCAAAAATATGAGAGAAGTAAACTATATTATTTCGGATGAGGCAGGGCTGCATGCCAGACCTGCCGGCTTGTTAGTAAAACTCGTCCAGAAATATAAATCCGAAATTTTGCTGAAAAGTGGAGAAAAATCTTGTAGTGCAAAAAAAATTTTTGGTATTATGAGCTTAGCAGTAAAAAAAGGGGATACAATTACCCTTTTAATTGAAGGCAAGGATGAGGCTGTCGCAGAGGACGAGTTGAAAGTATTTGTGAAGGAGAATCTTTAATTTCCAGCTTTTTTCAGCTGTACGGATGGCGAATCGCTGGCAAAAGCGCTATATTAGGTCAAATGATGAAAATAAGTTAAAAACGGCTATCGCTGAAAATATAGAGATTCTATGAAAAGCCCGACTTTCTCTGTGTATCAAATATAATAGCAAATTTGTGAATATAACTTACTTAAGCATTTCCACAAAGATAAATAATTAGAGCTGCCCGTTCACTTGCAAAAGTGGATTAGGCAGCTCTTTTTATGATACCGTGTTAAATTTTAATAAATTCCAATTTGCTCTCAGAGTTGCCATTTTGTATTGTTACCTTAGCAGATGTGTGGGTTAGAAAGACCGTGCTATACAAGGAACGGANNAGCGGATGTAGATGGTCAAAAGACCATTACTCCGCCAATCTCACACGGACTTTAAAAAGTCATTTTCCCAAATCTTTTGTTTTTTAGGATGCGGTGCGACAATTCCGGTAAAAAGGTCAGGATATTTCCTTTTCATTTGGCTTACTTCACCTTCCTTTTCAATAATATGCAAGTCCAGCAATTTTTTAAGCTTTTCCAAGTCCTTATCCAATGTTAACTGTAAAATCTCTTCGTGTTGAGCCAAAATTTGCCGCTGAATTTCCGGCTCAGATAAAGATAAAAGGCGAATTCGGTAATAGTGGCTGGACATATTAAGGATAGCTTTTAAACAAAAAGGCCGGTTAGTTACCTCAAAAAATACGGCATGCAAAGCATCGTCTAATCTAAGAAATTCACGCGCATCTTCCTCGTTAACCATCTGCCTCTGATTTTCCAAAATGCTCTGCATTTTCTGAATATCTGATTCTTTATAAATTTCCAAAAACTCCTCCACGACCCGCTCTTCAATGCACGCTCGCAAAAAGCGTTCCTCTTTGACCCTTTGCACATCAATTTTCGAAACCATTGTGCCCTTTTGAGGGGCTGTTGTTACCAATCCATCTTTTCCTAATTGAATCAATGCATCTCGGATAGGGGAGCGGCTTACTTTTAAAAATTCACTCAATTCGTTAATGTTAATTGTTTGTCCAGGTTTAACGCGCAGCTCAACAATGCTGGTGCGCAGATAATCATAGACATTTTCTCCTGCAGTTTGCGAATCCTTAATATTTATTTTGTTTGTCAATTCGAAAACCCCTTTACTGTTTTAAAAAGTCTTGTTCTAAATTAAATATGACCAGTTTCTTCGAAATTTTTAATAGTCGATATTTTAATTGAAATACATAACTGTTATATTACTGTATCATATCATATTGGACAGGGAATTTGCAATGTTTTATTAAATAATTTTATAATTATGAAAAATAGATCGGCGTATTGTATTATTTATACAGATACTTATTAATATTTTTATGAAAATTGTTTATAGACACTGGTATAAAAGTATGATATATTTAAGTCATCAAATCGGTATATTAGCATTGATATATCACATAAATATATCTGTTTATTGAATGCGAATAGGCCCTTTTAAATTGAAAGGTGGTTTTTGAATTTTGAAGGAAGTTGTTATTACAGCACCCCGCCAGTATGAGATGAGAGATGTCCCTGCTCCAAAACCTGGAAGCGATGAAGTTTTGATTCAAATGAAGGCGGCCGGTGTTTGCGGATCGGATTTTCATTTGTTTTTGGGAGAAAACCCGAATGCTGTATATCCTCGTATACCAGGCCACGAAAATGCAGGTTTAGTTGTAGAAGTAGGTCAGAATGTAACTTCGGTAAAAGCAGGAGATCACGTAGTGGTTGATTTAGTGGTTTCTTGCGGACATTGTCCACAGTGGCTGAAAGGCCGCCGTAACATATGCCAAACAGTCAAAGCTCGTGGAGCGGCAATTGACGGAGGATGGCGCGAATATTTTACTGTACCTGAAAATGAAGTTTTTCTGCTGCCGCCTGATATGCCGTTTCGAGATGCGGCACTGATTGAACCTTTTGCAATTGGCGGACATTGTACGGCGCGCGCTCAGGTTACAAAGGAAGATTTGGTTTTGGTATTGGGCAGCGGAACAATTGGAACCGTTATTTTGCAAACTTGTAAGCAATTAGGATGCAAAGTGATTTGCGCCGATATTAATGACAGCTCATTAGAGCGTGCTCAGCGCTATGGAGCTGATTTTGTAATCAACACAAAAAAAGAAGATTTGCTGAATCGTGTTCAGGAAATTACTGAACGGGCGGGAGTAGATGTGGTTTTTGACTCTGCGTGCTACCCTGGCTCACTGACAACCGTTCTTCAACAGGGAATTCCTGCAAATGGTGCCCGTATTGTTCCGATGGGCTTTTGCACAGAGGCCGAAGCTATTACACAGGCCATGATTAATGTTAGGGAATTGTCTATAATCGGTTCTCGGATGTCCTCTGGGCAATTTGAACCGACGATTGTGAAGTTTCAGCACAAGGAATTTGAGCTAAAAGGAATGGTAAGCCATTATATCCCCTTTGACCATATTGATCAGGTTTTTGAACATATGCAACACCCTGTAAAAGACATGAAGAAAATGGTGATATTATTCGGAGATCAAACGTAATTTGCGCATTTGCACCCTATACTAAGATAATATCTGTATTGGGGATGCATCTTATAAACAGAATTTAACGGGCTGTCTATAGGTTGCCCGCTAAAAACAAACAGGAGGAGAAAAAATGAAAAAACGAATTGGCGCACTACTACTGGTGACAGCAATCCTTTTCACTTTTGTTGCTTGCAGTAAAGAAGAGGATACATCAAAAGGGTCTTCAACGGCGCCCGTAACAGCATCGACAACGGGTTCATCCACTGCAGCTGCAGAATCAAAAGCAGGCGGAAAAGGTAACGGAAACTATGTTATTGGTTTCAGCAATTCCTACAACGGCAACAGTTACCGCCAATCTATGGAAGCCTACGCGAAGCAGGTTGGTGAAGAACTGAAAAAAACTGGAGAAGTCAAAGAATTGATCTTTGCCGAATCCAACCAGAATAACAGTACACAGGTACAGCAAATACAAAATTTTATCATGCAGGGTGTCAATGCAATTATCATTGATCCAGGTTCAGCAACAGCGCTGAACGGCGCGATTCAGGAAGCTTCCGATGCAGGAATTCCATGTATTATCGTCAATGATGGTCCGGTTACCTCCAAAGCCAAACTGTGCTATCAAATTAATTTTGATACTGTTGCCCAGATGGGAACCTTGACTGACTACGTCTGCAAAGCAATTGGCGGTAAAGGTAACATTATTGAGCTGCGCGGCACCGCAGGAGCTGAATTCGATGCAATTGCCCATAAAGGCGTACAGGAAGTTTTGAAAAAGTACCCCAATGTCAAAGTGGTGTCGGAAATTTACACTGATTGGACCGGTTCGAAAGCCCAATCTGAACTTGCCTCAGTCCTTCCTACATTAGGTAAAGTTGACGGCGTGGTAACTCAAGGGGGAGATTCATATGCGGCAGTTCAGGCATTCCAATCTGCAAAACGTGATTTACCGGTGATCGGTGGCGACAACCGCGGTTATTTCCTCAAATGGTGGGCGAACAAGGCACCTAAGAATTACGATACCATTTCAGTTTCTTCCAATCCGTGGGACGGCGCGAGCGCTGTGTATGTAGCTGCTGATATTTTAGGCGGCAAGGACGTTCCCAAAGAGATGACTCATCCTTACGGCGTTGTGACGAAAGAGGATGTGGCGAAATTTGCAAATGTTCCGGACGAATCGATTGCATGCCCGACCTTTGACCGCAAATGGGTTAGTGAAAATCTATACAAGAAATAATACAATAAATCATTTAACAGGCTGCTGCCTCTGTAGGGAGCAGCTTGTTTTAACTAAGAAAGTTAGGGAGAATAACATGGAAAATATGGATGAAAATTCACTGATTAAAATGATGGAACTTGTAAAGAACAAAGCTTCTGTTGTGGATCTGTCATATACCATGGAGGAAAATATGCCTGCTTGGCCTACCCACGCCAGATATGGTACTATTGTCTATGAGTCTTACGACTTCGGTGCCGTTGCCATGCACTCCATGGTTTCTTTTTCCGAGCATAGTGGTACGCACATTGATGCACCGCGCCATTTTATTCGGGGTGGGTGTCCTGTTGACCAACTTCCGGCAACGGCAGTGATGGGTCGGGGAGTTACCATGGATGCGACGTGCATAAAACCATGTGAAGTGCTTACCCTTCAACATATAAAAAGTTTTGAAGCGGCTCATGGGAAAATCAAACAGGGTGATGTTGTGATGCTGCGCTTTGGCTGGGACAGTAAATATCGATTACAGCCGGACGGTGAAGAATTTTTAAATAACTGGCCCGGTTTGAGCGCGGAGGGAGCTGCATATTTCCTTCATAAAAAGGTCGCCGCTGTGGGCTGCGATGCGCTTTCTCTAGACGCTTTCGGTGCGGAACCATGTGTTTGTCATACTACTTTATTGGGCAACAACATTCCGATAATAGAAAATATTTGCAATTTATCAAAATTGCCTGTGTTTTCCTATGTTATAGGACTGCCACTCAAATTCAAAAATGGTTCAGGTTCTCCGATTCGTTTGATTGCGTTTATAGAATAAAGTTCTTATTTAGATAAGGAGACGTTTTGGTATGCAACGACAAGAAGATCAAAAACCGTACCTGGAACTCAAGGGCATTGATAAGATTTTTGGAACTACCAAAGCTTTGTCCGGTGTAAATCTTGAACTTTACGCCGGTGAAGTTGTGGGCTTGGTAGGCCCGAACGGAGCGGGAAAATCCACACTGATGAAGATTTTGACCGGTGTCCTTCCCCCTACACAGGGCAGCATCTTCGTGCAAGGAAATGAAATTTTCAAGTATACCGCAAGAGAAGCCAAAGAGGCTGGAATTTCCTGTGCTTATCAGGATTTATCCCTTTGCACCAATCTGACGGTATATGAAAATTTTGCCCTGCTTAATATCTCTCACAATCTGCTGACCAAACCCGGATGGCGCACGCAGAAACAGAAAGAAACCAAACAGCTTCTGGAACGTTTCTTTCCTGGCAGTAATATCAATGTGATGAAACCTGTTAATATGCTTACCCTTGCGGAACGTCAGATTGTTGAAATCTGTAAGACACTAATGACAGATGATTTGAAAATTTTAGTTTTAGATGAACCGACTTCGGCGCTTTCTACCGATAAGGCGCGGCAGTTACACCAGGTAGTTCATGAATTGAGTGAAAAAGGGGTTGCGGTCGTCTACATTTCGCATAAGTTGGAAGAAATTCAAATCGTCAGCGATCGTATCGTAATTATGCGGAATGGCAGTATCACAGGAGAGTGTAATCCGGCAGAAATCAGCGCAGCAGAGCTGATTGGCCTGCTTGGCGGAACAGCGAAACAAACGACACAAATACAGGAAAATCATGAAGAACGGGACAATATTGTGGAAATTTCAAACCTTTCTGCTAAAAACCTGTTTAATATTAATCTTGTTTTGAAAAAAGGAGAAATTCTTGGAATTTCCGGTCTTGCAGGTTCCGGGCAGACAGAATTACTTAATTTGATTTTTCGTTCAAAAAAGAAAATCCATAATAAGGTGCGCGTTCAGGGAAGCGTTTCTTATGTCAGTGGAGATCGTGCTAAAGAGGGGATTTTCCCGCTTTGGAGCATTTTGGACAATATGCTAATTGCGAACCTGCATCAGGTTCAGTCCGGGCTCTTTTTAAGTAGGGAAAAATCTGAATCGCTGGCCCAGCATTGGTATGATAAGTTGAAATTCAAAGCGGAGGGAATTGACAGCCCGATCACATCCCTGAGTGGAGGAAACCAACAGAAGGCACTAATTGCCCGTGGTATTGCGTCGGGTGCTGATATTATTATTTTAAATGACCCAACCGCAGGTGTAGACATCGAAACCAAACAGGAAATTTACAGTCTGCTGCATGAAGCAAAAAGTGCCGGGAAATCGATCATCCTATACAGCACTGAAGATGCAGAAATGGAAATTTGCGATCGTGCCTATGTTTTGCATGAAGGCATGATTACAGAAGAGCTTACAGGTACGGACATTACGGTGGCTAATATTATTCAAGCATCTTTTAAAAATGCTGAAGATATCAAGGAACAACGCGATATAAAAAAAGTCTCTGCAAAATCAATTTTCAGTTCAAAAATGTTCCTGCCCCTTGTAACCATGTTGCTAATGATTGTTGTAAATGTTTGTGTTAATCCAAAACTCATGGCGTACAATAACATCCGTATGCTACTAAGCTCAGCTGTTCCGTTGGTATTTGCCAGTCTGGGTCAGATGTTTATTGTGACTGCTGGCGATATAGATATGGGCAATGGTTATTCAATCGGGTTGGTTAACGTATTGGTGGCAATTGTTTTGACTGGCAACCCGCTCTTCGGACTAGTCAGCCTGCTGCTGTTTATTTCCGCGTATGTTTTAATGGGAGCACTGATACATATCCGGAATATTCCGTCGATTGTTGTCACGCTGGGTGCACAGTTTATTTGGCTGGGTATTGCACTCACCGTGAGTCCTACTCCTGGCGGATACAGCCCGGAATGGCTGTCGGACATTTATAAGTTTCGCTTTCTGACCCTTCCAATGCCTGCGGTGATCATCATTTTGGCCGCAGCGTTTAGTTACTTTATTTTATACCGTTCCAAGTACGGTATGGTTCTGCGGGGAATTGGAAATAATCCGATAGCAATTGAACGCTCAGGTTGGTCGTATTTAAACGCAAAGATGAGTAATTATGGATTATCTGGACTGATGGTTGTGATGGCCGGAATCTCTTTTACTGCTGTGTGCGGCGGCGCAGACGCAAACAGTGCGTCTGCATATTGCATGATGAGCATTGCAGTCGTAATTCTGGGTGGGTGTGAAATGTCCGGTGGAATGGTGGAACCAATTGGCGTGGCCGCGGGCGCAATTGCCATGTCGCTGATCACTTCATTGCTTACCTTTATAAAAGTTGGCTCCAATTATCAAACTGCCGTTACGGGACTAATCTTGATTCTGGTGTTAACGCTTAAACTGATTTCCGGAAAGCGGAAGGGAGAGCGGATATTATGATAAAAACCTTTGTTCATAAGCACAGCTTCGTTTGGCCTGTTTTAGGGTCCCTGATAATTTGGGTATTGATAGGAGTTGTTTCAGGTAACTTTGGTTCAGAAGTGCTGTTTTCCTGCGCGAAACTTGCAACTTTCGCTATTCTGTTGGGTCTTGCACAAATGCTGGTCGTAACCAGCGGCGACGGAGCAATAGATTTATCTCAGGTTTACATTTTGACTCTATGCGCCTATGTTTCCTCCGATCTAATGAAAACAAATCCTTTTGCAGGATTGCTTGCCGCCGTTTTGGTAGGTGGATTATGCGGACTTGTAAATGGAAGTATCAATGTATTTCTGAAAATTCCTGCAATGATTACAACACTTGCGACAGGATACATTATTTTTACAATTATTTTGATAGCGGCTCCGCACATGACGGCCTTGCCAAATGCCGGGTTTGTATCCGTAATAAACACGGATTTTGGGGGGATCTCTATGCTTACGATTATCGCCGTTTTGTTAGCGGCAGTGCTTGCTGTTTTTCTTTACAAAACGCCGTATGGCAAGCAATTGCATGCGGTTGGACAGAACCGCCGGGCGTCCCAATTATCCGGCATTTCCAATCGGCGTATTATTATCACCGCTTTTGTGTTGGCGGGCGCAATTTCCGGGTTCACCGGAGTATTATGCGGCGCTTTCATAGGAGGCGCTTTTCAAGACATGGGTTCCACTTATTTTCTACCTTCCGTTGCGGCGACTTTTGTCGGCGGCACCGCCGCGTCCGGAGGAAAATCCAGCGTGCTGGGGGTTTGTTTCGGCGCTCTTATGATGTCTTTTTTGACAACCTTCCTAAATGCAGCCAACCTTGATCCTGGTTTTCAGAAATTGATTCTCGGCGTTTTTCTTGTACTAATCTTGGTTGCATCGGTGAATAATGCTGGAAAGAAAAAATAAGTTAACGAAAAAAGGAGTAGTCGTGATGGAACTAAAAAGAGCTGATTTACAGAATCGGCAACAGTGGGAAAAATTAGGAATTGAGCTGCCGCAATATGATGTCGCAGCGGTAGCAGAAAATACATTACGCCAGCCGGGTTGGGTACACTTTGGCGCAGGCAATATTTTTCGGGGATTTATTGCGGAGCTTCAGCAGCGGTTGCTCAATGCCGGTTTGTCTGAAACCGGTATTGTAGCAGTAGAAACCTTTGACTATGAAATTATCAATAAAATTTACGATCCTTATGATAATCTTTCCATGCTGGTTTTAATGCGCCCGGACGGGACTTTGAAAAAAACAGTAATCGGCAGTTTAGCAAAAGGATTGTGCGCGGATTCTTTGAACAAAGACGACTGGGATACCCTGCAAGCTATATTCCGTAATCCATCCTTACAAATGGTAAGCTTTACAATTACGGAAAAAGGTTACAGCTTGCGAAATTTGGACGACCAAATCATACCAATCGTGAAAATGGACATGGAAACAGGCCCTGAATCGCCAAAGCATACAATGGCGATCATTGCATCTCTTGCTTACACCCGCTTTTGTTCAGGCGAGTTACCGATTGCTTTTGTAAGTATGGACAATTGTTCTCACAACGGAGAAAAGCTTTTTAGTTCTGTCATGGAAATTGTTCGGGCTTGGGAAAAGAACGGGTTTGTTCCGGCTGCTTTTACTGCATATATGGGAAATCCCAAAAAGGTTTCTTTCCCGTGGTCAATGATTGACAAAATCACTCCAAGGCCGTCCGATGCTGTCAGGCAAGCTTTGGAGCGGGATGGTATTGTAAACATGCAGCCAATCATTACGCAGAAAAAAACATATATTGCGCCGTTTGTCAACGCAGAAGTTCCACAATATCTGGTCATTGAGGATGCTTTCCCGAATGGAAGACCTTCCCTTGAGCAAGCGGGCGTATATTTTACAGATCGTGAGACCGTGGAGAAAACAGAGCGGATGAAGGTGACCACCTGTCTGAATCCGTTGCACACCGCTCTTGCAGTATATGGCTGCCTGCTGGGGTATGACTCTATTGCGATGGAAATGCAGGATCCGCAGCTTGAAAAACTGGTTCAGAAAATTGGGTATGATGAAGGAATGGCGGTTGTCGTCAATCCTGAAATTATAAATCCAACGGACTTTATTCACGAGGTAATCGACCAGCGGCTGCCGAATCGTTTTATTCCGGATACTCCCCAAAGAATTGCAACGGATACTTCTCAAAAAATAGCAATTCGATTCGGTGAAACAATTAAATCGTACCAAAATCGCTCAGATTTAAACACAGGAAATTTAGTTTATATTCCGCTGGTTATCGCTGGCTGGTTTCGCTACCTGCTCGGTGTGAATGACACGGGTAAGATGATGGAAGTCAGCTCAGATCCCATGATTCAGGAACTACAGGAAACTCTGGCCAATGTAAAAGTGGGAGAACTCGGCTCGTACCAAGGTCAGTTGAAACCAATTCTTAAGAATATAAGCCTGTTTGGTGTCGATTTGTATCAGGTAGGGCTGGGGAACAAAGTGGAAACTTATTTTCAGGAAATGATTGCTGGGCCGCAAGCGGTGCGCAATACATTGTGCAAATATTTAGGCGCTTAAGGAGAGTGAAACTATGAAAATGACATTTCGTTGGTATGGCAGCGATTTTGATCCCATACCGCTGCGTTATATACGCCAAATTCCCGGAGTAACCGGAGTAGTTGGGACGTTAATGGATATTCCGGCCGGAGAAGTATGGCCGGTGGAACGCATTATGGCACAAAAGGCTGAGGCTAACGCCGCTGGTCTTGAGCTTGAGGTAATTGAAAGTGTTAATGTTCATGAAGATATTAAGTTAGGGCTGCCTACCCGCGACCATTATATAGAAAACTATAAGCAAACCTTACGTAATTTAAAATTGGCTGGTGTTAAAGTAATCTGTTACAATTTTATGCCTGTATTTGACTGGACACGCTCTGATTTGGCAAAACCACTGATAGACGGATCCAATGCGCTTTCTTACGATCAGTCCATCATAGATCAGGTAACGGATCCTCAAAAAATGGCGGATCGAATTCAACAGGGCTCAGGTGGATTTGAGATGCCGGGTTGGGAACCGGGTCGTATAGCACAGTTGAAAACGTTATTTGCCCAGTATAAAAATGTCAGCCATGATGATTTGTTTCGCAATCTGAAGTACTTTTTGGAGCAGATCATTCCAGTCTGCGAGGAATGTGACATTAAAATGGCCATTCATCCTGATGATCCGCCGTGGGATATTTTTGGATTACCCAGAATAACCACCTGCAAAGAAAATCTGGATCGTATTCTTGGTCTTGTGGATAGTGAGTACAACGGCTTGACCCTTTGCTCTGGTTCGCTCGGATCTAATCCGGACAACAATATTCCAGAACTTGTACACTATTTTGGTGAAAAGAAAAGAATTCATTTTGCGCACGTACGCAATATCAAGATTTATGGGCACGGAAAATTTGAGGAAAGCGCACACTTGAGCAGCAGTGGTTCCTTGGATCTGTTCGAAATTATGAAGGCCTATTATGATGTGGGATTTAACGGCTATATACGACCTGACCATGGAAGAATGATTTGGGATGAAAAAGGACGACCCGGCTATGGTTTGTATGATCGTGCCCTGGGTATTGCCTACCTGAACGGCTTGTGGGAAACAATTGGAAAAATGGAGACAAAACGGTCTTGATCAGAGTCTTACGTTCTTTACATAGGGCGGCGCGATGATCCCACTTAGCTTGAAATTTTTATGTTTGGAGGGAGTTACAGTATGGGCAACAGAATCATGTTAATCGGCGAACCCATGGGGTTGTTTATTGCGCAGGATGAAGCTAAACTAGAGGATGTCCATCAGTTTTCCTCGGCGGTTGCGGGTGCGGAATTCAACGTTGCGGTGGGGCTTGCGCGGTTGGGACACACGGTTGGGTACATGACAAAACTCGGTCAGGATCCATTTGGCCGTCGGATTGTCAAGGCGATGGAAGAAAATAAAATTAGTACTTCGATGATAGCCTACATGAACGACCATGCGACCGGTTTTATGCTGAAAGGTAAAACGAGCCATGGCGATCCAGATGTTTTTTATTACCGTAAAAATTCTGCCGCTTCTACGATTTCTGCAGAAGACGTGAAAGGTATCAATTTGTCAGATTATGGATTTCTGCATATAACTGGAATTCTTCCGGCACTGTCCCCTTTAACACTGGAAGCAACTCGATATCTGATGGAGCGGGCTAAATCCGCCGGAATGACCGTCTTTTTTGACCCGAATCTGCGTCCGCGGCTTTGGCATGATGTGCCCACAATGGTACGGGAGCTGAACAGCCTCGCCTGTTTGGCGGATTATGTGCTGCCAGGAAGTAAGGAGGGTGGCGTGCTCTGCGGGACAGAGAATCCGGAGAAAATAGCGGAATTTTATTTGCTTCGTGGTGTGAAGACCGTCATTGTGAAAACCGGACCAAAAGGAGCCTTCGCCGCCACGCCAAAGGGTGGATTTCGCTCTCCGACTTATCCGGCAAAGAAAATTGTGGATACTGTCGGTGCAGGCGACGGCTTTGCCGCCGGAGTAATCAGCGCGGTGATGGAAAGCCTACCGCTGGAGGAAGCCGTGCGGCGCGGTAACGCAATCGGGACCATTCAGGTTATGAATGTGGGAGACAACGAGGGGCTGCCCACTCGCAAAGAATTGGAACGGTTTATGAGCGAAAATCGGCAAGAATCTGCCGGCTGAAAGGAAGATAGAGATGAGTGATTTCTGGAAGGAACTGCATGAGGTTGGAATAATTCCCGTCATCAAAATGAATGATGCAGGGAATGCGGTGGGACTGGCGAAGGCACTTCAGATGGGAGGACTGCCCGCAGCTGAAATCACATTCCGCAGCGATGCGGCAGTGGCATCTATTCGTGCAATTGCCGAAAATGTACCAGGTCTCTGCGTTTGTGCAGGTACGGTGCTCAACGTAGAAAATGCACAGTGCGCGGTGGAAGCCGGCGCTAAAGCCATAATCAGTCCAGGAACCAACTTGGAAGTAGTGCACTGGTGTGTGAAGAATAACATTCCAGTCATTCCAGGCTGTGCCACACCGACTGAGGTGGAGGCTTGTATGCGCGAAGGCCTGAAAACGGTCAAGTTGTTTCCGGCGGCGGTTGTCGGCGGCGTATCTATGTTGAAGGCGTTTTCCGGACCTTACGCGGGAATGAAATTTATGCCAACAGGTGGGATCAGCCCGTCTAATGTGAAAGAATACCTTGCGCTAAAAAACGTCATCGCCTGTGGTGGAAGTTGGATTGTACCCGATAAGCTCCTATCGGAGCGTCAGTTTGGTGAAATACAAAAATTGGCCGAGCAGGCCGCCGCCCTGCGAAACAGCGCAAGACAGAGCTAAAATTGAGTGGGAGATCAACCAATAATTGAGTGACCGACTTTTCACACCTACGTGCGTGACTTTTTCGGCACACAGCGATTCAATAGCTTGGGTGTAACACCTCGTATCTTTTACATATGTCATCATATCCAAAAGATACGAGGTGTTTGTTTGTTAAAAAGCGTGAAGGTACAATAAAGAGTTCCCTAACATGGACTTTATTGCTCTATGATAATAAAGTAAAAAAATTAGTTGAATCGTAAAGATTTCTTTGAATAAAACTTGACTTTTGTCCGCGTATCTAATATAATAGAAAAGCTGTAACAAGTTAACAGCAATTTTAACTTTATATGCGCTCGTAGCTCAGCTGGATAGAGTGCTTGACTACGAATCAAGAGGTCGCGGGTTCGAATCCCTCCGGGCGCACCAAAATAAGGACAGGGCTTTTGCCCCTGTCCTTATTTTTTTGTTTGCCAAGAGGGTGAGCGCACCCGGGTGCAAGTTGTGAGATAAATAAAGATAGACGATATGGCAGAGAAAACGGAGGGATTCAGGCTGTTACTGTACTACCTGAATCCCTCCGGGTGCACCAATTAGAATAATTATATATTTATTAAAACTAAGTACATTATTATTTGATGACACAGGATTGACATCTTTTGCTACTTAATAATTTATAGGCTTCACAAAGGACTGCATTCACAATCACATGAGAAGAATAGCTTCTCCTTTCAGGTTCTCTGGAAGCTAACCCAGTACAGTGACGTTGGCCGGACAGAAGCATCATTATCTCTTATTGGGATCATCGCTCAGCATGCAGATATCGCAAATATGAGCGCCAATCTCGCGCGGTGATGAATCACTGTAAGAGGTACACAATGCTGAACATTGTGGAAACTTGGTTGCCTGTGGATGCTTATTTTTTTATTTAAAAGTTAATTATAATAAACTTGCAAGTTTTTTGTTTTTACGACTGGGTTTGATTTATCCGGCCTTTTTATTTTACATGAATGGCCTTAAGTGCTTCATTCGATAAGTCAACGTAAGCGTAAATTCTCTTACGGAACTGCTGCCTTCCATATTCGCTCATCTCCTCAAGCTGCACGCTTGACAACCGTACTGGGTTATTCTCTGGTATCTTTATTTCTGTATTTATTGGGAGCGTTAACTGTTGATTTTTACGTTCAAATTTGTTATTCTCTAAGAGCTTTAATGTTTGTTTCAAAACTATATTTTAAAGCAAAAAATCAAGGTAGACAACACTTTTGTGCTATTTGCCTTGATTTTTATTTTGAGAAAGATTCATGGATCAGTTTATTGGAAGCAATCAGGAAAAGAAAATTTCACTTACAAAATAGAATCTCTTTCGATATCAGCAGAAGTGAGTTACTGGGGCTGCGCCCAGAAAATCTACATGGCATCAAAGCATTGAATATTGTTCAGGACACAATGGAGCAAAAGAGCACAGAAAATAATCTCATAGGGATTGTAAGCGACGGACTGAAAAACAAACAAATCACGGTTACACCGGAATTCTTGTTTCATTCCCCAGAAGATGTTCCTATTCTAAATCCTCATGAACTGCGGCACACATTGGCAAGTTTGTTAAAGAATAAAGTAAATGAGGTGTTTTACATTAACCATGTTTTGCCTGGTGCGGTTTTGATATGTTGGACGCACGCTATGTAAAACTCAGGTATTCACAGACCATATTTATATATTAGAGAGTATACCTCAAAACATCAGCGTAGCACAATTCCTGGAATATCTCGGCAGGAACGAGGGCTGAAATTCTCAGCCATCAATTTTTCCAGTAGAGTGGCAAACAGTGTGTTGGCCCATGCAAACCAGGGACGTGAATAATGTTCCGGTGCATTCGGATCAAAAGATTCATGCATCAGGTTGGTTCCAGCGTGCGTTTCCGCCAGCATCGTAAGGCACTTGCAAATTTCCTCTTCATTGTGCGAAGTGATGGCCTGCATAATAAGGGCGATTGGCCAGACGTATCCCTTTTTTGTATGCGGACTACCTATCCCGTGGGCATACCGGCCCTGATAATAAAACGGGTTCTCAGAGGAGAGAATAAATCTTCTTGTATTCTGGTAAAGAGTGTCATCAACGCTGCAGTATTCCAAGTACGGCATCGCAAGCAGACTGGGAGAATTTGCGTCGTCCATCAAAAGATAGTTTCCCGTGCCGTCTGTTTCATAGGCATAAATTTCACCGAATTTTTCATGCCGGACGATTGCGTGCTGTTGAATTCCGGCACTGATTTCTTCTTTTATCCTCTGGCATTGTGCGCAAAGTGCCGCATCGCGGTAGATGGAGTCGGAAATTTCAGCCGCTTTTTCTAAGGCGACGCAGGCCATCATATTGGCCGGCACGAGATACCCGTACGTACAGCGGTCATCGGAAGGACGAAAACCGGACCATGTCATGCCGGTGAACGCAACCGGGTCGCCCTTTCCGCCGCGGGGCAATGTGTCGGCAGGACAGCCGGGCCGTTCGAAAAAATATGGAGAATTGCTGTGATTCTGTTCGCACGCAAACACAGCAGCGATTTTTTGTAAAGCCGTGTGAAATTCTTCAGAAAATGCAGTACTGAACCCGGTTTCCTTCCAAAAACGGTGTGCCAGGAAAATCGGCGCGCAGAGCGAATCCACTTCATATTTGCGTTCCCAGACGCGGTTATTTTGCAGGGTGTTGTCTTTGGCACCGTGCCCATTGGCGGAAGAATTGAAAGCATTTGCGTAAGGATCGATGCAGACCAGCTCGGCCTGCTCCTG
>DDHX01000011.1:130565-132571 GCA_002338255.1 Ruminococcaceae bacterium UBA1865 | reverse complement strand
AAACAGCCAAAAGGCCGTTTCGGCACTCATAGCGTAGCAGCGGGTAAAGGACGGCAGCACCCGCCCAAACCTCCGGAGTAACCCCGCCAAACAGCAGCGGGCGCAGCCGCCGCCGTTGGCGGGTAAGAGCCGCTAAGCCCCTCGCTCCGCTCGCGTCAAAGCGGCTCTAACTCCTTGACCTTTCGCCGCTGAACTCCACCCCGGCCAAAACGGCCGGAAAGGGGCAACCAACATGAAAAAGTCAGCACAAAAAATCAGTATTTCAGAGTTTTTCCAGTGGCTAAAAGCAGTGCAGCCCAAGCTCGACGGAACGGAAACAGCGGAAGAAATTGACCAGTTTTTCTACCTTGAAACCGGGGCGGTCATTTTCCGGCAGTTTCTGAAAGAAAGAGGGCGCAGCAATGACCAACATTGAAGCAAAAACCATCGCGGGCGAGCGGCAAAAAATCGCCGCCCTTGTCCAAAAGAACCAAACAAAGCTTGACCGCCAAATTGAAACCGTCAGTGAAGAATATCTCCGTTGGGGCTACCTCAATCAGTGGCTCGCCCTCGAAAAGCTCCGCTGCCAGCTCACAGGCGAAAAAGATTACCGCGCCGCCGCCCAAGCAAACTATACCGCCCACAACTTCCCCCGCTTCGACCGCCAAAAAACACAATAAAAAAGCGNNATATTTTGTATAATTGAGGGGAGAAAGTTAAGAATTTATATGATTAATTTATTCCAATCAGAGTTTTTCGCAAATTTTTAATTCATGCAAGCTTTACTTGATTTTATGTATCGGAGAGCTTTATTGCATCTTTGTTAGCTTTGATACGTCAGGCTACAGAATTTTTTTATCCTGTGCTAATTACCGTAAATCTTCCGAACTTACGCCATTCGTATTCTTCAGTCCTGTTAATAGTTATGATATGATTATTTGTATTTGTCTGCTTTTTGCAATGACCGTGAATGCTTCTATAGCCAATTGCAAGATAGTTTTACTCCGATAATTCAAACGACTTAGCAAGGGATTGCAGGTGGTTCCGAACGTGATACACTTGAGAATCATTCATCTGATAGTAGATACTGGCCATCGATTTCAAATTCGTGAAACTGTTTCACGAAAGAATGGAGTTTATTTATGAAACCTGAACTATTGGCGGAAGCTCCGCCCATCATCAAGGAATTTTTAGGCTATGTGGGAACAATCCGAGGGAAATCTCCTAAAACGGTTGAAGAATATTATCTTGATCTGCGAACATTTTTTAGATACATCAAGAAAAACCAAGGACTCATCCCCCCCACCACCGAATTTGATGAAATTAGTATTTCTGATGTTGATCTTGATTTAATTAAAACGATTACCTTGACGACTGTTTATGAATACATGAATTATTTAACTACCGAACGCCACAATAAAGCAGCAACGCGTTCACGTAAAGTTTCAAGTTTGCGTACTTTTTTTAAGTACCTAACCAATAAGACCGGTAAGCTTGCAGTTAACCCTGTTGAAGAACTAGAAACACCAAAGTTGAAACAATCCCTTCCGAAATACCTCACACTTGAGCAAAGTCTTGAACTTCTGTCAAAGGTTGAGGGTGCGACAAAAGAACGTGATTACTGCATGCTCATATTATTCTTAAATTGCGGAATGCGTCTTTCTGAGCTTGTTAGCATCAATCTGAGTGATGTGAATCATGGTGCTTCAAGCATTAGAATTGTAGGTAAGGGCAATAAGGAACGCATGGTGTACTTAAATAACGCCTGCATTGATGCCATTGACCGTTATATCGCAGTTCGTCCTAAAAATGCTTTAGTCGATAAGAATGCGCTGTTCATTAGCAAACAAAACAAAAGAATCAGCCCTAAAACAGTGCAGTATATTGTGAAAAAATATTTAGCGGAAATTGAACTTGGCGGCCCCGGGTTTTCTGTACATAAGCTCAGGCACACTGCTGCAACCTTAATGTATCAGCATGGGCACGTCGATATTCGCGTTTTAAAGGACATATTAGGTCATGAAAAT
>DDHX01000011.1:77991-130531 GCA_002338255.1 Ruminococcaceae bacterium UBA1865 | reverse complement strand
CTTTTTTAGTCTTCAGATATTTGATTGTCTTTTTCTTTATCCTTATAAGGTTGAATCATCATTTTATCAATTAATGGGTACACTGTAAAATTAATTAGGAACATGCAGAATGAAAATAAAATTAAAATTGCAAAAATAATTGATAAAAATAAAGTAAGTGGCATTAAAAGCATCAATACATAAAGACCTAAAATGATCACTGCAAATATGACGGTTAACAGCAGGTTTCTCCATAGGCCAACGATTGAAAAAATAAAGGCATTTTTATATACTTGCTTTAAATTAAGGTCAAAGGTTACAATCATGATTGGTATATAATACTGTGCAAAAACAAATAGAATTGCTATTCCGATACAGATAGCCAGTGGTACAAAGAAAATAGAATTGGAATTAATCTGTGCCGTATAATAAGTAATCGAAACGCTGAGAATGATGTACGCGGCGTAGATGATGACTCCATTTAATAAGAACGCAACCCAATTATGCTTCAAAGCATCAATAAAATCTGAAAGAACGAACGCGTGCTCTTCTCGAACATAATTTCTGGTTACAATCGTTAGCCCCGCTACAAATGGACTGACTAAGATAAGCGGCAAAAAGATGAGCNNGAGCACCGAGGGAAGTACATTGCCCAAAAAGTAAATGAGGATCACTGCAACAAGCACGGGAATACAAAAAAGAAGATTCAATTTTACTAAATTTCCAAATTTTCTAAACAGAATGGTCCAAAATAGTAGAAACGGCTTTTTTTTAGGTTCATCCCTATTGACGCCCGGACCCGGTTTATTGTAATTCATATTGAATAAACTCAAAAGATTTTCACTCCTAACCTAATTTTGCACGAGGATGACAGTTATTATAAACTTCCTTAAAATGATCATTTAACAAATGAACATAAACCTGCGTTGATGAGATATCGGCATGCCCAAGCATGAGTTGAATGTCTTTCAGTTCCGCGCCGTTTTCCAATAAGTGCAAAGCAAAGGAATGACGTAGTGTGTGCGGCGTAATTTCCTTTACAATACCGGCCTGTTCCGCATAGCCTTTTACGATCTTCCAAAAACCCTGGCGTGTGAGCCTTCTCCCATTCAGATTGGTAAACAGAGCCTGCCCTCCTTCCGGCGTAATGATTAGACTTCTTGCCCTTAAAATATAGTCGGAAATAGCGGTGACTGCCGTGGGGTACACAGGAATGATTCTTTCCATTTTTCCGTTGTTGCAGTTGAGCGTGCCGGTATGTATGTTAATATCCTGCACATTCAAATCAATCAGTTCGGAAGACCTGATTCCTGTTGCATACAGCAGTTCAAGCATCGCTTTGTCACGACAGCCCTTCAGTTCCTTAGTGTCCGGTTGTGAAAGTAAAAGTTCAATTTCTTTGCCGCTCAGAATCTGCGGCAATTTTTTTACGGATTTTTCAAGCTTTATCGCTTTTGCGGGGTTGCTCTCAGTCATATTATTGATTATCAGATATTGATAAAAGCACCTGATCGACGCAATATTACGAGTTATTGTAGCGTTGGACTTTTTTGATTCTGTCAGATTTGCAACATAACCATTCATAAAATCAGCATCAACTGAGTAAGGATTGTCCAAACCCTTTGTATCAAGAAATAATAAAAAATGCGTAACATCTCGAATGTAAGAATCCAGCGTGTTCGCAGACACTGACTTTTTATTGATTAGATAATTGCTAAAGTCCACACAATAGTCCTTCATTTTGTTCTATCCCCTCTAATTAAAAAGAAAACATACTCGCAAAACATGCTGAAAACAGCACATCAAGCAAAGCCGCAGAAAAAGCCAAAGCAAGAATTGCGCCGAAGCGCAATAAATAAAGCCGCATTTTTTGTGAGCTGATTGTCCCGCTTTCAGGCGAAGTACCACAGGAGGCAATTCTTCGCGAAAAATAGGATCCTTCCCTGGCTGCAAGCAAAATTGCAAGACAGCAAACAAATGCGCCCGGAAGGATCACCGCTAAGTTGAATAATATTCCTTTAAACCCATACGCAGCATACAAATAACCTGAAGTTAATCCCAATCCAAACCCTCGAAAAAATAAAACAGCGGGTATGATAAACATGCCCCACATAGAAAGTCCGCAAAGAAAACATACAAATATGAAGATAAAAGAGGATGCAAAGGAAGCTGCAAAGACGGAAGTGATCGATTGTACCGCCCTTGTTTTAAAATTGCTGTAAAAAAGAAAATCGAGCTTATCTAAGGCAGTCATACCCGCATTTCTGGCAAAAATCGCACCAAACATCATACCGCCTATCAATGCAAGTGAAAACAGAACCAAAACACGGTTTGTACGCAAAGCCTCAATAAAGTTCTTTCTATCAATGATTGACCGGTGCCTAAAACTGTGCTTAATGGCAATCATACTCATACATTCCTCCCAAAAAGGATATTCCATAAAATAATATGAGAAAGCGCAGCATTATATGATTACTTGCCCAGTTCTTCAGCTCTTTTTGTACAAGCAATCATCGCATCGTCAACCATCTGTTCGAAACCATGTTCATAAAACACATCAAGAGCCTTTAAAGTGGTACCTCCGCGAGAGGAAACCATCTTAATTAATGCCTCGGGAGTCGAGTCCGGCTGGCGAAGCATTCCCGCGCTGCCTTCAAGGGTTTGACATATAAGCTTCAATGCTGTATCGGCATCGATACCCTGTTTCACTGCGCTATCCATAATTGCCTTTGCAAACAAATAAACATACGCAGGGCTGCTGCCGCTGACAGAAATCACAGCGTTCATTTGACTTTCTTTTAAAACAGTGACTGTACCGCAGGCAGCAAACAAAGACTGAACAAATTCAAAACTTTCGTCAGACACATTTGCGGTTCTGCACATTGCCGTGGCACCTTTGCCAATCAGCAGGGGGGTATTCGGCATTGTTCTGATCACCGGGCAACTGCAGTCTAAACTATCAGTTATGTAACCGGACGAAATACCGGCAGCAATGGAAACGAATAGTTTACGTTCGTTAACTGCCACCTTAGCAGCTGCCAAAACCTCCGCAAAATTCTGCGGCTTCACCGCGAGAAAAATAATATCGCAGGTTTCAGTGAGTTTCTCAACGCTATTGGCAATTTGAATGCCGGTTTTGGTTTTTAAATTTTCGCATTTATCCTTATGAATATCAAAAATAAAAACACGATTTGCCGGAAAAGTTTTTGTTCCGATAATACCATTGACAATAGCGCTCGCCATATTGCCGGCGCCAATAAATCCCAATGTTATATCCTTCAAATTCAACACCTACCTTGTGAATATATACTATAATACATTTCCCGCCGCTTATCAATATAAAATTATACAGTTAATTCATTTTTATGCATTGTGCAGTAAATTATGTCAAATATATTATGTAACCTAACAAAAATTATGTAAACTTGTTTATGTAAACTAAATGCATAAAAATACACACGCTTACATTTTGCCGCACGCGTGTGTTTTTTTAAAATTATATTAGCTTAATCAGCCATTGCCGCTTTTATCATGATAGCGCATTCCAGACGTTTTTTTTCAAGGTCACATGAAATCTTGTGAGCTTTATGAATATCCCCTTCATACTGCCAGCTGTTGGCATTACAGCCGCCGCTGCAATAGAATTTGGCCCAACAGCTTTTACATTCCGGTTTTGAATAGATATTAGTCTGTGCAAAAGAACGCTTCATATCATAATTAAATGAACCGTCAAGTACATTTCCCATCTTCCATTGGTCATCGCCAACGAACTGGTGACAAGGAAAAATATCGCCTTCCGGGGTGACCGCTATGTATTCATTGCCGCACCCACATCCACGCAGGCGTTTAATTGCGCAGGGGCCTTGATCAAGGTCGAGCATAAAATGAAAGAAATTAAAGCCCTTCCCCGCCTTTTTGCGTTCAATTAACACTTGTGCAAGGCGCTCATACTCTTCGAAAACCCGTGGCAGGTCATCCTCCTTGATGGAATAGTCAAGCTTAACATCAGAAACAACCGGTTCAACAGAAATTTCTTCAAAGCCCAGATCAGCCATGTGAAGTACATCATTGGTAAAATCAAGGTTGTGCTTTGTGAAAGTTCCCCGGGCATAATAGTCCTTGTCGCCTCTTGTTGCGACAAGCTTCTGATACTTGGGAACGATGGAGTCGTAGCTGCCTGTTCCGTCCACTCTTACGCGCAGCAAATCGTTTACACCTTTTCGCCCATCAAGGGACAAAACACAATTAGACATTTCTTTATTAATAAAGTCTATCTTATCATCGGTAAGCAAAATACCATTTGTGGTAATCGTAAAACGAAAATTCTTGTTGTGCTCCTTTTCTATGCTGCGTGCATACTGCACAACCTGCTTAACTACCTCAAAATTCATCAGTGGTTCACCGCCGAAAAAGTCCACTTCGAGATTGTGCCTGCTCTGCGATTTTTCAATTAGAAAATCAATCGCTTTTTTGGCAACCTCAAAAGGCATTAACATTCTGCCGCGGCCAAAATCCCCTTTGGCAGCAAAGCAGTATTCGCACCGAAGATTGCAGTCATGAGCAATGTTGAGGCACAAGGATTTAATCGGAGCGTCTTTCATCATATCCGCAAATTGTTCATACTCGTCCGATGAAAACAGCTGACCGATACGATACAGCCCTTTCAGCTCGTCATATGCTTCGCTGATTGTCTGCGTATCATATTTGCCGCCCATGTCATTTAACATGTCCTGCGGAGGATTCTCGGGCACGCTGTCATGCAGATAGTCCAACATTTCAAATGGTACATCGTCAAAAATATGCACAGCGCCGCTGTTGGTATCCATAACAATGTGATAACCATTTAAGGAATACTTGTGAATCATTTGTTTTCTCCGTTTACACAAAATTTAAGGGACAGTCAACTGTCCCTTAGAAGGCTGTAATTAAATTTTCGTTTAATTATCTGTTTTTGTTTTCACACTTCTGATTGGCAACTGTGCAGGAAGTTTTGCAGGCTGACTGGCAGGATGCCTGGCACTCACCGCAACCACCTTTTACTGCACTCTCTTTCAAATTGGCTTTATTTAGAGTCTTAATCTGCTTCATTTTAAAACCTCCATTTCGTAATGTCGACTTTTGTCCTTTAATATTATATCACACGTATTTTAATATTGGAAGTATTATTTCACTTTTGTCTTTTTGCTGACGGCCATCAGTCCGCCGAGTGCACCCGACAGAACCATAACCAGCATCCGCATAACCACGTTGACAGAAAGCGCTTCGTGGGAAGCAATCAGGCCTGAAATCAGGAACAGCGCAAATAGCATCAGTCCTGCAAGCGCTCCGTAAGCAAGACCACGTTTATGGGAGACTTTTGCCGCAATAAATCCAGCCATAAAGGAACTGAATACGGACAATGCAATCACCATGGGTGAAATCAAGCTTTGCGGGATATGCCCCGCCGACACAAACCCCAAAGCGCACAGACCCAGCAGAGCAGCACACAGCGCGGCGCCGGCGACCGAACCAATGACAATGGAACGCAATGCCCCAAATATCGGATTTTCACTTAAATGCTTTGTGTTCTTCATAAGCAGCGCCCCCTCAAATATCTAATATATAGATATTCGGGGAGCGCTGCAGATATACTAAGTTATTCAGCGTCGTCGTGAATTGTATCAATGCTGCCAATTGCCCAGCGTTTGATACGTATCTTTGCACGATCTGTGCCGGTTTCGATCACAATAGAATCAGCGTCTTCCTTGATGCCTACAACACGTCCGACAATACCGCCGATCGTTGTAACATCATCGCCAATTTGAACATTGCCGCGCATTTTTTCTTCTTTTTTCTTTTTCTTAGACTGCGGACGAATTACCAGGAAATATAAACCGCCGATAACTGCTGCGTAAAGGAGAATAATTGTCCACATGCTGCCACCGGCAGCTGTAGTAGTTAAAGTGTTAAAATTCATTTTTGAATCGCTCCTCCATTTTGATGTTATGATTATAGCAATAAATTGTTTGTCTTGCAAGGTTTTATTATATTCTAAGAGCTAATTTTGATATATTATTATCGAAAAATTCCTCAAATTCATTATTATCCATTGCGATCCGTATTCTTTCGAGAAGCGTGTTGTAAAAGTAAATGTTATGCATGACAGAAAGGCGCATGGCAAGCATTTCCCCGCTTTTAAAAAGATGGTGAATATACGCACGGGTAAAATTGCGGCAAACCGGACAATCACAGTTTTCATCAAGCGGATGCTCGTCAAGTACGTATTTTGCATTAAACAAATTTCTACAGCCGTCCCATGTGAAAACATGACCATGGCGGGCGTTTCTCGATGGCATGACGCAATCAAAAATATCAACACCGCGCTTAACGGACTCGAGAATATTTGCAGGGGTACCCACCCCCATCAAATAGCGCGGTTTATCTTTCGGCATTTCCGGCTCTACGGCCTCAATAATCCGATACATCTCCTCGGCAGATTCACCCACTGCTAACCCGCCAATCGCGTACCCATCAAGGTCAAGCGCACGAATTTTGCGCATATTATCAACGCGCAAGTCCTCATAGGTGCTCCCTTGATTGATACCCCAAAGCATCTGACGATTATTCAGAGTTTCCGGTAAAGAATTGAGCCTGTCCATTTCAGCCTTGCACCGATAAAGCCAGCGAACTGTGCGCTCACTGGAATTGCGGGCATAATTATACTCCGCCGGATTTTCCACGCACTCGTCAAACGCCATTGCAATCGTGGAAGCAAGATTTGACTGAATTTGCATGCTTTCCTCCGGTCCCATAAAAATCTTATGACCGTCAATATGAGAGGCGAAGGTAACGCCTTCCTCCTTTATATTCCGGAGCTTCGCGAGAGAGAACACTTGGAATCCGCCGCTGTCAGTTAGAATCGGTCCCTCCCATCTTGTGAACTTGTGAAGTCCGCCAAGCTTTTTTACAGTATCATCCCCCGGCCTCAGATGCAGGTGATAGGTATTACAAAGCTGAACCTGGCATTTTAGATCTTTTAAATCCAGTNNATCGCACCGCAGGTAGCCACATTCATAAATGCCGGGGTCTGGACCGTTCCATGCGGGGTAGTGAATTCGCCTCTCCTCGCCGCTCCGGTATTGCTGATTAATTTATACATTTAATTGGTATCCTTTCAGTAGATGAACATGGCGTCGCCAAAGCTGAAAAACCTGTATTTTTCTTCGACGGCCACCTTGTAGGCGTTCATGATATGATCGTAACCGGCAAGAGCTGAAACAAGCATAATTAATGTGCTTTCCGGTAGATGAAAGTTCGTAATCAATCCGTCGAGCACCTTGAATTGATAGCCCGGGTAGATAAAAATATCTGTCCAGCCAGCACTTTCTTTTATGCAGTCCTCTTTTGTTCCAACCGATTCCAATGTGCGGCAGCTTGTTGTACCGACCGCTATGACACGTCCCCCGTTTTTCTTGGTTTCGTTAATCATATCCGCTGTTGTTTTTGGCAGATAATAGTGCTCAGAATGCATTTTATGGTCTAAAACCTTTTCTGCACTGACGGGACGAAACGTGCCAAGACCAACATGCAGCGTAACAAAAGCTACTTGAACGCCTTTTGCTTTTACTTTTTCGAGTAATTCCGGTGTAAAGTGCAGTCCAGCGGTTGGAGCGGCTGCGGAACCCAGTTCTTTTGAATATACTGTTTGATAGCGCTCATTATCCTTCAGATGCTCGGTTATATAGGGCGGCAGCGGCATCTGGCCGATTTTATCTAAAATTTCATAGAAATTACCGTCATACGTAAAACGCACCAAACGGTTGCCATCCTCGATGATTTCAAGCACTTCAGCTTTCATAAGTCCGTCCCCGAATATAAAGTGAGACCCGGGTTTTGCGCGCTTACCGGGACCGCATAAAACTTCCCATACGTCGTCCTTGTGATGTGTAAGCAATAAAAACTCAACCTTTGCGCCGGTTCCATCTTTTATTCCGTAAAGTCTGGCCGGAAGAACGCGGGAGTCATTTAAGACAAGGCAATCGCCGGGATTTAAACAGTCAATGATATCATAAAAGTGCTTATGCGTAATTTCGCCGGTGTCTCTGCTGAGCATTAACAGTCTGGACGAATCTCGTGGTTCCAGCGGCGTTTGCGCAATTAAATCCTTTGGCAGATCATAGTAAAAATCTTTTGTTTGCAAGTTTTCTAAATTCAATTCCATTTTTGATATCTCCTACATCATTACTATTGCAGCTTTCTTATTATAAATAAATTGACAACCAATAGCAACACATGTTATTATAAATTTAAATTTATTAAAAGATAGAGGCGCGATTTTAAAGAGTAATGGGTTATAGGCTGCCAAAGCTGTTGATTGCCCATAAAAGGTAAACTCGCCGAAGGTAATTTCACGGCAGAAATTCACCTGGTTGCTTTTGTGAATAACAACGCAACTGTCATCATGTTTTATGATGGAGCGCTATCGACAATGTTGGATTGGAATTCTGTGAAAACAACGAAGTCGGGCAATTCTATTATATTTACTTGATGACCGGTTTTCAACCGGTTTTTTTATTATGCTAATATTTTTTATGAATTCTATCATATATATTACAGGAGGATTATCAAATGAAAAAGTATAACGTAGGTATTATAGGCGCAACCGGTATGGTTGGCCAAAGATTTGCGACATTGCTTGAGAATCATCCGTGGTTCACAGTTACTGCGCTGGCCGCAAGTTCACGTTCTGCAGGCAAAACATACAAGGAAGCAGTTGGTGATCACTGGCTTATGACAACTGCGATGCCGAAGAATCTTGAAAGTATGATTGTTTTTAACGCTGAAGACGATATAAAAAAAATTGCCTCTTTGGTTGACTTCGTATTCTGCGCTGTCAATATGAAAAAAGAAGAAATCAAAGCGCTCGAAGAAGCCTATGCAAAAGCAGAATGCCCGGTAATGTCCAATAACAGCGCAAACCGTTCGGTACCCGATGTGCCGATGATTATTCCTGAAATCAATGCTGACCACGCGGCAGTCATTGATGCACAGCGTAAACGTCTTGGAACGAAGCGTGGATTTATTTCCGTAAAATCAAACTGCTCGCTACAAAGCTATGTTCCGGCGATCAATCCATTGATGGATTTAAATGTAACAAAAGTTCTTGCTTGTACCTATCAGGCAATTTCCGGAGCCGGAAAGACCTTCGCAACATGGCCGGAAAGCCTTGACAATGTGATTCCTTTCATCGGTGGCGAAGAAGGCAAATCGGAAAATGAACCGCTCAAAATATGGGGACACGTCGAAAACGGTGTAATCGTCAACGCGACCTCCCCCTGCATCACTTCCCAATGCTTGCGTGTACCTGTTTCCGACGGACACACTGCCGCTGTTTTTGTTTCCTATGAAAAGAAAATTGAAATGGAAGAGATCATTTCAAAATGGGAAAACTACAACGGTGTTCCTCAAGAATTGCAGCTTCCGAGTGCACCAAAACAATTTTTGCACTATTTCCGTGAGGATGACCGTCCGCAGTCGAGGCTCGACCGTAACCTTGAAAACGGCATGGCTGTTTCTATTGGCCGTTTACGCCCTGACACACAATATGATATTAAATTTGTATGTCTTTCCCATAATACGTTACGAGGTGCGGCCGGCGGTGCTGTTTTAATGGCAGAGCTTCTTTGTGTAAAAGGCTATATTGATTGACAGTAGATGTAGATTTGGAGGTAATTAATCATGAAAAAGCTTATTTTTACAGGATCTGGTGTTGCGTTGGTGACACCAATGAAAAAAGACGGCTCAATTAATTATGACGTTCTGAGTAATCTAATTGAATTCCACATTTCCAACGGAACAGATGCCATTATTGCCTGTGCTACTACCGGGGAATGTCCTGTTTTGAGTCACGATGAGCATTGTAAGGCTGTAAAATTTGTTGTTGACAAAGTGAATAAGAGAGTTCCGGTTATCGCGAGTTCCGGCAGTAATGACACAAACTATGCGCTTGAACTTTCTCGTTCCATACAGGACTTGGGTGCCGATGCGCTTCTGATGGTGACACCTTACTACAACAAAACATCACAGAAAGGCCTTGTGAAGCATTATTACTATGTTGCCGACCGGGTTGACCTGCCGATTATTCTTTATAATGTGCCATCGCGCACAGGTTGCAATATTAAACCGGAAACTTATTTGGAACTTTCAAAGCATCCTAATATTGTGGGTACAAAGGAAGCAAACGGAGACATTACTTCCGTAGCTAAAACGATATCTCTTTGCGGCGATAATTTATATGTTTATTCCGGAAATGACGACCAGACGCTTCCGATGCTCGTTTTAGGCGGAAAAGGTGTTATTTCGGTACTGGCTAATATTCTTCCAAATGTAATGCACAAAATCTGTGTCGATTTTTTTGCGGGTGATTTACAAGCAAGTCGTGAAGCCTTCCTGAAAAATTTCGAATTGATGGATGCGCTATTTATGGATGTTAACCCGATTCCGGTCAAAGCGGCAATGGAGATGCTTGGATTTAACAGTGGAGACTGTCGGCTGCCGCTCACAACGATGAGCGATGAGGATGTCGCAAGGCTTACCTCTATTCTGAAAAAATATAAATTGATAAGATAAAATCACCTTTTCGGAGGGACGTTTCATGACAAGGATTATTATCAGCGGATGCAATGGCAAAATGGGACGCGAAGTTTCCGCTCTCGTGTCTAAACGAAATGATTGCGTGGTGGTGGGCGGAATCGATGTCAGCACAAGTGCTGATAATGCCTACCCTGTTTTCACAAAGGCAGCGGAACTGGATGTTGACGCGGATGTAATTATTGATTTTTCAAATCCTGCGCTGCTCTCTTCCCTGCTTCAGTATGCGGAAATTAAAAAAGTTCCCCTCGTTTTGTGTACCACCGGTTACAACAAAGCCCAGGTGGAAACGCTTACAAGAGTTTCAAAAGAAGTTCCGGTTTTTTATTCCGGAAATATGTCGTTGGGCATTAACCTGTTGATTGAGCTTTCTAAAAAGGCGGCTCAAGTGTTGGGTGGAAATTTTGATGTTGAAATTATTGAAAAACATCATAATCAAAAAATTGATGCACCAAGCGGTACCGCACTTATGATCGCAGATAGCATTTCATCTGTGATGCCTGAAAATATGCATTATATTTATGATCGGCATTCTCAGCGTAAAAAACGCGAATCAACCGAAATCGGGATACACTCCATACGCGGAGGTACGATTGTTGGCGAACATGAAGTGATTTTTGCAGGTCAACAAGAGGTCATTACACTTTCTCATACCGCCCAGTCAAAAGAGATTTTTGCTTCGGGGGCGGTTAATGCGTCGATTTTTTTAGCGGGCATGCCCGCAGGACTTTACAATATGTCTGATTTATTAAAGTAGGAGGTACAATTATGTGTACGGTGCCAACAATTACCACTTCCAACGATATTACATTGATAACGCTGCAAAATTGCCCGTCGGATTTGAGCTTTGTCGCAAATATTTTTCAAAAAATATCCGGCTTCGGCGTTAATGTGGATATGATTTCACTTGCTCCCACTCATGGAGCATTCACTTCTATCTCTTTCACTATAGCTGACAATGATTTAGGTAAAATCCTTGTCTTTACATCTGATTTACATGACAATTCAAATATTAAAACAATTGTCAGCAGCGGAAACTGCAAAATTTCAGTTTATGATCAAGCTATGAAGAACACTCCGGGCATAGCGGCAAAAGTCTTTGCCGCGGCAGCAAAGATTGAAACCGATATTAGGATCATCACAACTTCAGAGGTTGATATTTCTTTGCTTGTAACCGCAGCGGATTTTGATCAAACACTAAAAGAAATCGAGAATGGTATTCAATAAATTGGCATTTTTTGTAAGCAAAAGCGCCGTCTGGAGATTAATCTCAGACGGCGCTTTTGCTTATCTTTTTTATCGTTTCAAATAAATGGCAATGGGGAAAATGTAGACCATAATGAAAACTCCAATGCAAAGAATCATAAAAGCAATTTCTGCGGGTCGTTCCATTAGTTTTATTTTTTTATAAAATCCTTTTTTCAAAAGGATCAAGAATACGATTAAGAGCACTCCTCCGGCAATTGACAGACACGCGCCCGTTTGAAATCCAGACGGTACATAACTGATCTCAATCTCATTACTGCCTTTTTCAAGTTTAACCGCCATCATTGAATCAAATACACAAAAAGTTTCCGCTTTTTTATGGTTGACGGTCATGGTATAACCTTTATCGTAAGTAAGCGGAAGAAACAAATATGCATCATCGCGGTCTGTGACCGCACTTCCAATGATTTTATTGTTAACCTGTCTAAGCTGTGCCACTGATGTATCCGCGATAGCTTTTTGTAAGACATTCTCTTTTAAACCGGAAATTCCAAAAGATTTTGCATTTACCTCTTTTAAAACTTGCACCTCAACATTGACTGTCTCATCAGTAAAAGTACCAAGATTCAACAAGCCATTGTTTGATTGGCTTGGATAATCAGCCTGGATGGGTTTGCCGTTGACGAACACGTTAAAACTTGAGTTAATATGCTCGATCAAACTGTTTGTCAATCTGTCAAAACAATCAAAATACAGCGTCTGTTTTCCTTTAACCGGTATTTGATATTCGACGGAACCGTTCGTCGCTTCGCCTGAAAAAGAAAGGCCATAATATTCATCCGGTGTGTAAGTGATATTAAAAAATGAAGTTGGTTCATAATTGATAAATAGTTTTTCATCTGAGCTAAACAGGGATTGAAAAAGCTGTTGCTGTCTGTTGAGCCGGGTTGTTTCAGGCAGATTTTTTAATGACGCAATCTGATTGGAATGCATAATAAAGCCAAGCGGAAGTGTAGAGACATTTTGTTTGATAGCATATTTATTGTTCTGATAAACAACATGATCGGCGTTTGTTAGTTCCTCTGCCTTAATAATACTGTATTTGTTACCCAAAATTGCGTCGGTTAGCTCTGTTCCCCCATTGGAATTAACTTCCATCCAGTACGATGAGTAGCCAAGCTTTTTCATAGTGTACATAAAATTTTCGCCCGTCAGCGAAGTGTAGTGGCTCAGCGTGTTATATCCGAGACTTCCGGTAAGGTTTACATCAAAATATTTTTGATTTGTTTTTACACGGTATAAGCTGTCATCATGAATTTTTCCGCTCAGATCAATTACAGCTGATTCATTTTCAGCGTTGTTCGCTGGGGACGCAACATAAACACATGAGTTAAATACGCATTCAAGCAGTACAATCATACAAAGAAAAACAGAAAACGCCGTTTTTCCCAAGCGTTGAAATTTATAGAGCAGTAAAATAATAAAATATGCGAGTGCTACTGTAACAGAGAATGCCAGCAGAAGTGCAAAACTTTGTTTATCTCCCCATAATGTCTTCGCATAAATCGTTATAATCCTATAATCTTTATAGATCAGAAGGCATTCGGCGACAAACACAGCACCAACAGCGAGCATCCCGCCAAATAAAGAAAACGGGTAGCTTGCAGTCAGGCAGTGCTCCTCATTGATACCTGAAATGACGACAGCAAGTAAAATTAATCCAAAGAAAATTGTGATATAGCCATAGCGCACAGGAAAAGCCTGATAATTCCCAGTCTGCCACATTTTATTAATCGGTTCAATAAATACAGGGATGATTGTTAATATAAAAATCAATAATGCGTAAGTACCTTTTTTCGTATGCTTGTTGCTAAACAAAAGATACATGATCAGCGCAGCAAGGACAGCCCCTGTACAGATAATCACGGCTAACGTCGTATCAAACCTCGTAAAGAAGCTGCCGGTTCTAAGGCTTATAATCAAATTTCCCGTCCTTGCTGAACCCATATACTGTATTAGTGACGGCAGCCAGACCACAGCAGTGATCAGCGCAACAATCAGAGTGGAAATCACGAGCAGCAATATATTTTTACGGCGGTGTTCACGTGAGGAAACGAAAAAGGTATATACTCCGATTGAAAGAACCAGAAAGATAGTTACCATGTAACTCAAATAGAAATTAACAGTCAAAGTCATGGAAAAAGTAATCACATACAGCAGTATTTTATTCTCGTCAACCAACTTCACAAGACCAATCAGCAAAATTGGGAAAAGATACATTATATCCAGCCAAACCTGATTCTGATAGTAAAACATTGCGTAGCCGCAAAACGCGTACATCACAGATATCGCAACATTCTGTAAGAGGTTCAGTGCTTTAAATTGCCGATTAAAGAAGATGCTTGCAGTGAGAGCACAAATCATCATTTTTAGTGTAACTAAAAGGTTTACGAAAAGATACATATCTGCCTTGTCGACAAACGCCACTAAAAAGGTAAAGGGGCTGGATATGAAAAATAAGAATACACCCCAAAAGTTCATGCCGCCAGAATTTTGCATATTGAGAAATATGTTGGCTTTCCCTGCCAAAATATCTTTAAAATCCATTAAGAACGGAATCACCTGCTGGTTCATATCACACCAGGAAAGTGTCATGTTTCCAAACGGAAACATGTTGTATGCAAAAAACACAAACATCATAATCAACATGACAGCGGTTGGTGCAATCAATAAAGAACGACTTTTCCTCATCGGTATTTAGCCTCCATAAATTTTATGCAATACGATGCATCGCACCGTCATAATCGTGTCTCGGTAAGCAGCGGAATACGACAAAGCCAATGAATCTATTATAGAGAATTACATCATAAAAATCAATGAAAATGGTCTGCGCTGAAAATTCAAACGCAGACCTAAATTATAATTGCAGATTTAATCGATAAAATTTACCTTGTGGTATACTTTTTTACCCTTTTTGATTATAATATACTTTTTCTCAAAGCTTCGTAATGAAACCTTTTCCACAGCAGAAGCAACCTTTACATCATCAATAACAACACCGCCCTGTTCGATTAGGCGTCTCCCCTCTCCTCGTGACGGAACAAGTTTCGTCTTCACAAGCAGGTCAAGAACAGCAATCTCTGAATCAGTGAAATCCGCAGCTGTGATTTCACTGGACGGCATATTGTCGGTATTTGCACCGACACCGAATAATGCCCTTGCACCCTCTTGTGCCTTGACCGCCTCCGCTTCACCATGAATAAGCTTGGTGACCTCGAAAGCAAGAATTTCTTTGACTTTATTCAGTTCTCCGCCCTCAAGCTTTGCAAGCTCGTTAATTTCTGAAAGAGGTAAGAAAGTAAGAATTTTAAGGCACTTAATAACATCAGCATCATTGATATTGCGCCAATACTGATAGAAATCAAACGGAGAGGTCTTTTCCGGGTCAAGCCATATGGCACCCTTTTCTGTCTTACCCATTTTTTTACCTTCGCTAGTAGTTAGGAGTGTAAAGGTCATACCGTAAGCATCCTTGCCCTCTTTACGGCGCAGCAGCTCAACACCGCCGATGATATTGCTCCACTGGTCGTCTCCGCCAAGCTCAAGCTGGCAGCCATACCGGTGATTCAGCTCAAGAAAGTCATAACTTTGCATAATCATATAATTCAGTTCAAAAAATGAAAGACCTTTTTCGAGACGCTGTTTGTAGCATTCTGCCGCAAGCATACGGTTAACGGAAAAATGCACCCCAACTTCGCGCAAAAACTGAATATAATTCAAATTTAAAAGCCAATCAGCGTTATTTGCCATAACCGCTTTGCCGTCAGAAAAGTCAATTAAACGAGACATCTGCTTTTTAAAACAGGCAATATTATGGTCGATTTCCTCATTTGTAAGCATTTTACGCATATCGCTTTTTCCGGAAGGATCGCCAACCATACCCGTTCCACCGCCAAACAGCGCAATCGGAATATGCCCTGCCCTTTGCATATGTGCCATGACCATGATTTGTACAAAGTGACCAACGTGCAGACTGTCGGCTGTCGGATCAAATCCGATGTAAAATGCAGTTTTTTGATTGTCGAGAAGATCTTTAATTTTCTCCTCATCCGTCATCTGGGCAATTAAGCCCCTCGCCTTTAATTCTTCAAATACTCCCATGAATTTTTCCTCCAATTTGTTAGGGGGAATAAAAACGCCCCCTGCTTATTTGCAGAGGGCGGAATAACCGCGGTACCACCTCAGTTTACCGTATCTTCACAGGTACGGCCTTACGGGTACATCATAATACCCACGCGTTATAACGTACGCTGTCACGGCCAAACCTAATGGATAACGTTCAATTTGGCGGCTCCGGGATGTATTCAGCTAATTATCGTACCTGCTCGCACCAGCCGCAGGTTCTCTTTGCCGATTTTATTAACTTACTGATTCCCATCAATGCTATTGTATAGAATTATAACCAATCCAATGTATGTTGTCAAGTACTAAAGCTTTTTTTGAGACATACTCAGCATTTCGGCAGCATTTTCAAGCATCAGCGGGGTGATTTTTGCACCGCCCATAATTCTGGCAAGTTCCTGCTTCCTACCGTCGTAGTCAAGCTGCGTTACATCGGTAAAGGTCTTATTATCCTGAACATGCTTTTTAATTAAATATTGTGTGTCTGCCAGCGCAGCGATTTGAGCCAAATGGGTTACGCAGATAACCTGACGGTTACCGGAAACCTCGCGCAGCTTTAAACCAACCTTCTGTGCTGCACTGCCACTGATACCGGTATCAACCTCATCAAATATGAGTGTGTCAATATCATCTTTCCCTGCTAAAACTGTTTTAATCGATTNNAGCATGATACGTGACAGTTCGCCGCCGGACGCAATTTTAGCAATCGGCTTTGCAGGCTCCCCCGCATTGGCCGAAATCAGAAATTGAAGCTTATCACAGCCAAGTTGATTCAGTGGGCAACGTTCCTGCTGCGCTTGAAAATCAATATTTGGCATATCAAGAAATTTAAGTTCCTCTTTAACTTTAATTGTAAATTTCTTTGCAGTGTCTTTTCGGCAGGTTGAAATTTCATCCGCCAGTTTTTCGGCCTGCTCCTTACATTCATGATATTCCTTCGTTAATCTTACGATATTTTCATCAGAGAGCTGGATGTTTTGTAGCTGCGAACGACATTTGTCAAGAAATGCAAGCATGTCTTCTACCGTACTGCCATACTTCAGACTAAGTCGGTAAATCACATCAAGCCTTGCCTCAATTGTTTCCAGTTCACTGGGGTCATATTCAAGCTGCTTGGAAAAATCACGCATTTCGACGGAGCAGTCTTCTAAATCATATTCGATATTTTTGATTCTTTCTGCCAAAGTATGTATTTCAGGCAAATATTTTTTGGCTTCTGCCAAAGCGTCTGCCGCCGAAGAAACAGCCGACAAAGCGCCCTCAAAATTTTCATCGCCGTTCAGAGACGATTTTGCAACATTCATTGAATCAATAATTTTTTCGCTGTTTAAGTACATTGTGCGTGTGTTGCTCAGCTCTTCCTGCTCTCCGGCACGCAAATCTGCCGACTCAAGCTCGTTGATCTGATAGGTCAATAAATCAATCTGTCTTGCTTTCTGTGCTTCATCAATATTGTAGGAATCCAACTCACTTTTGATGTGGCGCATACGGTCAAAGGCAGATTGGTAATTTGCAAGTAACTTTTCCGGAACACCCATACGATCGATATAATTAATATGTAAATCCGGTGAAAGCAAATCATAACTCTCATGTTGACCGTGAATGCTAATCAGCAACGAACCAATTTCTTTCAGAACAGAAACTGTTGCCGGACGGCCATTAATTCGACAGACAGCCTTACCGTCCAAATGAATTTCACGCTGTATCATAACCGTACCGTCTTCCTCACAAGAGTATCCCAGTTCGGTTAGCTTACTCAATGCCTTCACACCTAAATCGATAAAAACCGCGCTCACAAAGGCAGAACGCGCCCCCGTACGCACAATATCGCGCGAAGTTCGCTCCCCAAGAATTGCGTTGATTGAATCAATCACAATTGATTTGCCCGCACCGGTCTCGCCGGTCAGCACATTTAAACCGGTAAGAAAATCAATTCCGGCCTTTTCAATCACGGCAATATTTTCGATGTAAAGCTGAGAAAGCATAATGATCACCCAACCATTTTTTTAAGTTCAGCAACCAGCTGTTGTGCATATTCTTCATTCTTCATAACGATAAAAATAGTATCGTCGCCCGCTAAAGTTCCAACAATACCATCCCAATGCATCGAGTCCATGGCGGCACATACGGCCTGAGCCATGCCGGTCAAACACTTGATGACCACCATATTGCAGGCGTAGTTAATCAATACCGCTGAATCAGAAAGGAGCGAATAAAACTTAGAGGAGTAATCCTTCGTGTTATCTTTGCTGACTGAATACTTGTACTTTCCATCATGAGATAAGGTCTTTATGAGCCTTAATTCTTTAATATCACGGGAAACAGTTGCCTGAGTTACTTCAAAGCCAGCCTCGCGCAGGCGGCGCAGCAGTTCTTCCTGCGTATCAATCGTATATTCATTAATCAATTCAAGAATTTTTGCGTGTCGTCTCGTTTTCACAATCAGTTTCTCCTCTCTGCTAACTTCTCGTTTACTACTTCATAAAAATTATTATCTTTCAATTTAATGATTCTTACCGTCTGCTTAGAGCGGCAGAATTCAATCTTTTGCTTATCGGTAATCTGAATCGACGTATCACCATCGATCGTCAGAAACATTTCACTGTCATAACTTGAAGAAGCAAGTACGCTGAGCCTGGCGTCCGGGCCAAATACAACAGACCTTGTCAATAAAGAATGCGGGCAAATCGGTGACAGCAGAATACAGCTGATACTCGGATCAATCACCGGACCGCCAGCCGAAAGTGAGTACGCGGTTGAACCGGTTGGAGTCGCAATGATCAGTCCGTCTGCACGGTAGTCACAAACATTTTTATCGTTAAAATTAACCTTTAAATCCAATATTCTCGACAGCGCCCCACGCGCTAAAACAGCATCATTCAGAGCGTAGTGAGTCTCTTGTATGCCATTATTTTCAAGTCTTACTTCAAGCATCATACGGTATTCAATTGTATAATTTCCGTCCGTCAAATTCTTCAACTCATCCAACTCGTCTGTTTCAAGTCCGGCAACAAAACCCAGCCGACCAATATTAATCCCCAAGATCGGTTTTTCCGCTGCGGCGGCATGGCGAGCGCAGTGAATAATAGTTCCGTCACCGCCAACTGCGATGACGATATCGCAATCAGCCATCATTTTTTTAAAATCATCATAAAAGACAATCCCAAAATCTGAAAAGTAGCTTTTTAAATCTGATCTCATCAGCACTTGTGCATCAAATTTTTGCAGCATATTGATCACCTTTATGGTGTGAAACCGCGCATTTTGCTTGCCTAAATTTGGTATGATCGCTATTTTCAGATTACTCACCACCGTTCAGCTGTTTATGTGAATCTTCTACCAGCACACTGATATTTAGATCAGCGCTGACTGGCTCTTCGGATTTTTGAAGATAAATTAAGTATTCGATATTGCCTTCCGGCCCCTTTACCGGTGAGTAAGTTAAACCCAAAATTGAAAATCCGCTTTTTAAAACAAAGCCTGTAATTTTTTCAATTACTTCCACGTGAACCGCCTTGTCACGAACCACACCCTTTTTACCAACCTTGCCTCGCCCGGCCTCAAATTGCGGTTTAATCAGGCATACGGCCTGTGCGTTTTCCGCCATGAATCTTCTTGCAACAGGAAGTACCAGACAAAGTGAAATAAATGAAACGTCAACACTGAAAAAGTCCACCAAATCCGGAACCTGTTCTGTTGTAAGATAGCGGACATTAGTGCGCTCCAAGTTGATTACTTGTGGGTTGGTTCTTAACTTCCATGCAAGTTGTCCATAACCAACATCAATGGAATAAACCTTTTTTGCACCTTTTTGAAGCATACAATCGGTAAAGCCTCCGGTTGAAGCTCCGATGTCCATTGTAATTTTATCATTTAATTCAATAGGAAATACTGCCATTGCTTTTTCAAGCTTTAAGCCGCCCCGGCTTACATAAGGCATCGTTTCCCCTCTAATTTCAATCTTCGTATCCGTCGGCAGCATTGTGCCGGGTTTGTCTGATTTTTGGTTATCAACATAGACATTGCCCATCATGATCATCACCTTAGCCTTCTCTCGGCTTTCGGTGAGTCCCTGGTCAAATATCAGACAATCAAGCCTCTTCTTTTCTATCACTTTTTGCACTCCGTCATAATCATATTTACCATTCCCTTGTCGTCAAGCTCAAGCGCTTCTAAGGATTGCATCATTGTCGCATGAGGAACAAAGTCCGTAATTCCACGCAAATAAAATCTATTGGAGAATCCGCTTTGCGTCAACAAATAATCAAAATGTTCACCGACGCCGCCTTGCTGGATCCCTTCTTCAAAGAAAAAAACCTTTTTTGCTTTCAATACATCATCAACTGCACCTGAATCAATTGGTTTAATTCGATTCAATTTAACGATTCTGGCAGGAATCCCTTTTTCTTTCAGGATTGAAATTGCTTTGCACGCAAACGAAAAGAGCCTTCCGTAAGTAACGATAACAATTTCAGCGCTGATTTCTCCGTAAGTGTCATAAGATTTACACTTGCTTTCAAAGTCAAAAGGCTTAAATAGTTGCTTTCCACGTGGATATCGTACAGCTGAAACACCGTCACAATGATAAATCGCCTCATTAAAATCAGAATAGAGTTCATCATAATATGTCGGAGAATAAACTGTTATATTGGGGATTGTGTTCAAAAACGGTACATCAAAAATTCCTTGATGCGTCTCGCCGTCCTCTCCAACTACACCGGCACGGTCAATCGCAAAGGTAACTTTAACCCTCTGTATGGCCGCATCATGAATAATCTGATCATATCCGCGCTGCAAAAAAGTGGAATAAATCGCACAAACAGGCAGCATTCCTCCCGCAGCAAGCCCTCCCGCAAAGGTGATGGCGTGTTCTTCAGCAATTCCCGTATCGAAAAATCGGTCCGAAAATTGTTTTGCAAAATTGGTAAGGCCTGTCCCCGTTTGCATTGCGGCTGTGATTGCACAAATTCGACTGTCACGTGCAGCTAATGTGCAGATGTTGCTACCAAACACGCTCGAGAAACTTTCACCTGAAGACGACGCTTTTCCGGTTTTAATATCAAAGCTCGAAACTCCATGAAACGCACCGGGATTTTGCTCTGCAAAGGGATATCCCTTGCCTTTACAGGTTAAAACGTGCAATAAAACCGGATGATTAATATTCTTTGCGTTTTCCAAAACATCAATTAATTGTTCGAGATTGTGCCCATCGAACGGACCGTAATAATAAAATCCCATATCTTCAAAAAGAGTACTGTTGTATAAAACCTGTTTCAGCGCGGTTTTGGATTTTGAAAGCATACGGTGAATCGGTTCTCCGACAAGCGGCACATGGTCAAGCACCGTTTCGACATTTCCTTTTACTCTAAAGTAACCCGGCTTTGTGCGAATGTGGGCAAGATAACGCGCAATCGAACCTACATTACGTGAAATAGACATATTGTTATCATTTAAAATAACAATAAAATTCTTTTTAAAGCGTCCTGCATTATTCAATCCTTCATAAGCAAGGCCACCGGTCAGTGCACCGTCACCGATGACTGCGAGAACATGGCCGGGTTCGTTGGTTAACACTTTTGCGTTGGCAATTCCAAGCGCTGCGGAAATTGAAGTACTGCTGTGGCCGGCATTAAATGCATCATATTGACTTTCCGATCGATTAGGATATCCGGAAAGCCCGCCTTGTGTACGAATTGTGGAAATTGCATCACGCCTGCCGGTTAAAATTTTATGTGTGTATGACTGATGCCCGACATCCCATACAATTTTGTCTTTGTCTGAATTGAAAACACGATCCAAAGCAACGGTAAGTTCAACCACGCCCAAATTGGATGCAAGATGCCCACCGTTATTGGAAATTGTTGTAATTAATTTCTCTCGTATTTCTGTACATAATTCGCATAGTTCTGAAAATGAAAAATTTTGTAAATCCNNTCCTTCGGAGAATCTATTTTATTTAAAAGGTTGTCCATTCTGTAACCTCAGTTAGCTATTGATGCAGGAGTCATGATACTGATTAAAGTATACCGTTTTGACGTCTTGCCGCAACAACTGTATTTTTAAGAAGCATTGCGATTGTCATTGGGCCGACTCCGCCAGGAACAGGAGTGATCCAAGATGCAATTTTTTCGACATTGACAAAGTCAACGTCGCCGCAAAGCTTACCGTCCATATCCCGATCCATACCGACATCAATGACGACTGCACCGGGCTTAACCATATCAGCGGTGACAAATTTCGGTTTGCCCACCGCTGCAACAAGAATATCTGCATTTTTGCAGATTTCTGCTAAATTCCGTGTTTTGCTGTGACAAATGGTTACTGTACCATTATGATGCAAAAGCAGCATTGCCATCGGTTTTCCGACAATGTTGCTTCGCCCAATAACCACACAATTTTTACCTGTAATGTCAATCTGTTCGGAGTTAATCAGTTCAATAATACCCGCCGGCGTACAAGGCAGAAAATGAAAGTTTCCGATCATAATTCTGCCAACGTTGGACGGATGGAACGCATCTACATCTTTTTCCGGATTAATTGCTTCGACCACTGCTTCCTCATCAAGAGTACTTGGCAGCGGCGACTGCACAAGGATTCCGTTGATATCCTTTTTAAGGTTCAATTTTTGTATTAAAGTCATTAATTCTTCCTGCGATGTTGTCTCCGGAAGTGCATATTCCTCAGAATAAATGCCGGCCTGAGCGCAGGCCTTCTTTTTGTTGTTCACGTAGGTTCTTGAAGCCGGATCATCGCCAACAATAACAACCGCCAGCCCCGGAACCACACCATTACGAGTTAGTTCTTCCACTTCAAGAGCAACCTTAGCCCGAACCTCGGCGGCAACCGCTTTGCCATCAATCAGCTTTGCCATCGTCTGCCTCCAAAAAGTTATTCTTTATCTTCGGTTGTTTCATCAACCGGCGCAGAAACTTCATCAGTTGTAGGGTTCACACCGCTTTCTTGTGCAGTGTCTTCGCTTTTCTCTTCCTCCGTGGGAGCAACGGTGTCTTCCGTAGCATCTGCCGTAGAAGTGACATCATCTGTATTATCTGCGGTATTGTCAAAAATCGTACTTGTACCATCATCAATCATCTCTGCAGGCACTTCATCAACAATTGCGTTCAATTCCATTACCTTTTTTGCACCGCATCCACTCAGTGAAACTTTATTACGGAATACAATTAATAAGATAACTCCGACAAGAACTGTTGCAGCAGCTACCACCTGAGAAACTCTCAGCGGCAAAATAGGTGTAATAAGGCTGTCGGTTCTTAAGCCTTCAATAAAGAAGCGGCCAATTCCGTACCAAACTAAATAAAGAATAAATACCTGACCGTCATATCTTCTGAACTTACGGCTGAAAATATGTAGCAGGATAAAGCCAAGCAGACACCACAAAGATTCATACAAGAAGCACGGATGCACCGGGCCGCTTGCTATTGCCGCAGTATTTTCACTGGTCATGCCCCAAGGGAGCGTCGTCGCCCCGCCAAAGGCTTCCTGGTTTACAAAGTTTCCCCAACGGCCGATTGTCTGCCCAATTAAAAAACCAAGCGAAGCGATATCCAACATTGCGGGAATACTGATTTTACGCCACTTTGCCACCAAAGCACCGCAAATCATACCTCCGATAATACCACCATAGATTCCGAGGCCGCCTTGCCAAATATACAGTGCACTGATAGGGTCCTTTAAATATTGATTGCTGGTGTCAAAAAGGACGTAATATGCCCTTGCACCAATGATTCCGCCAATGATTCCAATGATAATCGTATCAATAAGCTTATCTTGATCCATATGGAATTTTTTGCAGCTTGCCATGGCATAGAGAAAAGCAAGCAAAAAGCCCACTGCAATAATAACACCATACCATCTGACTGTAAATTGACCAATCGAAAATGCGGTCGGATTGATTGTAAAATGAATGCCTAATCCCGGGAATTGAACATTATACATATTCTCCACCATTCTCCACGCGCAAAAGCAGTTAAGATCGTCCCGCCAATCCTCGCGTGGAAACATTGGCGGTTACAATTTTCAGTTTATCGGGTTAACAACAGAAAGTGCGGAATATTCCGGTCGCAGCTGCGTATTGAGGCGCGCCTGAACAGAATCAATATCGGCCGCAGCAATCAAGTCTATATACTGAAATATCTCGTGGCCTGTAAATGCAAGTCCTGCCATGGAATTGGCAATATTGTCAACACTGTTTAGGGATGCGATCATGCGGCCGTACACCGCTTTTTTTGAACGTTCAAAAGCTTCCGGATTAAGGCCATTTTTACGTACTTTTGCAATCTCTTTTTTAATTTCGTCCGCAACAGCGTCCGGGTCTTTGGATTCACCGGAAAAAATAACCGATGCGTAGCCCGGTCCCTCAAAATATTCGTAGGAGAATGAAGATTCATTGATAAGCTCCGCGTCCAGCAGTATGCGGAAAAGTGGAGAAGCGTCCGACGCCAGAAGATCAAGAAGAATTTCTGTTTCAGCAACTTCTTTTGCCGATAAACGTTCTGGCTCAGTGTGTTCTTTAAAACCAAGCTGGAAAATCGGAGCAGAAACTGAAAGCTTTTGCTCTACCCTGCTTTCCAAAACTTCATCCGGTTCATTTTCAAAGATTCTTTCAAGGCTGACAGGTTTTGAGGGTTTTAACATCTTATCACATAAATCGAGTACTTTATTAAGATCAACGTTGCCTGCAACGCACAAGACCATATTATTGAGATTGTAAAACGTATGATAACATTTATAAAGCAGTTCTGGGGTGATTTCGGCAATGCTCTCCACTGTTCCGGCAATATCAACCCTAACCGGATGGTTATGATACATCGCACGCAAAAGGTTAAACATGACACGCCACTGCGGGTCATCATCATACATTCTGATTTCTTGCCCAATGATTCCCTGTTCCTTTTGGACAGTTTGCTCCGTAAAGTAAGGCGTCTGGACAAAATCGAGCAAAATTTCAAGTGATTCATAAACATTTTCGGTACAGGAAAACAAATAACAGGTTTTATCAAACGATGTGTATGCATTTGCAGACGCCCCGGTTTTCGCATAGCGCGTAAAAGCATCGCCATCTTCGCTCTCAAAGAGCTTGTGCTCCAGATAATGTGCAATACCGGCCGGCACCGTATTTGCTTCCTTCTCATCGGAGGTTTTAAAGTTGACATCGACAGAACCGTATTTGGTACCAAACACAGCGTAAGTTGAATTATTATTTTCCTTGGGATAAATAAATATCTTCAATCCGGACGAATGTTCGACTTCGTAGTATTTATCCCCAACGCGTTCGCTTTTTATTTCTTTAATGATATTCATTCAGTTTCTGCCTCGCTTCCTAACAAACGATACACTGTGTCAAGCGTAACGTGATTCGCCGCATCAATAATTTCCTGACGCGAGACTGCATTGATAATGGCAGCGGCTTCATCAGGACGTTTGATTTGGTTCGTAAAGGTTTGTGAGAGATACCATGCTTCAAGACTGCCAAGTGAATCGGAAACGGAACGGTAACTGTTGCATATGCTTAATTTCGCCANNTTCACTTCATCTTCGTCAAAGTTGCCTTTTTTAACTTCATCAAGTTGGAACAGAATTTCCTGCTTTGCTTTTTCAACATTCTTCGTCTCAACACCGCTCTGGACAAGCATGATGCCCTTCATTGAAAGGTACTGTGCACTGCAATAGTAGCAAAGGCTGAGTTTTTCACGCACATTTAAAAATAATTTTGAATTTGGCGTTCCGCCAAAAAGAGCCGTCATCAGTTTAACCGCTTCAACTTCCGCATCCGGCATGGCCACGGCAGTGCGAAAGCCCAAAACAAGCTTTGACTGGGCAATATCCATCTTTTCTACAACATCGTTGACCTTATCCGCTTTTTTTATATTTTTTGTCGGGCAGTCCACAGTTGATGTTCTGCTCAATTTTTTAAACGCATTATAAAAACCTTCGAAGACCAAAGCGGAGTCACAATCACCCAAAACCATAATTTCAATTTTGGCATTATGAATTAAATACTGCCACGCCTGTGTCAGTTCCTCACGCTTCAAGTTTTTTATGGCATCCTTGCTGCCATATCGATTAATACCATAAGGCTCTTCAGCACACATGATTTCTTCACAGCGCTGTTTGGCATAGGTGCGTTTATCATTATATTCAGATTCGATCAACTCAATTGTCTGCCGTTTTTCTTGTTCAAATCCATCCTTTGGGAACAATCCGTTTTCAAACGGAGGGTCAAAAATAATACTGCACAGCAGTTTAGAAAGCTCGGTGGAAATACTTTCACCACTTAATGAATATCGGTCGGCTATGCCTGAGGCAGAAAGCGAAAGCAACTGAACGTCGCCTAACTTTTGCACATCGGCATTAATTTCGGCACCGTAAAGTTCCGCTAATCGCTCACCTAATTTGGTAAAATCAGGATATTCGCTGCTGGCCCTACTCAATAAAAATGGCAGCAAAGCATTGGATGCTGCAGTTGACTTTTGAATCGGCAGCATAAAATTAACGGACATACGGACCGTTTTAAACTTGGTATCTTTAATACTTCTGAAATTGACTCCGTCACAAACGGAACGCTGTTCAATTCCTATCATTCATTATTCATCTCCAAATCAAACTTGGTTAAATTCAAATTTTATTATATCACAATTGATTGCTTTAGCAAAGAAATATTATTCTAAATTATTTATGAACATACAATATTTTGTTTTTCATTATCGCATAAACACAGTTTTGTGTTGCGGTAAAAATACATCAATGGTATAATGCATAAGAATGCAAATAAACGAGGTGTATCGATTGAAAATTAAAAACAAATCGCTTGCCGCTGATTTGGGACTGCTGTTTATTACAGTCATCTGGGGCAGCGCATTTGTCGTAGTGAAAAACGCAGTCAACACGGTTCCTGCAAGCTATATGATTGCTATTCGCTTTGGAATAGCTGCTGTTCTGATGTGTATATTCTTTTACAAAAAAATTCAAAAAATTGATTTTGCCTGCATTAAGTCGGGTGCAATTCTCGGAGTACTACTTTTCATTGCCTATTACCTGCAAACCATTGGTGTAAAATATACAACAGTTGGTAATAACGCATTTCTAACAGCTGTTTATGTTGTTGTGGTACCATTTTTGTACTGGATGCTTAAAAAGGAGAAACCAGATGGTTACAACATTGCCGCTGCATTTATATGCATTGTGGGAATCGGACTTTTATCCTTACATTCCGGATTTAAAATGGGTTGGGGCGATTTACTTTCCCTTCTTTGCGGTTTTGCCTTTGCATCGCAGATTGTTGCAATAGGTATTTTAACCGAAAAGAATGATCCTATTCTTTTATCTTTTACTCAGTTTGCGTTTACCGCAATCATTGCTCTCACTGTCGCCCTCTGTACCGAAACATTTCCTGTAAAACTGCAGAGCAGTTCAATTATGTCTCTTTTGTACATTGGCGTGTTCAGTACGTTTATCGCACTTTCATTGCAAACTGTATGTCAAAAGTATTCTCCTCCGGCAAGAGCCTCACTGATCATGTCGCTTGAATCTCTTTTCGGCACAGTTTTTGGAATCATATTTTTGGGTGAAGCGCTTACGTTGAAAACCTTAGGCGGATTTTTACTGATATTTGCTGCGGTTATTGTTTCTGAAACAAAACCTTCCTTTGCAAAGTTAAAATCGCGAAAAATTGAATTGCAGGAAAGTAACATAAAGTGAATCAAAATTACATATAAAGACCTCCCGTTATGGATTTAAAATATCTGTAACAGGAGGTCTTCTTTTGGTACAATGAAAATATATTTGACGGATATTTATCGATGAAGCAATTTTTTCAGATATTGCCCCGTATAGGATCCCGGCGTCTTCGCAATCACTTCCGGAGTGCCCTTGGCAATAATTTCGCCACCGGCATCGCCGCCCTCCGGTCCAATATCAATGATATAATCAGCTGTCTTAATCAAATCCAGATTATGCTCGATTACCACGACAGTGTTGCCGCTGTCGACCAGCTTTTGCAGCACTTCAATCAATTTATGAACATCTGCAATATGCAAACCGGTGGTTGGTTCATCTAAGATATAGATGGTTCTTCCGGTCGGACGCTTTGAAAGTTCGGTTGCCAGCTTAACCCTTTGTGCTTCACCGCCGGAAAGAGTTGTGGCGGGCTGACCGATTTTAACATAACCAAGGCCAACATCCTGCAAGGTTTGCAGTTTACGTGCAATTCTCGGAATGCTCGAAAAAAAGTCGAGACCTTCTTCTACCGTCATTTCAAGCACATCATAGATACTTTTTCCCTTGTACTTGATTTCAAGTGTTTCACGATTATAACGTTTTCCTTTGCACACATCACACGGAACATATACATCTGGCAGGAAATGCATCTCAATTTTAATGATGCCGTCGCCCTGGCAGGCTTCACAGCGGCCCCCCTTTACATTGAACGAAAACCGGCCGGTACCAAAGCCGCGCAGCTTTGCGTCCTGTGTGGAGGCATACAGGTCACGGATATCCGTAAATACTCCGGTATAAGTCGCAGGATTGGAACGGGGCGTACGCCCGATTGGCGATTGATTAATTTCAATCACCTTATCCAGTTCTTCAATGCCTTTGATTGCTTTATAGGCGCCGGGGCGGCATTTTGCACCGTTCAACTCTGATGCAAGATATTTATATAAAATTTCGTTAATTAATGAAGATTTTCCCGAACCGGAAACACCGGTAATACAGACAAATTCCCCGAGCGGTATATCGACATTGATATTTTTAAGGTTATTTTGCGTCGCACCGATTATTTTCAGCTTTTTGCCGTTTCCTTTTCGGCGTATTTTAGGAACCTCGACTCTTTTTGCTCCACTCAAATACTGCCCTGTAATTGATTCCTTGCAATTGACAATATCCTCTACCTTGCCGTTAAATACGACGTAACCCCCATGGATTCCGGCTCCCGGACCAATGTCAACAATATGATCGGACGCACGCATGGTTTCCTCATCATGCTCAACTACAATAACGGTATTGCCTAAATCACGCAGGTGTTTTAGAGTTGCAAGAAGTTTGTCATTGTCACGCTGATGCAGACCGATACTTGGCTCGTCAAGGATGTACAGCACACCCATGAGCGACGACCCGATTTGTGTTGCGAGTCGAATGCGCTGGCTTTCCCCGCCGGAAAGCGTGCCCGAAGAGCGGGAAAGAGACAGATACTCCAGACCGACGCTCTGCAAAAAGNNTTCACAAAATCCAATGCCTGAACAACTGATTTTTCACAAAAATCACTGATATTGATGCCGCCGACGGTGACTGCGAGGCTGACCGGAGAAAGGCGTTTCCCGTGGCAGGCGTCACAGGGAATCGCACTCATATAGGATTCGATTTCTTCCTTGATCCAGTTGCTCTGGCTTTCACGGAAGCGCCGTTCAAGGTTATTAATAATACCTTCAAACTCGGTTTTATAAATACCGCTGCCGTATTCGTTGCTGCGTTCAATTTGAATTTTTTCACCTTTTGTCCCATATAGAAGAATATCAATAATTTCAGGTTGCAGCTTGCTAAGCGGGGTATCCAGAGAAAAATGATAATGCTTTGCAAGGGCAGTCATATACATGGAAGCAATCGTGCTTCCCTCCATTGCCCAGCCGCTTGCCTTTAAGCCGCCCTTGTGAACGGACAGCGATTTATCCGGCATAATTAAATCCGGGTCAATTTTCATAAACACACCAAGGCCGGTACATTTCGGGCACGCGCCATATGGGTTGTTAAAGGAAAACATACGTGGGGTAAGTTCCTCCACACTAATACCATGCTCCGGGCAGGCGTAATTTTGCGAAAACGTAATGTCTTCTCCCCCTGCCACGCTGATCACTGTAATACCACCGGAAAGCGTTGATGCCGTTTCAATGGAATCGGACAGACGGGAGTGAATTGACGGGTTGATGACAAGCCTGTCCACTACTATTTCAATGGTATGCTTTTTGTTTTTTTCCAATTGAATCGTTTCAGACAAATCATAAAGATTGCCGTCAACACGTACACGGACAAAACCGCCCTTACGCGCGGCCTCAAACTCCTTGGTATGCTCCCCTTTACGGGCGCGCACAACAGGAGCAAGCACTTGAATTTTTGTGCCTTCCTCAAGGTTTAAAACACGGTCGANNATCAATTGTTTGCTGTTTAATCTCCCTGCCACAAATTGGGCAATGTGGAATACCAATTCGCGCGTAAAGCAAACGCAGATAGTCATAAATTTCCGTCACCGTTCCAACCGTAGAACGAGGATTCTTCGACGTGGTTTTCTGGTCGATTGAAATTGCCGGAGAAAGTCCGTCAATATAGTCAACGTCAGGCTTTTCCATCTGCCCCAAAAATTGGCGTGCATAGGACGAGAGTGACTCAACGTATCGGCGCTGACCCTCGGCATAGATGGTGTCGAAGGCAAGGGATGATTTTCCGGAACCCGAAAGTCCTGTAAAAACAATCAGCTTGTCACGCGGTATCTCAATATCAATATTTTTTAAATTGTGCTCTCTTGCACCTTTTACAAAAATGTTCTTTGCTGTCATTAAAATATTTTCCTCCGTAATATAAATGCTGCTATTTCTCTCCGCTAAGTTGCTTGATTTTATCACGCAGATAAGCGGCATGCTCAAATTCAAGCAGTTTTGCAGCGGCCTTCATTTCCTTGGTCAGCTGTTCAATCATCTGCCTGCGCTCAATTGCATTTAAGTGCTTCTTCTTTTTGCCTTTATCATCATCTTTATGAGAAGATATTTCCAATATATCCGATACTTTTTTGATAATCGTTTTTGGAGTAATTCCGTTTTTTTCATTATAGGCGGTTTGAATCGCCCTGCGTCGCTCGGTTTCCCGTATTGCCAGCTCCATCGACGGTGTGACGGTGTCAGCATACATGATAACTTGTCCACCTACGTTACGAGCCGCTCTGCCAATCGTCTGAATCAGTGAGCGCTGGGAGCGCAAAAAGCCTTCCTTGTCCGCGTCAAGAATCGCAACAAGCGAAACCTCAGGAATATCCAGGCCCTCACGCAAAAGGTTGATTCCAACCAAAACATCAAATTCACCCAGACGTAAATCACGGATAATTTCCATTCGTTCCACAGTATCAATATCGTGGTGCATATACCGCACAAGGATACCCATTCCCTCAAGATACGAAGTTAAGTCCTCCGCCATTTTCTTAGTGAGTGTGGTTACCAGGATACGTTCCTTTTTAGCGGCCCTTACATTTATTTCAGAAATCAAGTCATCTATTTGTCCTTCGGTTGGTTTTACAATAATTTCGGGGTCGACCAACCCTGTCGGTCTGATAACCTGCTCGACGATTTGAGCGGATTTTTCTTTTTCAAAGTCGCCCGGCGTTGCACTGACAAACACCGCTTGATTAATATGGTTGTAAAACTCATCAAAATTAAGCGGACGGTTATCATAAGCCGACGGAAGACGAAAACCGAAGTCAATCAGTGACGTTTTCCTTGCACGATCACCGGCGTACATGGAGCGCACCTGCGGCAGCGTTACATGGGACTCATCCACAAACAGCAAAAAATCTTTTGGGAAATAGTCAAGCAAAGTAAACGGCGAACTGCCGGGCGCACGGCCGGACATCACACGTGAATAGTTTTCAATTCCTTTGCAGAAACCAATTTCGCCGAGCATTTCAATATCGTATTGTGTGCGCTCCTGAATGCGCTGTGCTTCAATCAATTTTCCGTTATTTTTAAAGAATTCAACACGCTCTTCCGCTTCCTGTTCAATTTCGGCTAAGGCTCGCTGCATTTTTTCGCGCGGAACAATATAGTGGGAAGCCGGATAAATTGCGACATGCTTTAATTCAGCTTTTAGCTCACCGGTTAAAGCGTTAATTTCGCTGATTCGGTCAATCTCATCACCGAAAAACTCCACACGAATCACATTTTCATTTGACTGTGCTGGAAAAATTTCGACCACATCGCCGCGCACGCGGAATTTATTGCGTATAAAATTAATATCATTTCTCTCATACTGAATTTCCACAAGCTTGCGAAGCAAATTATCGCGGCTCCACTCCATACCGGGGCGCAGTGAGATCACCATAGTTCGGTAATCAATTGGGTCGCCCAAGCTATAAATACAGGACACACTGGCAACAATAATAACATCACGCCGTTCCGACAGAGCTGAGGTCGCCGAATGCCTCAATTTATCGATTTCATCGTTAATCGCGGAATCCTTCTCAATGTAGGTGTCGGTCGTTGCAATGTATGCCTCCGGCTGATAATAGTCATAATAGCTAACGAAATACTCAACAGAATTTTCCGGGAAAAATTCTCGAAATTCCGAGCATAGCTGTGCCGCAAGGGTCTTATTATGCGCTAACACAAGTGTCGGCCGGTTTAGCTTGGCAATCACATTTGCCATGGTAAATGTTTTACCGGAGCCGGTAACACCCAACAAAGTCTGCTCCTTGTCTCCGTTTTGCAGTCCGTCGACAAGCTGTTGAATTGCCTTGGGCTGATCACCCGCCGGTTGATATTGTGAGACTAATTTAAAATCCATATTTTACTCCGTATCCAATTCGGAATCAAAAACTTCCGACATAATTCCACTCTTTGCCATAGAGAAAAAGTCACTGTTGCTGACAATGACATGGTCAATCAATTTTACTTCTACTGTTTTAAGTGCTTCATAAATCCACATTGTGGAGTTCATATCCTGTTTGGAAGGCATACAGTATCCACTTGGATGGTTATGTGAAAGAATTGCGTAAGCCGCGTTATATTGCACCGCAAGCTTGACAATCTTTTTTACATAAATATTTGCAGTGGTAACCGTACCTTCATTGACTACATCACAATAAATCATCCGATTTCTACTGTCAAGAAGCATGAGCACGATTACCTCATCCGTACGGCCGATAAATTTATTAATCAAAAGTTTACCGGCTTCGTCATAGCTGAAAATCCAGTTTTTATCCTTATCCGCATTTTCTTGATAGCGCCGACAAAGCTGAGGGATAAGTTTAATGAGCGTTGCGGCTGATTTTCCAACCCCATCTACTTTAGTCAATTCTTCAAAGGGAGCGTCAAACACGGCAGAAAGTGAACCGAATTTTTGCAGAAGAGCATGTCCGATGGAATTTGTGTCTTTGAGTGGGATTCCATAATAAAGCAGTAACTCCAAAACAGCATGCTGCTCAAACCCGTCGAGACCGTCCTTTAAAAACTTATTTTTAACACGTTCTCTATGACCACTATGAACAGGCTTGGCCACGCTCTTTTTGGTCGATAAATAGACTTCATTCTTTTCCAACGCCGCCACCCCCATTCAAGCGAATTCAATTAGATTTTTCGGCTGCCCGGTTTGACCGGTGCGGGAGCACCTTCTTTACAAAGCGGACAATCCTGCGGCTCCCATGACTGAACGTCAACGGAAATCACAGCCTTAAATGGTACGCCGAAATCAATTTTTCCTCCGGTACGGTCAACAATGGAGCCCACTCCGACCACATCGCCGCCGGCTGCATTCACAAGGTCAATTACCTCACGAACCGAACCACCCGTTGTTACAACGTCTTCAACAACCAGTACCTTTTCACCAGGGTTAACAACAAATCCACGTCTTAAAGTCATCTTCCCGTTTTCATCGCGCTCAGTGAAAAAATTTTCGCAGTGCAGTGGCCTGCTCACTTCGTAGGCCATTTGAACAGCTCCCATTGCAGGACCGATAACAACCTGCACATTGCTGTCCTGATACTGCTCGGCAAGCGCGGCACAAAGCCCTTCGCTGTATTTTGTATTACGGAATATTTTAGCACACTGAAGATATTGATTGCTGTGCCGGCCGGATGTAAGTTTAAAATGACCCTCCAGTAAAACGCCGGCTTCCTTTAAAATCTCTATTATTCTTTGTTGTGTAATCATAATCCGTTCTCCTTCAAGTTTTGTATTATGTTATATTATATACTAAATTATATTTTTTGAAAAGTATTTAAATCTTTTACAGTTTCTGTATTCATGGTATAATCTTTGCAAACACATAGATGGCGCCGTTGGTGCTGTCTAATTACTGTCGAACATCAGTTTACAGAAGTTAGGAGCGGCTTTATTATATGAAAAAAATTACCATCGGTTTAAACGATGCCGGGCAAAGGCTGGATAAATTTTTGACCAAGTCCTACAATAATCTCCCCCAAGCCATGCTGTATAAAAGCATACGGAAGAAAGATATTAAGTTAAATGGCAAGCGGTGTGAGATTTCCACGCGGCTTAATGTGGGTGACGTACTGACCATGTACTTAAAGGATGAATTTTTTCAACAGGAACAAAAGGAATATGATTTTCTGAAAGCGCCAAACAAGCTGAATATTATTTACGAAGACAAGAATATTATGATCCTCGATAAAAAGCCGGGATTAATTGTGCATCCGGATGAAAATTATCATTTTGATTCTCTGATTGCGAGGGTACAGCACTATTTGTATGTGCAGGGCGAATATAATCCGGAAAACGAAAGCTCATTTGCACCCGCGCTGATTAATCGAATTGACCGAAATACCGGAGGCATTGTGATGGCAGCCAAAAACGCTGAAACGCTGCGCATTATGAATGAGAAGGTCAAAAGCCGCGAGCTGCAAAAGCTTTACCTCTGTATTGTTCACGGTAAGATGGAGAAAAAGGAAGCTACCCTTGATGGATTTCTTGAAAAAAACGAAAGTCAAAACCGGGTCTATATTTCAAAAAAAGCGACAGCTGATACAAAATCGATTCAAACACGCTATCGAGTACTTGACGAGAGTGGTGATTACAGCCTGCTTGAAGTTGAATTGCTTACGGGACGTACGCATCAAATCAGAGCGCACCTTTCGTCCATTGGCCACCCACTTGCCGGCGACGGAAAATACGGTATCAACGCCATCAACAAACAAACCGGATTTCAGTATCAGGCTTTATACTCTTACAAACTGAAATTCACTTTCACAACGGATGCAGGAATTTTGAATTATCTGAACGATATGGAGTTTGAAGCGAAAGAAATTTGGTTTTTAAAGGACTTTTACAGTTGGAAATAAACAACTAAAAAATGGCCAACGCATTTGCGTCGGCCATTTTGTTTTAACTATTTTTATCGGTTTGATGAAAAGTTTTAAGATTTCCTGATTTTTCACTGCGTTTAGCCAACTCAGCGTTCACATCGTCTAAAGAAATACCTTCGTTTACCATCAATACAGTTAGATGATAAAGCAAATCGGATATTTCAAGAATCGTTTCGGAATTGTCACCATTTTTTGCGGCGATGATTACCTCGCTGCACTCTTCCCCACATTTTTTTAGAATTTTATCGATTCCCTTATCAAATAAATAGCAGGTATATGAACCTTCCGTGTGGCTTCCTTTTCTATTTAAGACGGTATCGTAAAGCTCCTGCATAGTATCATTCATTGGTATCCCTCCAAATCTCATTAAAAAAGCAGCTATGTGCGCCGGTGTGGCAAGCCGCCCCAGTTTGTTTGACAATAATCAAAAGCGTGTCGTCATCACAGTCGCCGTGAATGCTGACGATTTTTTGTAAATGTCCAGAAGTCGCGCCCTTATTCCAGAGTTGCTGACGGGAACGACTGTAAAACCATGTATAGCCTGTTTCAAGTGTCTTTTTCATGGACTCGCGGTTCATATAGGCGAGCATCAATACCTCGTTTGTTCCGTATTCCTGAATGATAGCAGGCAGCAGTTCGGACTTTTGAAAGAATTTATCTATAAAGGCATCTTGCTTTACACAATCATTGTTCACACTGCCTCTCCTCCCGCGCAAAACTGAATTGCAGATTTCAAGTTTAAGTCACCGGTATAAACCGCTTTGCCACAAATGGCTCCATAGAGATTCAAACTCAGTAAATTGGCTATATCCTTGAGGTTACTGACCCCTCCACTTGCAACCACATTGCACGAGACTGCTCGGTTTAATTCATCCAGCATGGCTAAGTTCGGGCCGGATAATGTACCGTCGCGGGAGATATCTGTAAAGATAATATACTTTACTCCTGACTGCTCCATTTGCTTTGCCAATTCAATGTAATTCACAGTTGAAGTCTCTGTCCAGCCGTGCGCGGCAACGTTGCCGTCAAGCGCATCAATTCCCACTGCAATCTTTTCTGCATACTTCTCCACTGCTTCTGCGACAAGCGCGGGATTATTAAGTGCAGCTGAGCCTAAAATAACCCGATCAATCCCATTTTTAATATAATAATCAATTGTTTCCAAACTGCGTATGCCGCCACCGATTTCTACCTTCAGCTTGCTTTCTTTCAGTACTTTAAAAATAAGCTTGGAGTTGACCGGTTCTGCTGCTTTGGCTCCGTCCAGATCAACAATATGGAGCCATTCGGCACCTGCGGCCTGAAAGGTCTGAGCGGCTTCAACTGCATTTTCAGCTACCTTATGCGCCGTCGCATAGTCGCCCTTCACGAGACGAACGCATTCACCGTCTTTTATATCAATCGCTGGCAAAATAATCATGTGTCCATCTCCTATGTAAGCTTATAAGGAACCTTTTGTGGAAAGTGTTCCCGTTGAAGTTTCATTAACTGCAATACTCATTGCGTGAGCGACCGCCTTGAACATTGCCTCTGTTTNATGGTGTGCATTGGTTCCGTACTCAACACGGGTGTGCAGCGTGATTCCGGCGTTTACAGCAAAAGCACGCATAAATTCTTCCGTCATGCAGGAATCATAATCACCAATGCGCTCCTGCTGAAAGTCTGCATGAAAAACCAGAAACGGTCTTCCGCTGATATCAATTGAAGCAAAAGCAAGTGCCTCATCCATCGGAACATAGAAACTGCCAAAACGCGCAACACCGGATTTATCCCCCAAAGCCTGAGCAAACGCCTTACCAAGCACTATACCAACGTCCTCGATCGTGTGGTGACAATCGACAATTAAATCCCCAACGGCGTTAATTTTCAGCCCAAACCCACCATGAACGGCAAAGGCGTTCAGCATATGATCAAAAAAGCCAATTCCTGTGGAAATATCCACTTCTCCGCCATCGAGCGAAAGTTCAATATCAATATCCGTTTCCAGTGTTTTTCGCTTTTGAACTGATGTTCTCATGTCTTACACCTTCTTAAAAAATTCAAATCGACGCTTCAAAAGCCTTAACCAATTCTGCGTTTTCCTTTTCACTCCCAGCAGTGATTCGGAGATAATCGCCTATTAAGCGGACAGCAATCCCATCATTCAATAAGGACTCATACATCTTCTTAGCATTATTCATCTTGATAAACACAAAATTAGTGACGCTCGGGTATACTTGCATCTTATCACTGCGATTGTTTTCAATTCGTTTCATTTCAGAGTAGAGCATTTCTCTGGAAGTGATGATTTTTGCGGTTGCCGTATGAATTAATTCGTTTTCATTTAAAATAATAGAACCAATCATTTGAGTGAGCGAATTTACGTTATATGGTGATTTCACTGCTTTTATAGCATTGGTCAACGTTAAGTTTGCCACTGCAAAACCAAGTCGGATGCCGGCCATACCAAATGCCTTGGAAGAGGTACGCAAAATAATCAGATTGTCGTAGCTGTCGACCTCGTCAAGCAGAGATTCGGTCCAAAAATCCATATATGCTTCGTCAAGGACAACTAAGGCATTTACAGAGGTAATCAGCCTCCTGACATCCGCTTTTTTTAACCCAAGGGAAGTTGGATTGCATGGATTTGAAAAAATAAGCATTTTGATGTTGTTTTTGTTTACGCAGGCAACCAAGTCATCGACATCAATTGATAAATCCGAACTCTTTTGATATTCTGTGCATTTCGCTTCAACAATACTCGAATAGAACCGGTACATTGAAAAATCCGGAGTCAAAGTCATCATTGCTTCGCCCTTCATCAAAAAAGCGTTGTAAATAACAGATATCAATTCATCCGAACCGTTTCCAGCGGTAACCATTTCCTGCCTGACCCCGTAGTGCGCGGCAAAACTTCTACAAAGTTCAGCGGCAAGTGAATCCGGATAGCGATTGTAAGACATAAACGCCGTAGCTTCAAGAATTTTTGATACTACTTGTTTTGGAATCTGACAAAACGATTCATTCGCGTCCAACCGGATGGAATAGTTGCCTGTAATCGGATCATATGGCTGTAAATCTTTGATTTTATTATTTAATTGGTATGTCATGTCAGCGCCTCACTTGGATAGAATTTGCGTGGGCGGTCAGCCCTTCGGTTTCAGCAAGCTTAATAATATCGTTTTGAGCCAGTTTTAACGCATTTTCTGTATAATAGATAAAGCTGGATTTTTTAATAAAGCTGTCAACGGATAACGGTGAAAAGAATCGTGCAGTACCGCTTGTCGGAAGAACATGATTTGGCCCCGCAAAGTAATCCCCGAGCGGTTCCGGTGAGTAATTCCCCAGAAAGACCGAGCCTGCATTGTCAATTTTACCAATGAATTCAATGGGATTCGCCGCACACACTTCAAGATGTTCCGGTGCCAGTTTATTCGCAAATTCAATAGCCTCGCTGATACTATCACATACAATTACCGCACCGAAGCTGTCAAGCGATTCCTCGATAATATCCTTACGGGAAAGGGTTTTCATTTGCTCGTAAATCTGAGTGACTGTTTGCTCCGCTATTCTTTCGGATGTGGTCAGCAGAATGGCCGAAGCAAGTTTATCATGCTCCGCCTGAGACATTAGATCTGCCGCCAAAAATTTCGGATTTGCAGTATCGTCGGCAATAATTAGAATTTCACTTGGTCCAGCAATCATGTCGATATCCACTATACCATAGAGCTGTTTTTTTGCAGTAGCAACATAAATATTTCCCGGGCCAACAATTTTATCAACTTTCGGAATGCTTTCTGTGCCAAAAGCAAGAGCAGCAACGGCCTGTGCCCCACCGACTAAAAAGACCCGGTCCACACCAGCTATGAGCGCCGCCGCCATAATATCCGGGTTCGGCTTACCGTCCTTATTTGGAGGTGTAACCATAATGATTTCACCCACACCGGCAATTTTAGCAGGGATCGCATTCATCAGAACAGAAGACGGATATGCGGCGGTGCCGCCCGGGACATAAATTCCAACCCTTGAGAGGCCACGCACACGCTGCCCCATGATAACCCCGTTCGCATCTGTATTGAGCCAGCTTTGCTGTTTTTGCCGGCTATGAAAGTCCTTGATATTGTCNNCACTTTTATTGGATTTCTCACTGCGCAATTTAAGTTGGTTGATAAAATCACGGCCGAAATTCCCGCCTTCTTTGACTACTGATATCATGTCCGTGCCTCTCTTTCCATCATTTCAACAAGCTTTTCTATTTCAGCCTTTCTAAGCTTTAGACTGGCCGCATTCACGATGAGCCTTGCGGAAATATCACAGATAGTTTCAATAACTTCCAATCCGTTTTCATTTAAAGTTGAGCCTGTTTCAACAATATCTACAATCGCGTCGGAAAGTCCTAAAAGAGGAGCCAGTTCAACCGAACCCTCTATTTTAATAATCTTTACATCCATAGCTTTACTCTCAAAATAACCTCTGGCAACGTTGGGGTATTTTGTAGCAATTGTTTTGGAAGAATAGCCGCTGAAAAAATCTTTACCCTTTTCACCTGCAAGTGCAAATTTACATTTGCCAAAACCCAGGTCAAGTATCTCGTAAAAACTGCTGCCATGCTCCATAATGGTGTCCTTACCCACAACACCAAGGTCACACACACCATGCTCAACATAGGTAATCACATCAGCCGCCTTTGCGAGCACAACCTCAAATTGNNTCGGAAGGATAAGCTTACGGCCTTTATTTTTAACAGCGTTGCAATCAAACCCGATTTTCTCAAACAGTGCAACGGTATCCTTTTCAAGTCTGCCTTTTGTAAGAGCAATTCTGAGTGGTTTCATATTCATCAATCCTATGTCAGATTTATTATTTCAACTGTATCGCTGATTAAATCGATGCGTCCAATACCGCGAACTTTTGCATAGTTGAGCGCCTCCATGCGAGTTTCAAACACACTGTTTTCGCATTTAAAGCCTTTTTTAACGAGATCAGATGCGTAATTGAGCGCTTTTATTTCAAACCCTGTTTCTCCATGCACCAAAACATCCACGGGAAGAAGCGCAAAGGGTTCCCCACGTTCAAGGATAATTTTTGCAATGGCATCTACGTTGATTGCAAAGCCAATTGCAGGCATTGGTGAATCAAAACAACCAAGCAGATTATCGTAGCGGCCGCCAAGAAGGACAGCATCCCCGCACTCCTCAACATACGCGCTGAAAACAATATTTGTATAATAATCATTGCGCTGCACAAGGCCTAAATCAACAATTATTTTATCCCCAAGGCCGAGCTCGGCAAGGGAACGGTAAAGTTCGTGAAGATACGCGAGGGTTTGTGTGGACTTTTCATCATTACATAAGGGAGCTGCCTGGTCAAAGACTTCCTCGCCGCCAAAAAGACGTGGAAGTCTCCGTATTGCCATCACCTGTTTTGAATTGCCAAGTTGATCCAGAATTGCATTGAGCGCAGCGTAATTCTTTGATTCAATCGCGCGGCGAATATCTTCACGCAAATCGTCAGAAACCGGAAGCTGCTCCGCAAGTGCCCTGAAAAAACCGGCGTGGCCAAGTTCCAGACGAAAATTCGGAACACATTGGCCAAGTGCTTCAATGGCCGTAACAATGACTTCAAGGTCGGCACGTATTCCACCGGCACCAAGCAATTCAATTCCAGTTTGTACCGTTTCATCACTGCGACCGATTAGGTCAGGGTTATTCCTGTAAATTGGCTGTGTATAAAAAAGTCGAATCGGTTTTGGCAAGCTTTGCAATCTCGTTGCAGTTAAACGGGCAATCGGCATCGTGGAATCCGGACGCATCACAATCAATCTGCCACGCTTATCCGTCATTTTATACATGACCTCTTGCCCAATACCGGAAAAATCCGGGTCAAACACATCATAAAATTCCAGCCCTGGAGTAACCACCTCATTAAACCCACGCGAAGAAAAAGCAGATGCCAATGTCTTTTCCACATATCTGCGAACCAGACATTCTTCAAAGAGTAAGTCGCTGGTTCCCTCCGGAGTGATTTTATTATATTTTTTCATTTTCTCACCCCAATATGCTTTATACGCTTTAGCGTGCTAATATAATACCATACTAAAATATGCTTTGTCAACTAAAATAATGTCATTTGGCTGCTTGCAGGCAATCCGGCAAGTGCACCTGATATACCAAGTGTTTCAATTACAGATTTAGAAACCTTTGACCGTGTTTGCACATCATCAATCGATATATAAACACCTTTATCCTTTGCAGCAGCAAGGTTGTTTGCTGCTGATTCACCAACACCGCTAAGCGACGCAAACGGAAGTCTGATTTTGCCATCTTCCACTAAATATTTTTTTGCATCAGACTTATAAAGGTCGATTGGAAGTACCTCAATCCCACGCGCAAGCATCTCGTTGACAATCTGGAACGTTGCAAACGCCGCTTCCTCCTTGGCACTCGCCTCCTTGCCCTTCATGCTGATTTCATTCATGCGGTGACGGACAGCGTCCCTTCCTTTAATAACGGTAGCACCGTCAAAATCTTCGCCGCGAACAGTAAAATAGGCGGCGTAATATTCAACAGGTTTGTGCACCTTGTACCAGCCAAGCCGCAGGGTTGAGATCATGTATGCGGCGGCATGCGCCTTCGGGAACATATATTTTATTTTCATACAGGAGTCAACATACCATTGAGGCACGTTGTGCTCCTTCATTGCATTGATATGTTCTTCTGTGAGCAGCTTGCTTGCCTTTCCCTTACGGGTAATTTCCATGATTTTAAACGCCATTTTGGGTTCCAGCCCCTTTAGGAGCAGGTAAGTCATGATGCTGTCACGCGTTCCGATTACGTCTGCAATGGTACAGGTCTTGTTCTTAATCAAATCCTGCGCATTCCCCAGCCAAACATCGGTTCCGTGTGACAAACCGGACACCTGAAGCAGGTCGGAAAAAGTGGTCGGATGGGAATCGATCAGCATTTGGCGAACAAAACTGGTGCCAACCTCCGGAAGGGAGAATGTACCCGTTTTTGAGTCAATATCCTCCGGCGTTACGCCGAGTGCCTCGGTTGAAGTAAAGAGCGACATAACTTTCGGATCACTCATGGAAACCTGCATGACCGGTATTCCGGTATAATCCTCAAGGTAACGGTAGATGGTTGGAACATCGTGACCAAGCTCGTCCAGCTTGCAAATCGTATCATGAATGGAATGGAAATCAAAATGCGTCGTAATATTGTCGGATTTCTGGTCATTTGCGGGGTGCTGCACCGGACAAAAATCGTAAATTTCCATTCCTTTGGGTACAACCACCATGCCGCCGGGGTGCTGGCCGGTGGTGCGTTTAATACCGGTACAACCAGTGGCAAGCCGTTGTTCTTCCGCACGGTGCATCACAACACCTTTTTCTTCCGCGTACTTTTTAACAAAGCCGATTGCCGTCTTGTCTGCAACTGTTGCAATGGTGCCTGCTTTGAAAACATTATCTTTACCAAACAGCGTTTCAGTATACCGGTGAGCACTGGTTTGATATTCTCCGGAAAAGTTCAGGTCAATATCCGGGGTTTTATCACCATCAAATCCCAAAAATGTTTCAAATGGGATGGTATGACCGTCGCGATTATAATCTGTTCCGCAAACCGGGCATTTTTTCGGAGGTAAATCAAAACCACTGCCATAACTGCCGTCTGTAAAAAACTCACTGTTCTTGCAATTAGGGCATACGTAATGCGGCGCAAGCGGATTTACCTCGGAAATACCGGACATATTGGCGACAAACGAAGAGCCGACGGAACCACGTGAACCAACCAGATAGCCATGCGCTTCCGAATCAGCAACAAGCTTTTGCGCGGTCATATACAAAATTGAAAAACCGTGTTTTGTAATGGAGCCAAGCTCACGGTCAAGGCGCTGCTTCACAATATCGGGTAATGGATCGCCGTAGACTTCTTTAGCCCTTGCCCACGTAATGCTTGTCAGCTGTTCCTCTGCTCCCTCGATAAACGGCGGAAAAGTTCCGTCCGGAATAGGACGGATTTCTTCTACCATATCGGAAATTAAGTTTGTATTTTTTACAACAACCTCGTATGCCTTCTCCTCGCCAAGATACGCGAATTCCTTCAGCATTTCAGCCGTCGTCCTCATATAGAGCGGTGCTTGTGCGTCGGTATCCTTATAGCCCTGCCCTGCCATCAGAATTTTGCGGTAGTCTCCATCCTTAGGGTCCATAAAATGGACGTCGCAGGTAGCAACAACCGGTTTGTTCAGCTTCTCGCCGAGTTTGATAATGGTTCGGTTAAATTCGCGAAGTTTTTCCTCATCGGGCACCATGCCCTCGCGCACCATAAATAGGTTATTGCCAATGGGCTGAATTTCAAGGTAATCATAAAAATTCGCGATTTCACAGAGCGTTTCCCAAGGCTGTGCATTAAAAATAGCCTTGTAAAGTTCTCCAGCTTCACATGCGCTTCCAATAATAAGCCCATCGCGGTATTTCATCAACTCGCTCTTAGGAATACGTGGATTCCTGTAAAAATAATTCAAATGTGATTTTGAGATGAGGCGGTACAAATTCTTTAGCCCAACTTTTTTTTTTACCAGAATAATCTGATGGTACGATTTCATTTTTTTGGGGTCGCCGCCTGCGAGTGAGCTGTTGATATCCATTACCGTTTCAGCGGAAGTATCCTCCTGCAAACGGGTCAATAATACGATGAAAATCTTACCAAGTATTGCGGCATCGTCGCTTGCGCGGTGATGATTGAACGGGTCCAGTTTTAAGTACTTCGCGACCGTGTCAAGCTTACAGTTTTTAATGTCCTTAAGCATGGAGCGGCACATCGGAACCGTGTCAATGTATGTATAGTGGAATTCCATACCACATCGTTGCGCTGCTATCCTGATAAACGAGGTATCGAATTCGGCGTTGTGGGCAATCAGTACGGCGTCTTCACCACAGAATTGATAAAAAGCTTTCAAAGCTTCTTTTTCGAGCGGTGCATCCTTCACCATATCATTCGTAATTCCAGTCAACTCAGTAATTTTAGCAGGAATTGGAATTTGCGGATTTACGAAGGTATCAAAGCTGTCTACAATTTCACCGTTCCTGATTCTGACCGCTCCAATTTCAGTAATTCTCTCTTTATTTGGGCTTAATCCGGTTGTTTCAATATCAAATGAAATAAACTCATCTTTCAGCGTTTTAGTTGACTCACCTTTGACGGCAGGAATCGAATCATTGACGAAATAAGCTTCCAGACCATAGATTATTTTGATATTTATATCTTTCTTTTTTAGATCATTTGCTGCGTTCATCGCGTCAGGAAATGCCTGTGCCACACCGTGATCGGTAATGGCGATTGCAGTCTGTCCCCAGTTGGCGGCACGTCTAATCAGATCTCCGGCAGCATTAACGCCATCCATACTCGACATATTGGTATGCAGGTGAAGTTCAACCCTTTTTACATCTGCGTTATCCATCACCTTCGTTTGCTGAACGGTGCAAATGCTTTTGGGGCGCATTACAATTTCATGATCATATTTATCATATTCAATATCTCCGCGAGCGATGATGGACATTCCTTTTGCGAGCGTGTCCAGCGCTTTGCATTGAGAAACCAACTCGATGATTTTCAGTGTCATGGAGCTGGAATAATCAGTGATATTCACAGTAATGATTTTTCGCTGCTGATCGCGGGTAATTTTTTGTTCAACAGAGAAAATTTCACCCCAGATTGTTACACTTCCAATGTCGGGAGTAACTTTGCTAATCGGTATCGGCTTGGATTTCGGCGCACGGCCATAAAGTTCGCGAGCGCTTTCCGGGATAATCGACGGCAGCAAAGTTTCTTCTGAACGAACCTGAATCACTTTAGGTGCTTTGACATGATTCAAGTTTGCCTCATAGGCTTCAATATCTTCAACAACCGCCTCACGTTTTAGTGTTTCTTGTTGTTTTTTCTTCTTTTCAATGTATACGGGACTGTCACTGTCAATGGTCAGAGTACCATCAAATTCTACCGTTAACTCAACGCCGAATTCCTCATTAATCAGTTTGGAAAGCGTACGGTCAACATGGCGTGAAAGCAATAATTCACCGCCTCCGTGGGTGAGCGAAATAATCAATTTTTCATCTTCAACACGCGCTCTGGAACCCGTTAAGGTTCCATTTACACTTGCCTCACGGCGCTTTAATTCAAGTACTAAGCTTGGAAAATAATCGACAGTAAAGCTATTGGATGGAAATGTCGGATTAATGCGTGCACTGGCAAGTTTAAGCTCTTTACAGGAGGTAATGCTCTTTTCCACATCATAAAGCACGCGGCGCTCCACCAAAGATGGAAACGCCACATCTGCCGTAATCATTCTGTTATTGGTATCAATTTGCAGGGAGGAAATGCAGCCGTTACACACGGGCGACGGCAGCCTTGAAGCTTCTATGTATGCTCNAAAAAATTCACCAAACCTTTTCAATCGGAAGTCATCCTTTACAGTTTATCTATCTCTTGCATTAAGCTATCTATCAATTCGTTTTCAGGCACTTTACAGATAATTTGGCCTTTTTTAAATAGCAGTCCCACACCGTCACCACCGGCGATGCCAATATCTGCCTCACGTGCCTCGCCCGGGCCATTTACAACGCAGCCCATGACTGCAACCTTAATGTCCTTTTTGCAGCCTACAAGACGCTTTTCAACCTCATTAGCGATACCGATTAAATCAATTCGTGTTCTGCCGCAGGTCGGGCAGGAAACAAACTGAATTCCGCTTTTGTTCAAATCAAGCGCTTTTAAAATATCAAAACCGGCTGACACCTCTTTTACAGGGTCGGCAGTCAGAGAAACTCGAATCGTATCGCCGATACCCCGCTGCAAGAGAGAACCGATTCCAATAGCCGATTTAATCAGCCCCATGCGCTCCGTACCAGCCTCGGTCACACCGAGGTGCAGTGGATAATCGCAGTTATCAGCTGCCAATTCGTAAGCCTTTATCATCGTATCAACATTTGAAGATTTTATAGAAATTACAATATCGGTAAAATCAAATTTTTCAAGCAGTGACGTATGGTACAGGGCGCTTTCAACAAGTGCCTGCGGCGTCGGACTGCCATATTTCGCGAGTATCTCTTTTTCAAGGGAGCCAGAATTGACACCAATCCGAATGGGAATGTTTTTCTGCCGGCACGCGTCCGCAACCGCCTTTACACGGTCGTCGGATCCAATGTTACCCGGGTTGATTCTGATTTTGTCAATTCCCGCCGCAACCGCCTCAAGTGCAAGCCGATAGTCAAAATGAATATCAGCGACAAGCGGAATGTGTACAGCATTTTTGATTGCCGGAATCAGTTGAACCGCGTCCATATCCGGAATGGCGGCGCGAATTATATCACACCCCGCCTGCTCGAGCTCAATCGCCTGCCGGACACTGCCGTCAATATCCGTTGAGGGTATATTCAGCATGGATTGCACCGATATTTTAGAGCCGCCACCAATGGGGAGTTTTCCGGCAAATACGATCCTTGATTGTCTCATTATCCACCCAATCCTTTGCCAGTAATCAGCCTTAAAATATCACTGAAGGTGACAATCACCATAAAGCCCATAAGCAGCGCAAAACCGGCGGCATTTACCCAGCCTTCGTACTTCGGATTAATTGGTTTGCGGCGAATGCCTTCAACAATTAAAAACAGCAATCTTCCACCATCCAGCGCCGGGAGAGGAAGCAGATTCACTACGCCTAAGTTCACAGTGATAATCATCATCATCATAAGAATATTGTTAAATCCAGCCAGAAAATTCTGCTGTAATCCTATGGTGGCTGCCTGCCCAATTGCGCTGGCGGCACCAACCGGACCAGCAACATCTTTCATGCCAAATTTTCCGCTTACGAGTCCAACCAGGCTAAACCACACCATGCGCACAGTTGAAATCGTATCCTGCACCGATTTTGTAATCAATGTGCCAAAATTCTTTTCAATCGGCATAACATAAAAATCAAGCGATAGAATATCCTTCCCATCGGCTTTTTTTGTATTGAATTTGACATTGTTAAAATTCAATACTTTACCGCCGCGCAAAACCTGAATATCTGCTTTAAGAGGATTTGCCGTTGCAAGTGCAAAGCTTAAATCACGATCACCATTGATTTTGTAANNGCTTGTGAAAACATCGCCGACTTTCAGCCCGGCTGCCTGTGTTGCCGAGTTGTCTGTAAACTTTGAAATAGTTGTGGATGAAAAAGCAGGCTGTTGACCGAGCAGAATCATCATAATGATAAGACCGAGTATGATATTCATCACGGCACCCATAACCACAACAAAGATACGTTTCCACACCGGTTTGTTGTTAAAGGCCCGGTCGTCCGAACTGTCTTCGTCCTCGCCTTCCATTGCGCAAAATCCACCGATTGGAAATGCGCGCAGAGAATACTGCGTTTCACCACGATTAAAATGAAACAGTTGCGGCCCCATACCGATTGCAAATTCATTCACACGAATACCGGAAAGTTTTGCCGTAAAAAAGTGACCGAATTCGTGAATGAAAATTATAAAACTGAAAAGAAGTATTGCAATAATAATTAATAGTACCTGAGAAATAATATCACCTCATAGCTGGCCAACGGCGTTCAAAACAAAATTGCGCGCATCTTCGTCGGCTTGTAAGATATCGTCAACGGACGAAATATTTTTAACGTTACTCTGATTCGTTACTGCCTGATTAACCAAATCACCAATGTTTGTAAATGAAATCCGGTTGTTAAGAAACAACTTTACAGCAACTTCATTTGCACCGTTTGCGGCCACAGGAGCAAGCCCACCGAGCTCTATCGCTCTTTTACAGGCGCGCAGACAAGCAAAAGTCTGATCATCCGGTTTGTAGAAAGTCAGTTTACCATAATCGGTTAGATCAAGTTGCTTAACGGGAGATGGAAATCTTTGCGGATAAGTAATTGCGTACTGAATCGGGATTCGCATATCCGGTACGCCCAGCTGTGCAATCACAGAATTGTCTTCATACTCAATCATGGAGTGAATCACGCTTTCGCGGTGTACGACGACATCAATTTTCGAAGCCGGCATATCAAACAGCCACGACGCCTCGATAATTTAAAGACCTTTGTTCATCATTGTTGCACAATCTATCGTGATTTTTGCACCCATGTTCCAATTGGGATGTTTCAGCGCCTGCTGAGGTGTTACACTTTGTAATTCATCAATACTTTTGCCGAAAAACGGGCCTCCCGAAGCAGTAAGGATTAGGCGTTTTAAGGCTTTTTTCTCCGGACACCCCTGCAAACATTGAAAAATAGCAGAATGTTCGCTGTCCACGGGAAAAACCTTTACATTGTTCTCTTTTGCAGCGTTCATAACAAGGGCACCACCGGCAACGAGTGTTTCTTTGTTTGCGAGCGCCACATCTTTTTTGGAGCTGATTGCAGCAAGGGTAGGTTTTAACCCGACCATACCAACCACAGAGTTAAGGACGAGATCCGCGCTGCTGATTGCCGCTGCTTCACATACGCCATCCATTCCTGCTACGACCTTTACAGGGGTATCGGCAACGGCTATCTTGAGTTTTTTTGCTGCATCCAAATCAAAAACTGCAACTAATTGAGGCTTAAATTCTCTTATTTGATTTTCTAAAAGCGCAATATTTGAGTTTGCCGCCAACGCGCAAACCTGTAAATCAAGCCCGCGCACCACATCGAGCGTCTGCGTACCGATGGAGCCGGTTGAACCAAGGATTGAAAGGAATCTTTTCATTATTATTCACCATTTTGCTGTTTTATTGCATCTTTGCCGATAAATTAATGAATGACAATCGGCAATATTTGAACAAGAAAGTACACAAACGGCGCCTCAAAAATAACACTGTCAAAGCGGTCTAAAATACCGCCATGCCCCGGAATGATTTCGCTGAAGTCCTTAATATGGCAGCTGCGCTTAATCAATGAGAAACTGAGGTCACCTAAAACTGACATAACTGTGCCAAAAAATCCAATTAAAAATAACGAGAAATAGGAAATATTAACGCTGTATTCATAAAAAATCACATGGAATATATAACCGAAAATAAGCATTGCAGTAATATTAAGTACAAAGCCGCCAATTACGCCTTCTATGGTTTTCTTGGGGCTGATATCTGGGCACAATTTATGTTTCCCCCAAAGACTGCCTGCAAAAAATGCGCCGGTGTCGGCGATCCATGCTGAAAATATAGCAATGATAACATAGAACATACCATGCCTTCCGCCCAAAGCTCGAAGACTGATAAGCGTTCCAAGTGCCGTCGGAATCAGCAGTGACATGCTGTAGATGACACCAATCTCACGAAAAGTAATCGATTTATGGTAAAAAATCAAGCTTGAAAAAGTGATAACTGTATAGATAAAATAGGCAGCCTGTTGTAATATTGGAACCTGCTGTGACGACGCAAGCTGTAACATTGGAATAGTTGCGGAAAGTAAAAGACTGGAAAGAAGTAAGATATAGTTTTTTGCCAACCCCAACGCAGTGATAATTTCATACACTGCCAGAACGGAGATAAGTGCTATCGCAAGATTTAAAGCAATCGGATAAGAAGCGTTAAAGACCACAATTGCCGCCAGGAAAAACACGAGGGTAACTGCCGATGTGAGTCTTGCTTTCAATTAAATCCCCCCAAAGCGCCTGTTGCGGCTTGCGTATTCGTCCAGCGCACGATCAAGATCTCTCGGCTTAAAATCAGGCCATAAGATATCCATAACGATATACTCCGCGTATGCCGACTGCCACAACAAAAAATTTGAAATCCGGTTTTCCCCACTTGGTCTTATAATCAAGTCGGGATTAGGCTGCCCGGCAGTGTACAGCTTTTGCGCAATAGAGTCTTCGTCAATCTGATCTGGCTCCAACACACCGTCTTTAACCNNTAACATCCTGAATTAACAGTTTTACCGCGCGAGCAATTTCGGCGCGTCCGCCGTAGTTCATAGCAATATTCAGCACCATGCCGGTTCGATTCACAGAGACCTCTTCCGTCTCTGCAATCAGATTTTGCAGCTCGGATGGAAAGGCAGTAGTATCGCCAATAAAACGAACTTTAATATTTTCATTTAAAAAATCGCGTAAAGCATCCTCAAGGTACTGCTTAAACAGCTTTATTAAAGCACCGACTTCATCCTGCGGACGTTTCCAGTTCTCAGTTGAAAAAGCATATATCGTGAGATATTGAATTCCAATGGAGCTGCAATACCGTGTAATTGTCTTAAAGACAGAAGCACCCACAGTATGCCCGGCAGAACGCGGCAAGCCACGCTTTTTCGCCCAGCGGCCATTTCCATCCATGATGATTCCAATATGCTTAGGCAGATATTTTTGTTCCATTATTGTATCCTATATTTCCATAATTTCCTTTTGCTTTTTATCAAATACTGAATCAACCTGTTTGCAATACTTATCGGTTAAATCCTGTGTCTTTTTCTCTGCTTGCTTCAGATCGTCCTCTGTTAATTCCGATTTTTTCTTTTGTTCTTTTAATTTGTCAATGGCATCGCGACGAAACGAACGAATAGCAATCTTACGCTCTTCGGCCATTTTGCTGATTTCCTTCACTAAATCACGGCGTCTTTCCTCGGTTAACGGTGGGAAGGCAATCCTAATGATTTTACCGTCACTTTGTGGATTAATTCCAATATCAGATGTTTGAATTGCTTTTTCAATTGCACGGCAAACCGATCCATCCCAAGGCTGAATCGTCAAAACGCGTGCTTCGCTGACTGCAACCGCGGCAAGCTGATTGATTGCTGTAGGAGTACCGTAATAATCTACTTTTATTTTATCCAGTACTGCCGGGTTTGCCCTTCCTGCTCTGATTGCAGCAAAATCATCTGATAGATCAATGATGCTCTTCTTCATCCGGTCTTCCACGTTTTCCAATAATTCTTTCATTACGAATCCTCCTTAACAATTGTTCCAATTGATTCACCACATACTGCCTTCATGATATTTTGCGGCTCATTAATGCTGAAAACCAAAATTGGAATATGATTATCTTTACATAATGAAGCAGCGGTACTGTCCATTACCTGAAGATTTTTGTTTAACACATCCATAAAGGATAAAGAGTCAAATTTAACGGCATTGGGATTCTTTTTGGGATCACTGTCATAAACGCCGTCAACCATAGTCGCTTTTAATATAATATCTGCGTCGATTTCAGCAGCTCTTAACGCTGCGGCAGTATCGGTCGAAAAGAAAGGATTGCCTGTGCCACAGCCAAATACGACCACTCTTCCTTTTTCAAGATGGCGTACTGCGCGATTACGAATATATGGTTCCGCAACCTGCTGCATAGCGATTGCTGTTTGTACCCGCACCGGGACGCCAAGCTGTTCAAGCGCATCCGCAACGCCGAGCGCATTGATCGTGGTTGCAAGCATACCCATATGATCAGCACGGGTTCTATCCATCTTTCCGCTGCTGCGGCCACGCCAAAAATTGCCACCACCAACTACAATGCCAATCTCAACACCCATATCCACACAATTTTTAATTGGCTCACAAATTTTTAAAACTGTATCAAAATCAATCCCATGGGTCTCGTTTCCCGCGAGGGATTCGCCACTTAGTTTAAGAAGAATTCTTTTATATTTAGGTTGCAAATTAAACACCCCTATATTCATATTCTATTATATCATTCTACAATAAGCATAGTGTAAAGTAAAGTCTTTCATCACTAAATATAGATATTATTGGCAAGTTTTATAGTTTAGAAACATTTATTGAAAAAGGAAGATCTAAAGGCAAAAAAATAGCGCAGGAATTACCCCGCGCTATTTATAAAGTCAACTATTATTTAATCATGCTTGCAATTTCGTCAGCAAAATTGTCTTCACGCTTCTCAATGCCTTCGCCTTTTTCAAAACGTACAAAATCAACAATCTTAATTTCGCCGCCGAGTTCTTTGCCAGTCGCGTCTGTGTACTGTTGGACAGACAAGTCGCCATCTTTTACATACGCCTGATCAACAAGGCATATTTCCTTGAAGAACTTGCCCAGTCTTCCGGTAACAATCTTATCAGCAATTGCGGCAGGCTTGCCGTCATTGATGATTTGCTCCTTAAGAATTGTTTTTTCATGTTCAACAACTTCAGCAGGAACAGACTGCTCGTTGAGGTATTGCGGAATAATGGCAGCAATTTGCATTGCAATATTTTTACCATACTCTTTGAATTCAGCTTTCGCTGCAATTTCAGCGGAAGTTTCAAATTTTACCAAAACGCCGATTTTGCCGGCAGCATGAATATAAGCTGCGACAACACCTTCAAAACGCTGAAAACGGCGAATTTTAATATTCTCGCCAATTGTTTGAATCTTTTCCTTTAACAATGCATCAATGGTTTGTTCAGTGCCACTAACTTTGCACTGGAGCAAGGCATCAACATCAGCAGGATTACTCTCAATAACTGTGTCTGCACAAACCTGCACAAAATGCTGAAAATCAGCATTCT
>DDHX01000011.1:11857-77965 GCA_002338255.1 Ruminococcaceae bacterium UBA1865 | reverse complement strand
CGCTTTTTTGCAATCCATCATTCCGCAGCCAGTTTTCTCGCGAAGTGCTGCAACGTCCTTAGCTGTAAAAGCCATTTTATATTTCCTCCGCTTCTTATGATTGGTTTCATTTAAATTTTATGCATAAACCGATTATTCAGCGGCTTCTGCTTCGTTTTCTTTGTCTGCTACTGCAGCGGCTGCGCCCATCTGGCCTTCTTTGCCTTCGATAATTGCGTTAGCCATCGTTGCAGAAATCAGTTTAACGGCGCGAATAGCGTCGTCATTGCCTGGAATTACATAGTCAATTTCGTCAGGATCGCAGTTTGTATCAACAATAGCGACAATCGGAATTCCTAACTTTTTTGCTTCGGCTACGGCAATTCTCTCTTTACGTGGGTCAACAATAAACAATGCACCCGGGATTTGCTTCATGTCTTTGATACCGCCCAAGAATTTTTCAAGCTTCTCAATTTGCAAACGAAGTTTGATTACTTCCTTCTTTGGCAGAAGGTCAAAGGTACCGTCTTCTTCCATGTTCTTAAGTTGGTTTAAACGGTCAATTCTGCGGCGAATTGTGCGGAAATTTGTTAACATACCGCCGAGCCAGCGTGCATTAACAAAATAAGCGCCTGCGCGTTCGGCCTCGTCTTTAACAGAATCCTGAGCTTGTTTTTTTGTTCCTACAAACAGCACCGACTTACCTTCAACAGAAAGGCTGCGGACAAAGCTGTAAGCATCTTCAAGCTTTTTAACGGTTTTTTGCAAATCAATGATATAAATACCATTGCGCTCTGTGAAGATGTACTGAGCCATTTTCGGGTTCCATCTTCTGGTTTGGTGACCGAAGTGAACACCGGCCTCCAAAAGTTGTTTCATTGATACTACTGACATAATTTAGTCCTCCTTGGTTTTTCCTCCGCCATGTTTAAACAGACGCATTACCCTAAAAAAGGGGCACCAAATCGTCATAACATTGGCGTGTGATTTTTATCGTGCGAATTATTATATCATATGCAAAGATATAATTCAAGTCCTTTTCAGCTTCCGCCAAACAGGTTTCCCATTCCGCGCGACCGCTTTTTCGTGCGGCAGTAATTATTATAGCACACTAATATAGTATCGTCACCTATTACTTGAATATCCTGCCATTTAATAATGATATCGTCCTCTCTGCCAAACAAGCCAAAAAAGCGCAGGCGGCCGTAAATTACAATTGCAACCACTCTGGCGTCCGTCGTGTCAATTTCAATGTCACAAACACATCCAATGCGTGTACCATCCTTAATATTAATCACTTCTTTGTGGCGCATATCAATAATTCTGCAATTCACACTCCCACCTCCAATACAGTTATATGCCGCAGTTTGTGATATAATTAATTAATTGATTTGCAGCAAATAAAATGATAGAATAAATTATCAAAATATAAATAAAACCGGAGGTAAGTTATGAATATTTGGCATGATATATCACCTAAAAGAATTAGTTCGGATGATTTCTGCGCTGTTATCGAAATTCCAAAGGGCTGCAAAATAAAATATGAACTTGATAAAGAAACCGGGCTGCTCATCATGGACAGGATCCTGTACACTTCTACGCATTACCCGGCAAACTATGGTTTTATTCCACGTACCTATGCAAGTGACAACGACCCATTGGATGTTCTTGTTCTTTGCTCTGAGGATATTCGCCCTCTTTCACTTGTGCGGTGTTATGCAATCGGTGTAATTGTTATGGTGGACGGTGGTATGAAAGATGAAAAAATTATTGCCATCCCATTTAACGACCCTACCTACAACGGTTACCATGATATTAGTGAGCTGCCAAAGCATATTTTCGATGAAATGTCTCACTTTTTCTCAGTTTACAAGGAATTGGAAGGAAAGATTACGGCAATTGACGAAGTGAAAGGGCCTGAAGAAGCGAAAGCAATTATTCAATCTTGCCTTGATTCCTATGTGCTTAAATTTTGCAAATAACAATATACACTAAGAGCCGCTGCGGTTTAAAACCCGCAGCGGCTCATTTTTTATGCATTTGCTTTCTATTCAATTGCTAAAAAATTATGATTTAAACAAATATAGTGTTCCGACTTGGCCGCTCATCAGACCAACATTAGAATTTTGGGAACTGTACTCGCTTTCATTCACTAAGGTGGCATTCGCCTTTACATAGGATGTGATTTCTGAGTTCCCCATGCCGTTCTGTGATGAAAGAAGGTAATACGTTATTTTCCCCTCGCTGACAAGCGCTTTCAGCTTATCGACTGTCAGCGAATTATCCGAACCTAAAAAGCCTCCGTAAGCATAGCATGGTAAACCCGTATCAATAATAAATTGCGCCACATCGCTTGAACGTTGTGAAACGACCAAAAAGCTTCCATCTTTATAATGGCTGACGAGATATTTTTCAAGACTCGAATCCCGTGTCTGAGTGAATTTCGTCTGCGTTTCTCCTGAGCCCTGCGACTGAGGAAAACTACTCCCAGCGAGCTCCGGGCCGGCATATGGCAGAGTGGAGTTTGGAACATTCATGACCGGTGTAAGCGACCAGTAAAACGGTGCTGCCAGTGACGAAATAATGAATGCCAACGTGGAAATGATCAATATCGCGCGCTTTGGTTTAATCAAATGAACAATCAGTAAAATAATGCCTATCGCAGCTGTACCGATGATAACTGGTAAAAGCCAGTTGATTAGCTGTGAATATCGCAAGACACAAACAATCTCCAAAGCAATATTTGTCAGAAATGCAATCAACAAAATTGCAGGACGGATATAGGCCTTTCTATTCTCTTTTTTATTTCTAAACCCATTATAGATTGCCATCATGCCAATACCGCTCAGAACTGCAACCGCAGGTGCCATCATACACAGGTAATAACGATGGTAAAATCCTGCAAAGCTAAAGAAAACAGTCATTGTAACCAGCCACAGAGACCAAAAGACAAATGCGCTCTGACGTACATTCTTTTTGCTGTTCCATTTTTTAATACAAGCAAACATACTAATGATTGCAAACAGCAGCAGCCAAGACCCTTGACCATATAGGTTCGAAGTCCAAAGCCTGATTGGAGAAGCACTGCCGATTTCCGAACTGCCGCCCCCCATTCCTCCGCCCATAGCACCGTCACGGCCGCCTCTTCCATCAAACTGATCTCCGTCGGGTCCCCCCTGATTTTGCTGGGATCCATCCGGCCTTTGTGCGGGCATTTCAACCGCTTCCGAACCGATTGATGGCGGAGTATTATTTGTGGCTGTATCTCCTGTTGTTTCGTCGTTCGCGGATTTTTTGATAATTTTATCGAAATCACGGCCGCCGCTCGTGCCGCCCATGCCGCTGCCAAACAGCCTTTCTGTGCCATTATGGCCGACAATCAGTTCTAACATAGAATTGTTGCTGGTACTGTCGACATACGGGCGGTTAGCAGACGGGTAAAATTCAACGGTAAGCACCCATGCAAATGATATGCCAAACATAATGATCACACTTAAAATTCCCGCAAGAAATCGTTTGCCCAATTTTTCTTTGGTAAAGAATAAATAAGTAAAAACAATCGCAGGCAAAATCATGTATGCCTGCAGCATTTTAATGTTGAATCCAAGTCCGACGAACACAGCCGCCAAAAACAGATAACGCCATTTTCCGCTGTCTATTGAACGGAACAAAAACCACACGGAGACAAGTAACACAAAAACAAGCTGCATGTCCATTGTGTTGTTGCGCGAAGCAACCACTACCGCCGGCGTCAAAGCAAAAATGAGCGATGAGATAAGACCGGCCGGTCTGCCAAAATGCTTTGCGGTAAGAATATAGATCATGAAGCATGAAGCAGTCCCTGCAAGAGCCTGCGGGAGCATCATCGCCCATCCATGATATCCGAAAATCAGCACTGAAATTGCCTGAACCCATAACCCAAGCGGTGGTTTGTCCACCGAAACCATTCCGGACGGATCAAAGGATACAAAAAAGAAATTGTGAAAGCTCTGGGTCATGCTTTTAATACACGCCGCATAGTATTCATTTCCTGTTCCATTATTTGTGATTGCATAAAAATTGAAGACAAAAGACAAAAGCAGGATAAAAATCAGCGCTAAGATATGATAATTTTTCTTTAATTTCACAATGATTTGCTGCATAGGAACTACCTCCATAATCTATTACAGCACTTAGTATACTTTTTCATTGTGATGATACAGTGATGGCTATATTAAAAACAAGCTAAATATCCTTTTTGATTTTATCGAGTGCAGCCTTTTCAAGCCGCGAAACCTGCGCTTGGCTGATTCCGATTTCAGAGGCAACTTCCATTTGCGTTTTACCCTGAAAAAAGCGCATGGAAAGGATTCGTTTTTCTCTGCTGTTCAAATCCTTAATGGCTTCCTTAAGAGCGATTTCGTCAAGCCAGTTGGAGTCATCATTGCTATCCCCCACCTGATCCATCACATATATTGTATCCCCTCCTTCGGAAAAAACAGGCTCATACAGTGAGACAGGCTCAACAATGGATTCCAGCGCAAGAACAACATCCTCACGCGGCAAATTCAACTCTTTTGAAATTTCATCAATCGACGGTTCACGGTTATTCTGGGCCGTCATTCTCTCTTTGGCCTGCATGGCTTTATAAGCTGTGTCACGTAAAGAACGGCTGACACGTATGGAATTGTTATCCCGTAAATATCGCCGTATTTCACCAATAATCATAGGTACGCCATAGGTGCTGAAACGAACTCCCTGGCTGGTATCGAAATGATCAATAGCCTTAATTAGTCCGATACATCCCACCTGGAATAGATCATCAAGATTCTCTCCTCTATTCGTAAAACGCTGAATTACACTTAAAACAAGACGCAGATTTCCACTGATCAACTCATCGCGGGCCTTACTGTCGCCTTCTTTTACGCGACGCAGCAATTCCATTTTTTCTTTCTCATTAAGTACTTTTAATTTTGAGGTATTTACCCCGCAGATTTCAACTTTGTTATACTGCATGCCATTCCCTCATTTCCATTCAATAACTTACTATCATTATTGCCATGGCTCGGGTCATTCATGCGATACATTAATTAAAAATATTAAAGCGTGCAATAATTGCTTTTTTACTGTGATTTCGTATATACTGTAATTATGTATAGTTAAGCTTCGCTTGCTCCGAAAAACTGACACAAAAAATCACAGCATCTTAAAATGAGGCAATAAAATGAGAATTAATATTCCTCCTCAGGTTGAATTTGTCATTCAAAAATTAACTGCAATGGGTTATGAAGCATATCTTGTGGGCGGCTGTGTACGCGACAGTGTTCTTGGGTTAAACCCAAACGACTGGGATATTACCACTTCGGCACTTCCCGATGAAATAAAATCTGCTCTAAGCGATTGTAAATTGATCGAAGCTGGTGTAAAGCACGGAACCATTACGGCTCTGATTGATCAGGTTCCTGTTGAAGTTACCACATACCGCGTTGACGGCAAATATTCTGATAACCGCCATCCGGACGATGTGCGGTTTACACGCAGCTTAAAAGAAGATTTAGCGCGCAGGGACTTCACAATCAATGCGCTTGCCTATAATCATTCCGATGGGATAATTGACTGCTTCGGCGGCGCAGAAGATATTCTCAACAAGCAAATCCGCTGCGTGGGTGAACCAACTTTACGCTTTCAGGAGGATGGCCTAAGAATTTTAAGAGCCTTACGTTTTTCCTCCGTTCTTAGTTTTATAATTGAAAAAAATACTTCAGCAAGTATTTTAAAAAGTGGTGGCTTGCTTGATAACATTGCACGGGAACGAATCAATTGTGAATTTACAAAGCTATTGTGCGGAAAAAAAGCTGAAAATGTTTTGAGAGATTATCGCTCGGTAATTGAACAGTTTTTGCCTGAGATAAGCCCGATGGCAGGATTTGAGCAGCATAATCCTTATCATATATACGACGTATGGGAGCACACCTTAAAGAGTGTTGGTACCATTGAAGCAACTCCTGTTTTGCGATTAACAATGCTCTTGCATGATATTGGTAAACCTTATTGTTATACACAGGATGGAAAGGGAATCGGGCATTTTTACGGTCATGGCGAAAAGAGTACTGAAATGACAAAAAAAATATTGTCACGCCTTAAGTATGACGGTGTTACCATCGAAACGGTAACAGAGCTTGTAAAGCTACATGACTTGCCACTGTCACCGGAAGAAAAATTAATAAGACACCGTTTAAATCAGCTCGGACAAAACAAATTACGCCTTCTTTTAAAGGTTAAAGCCGCAGATGCGAAGGCGCAAAATCCAATTTATGGTGGCAGGCTGGGTGAGCTTCATGAAATTGAAGCCGTTGTTGACGACATCATTGCACGCAGTTTGTGTTTTTCATTAAAAGACTTACAGGTGGACGGTGCGGATATCATATCGCTTGGCATACCCCAAGGTCCCCAAATAGGCCGAATACTTTCCACCCTATTAGATGCCGTGATAGACGGCAAATGCAAAAATCAATTCAACGATCTAATGAGTTATGCGCAAGCTATGAAGGACAGTAAATTATGATTGAAACAGTTGAACACACACTAAAACCAATTTATGACCAGTACTCAAAGATTCTGATATTAGGTACGATGCCATCGCCAAAATCACGCGAATATGGATTTTACTATTCTCATCCTCAAAACCGTTTTTGGCGTGTGGTTTCGGATTTGTACAATCAAAAATTGCCGGTCACAAATGATGAAAAAACTGATTTTTTACTTCAAAATCACATTGCACTTTGGGATGTGCTGAAAAGCTGCCGGATTGACGGTGCTGATGACAGCAGCATTCAGAATCCAGTGGCGAACGATATCGGTGCTTTACTGAAAAAAACGAATATCCATGCTGTCTTCACCACCGGAACCAAAGCATCTGCTCTCTACAAGCGGTTGTGTACGAAATCGGCTGACATGGCGGCAATCCCGCTTCCCTCCACAAGCCCCGCAAATTGCCGCCACTTCAACTATGAGAAGCTGAAAGAAGCTTATCGTGTTATTTTGGAATATACTGTATAATGGAGACAGAATACAGAAATAAAAATGTAAGAAGGTAAAAATATGTGGGCTGAAAAAAGTGTATTTTATCAAATTTATCCGCTCGGTTTTTGCGGTGCTCCACAAAACAATAACGGGCAGATTGTATCGAGAATTCAAAAAGTCACGGAGTGGATTGAACATATCAAGGTCTGCGGCTGCGATGCAATTTATTTTTCCCCATTGTTTGAATCCGATTCCCACGGTTACGATACTCGCGACTATACAAAACTTGACTGCCGGCTCGGTACGAACGCCGATTTTGCAGCGGTTTGCGAAAAGTTACACAAAAACGGATTTAAAATTGTGCTTGACGGCGTTTTTAACCATGTCGGCCGTGGATTCTGGGCGTTTCAGGATGTATTGAAGAGCCGCGAGAATTCACCGTATAAAGATTGGTTCCAAATTAATTTTGATGGCAATAGCAACTATAACGACGGATTATGGTATGAAGGCTGGGAAGGCCATTACGAATTAGTGAAACTGAACTTACGAAATGAAGAAGTGATTCAGTATATCTTAGGCTGCATAAAGGGCTGGGTGAACGAGTTTGATATTGACGGTCTGCGGCTTGATGTGGCATACTGCCTTGACCACGACTTTTTANNCTTCGTGCGTACTGTGACGGACTGAAACAGGATTTTTTCCTTATCGGTGAAATCCTTGGCGGTGACTACAATCAAATTATGAACGACCAAATGTTGCACAGTGTTACAAACTACGAGTGCTACAAGGGCTTTTATTCCAGCTTTAATTCCATGAATTTCTTCGAAATAGCGCACTCGCTTCTGCAACAATTTGGCCCGGATGATTGGAGTCTTTATAAAGGGAAACATCTATTCAATTTTGTGGACAACCATGATGTTGCACGAATCGCCACCCTACTTTCAAACAAAAAACATCTGCCACTTATTTATGCGATGCTGTTTGCTGTTCCGGGAATTCCTTGTATCTATTATGGAAGCGAATGGGGAGCCGAGGGGGCAAAAAATCCGGGCAGCGACGCTTCACTGCGCCCCTGTTTTGAAAATCCGGAGTTTAACGAGCTGACTAAACTAATTTCCGCTTGCGCCAACGCCCATAAAAACAGTCAGGCGCTCTGCTATGGAAACTTTATGTCCCTGCTGCTGACAAACAGGCAATTTATTTTTGAACGCGCTTATGGCAATGAGCGCGTATTGGTAGCAATTAATACGGACAGTGTCCCGTTCTCCGCCAATTTTAACGCAAATGCGGGTCGCGCGCGCGATCTGCTTACCGGACAGATTCACGACTTTGGCGGAGGCAGTGAATTGCCGCCCTACAGCGCACAGTACTGGGAGATTTATTAGATTGACCGAAATGAAGGCGGGCATCAAAAGATGCCCGCCTTCATTTTAGCTTACGCGTTCCAAATCCTTCTTCAGTCTTTCAATAATTCGTTTTTCAAGACGAGATATGTATGATTGGGAGATTCCGAGTGTATCGGCGACCTCTTTTTGCGTGTGTTCCTTTGTGTTGTTAAGTCCAAACCGCAGCTGCATAATTTCCCGTTCGCGTGGAGCAAGGTGAGAAACCGCCGTCAGCAGAAGAGTTCGCTCAACTTCCTGCTCAATGTTGCGGTTGACAGTATCCGGTTCACTGCCAAGAATATCGGAGAGCAGAAGTTCATTTCCATCCCAATCCACATTTAACGGGTCGTCAATTGAAATTTCATTCTTTAACTGGGAACTTTTGCGCAGATACATCAGTATCTCATTTTCAATGCACCGTGAAGCGTAAGTAGCAAGCTTGATGTTACGTTCAGGACAAAAGGTGTTTACGGCTTTAATAAGGCCAATCGTACCAATTGAAATCAAGTCCTCCACTCCGGCATTGTTTGACTCAAATTTTTTTGCTATGTAGACGACAAGCCTTAGATTATGAGTGATAAGCGGTTCACGCGCATTGGGAATATCATTCATAATATTCAGCATCACCTTTTCTTCCTCCGGCTTTGTCAGTGGCGGAGGAAGTGTTTCCGGCCCGTTGATGTAGTGAATCTGCCCGTACAAGCCCAACCGCAGCCATAACAATGACAGTTTGTTTCCAAGTTCTCTTATCAGCTTATTCATTCCCATTTTCACATTTTCCCTTTTGCCGCTGCCGCTGCGGCTTATAAACGCGCCCACCTACGGCCAAATTTAGACAGACGTTTTTTGCAACAAATCCGGATTTAAGAGTGCACTGAATGCTCCGAGCTTGGATTTGGTAACTGCTATGTAAACTTCATAAATTTCAATTTGGTTTTTACCACAGATAACGGTTAACTTGTCGGGTTTAAACGCGGGCAGCAGTCCGGCGCCCGAAACCGCCTGAAACGGCACATAGCGAATTTTTCCGCTACCCGGCTCCGGTACCAGTTCGGCAACGCATTCTTCATAGACCACGGCAACCGGAGCATTTGAAAAAGGTTCCGTCAGCGTATTTCCGGTGTCCACCTTTGCCGCACAGGAAACAGACTTGCCATGATAATCAATCTGAATTTTGCAAAAAAGATTCTCCGGAGCCTGCCGCCCTGTAATGCGATGAATGAAGCGAATGATAAAGTAACAAATAATGGTCATCACAATCAGCAGGAGTGGAGAAACATTAAAATAAACAACCGAATTTTTAATGATTAACCCCTGCGGTGCAATAAAATACCACAATGCAAGCATAAAACCCGCGAATGCAAAACTCATAATATAGAATGCTGCAAGCTCCCTCAACCATTGCTTAAGCCCATAAAACGGGTAGGCAGCAAGCACGATTATCGCAGATAAAATGAGCTTTATAAAAAATGATAAAAATAAATTAATTTCAGGCAAAAGAATTGTGAGTGAACCCGCCGCACCAAGAGCCGCAGCGGCAACTAATCGCGTCCTTTTTACCGTAAGCGAAAGAAATTTTGAAACGGCAAGCAGTAAAAAGTAATTGATAAAGAGGTTAATGCCAATTAATACATCTATGTAGACTGTCTGCTTCAAAGGCATCCCTCCCCGCGCTTTAAAATTAATTATAGCGGTTCGTGGCCAAACATTGTGTCATAAATTGTATCCGGCAGAAAATCTATTAAAAAGAATTTTAAATAGATAAAACGCCGGCTCTTTTGAGCCGGCGCCACTTTTTTACTGTTGATTTTGATTTTGAAATTTTTGCTTTGCCTGCTGAATTTTTTGCTGTTCAGCAGCGGGGGTTGGGTACCACCCCCGCTTTTGCATCTCATCGAACACATCAGCCTGAATCTGGTGCTCCTCGGTCAAAATTCTCATAAACTCATCCCTGACATTTGGAGTTGCGCATTCATTTGCAAAAGCATTATATGCACCTGTGACAGCTTTTTCCGAAGCTAAGACATCGTTCAAAATTTCTTTTTCCTGCATTTGTCCGTTATTCATTTCTTTTACTCCTTAATTTAAAAAACTCAAAAGCTTGTCATAATGCGTTTGGTGCTTGCCGGCAATTGTTTCACATTTCTGTTTAATTTCAGTGTCTGTGCACATCTGAGAGTACGCCTTAAATTTGGTAATAAGAAGTTGTTCTCCGCTGAGCTGATCTTCGATTGCCGATAATTCTTTTTCTGTTAATGCCAATTGACACACCTCTTTTTTAATTTATATTTCTATTATTTTACAAAACATAATCAAATATACATTTTTTAATTGAATTCAGGCAACTCTATGTAACCTCGCGTTCCTCCTCTTCAGGGTCAAGGCCAAAACTAATAGATAAAGCCTGATCAACCTGTGTCATGGACATATTATCAAGGCGCCCCATGCGCTCTTTTAGTCTGTGTTTATCAATTGTACGAACTTGTTCAAGCAGAACGACAGAATCTTTTGCAAGTCCTGTGGCCTGAGCATTGAGCATAATATGCGTTGGTAAATTTGCTTTCGCACGCTGACTGGTGATTGCCGCCGCGATGACAGTCGGACTGAATCGATTGCCAACGTCATTTTGAACAATCAGTACGGGCCGAACCCCCCCTTGCTCGGAACCAACAACTGGGCTTAGGTCAGCATAATAGATATCGCCTCTTCTAATGTTCACATTTTTCACGCTCCGCATAATTTTTAGTATTGGGTCTGCAAATATTCTTGACATTCCATAATGGATTTATTCGCAAGCAGTCCCTAACACATAATATTATTTAGACGCGCTGGGTGACATCAATTTAAATATAAAAAAGGTTGTAACATAAATTACAACCCTTGTTCAGTATAGTCATATAATTCTGCTGTGATCTTGCTATGAGGAATTGATATCGTTTGAATGTGCCCGGTGCCGCTATCCGCAGTAATCGTAAAATCAACGCCATTCAGACTTCCGGAAAACTCATTCCCATGCGTTTTAGTTAGTGCACTGCTTTTTTGAGCGTAATCAAGCGTTTGTAATAAAATTACAGCAAAAGAGGTTTGAGGCAAAACACAGTCATCGCTTTTTGCAGAGAGTCCACTGTAAGAGACGGTGAAATCGTCGCCGCTCCAATAATAGCTTAATCCATTTAAGTCGCCCGACAAAAGCTGAATGCTTGCCATCCCCGGTGCTGTATGGCTCAAATCACAGGAAATTTGCTCACTGTTGCTATTAATATTTGCTTTACAGTGAAAGGCAAAATCAATGTCCTCAGACTTTATATTCTGTGTAGTGCAGGCTGTAACTGAAAAAACAATTAGAATAGGTAACAAAAAAACAGCTATTCGGCGCATAACTTGCCCATTCTCCGCGAAAAAATGTTGAGCACCGCAATATTGTGCGGAAATATCCGGCTTTACCGCTCAATTTCCAAAAACAGCCGCGGAAGCATATTAATCATATCCGTTGGAAGCATCGCGCACTCGGAAAGTTCCTTGGCGCAGCGGTCACCCGCGACTCCATGAAGGTAGGCTGCTCCAGCCGCCGCTTTTGCGGGTTCAACCCCCTGCGCAATAAAAGAGGCAATCATTCCTGCCAATACATCTCCGCTGCCTGCTTTCGCCATACCAGCGTTTCCGGTTACGTTCAGATGCATCAATCCGTTTGGTTGGGCAATAATAGTTCCCGCACCCTTAAGAACGAGAATTACATTGTTCTCTGCCGCAAATTTTTTTGCATATTCAAGTCTGTGTGACTGAACATCTTTAACCGTCGTGTTTAAAAGACGTGCCATCTCCCCCGGATGCGGAGTTAAAACAATAGGAACGCGGACTGTTTTTAATATATTTATATTCTCAGCAACAATGTTTATGCCATCTGCATCAATAATCAGCGGTATTTCAGAGTTGGATATCATATCATACACAATTTTTGAAGTTATGCTGCTTTTGCCCAAGCCACAGCCTACTAAACAAGCACTGGCATTGGTCAAGGCCTTGAACAATGCTGTTTTGCTAATAGGAGAAAGTTCGCCGCTTTGTGAATAATCGAGCAGTGTAAAAATCGGTTCCACCACTTGAGAGGCAACAATTGAATAAATTGATTTGGGCAAAGCAACATTAACAATCCCCGTGCCGCATCGAATCGCCGCTCTGGCGCTCAGAACGGCCGCACCGGCCATTCCGTCGCTGCCGCAAAGGCTCAAAAGTCTGCCATAATCACCTTTATTGCTTTCAGGATTTCTGGGCTTCAGCATAGACTTTACATCGGATAATTGAGTCACTTGCATTGATGTTTTGTTTCTAATTTCCTGCTCAAAGTTTAACATATTTGATTGTTCTGCCTCCTCACCGATTACGATGGCTGCGGCATATTCCTTTGTATGGGTTACACTGACCGAAAAATGTGATCTGCGCTGCTGTGCAATTTTTAAAGCACTGCCGCTGAGTTTTAGTTCCGGTTTACCGTTGGCGTCTCGTAAAAGTTCAACTTCATCAAGAGCAAAACCACGCAGTCCCGTACCAAGTGCTTTTGAAAATGCCTCTTTAGCGCTGAAGCTTGCCGCGACACTTTGAGCAGAAAATCCGCGCATTTTAAGCTGAGAGTACTCAGTCCTGCCAAGTACTCTACTCAAAAAGCGCGGATTTTCCATAGATTTTTTAATTCTGTCAACTTCGACTAAATCAATTCCTGCCAAAAGCATTGATCGCTACCTGCCTTGAAAGAAATGGTTTGATTGCCATAAGAACCTTCTCATTTGGGCTGAACATCAGCAAAATATTCCCCTTTTGTTGATGGCGTGCGACAAGATACCATACATTCTCACCATTTTCATTTTCGGAAGTGAAAATGCGTTCCGAGTAACTTTTAGAACTGTGTTCCTCCGGTTTATATTTGCCAATCTCCTCAACATCGTGAGCGTCAATTGTAATTACTCTTTTCCTCTTACGGCGGTTAATAATTTTGTCGATGGTAATGTCGCCGTTGGTTACACTGTATTCAAACTCTAAACTGCGAGACGAAATTAAATAATACGCCCCGAAACAAACACCGGCCAGAATAAATATTGAAAAAGTAGGCAAATACATCATGCTAACGAAAACGATTATGCAGCTACCCAACAAAGTCGCAGCGTAAATAAGATAATCTTTCATGTTAGTCTTTTTTCTTATGATTTGTTCAATAAAAACATCCATGTTAATCCTCCAACTCCAATTTCTTACAGAATATTTTACCATATTGGGCATAGCTTTACAACACATTCTTTACAGTTCCAGCAAAATACTAAAAATATCCTTTAAATCCAAACTAAATCTATTTGTTGTTCCTTAACCCTTTGGGGTAATGATTTTTAAGACGACCGTTAGAACATTTTCCAAAACCCGTCACTGCACCATCAACCGAAACTCCTGCGAAACCCTTTACACTGCCTTGTATTTCAATTTCCTCTCCCCGCAAAAAATCAAAAATTTGTTTTGAATCATGCGACAATTCAACAAGGCAGTTCAGTTCTTCCGGTTTTGACGACATAAATGCTGCATGCGCAGGCTCTATGCGGTTAGTCTTTGCCTCTCCAAGCAATACACCCGCACGAATGACGCCAAGCCCCTTTAAATATGGTAATGTTTTGGGCAGCAGCAAAAAATAATTACCAAATTGTTCGATTGTATGATTCAATTTTATTTGGTAAAGCTGGTGGTACAAGTCCTCTGCCATATCCAGCATAGAAGTTGTGCGGGGAGAATAAGGCTGCGGATATTCATTATTGGGAGATAATCTTTTTAGAACTGCAACAAAATGCCCTTCTCCGCCATCCATTGGAAAAATTCGGCGGGCTTTTGGCAGAAATGCTGGACGTCCAAAGCTCTGGCCGCAATCAACAAGCTCAAAATCGCTGTGATATTTTAAAAAGGCTGAAATTACACCCTCATTTTCCTCCATAGAAAAAGTACAGGTCGAGTAAACAAGTGTACCGTTTTCTTTTAGCGCAATTGCCGCACTTTGCAGAATGGCAAGCTGACGTGTGGCGCAAGCTGCAACATGTTCCACACTCCAGTCTTGCACAGCTTGTTCATCACGCCGAAACATACCCTCGCCGGAACAAGGCGCATCCACCAATACTTTGTCAAAGTATCCGGCAAGCGCTGTGCAAAGTGTTTCCGGGNNATTGTGGCGTGTGTTGAATTTGTTGTATTATGTAACGCCAGATTGGAAAGAAGAATATTAGCTCTGCTTTTAATCAATTCGTTTGACCACAGCAAACCCTGTCCTTGCAAAAGCGACGCGATTTGTGTTGATTTTCCACCCGGAGCTGCACACAAATCAAGCACGGTTTCACCCGGTCGCGGGTTAAGTGCCGTTACAGCACTGGCGGCCGACGGTTCCTGCGAATAGAAAGCGCCTGCGTGGTGCATAGGAAGTGAGCCGATTTTTTCGGCATCTGTTGAAATATAATAGGACAGTGGGGAAAATGGCGCAAGTGTTATTGAAAACGGAAGGGCCGCTTTTAAAGTCCTCTCATCACATTTCACNNACATCAAAATAATCAGCTCCAAAAAATGAATGGTATATTTCACACGAAGATACTAATAATAGGTTCGAAGGGGGTGAATATCTTGGATAAACAAACTTCAAAGACAAATAAGACACAGCAAAACTATAGCAACAACACAAACAATAGCACAAATAATACTACCAATGAGGCAACCAAAAAAAAGAATTCCTATAATTACACTGAAGCTGACACTGATTCCACACAGTCCACTAATAAAACAAATTCTACACAGTCCACCAATAAAACGGACAGCCAGAATTATAAGAACTACTAATTGAACAAGCTGTGAAAACAGGCGGTTTTGTAATAAATACAAGACCGCCTGTTTATTATTTGTTTTTTGCTTTTGCAAACAGTTCTTTCAGCGTTTTATCATCCGGTTTTACCTGGCGAAAACCCTCACCTGATATTTCTCCGGCATCCCCGATAATCATAAACGCATTTTTATCATAGGAAAGTACAATATCCTTAACCTTAAAAACTTCATAACGGCGCACGGCGCAAAGCAAAACTTCCCCTTCACGCCCACTATAAGCCCCACGTGATTTTAATACCGTTACTCCTCTGTCCATATCAGTTAAAATATCCTGTGCAATGGCATCATTTTGTTCGGACATAATAAACAACAATTTTCCTGTCCCTATATCTGTGCCATACAAAACGGTATCGATCAGTTTGGTGGAAACAAAAATAGCGATAACAGCATAAAGGGCACTTTCTAAGCTGTGATAAACAACCGCCGAAGTAATGACAACCGTCATATCAACCGAGAGCATCAGCTTGCCCATGGAAACATTACGAAAATGTCTGCCAAGCAACCTTGCAATCATATCCGTTCCGCCGGTCGTACCGCCTCGCATAAAAACAAGGGACAAACCGATTCCCTCGAGAATTCCGCCAAAAATAGCAGCAAGCATATGATCGCCATGGTATTTGGGAATAATCATAGCTGTAAGGTCGATCGCAACAGAAACAAATACGGTCGCAACCATTGTTTTGCCGACAAGTTTGTATCCGATTTCAACAATTGCCCAAATAAAGATTGGAATATTCAGCAGCAGGCTTAACACACCAATCGGCCAGTGGAAAATATAATTTATCATAATGCTCATACCGGTAACGCCGCCCGGTGCAATCCGGTTTGGAGCAGTAAACACATTAACCGAAACAGCATAAATCAAACTGCCGGCAACCAAAAAAAGAAGATCCTTTATAATTTCAGCTGCCTTTTCTTTATGAGTAGCAGGAATCACAATGACACCTCCGTAAAAATCAATTAAGCATTATCACACATTAAATCAAAAAGTTCTCGCAGTCGGTCGAGTTTCCCAGTCAGATATACATATCCAAACAGTGCCTCAAACGCGGTTGCCGCGTGATAATCGGCTATGGATGAATTTTTCGGAACATGGTTTGTATGGGCGTTTCTTCCACGCTTGTACACCTCTGTCTCATCCTCCGTCAAAATCGGAAGCAGCTTTTGTGATGCCTGTGCTTGCGCACTGCTACAAACTTGTGCAACGGAACTTTTGTGCAGGGAATTCACTGGACAGTTCCCCTTGCACACAAGACGTTCCCTTACAAACAGCTCAAAAACACCATCCCCGATAAAAGCAAGTGTCAATGGGCTCAAAAGTTTCGGATCACAGTCTGCATTATATAAGCGTTCCAAAAATAGCACTCCTACTCTGTTTTAAATCTCTTTTGCCGCAGGTACCTCTTGCCATTTGCAGAAGAAAATATCTTATTCCATAAAGTCAAATTCAATCTCATAAATACTAACCGTGTCGCCTTCTTGGATACCGGCTTCACGCAAAGCATCAATAACACCTGAATTGATCAGTACGCGCTGGAAATATTGCAGTGATTCATAATCATCAAAATTAACCGAGTTAATCACTTGTACAAGCCACTCGCCCTCAACGACAAACACTCCATCGCTGTTGGTAACCTTAACTGCGTTATGACCAATTTCTTCAACGGGCGTAAGCGGTGCTGCTTCGGGCTCATACTGTTTGACCGGTGGAAGCTTACTCAGCATTTCGGTAATGCGGTTCAAAAGCGGGTCGATCTGGTAGCGAATTGCCGCCATAATTGGGAAAAAGTCGTAACCCTGTTTTTCAACAAAGGATTTAAAATCGGCAATCTGTTCTTCGGAGGCTAAATCACATTTGTTTCCAGCGACAAGCATTGGCCTTTCAGCCAACTCAGGATTAAATTTTTTCAGTTCATCATTAATGATATCAAAATCCTGTTTTGGGTCGCGACCCTCACTGCCCGAAATGTCTACAATATGCACAAGCATCCTGCAACGCTCAACATGGCGTAAAAACTGGTGGCCGAGGCCAACACCTTCGCCCGCGCCTTCAATAAGCCCGGGGATGTCTGCAATGACAAACGACTTTCCTTCCCCCATTCGGACTACGCCAAGGACGGGGGTTATCGTTGTAAAATGATAGTTGGCAATGGTGGGCTTCGCCTCACTAACAACGGAAACAAGCGTTGATTTTCCAACATTCGGGTAGCCGACTAAGCCAACATCGGCCAAAAGTTTTAATTCAAGCTGTAGCTCCAGCACTTCACCGGGCGTGCCCGGTTTCGCAAAGCGCGGCGTTTGACGCGTAGGAGTTGCAAAATGACTGTTGCCCCAGCCACCGCGGCCACCCTTGGCAATGACCTGAGGCTCGTCGGTTGACAGGTCTGCAATCAGTCTGCCGGTGGCAGCTTCCTTCATCAAAGTACCGCGCGGTACTTTGATGATTAGGTCTTCAGCCTTTCTTCCGTAGCAACGCTTCTGCATACCATCTTCACCATTTTTGGCGACAAATTTACGCTTATAACGGAAATCAGCGAGTGTTGAAAGATTATCATCGACCTGAAAAACGACGTTTCCGCCGCGGCCGCCGTCGCCGCCGTCCGGTCCACCGGCAGCAACAAATTTTTCACGATGGAAAGAAACCTTGCCTGCACCGCCATCTCCCGCTTTAATATTAATTTTTGCACTATCTATGAACATTCTGAGTTTTACCGCCATTTCTTTGAAATATACTTATTGTTAGTATATCATATTTTAACCAAAAAAGCCAAAAAATCCCGGGCGAAATCGGCCCGGGATTTTAATTCACCTGAAAGGCGCTTATTGCTCTACCGAGTAAACGCTGACCTGCTTGCGGTCGCGACCGAGACGTTCAAATTTTACATGACCGTCAACCAAAGCAAAGAGCGAATCATCGGAACCAATTCCGACATTCTCACCTGGATGAATATGAGTGCCGCGCTGCTTCACAAGGATGTTNNAGGCGCTTAGATTCTGAATCACGGCCGTTCTTGGTGGAACCCATTCCTTTTTTATGAGCAAATAACTGTATATTTATCTTTAGCATTACTTACACCTCCGTATAGCTTACGTTAATATTTTGAGGATACTGTTCTTCAAGGCCTAACATGTGAAGCTTGAAACCTGCAAATAGATCTTGGCAGCTTCCAATTTCTTTTGGTAAAATCCTCACAAGCATATAGCCGTCTTCAACGGTAACCCGGGCATCCGCCTTGATGATGTCTGTTATGGTATTGACAGTCATATACGCTGCGGAAGAAACCGCTGCGCAAATGATATCTTCGCCTGCCTCCCCATTATGGCCGCTTATGGAAAATCCAACAAGCCCGCCATTCGGCTCGGTAAAAAACTCTGCACAAATCATATTATTAATTATGCGTTAATTGCGGTGATTTGTACCTTTGTGTATGGTTGCCTATGACCCATCTTGCGTTTCTCGCTCTTTTTAGACTTGTAAGTAAAGACTGTAATCTTCTTTCCCTTACCGTTCTTAAGGACTTTGCCTGTTACGGTAGCTCCTTCAACATAAGGGCTGCCAATTTTAAGTCCATCGCCGCCGTCAAGCGCAATTACTTTAAAATCGACTGCGGAATCCTGTTCAACTGCAAGCTTTTCGATAAAAATGACATCGTCATTTTGTACCTTGTACTGCTTGCCGCCTGTTTCAATTACTGCAAACATGAATAAAAGGTCCTGCCTTTTCTATAAACTCGCTACTATCGGGTGGGTTTCCCTCTTGCATACCCGTAATATGCGGCTTAACAATATTATCATATTGAGTCAAATTTGTCAACAAATAGGATGAAAATACTTAATTTTTGCGCGAAGCGAGCTCTTTTGCAAATTGTTCAAGGTACTCTGCGCTGTGGCCAAAGCATTCAAGTGCTGAAACCGCAGCTTCAGTAAGATTATCCACCGCTTTTTTCGCATCGTCGAGCCCCATAATGGTCACATAGGTGCATTTATCATTTTCACTGTCACTGCCAACCGGTTTGCCAAGAGTCTCCGTGTCACTCGTAACATCAAGGATATCGTCCACAATTTGAAAAGCCAGCCCGATTGCTTTGGCATACTTCTCAGCGGCTTCAAGCTGCCTGTCATCTGCTCCGCCGAGTACACAACCCATTTTAGCGGCGGCTACAATCAGCGCCCCGGTTTTGTGTTCATCCATTGTCTTTAAGGTTTCAAAAGAAATCGACCTGCCCTCGCTCATTAGATCAATCATTTGACCGCCTACCATGCCGTGTGTTCCGGCAGCGGCGGCAAGAATTCCGGCAGCTTTTGCTGCACGCTGTGCACCGGCAAGCTGAACCGCTTCCTCAGAAAGCATTGTCTCAAACGCCATCGTTAAAAGTGAATCACCTGCCAGCAAAGCCGTATCCTCGCCAAAAACCTTGTGGTTTGACGCACGGCCGCGCCGCATATCATCATTATCCATACAAGGCAAATCATCGTGAATTAGCGAGTAGGTGTGTATCATTTCAATCGCGCAGGCAAACGGAAGCGCTGCCGCCTCATCGCCTCCACAGATATTACAAAATTCCAGCAGTAAAATCGGGCGGATTCTTTTCCCTCCGCCAAGCAAGCTGTAACGCATGGCGTTAATTAAGTCAGCCTGCATCAAGTCTTCTTCCGGAAGATATTCGTTTAATTGATGGTCGATAAGTGCAACGTATTCTTTTTGATGAAAGTTACTCACTTTTATCACCGCCGGCATCTTCAAACTCGGTTATCTGCTTGATTTTTTGTTCCGCATTCTGTAGCTTGCCATAGCACAGCGCTGCAAGCGCAGAACCTTCTTCAAACAGTTTCAAAGAGTTTTCGAGCGATTCATTCCCACTTTCAAGCTGATTCACAATGATATTTAACTGTGTTATTGCATCTTCAAATGTCATCTTTTTATTCATGCTTTTCCTCCATGCTGTTAATTACGCAGCCAAGCCTCCCGCTATCTAAAAGCACCGTAATCTGTTCTCCTACTCTCACTTTAGAAACTTCTGAAATAATATGGTCATTTTTGTCATAAGTGACAGAATATCCCCTTGAGAGCGTTGCAAGAGGACTTAACGCGTTCAGCCTGCCGGTGGCAGATACAAACTCTGCTTTGGCGCCCGCTACCCTCTGCCGTACACAGGACGCAAGCTTTGCGGACAGCTGATCCGTTTTAATGCGCTGCAGTTCAATCAAATCCTGCGGCTTGCGAAAGGAATAACTTGTTGTTAATCGGTTTATTTGCTGTTTTAAGTCGGTGAGTGTTATATTAATATACTGCTTCAAGAGTGAAGCATCATAGCTAACAGTGTATTTTAATTCGGCACTGTCCGGTACGGCAAGTTCCGCCGCGGCTGACGGTGTCGGTGCGCGCAGGTCCGCCACAAAATCGCAGATAGTAAAATCGGTTTCGTGACCGACTGCAGAAATAACCGGTATGCCTGAGGCAGCGACCGCACGGGCAACACTCTCCTCATTAAATGGCCACAAATCTTCCAAAGAGCCGCCTCCGCGGCCAAGAATAAGAACATCCGCACAGTTAAGGCGGTTAAAACGTTCCAAGGCATCGACGATCTGTGGCGCCGCACCGTTGCCCTGAACCAGCACCGGGCAAAAAACGACTTCTGCCAAGGGATACCTGCGCCCTAAAATAGTAGTGATATCATGTACAGCTGCGCCTGTTGGAGAGGTTATGACGCCAATACGCTTTGGGAATTTTGGCAGTGGCTTTTTTCGCTCCCCAGCAAACAGACCCTCTGCTTCCAGTTTTACTTTTAACTGTTCAAAGGCCAGATTGAGCGCGCCAAGACCGTCCGGCTGCATATCCTCTATATAAAGCTGATACTGTCCGGTTGCTTCATAGACGCTCACCCTGCCGCGCGCGATGATCTTCATACCGTCCTGCGGCATAAACCGTAGCCGCCGCGCGCTTTGCGCGAACATGACCGCTTTAATTAAGCATTTATCATCTTTGAGTGATAAGTATAAATGCCCCGATTTATAGTGATTGGTGAAATTCGAGATTTCACCGCAAACAAACGTGTTTGTGAGGTTTTCATCGCCGTCGAACTTGGATTTAATATAGGTGTTCAATTGCGTGATACTCAGTATTACCGGTGAACCAGTCATTCTATTATGCCCCTTTTTATTGCAGTTAAAACAGCAATCCCCGCTGCGTTATCCGACGAAAACTCCGGTGCAGCGAAATAGGCTCCATATTTATTCGTCAGCGCATAGCGGATTATGCTGTTTGACATCACTCCACCCGCAAACAATAGCGGCAAACTTCCGTATTGCTGTAAAAGCGCCTCTGTCATTGCGTCAAGAGCGGATAGAATCGCCTGTAGGCAGTATGCTGCTATTTCTTCCTTTGGCTTACCATGATCAAGCATACCCCTGCACTGATTCTCAATACCGGATAACGAACAATCCGCTCCTTTGAGAAACGGTTTTATTTTATATTGAATATCTGCGCTTAATGCAAGTTCTTCCAGAGCCTTTCCCGATGGAAAAGCAAGGCCAAGCATTGCACCCACTCTGTCAACAGCTTGTCCACCCTTGAGATCAAGCGACTGCGCAATAATTTGCGTGCTGAAAACAGTTTGTCCATTTGGCGTGACGAGAACGGCTTCTGTTGTACCGCCGGAAACATGGAATGCGATGAATTCCTGATGAATCAGCTGCAGTTGATTCGCAGAATACAGTGCTGCTGCGATATGCCCCGCCTGATGAGAAAAGGTATACATCGGTACACCAATCGACAGCGAAATTGCCTTTGCGGTACCAAGACCGACAGTAAAGCATGGCATATACGAGCCCTCAAGGTCACGCGGGCAGCTGGAAACACCCACGGCATCAATTTCCGTGGTCTTACCGTAAAACAGCGCTTCAAGCACCGTGGGGAGCTGCTGCACATGGTGAAACACAGCATCACTCTGGCGCAGACCAAGCTCACCCTGCTTTACGGGCAAAAGCATCTTCTGCTGACAAAGTGTTCCGTCTTGATAGAGTGCCGCTGAAGTCGTATAATTGCTGGTATCGATGCCGAGCATATCAGTCATTCTTTTCATCGGGATTTTTCTCACCGAGTTCTTTCGCGACGGAACCGAGCACACCGTTCACATACGGCGCATCATCTACTCCACCATATACTTTGGCAAGATCAATTGCTTCGTTGATTGAAACACTGATCGGAATATCCTTAACAAATATCATTTCATAAATTGCAAGCCTCAAAAGGGACAGAGAAACCTTTGAAAGGCGGCCCATCGTCCATCCGCGGATATTTTTTTCAATCTGCGCGTCAAGAACGCTCTCATTTTCTTCAACACCTACCGCGATTTTCTCAGCAAAATCATCGATAATCAAATCACTCGACAGACCTGCCGCGTCAATGATCTGCTCAGTTGTGTCGTGGTTAATGCTTCTTTCGAAAATCAGGACAAAAGCCTGTTCCCTTGCCTCACGTCTTTTCATTTTTTCCTCCGTTTTTAGGCGCATTTTCATGCAATTTTTTAACTGAAATTAAAAGAACCCCCCACTAAGATGTGGAGGGTTTTCATTGATCATTATATTTTCAAACGTCCACAGGTACATTATACCACAATCTTTTTCAGAATCAAATAGTTTATCTAAAGCAGCGAAATCTGAAAATAGGATGTACAGCCGTGGATGTGAAAAACAGGTAAGCTATTTATTTGCAATGATTTTTATCTTATCATAGGAGATACCGGACTGACCGGAAACAATGTCTTTAACAACAATTGCGTTATCCTGTGATAAGCTATCAGCCCCGATTACGACACTGCATTCGGAATTTTCAATAAACACGATGCAATTTGCAAAGCCTTTTGCCTTAATTAGATTTTCGATGCTGTTTTCCTGAATAATATTTTTTGCAATAAGCGCGGACTGTAATGCAGCTTCTTTTTTAGCGGTATCGCTTGATTTTGCGCTGGTCAGTGTTTTTTCCAAAAGTTCAGTCGCTGTGTCCCTGGCCTTTTGACGAGAAACAATTGCTTCACTGAAGTATGTGCTGACAGGAGCGTTTGTCTTAACAGAAGATGAAGCGGACGAAGTTGCTTTTGATGACCCTGAAACATCCGGAGTATCCGCAAGCTGTGCCTGACCGTATTCACGGTCGGAAACTGAAGTTGCCGCATTTGTCGCAGGCAGCAAATTGTTGTTGAACGTCCAGTTTAAGTAGACTGCCGCACCGAGCGCTACAACCAAAGCCGCAAGAACAAGCTGACGCTTTCCCATAGTCATAGAATTGATTCCCCCTGTTTAAAATTATTGTGCTTTTATCACGCACACCCGTACAGTAGTGATATTCAGAGCTGTAGTGACAGCTGAAATAACATTTTGCTGTACGACCGGATTATCGCCGCCGTCACAGACAACGACCACACCCTTTACGATTGGCTGTACTTCGGTTATCGGAAGTGCCCGCTGTGCACCGTCGGCATCCTTTACCAGTATGTAGTTGGTTTCGGTGCTGTCATTTGCTTCGTTTTTCGTTGTGGAGCTGCCGGATTTATCCTCGGTGGTTTGGTTGCTCTTCTTTTCCTCAGTCGCGTAAACATACTGTGTGCTTTGTTCAAGCGTTACAAGAACTTTTGCTGTCCCCACACCTTGAATCTTTGTAACAATATCCGTGATGCTGCTTTCAAGCTGTGAGGCATACTGCTCGGCCGTAACGGTGGGTTGCGAAGATGTGGTTTTGGGTGAAACAGTATTATCTTTAAAGAATCCTGAAATAAAGATGAAAGCAATTCCGATTAACCCGGCTATAATGATAACCTTGCGGTATGATTCATTTTCCGCCAGCTTTGTAAAGAAGGATTCTTTCTCCTCCCTTATTTCGCTATCTTTAACCTTCATCGGCGGTTACCTCCATTTTAATTCCCAATGTCTTTTCAAGATGAGCCGAGGCCTTTTGACTGTCCTCACCATATCCTTTTGCAAGAATTACAACCACCTTGTTAATTGATATGCTGCCATCTTCGTTTGTATCCATAATCACATTAACATTTTTACATTTTATATTCATATTATTTAATTCTGCGACCACTAAGTTTGTAATACTATCCTGTGCTGCCGTGGAAAGCTGTTTTTCGACTGTGCCCTTAAACTGGGAATTATCTTGTGAAGTGGCGCTTTCCTGAAGGGTTACACTGATTTGTGGAACAATTTTCGTAAGCGGTACAATGATCGCACAAATAATGAAAGCACCGATAACAAACTTTACCATGCGTTCCATAGACCCATTTGGTACCAGACTTTGCAGCATTGCGGCAACGAGCGCAGCCATACAGATAGCCGTTGACCATTCCCTTACTCCACTCATGACACACCTCCAATAATCAGCATAATGACCGTTGAGACAGTTAAGATTGTCATGCAGCAGAAAACAATACCAAGCAGCGTTTCAATTACATTACTGGAAGCCCTTAATAAGGAAGTAATCTCTTTTAATTCAAAGATATCTCCGATGCCCGCGCAAATATAAAGAGTAATCAACCACATCACACATTCAATCAGAATCGGAAGAAAAATAAAAATTCCGGCGAGCAGCCCAAACGCGCTCACGCCGGATTTGAGCATTTTTACACAACCGTTGATGGTGTGGAGAGCCTCCCCTAACGCGTTACCGACCACGGGTACAAAACTACTGACCACAAATCGTGCTGCGCGGGTTCCGGTACTGTCCAAAGCGGTGGCAACAATACTATGCATGGTAAGAAGCCCTGTAAAAACGGTCATGCAAAACCCCATTATCCATTTGGCAATTTTGCTAAATGCTTGGCATAGCCCATCAAGGTTCGTATTCGGTGAAACAGCAGATACAACGGAAAGCGCCAAAAATATATTCATGATCGGAACTAATACATTTGCTGACAATAGTGATATTACGTTCCCGGCGGCCATCATTAAAAGATTGTACGAACCCGCCGAGGCTGGCTGCCCGGCGGCAATCATGATTCCGGCTATTACAGGCACACAAGCGAGCAAGAAACCAGCTGCCGCCTTAATAATACCGGCTGCATCCGCAATACAGGAAACAATGGGATTAATCACAATAGTGCAAATACAAAGAGTAGCAACCATACCGATTACACTGCCCATTGATTTTTCCCCGAAGGACAGCTTCATTCCGTTCATCAGCGCACACAAAAGCATAACCGCAATCACTGAAGCTGCCGCTTTAAGCGGTGTGCCGGTTTTTCCCCCTGCAATGGATATAATTTGCTGAAAAATGCCCTGAGGTGTAATCGAAGTGATGGTTTTCCAGTTTGTATCTTGAATTCCCAAATTCTCAAGCGCTTTTCGCGTATCACTCGGAAGCTCATCTGTCAGGTCTTGCGCTCCGCTTTGCTCAAACTGCTGACTGTAATAATCCACTTGTTTTTCTGCGGCATAAGCGTGCATTGATAAAGTCAGCACAATAATAGTCAGTGCAAAAAAACATATTATTTTCTTCATTTTTATCCACCAATCAGGCCGACCGCCGTACTCGCAATGCGCTCAAACAGAGGCAGCGACAGAACAACAATCGCGATTTTCCCGGCAAATTCAACTTTCGACGCAAGCGCACTCTCACCCGCGTCACGGCAGGAATCCGCGGCGAACTGCGCCAAAAAACAAATTCCCAGTGATTTAAACAAAATTGCCGCATACTCGGCGGAAAGACCGGCTGATGAAAGCAGCGTATTAATCTGCTGGATTGCCGGCATGATATTGGCAAATATCTGAAATAGAATAATAATACCGGCAGCAATACTGATAATAATGGAATATTCCTGATGATAGCGTTTGAGCATCACTGCCAAAATAGCTGTAATGATCGCGATTCCCGCTATTGCAATTATGTTCATAGCTTATAAACCGAATATCGACTTAATAGATTTAAACAATATATCTATTTGCTGAATAATCATCATAAGAACTACAATGAGGCCTGCCAATGTTGTCATCATCGCCTGCTCCTCGCGCCCTGATCGAATCAACAATTGGTTCAACACCGCAACAATGATGCCAATTGCGGCTATTTTAAAAATCAGATCCACGTCCATTTCAATTCCTCCGTTTTCAGCATAACAGAAGTGCCGCCGCCATCCCGGAAAATACGCCAAGCATCTGGTAAAGCTTTGATTTGCGTGTTTTTTCTTCTCTTGCGTTTTTCAGTCTATCTGATACCAGTTCATAATACAGCGAACAGTGTGACAGCTGTCCATCGGTATCGCTTGCACCAAATTCGCTTCCAAAATCATGCAGAAGTGTAATATCCTTTTCATTGAAACCTTTCCCCTTGGCACCGGCATTAACACCGGATTTCCATGCGATTGTAAAACTGCTACCCTTCCGGCAGTTTTCACCGCACAGCCGCAAGAATTCCAAATTCTCGCCATGCTTCTGAACGATTTGTTCCACCGGCAGCGCAGAAAAACGGATTTCCGTCTGTGCCGCGGAAATAAACCGGAGAAACGCTTCCAACTGTTCCACCCTCATTGCAAGCTTATGCGACTCCATATATCCCGCAAGAATTCCCACAAAGATTAGAATCAGTACCCCTATCAGCTTTAGCAAGCAAATCACCCGCCTTGTAAATTCCTGTAATTTTTCCCGGCTCGGCGTGCCCGTTAAGCATGGCAACACAGCCGAATGCCCCCGTTTTGAGCAGTGATACCGCTTGTTTTCTCATCATAAGTTCCTCAATACTTCCCGCGTGAATACTTGAAATCATGCTGACGCCCGCGTTTAGGCCTTGTTTCACTGCACTTACCTCGTCGCTGCCGCCAAGTTCGTCGCAAATAATAAATTCCGGAGAAAGCGAACGAATTGCCTGCATAATTCCCTCCGCCTTTGGGTAACCATCGAGCACATCACTGCAAACACCCAGGTCATTCTGAGGTACGCCCATGTAGGTACCCGCCAGTTCACCGCGCTCATCTATCACTGCGACCTTTTTCATATCGCCGCAGATACCGTTGGACAGTTGCCGTGCAATGTCCCTTAAGATTGTTGTTTTTCCGCTCGCGGGTGCGCCGGCAAGAAGCAGTCCTCCCGATATATCATTATTTAATGCATGAAACAGTTCGGTGGCAGAGCCGGTTATTTCACGCGCAATTCTGATATTGATGGATGAAATATCGCGCATGCCGGTGATTTCGCCATTGTGAAACACTGCGGTTCCGCTGATGCCGACCCGATGCCCGCCACTAAGCGTAATAAAGCCGTTTTTAATCTCGTTTTGATGGCTGTAAATTGAATAACTGCAAATATTACGAAAGCACTCCTCAACATCACCTTTATTGGCAATCATTGCGTCGTTATCCGGGTAACAAACGAGCCTTCCACTGTGATTCAAAAAGTATATTCCGCCTGTGCAGCAAATTGAGACAGGTTTGTTCACTCGTAGCCTCAGCTCCTGCGTCTGATTTTTTATGTCACGCGGCAAAAGCTTAAAATATTTACCGATTCGTTCGCAAACGGCTTTCGCCGCTGAATCGAATCTTGGGTCACTGTAATTGTCCATTTACTTGTCCTCTCTTTCATTAACATATTTATGGACAACTTGACCGCGTTAGAACAAAAAAATTACTCCACAGGATATGTCCTGCGGAGTAATAATCTGTTAATTTATTGTACATCAAGGCGGCGCGCCAAAAGCTGCTGCAAATTCATTTCTTGAAATGGTTGGATATTTTCATCCTGTCCCTGTAAGAATTCTTTTAATTCTGCTTTTAGCTGCAGGTCTTCAGTATGATGATACAGATCCAGCGCATAAGGCTTTGATGCGTCCGGTGCGTTATACATCATGTTTACATCGGCCGTTTGCAGTGTTCCGTTCTGGTAACGATTAATGTTATATTTAACAATAATGCCATCCACATTTGAATAACACAGAAACATGAAGCAAACTGAGAAGGCTACAACAATACTTTTCGTTAAATTAATTTTTTTAAATTGAGATACAATCAGCATACAAAAAACGATAAACAACAATACCATAAACCAACTGGTATATACCCTTTTTTGTGTCAGGCCGTAACGGTCGATATACATAACCATTTTGCTGATTGCCGTTGCAATCAACAGCAGCGTTTCCACTGAAAGGACCACATTGACAATACGCAGCACTTTATGCTGATCACGGTCATTTCTCACTGTAAAAACAGACGATACCATTATCACGCCAAGATTGATAAAAGCGACCTTACACAATTCAAAAAAGCCACGCCGCGCATATTCCGCATAAGTAACTCCATCCGGACGTTGATTGGAAAAAGCAGAAAACAGACTGGCGGTTTGTGTACCAAAGAAAAACAAATACACCCCGCACAACAGGCATAACGCGGTAATTGACGCGGCGGCGGGAAGCTTTTTACACCTCTTTGAAAAGCTCGCAGCTTTTTCTGCGGTAATCGTATCTACTCGCCTTTTTTGAAGGTTGCCATACAGCAATCCAAATAAATAACTGCCTGTTAGAAATGCAGGAAGAAGGCGGAGTAGAAAATTCGCGAATTGTACTCCAATACTTTCAGTGACTTGTTGCATTACGCTTTGGAACGCAGCATCAGCCTGAATCAGCAGAGAAATCACCACGCAAATGAGCGGGATTGCCGCAAGCGCCCCACAAAGCGAAGTAAGCAGCATCTTGCTTTTTTTATTTTTAACAGCCGTACCCTTGATGATTTTTACCGCACAGCCAAAATTACAAAATGGCACTTTAAATAGTTGGTTGATCATATCCGACAAAAAGTATCCACCTAAAGATTTTTCAAGCCGGGTGGAGGCCAGCACCGCTACCCAATAGACCGTGACACCCATAAGAAAAAGAAGATTCAAAAATTGCAGGGACACATTGGAAAAAAGCGAAAAATTCCACGCGGACAGCAATATGAGCGCAAGATAACCATTGCTTTGTTTTGAGATTAGCACACCCCTCCTTTTTGCGTATACCAGCACTACCCCACAAAAAGCAACGGTAAACAAAGTAACGCCAAGGCCCAGGTGATAAGGATTAATTAACCAAACAAACAAATAGCCGCACACAAGTGCGAGCAATGCAAAAACAGCATCATAATTTTCAAAAGGAATGGGAATTTCCTTCTTTTTTATAATCGAAGTCTGACCATACCTGAGTGTTTCAGGTAAATTAGACGCACCTGTGGTTTGGGTCGCCGAATCGGCCCCATTTTCTTGCGTTGTATTCATTTTCTTATACTCCTTTATTCTGTATCGCTGTATTCTAAAATGTCCGCAGGCTGGCACTTCAGCTCACGGCACAATGCTTCAAGAGTTGAAAAGCGTACCGCTTTCGCCTTGTTGTTTTTTAATATGGATAAATTTGCCGGTGTGATCCCTATTTTCTCAGAAAGTTCACCGGATGAAATTTTTCGTTTCGCCATAATTACATCTAAGTTTACGATAATGGGCATATTTTTCTCCATTCCTCTAAATGGTAAAATCATTTTCGCTTTTTAATTCAATTGCCTGTTCAAAAATATTCTTAATTACGCGGATAATCAGTGCGAAGAAAGCACAGGCAATCGCCAAAAGAAAAAATGACGCATAATAAAATCCAGAAACAAATGTGACCACGCCAACTCCAAGGCAGCTCCATGAGATAATACGGAGCATTCTCGTGTTGTCATTCACAAATACACTGCCTGCCCGGATATTTTTCAGTAAGGTGTTCAGGCAGTAAAGCAGAATAAACCCCGGTACCGCACAAACATAGATTGTGATGCGAAACGGCAGATGCAGTGCCTGCGTGCCAGGTGCGCTGCCAAAATACCAATTGACAACCATAGGTGCGGCACATACGCCAATCACCAATAATACGGCAAACAGCCTGGTGCAAAATATGGAAAGTGTTACCGACTTTGAACTATTCCACATAAAGTTTCCCCCTAAATTGTTTTTCGATTGTTATTATAACACGCAATTCTGCAAATATCAATATATTTTTATTGTTTATCAATATATAATATCCGTAATTCAATAAAAAAGCCGCAAAGAACATTTTCGTTCTTGCGGCCTACACTATAAATTAAATCATTCTGTTAAATTCTTCCTCGGAAATTACGGTAACACCGAGCTGCTGCGCTTTTATAAGCTTGCTGCCGGCATCTTCACCAGCCAGAACATAGTCGGTCTTTTTTGAAACACTGCCGGAAACTTTTCCGCCATTCTGCTCGATAATAGCACTTGCCTGTGATCTTGATAAAGTAGGCAGTGTGCCAGTCAGTACAAAGGTCTTGCCTTGAAAGTGATTATCGCTCACAACGGTTTTACAAAGCATATTGACACCCGCATCACGCAAACGGCCAATCAAATGTGCGGTATTGGGAAGTTCAAAAAAATGATAGATGCTCTCTGCCATGATTTGGCCGTAGCCGTCAATAGCTGAAATTTCTTCAGCAGATGCCTCAAAGATCGCATCCATACTCTTAAAGTAAGAAGAAATCAATTTTGCCGCTTTTAAGCCGATATGTGGGATTCCCAACGCAAATATGAGTCTGTAAAGGTCATTTTCTTTTGACCGCTCCACCGCATCAATCAAATTCTGCGATGATTTTTCCCCCATACGCTCCATAGTCACCAGCTGACGCAACTGCAAATCATACAAGTCCGCAGGCGAAGAAAGCAGCTTAAGACCGACCAGCTGTTCAATGACAGCGGGACCAAGCCCATCTATATCCATTGCATCGCGGCTGGTGAAGTGAATCAGATGGCGCAGGAGCTGCGCAGGGCATTCCGGATTGGTACAGCGCGTTGCAGCCTCACCCTCCTGCCGTATGACCTCAGCACCGCAGGAAGGACACACCGCAGGTATTATATATTGACTTGAACCATCCGCATGAGAAACAACCGAAACTACCTCGGGAATGATTTCCCCTGCTTTTCTCAAAATAACAGTATCACCGATACGAATATCTTTTTCAGCAATAAAGTCCTGATTGTGAAGCGTTGAACGGCTGACAGTGGTCCCCGCAAGTGTAATCGGCTCAAAAATAGCGGTGGGCGTTAAAACACCGGTGCGGCCAACATTAATTTCTATATCAAGAAGTTTGGTTTCCTTCTCCTCCGGCGGATATTTAAATGCCTCCGCCCATTTTGGAAATTTCGCCGTACTACCCAGTTGATCACGCTGTGAGAAGGAATTCACCTTGATAACCGCTCCGTCAATCGAGTAATCAAGCGTTCCGCGCAGCTCACCGATTTTTCGGACTTCATCAATCACCTGATCAATCGTATTGCATGGTGTGAAGAAAGGAGGCACGGTAAAGCCCAATTCTTTTAAGAAATAAAGTGCCTCATCGTGATTATGAAGCTCGGCACCATTTACCTGCTGCACATTAAATACGAAGATATCCAACACACGGGATGCAGTCACTTTGGAATTCTTTTGCCGCAAGGAACCCGCTGCGGCATTGCGCGGGTTTTTAAAGGGCTTCTCATCATTCAGTTCCTGGCGTTCACACAACTTAAAAAAGCTTTCGTGAGACATATAAACTTCGCCGCGTACCTCAATATAAGGCAACGGTTTGGAAAGCTTCATCGGCACGGTGCGGATTGTTCTGATATTTTCAGTCACGTCCTCGCCGACATTGCCATCTCCGCGTGTTGAACCGCGCACAAAGATGCCGTCACGATATTCAATGGAAACCGAAAGCCCGTCGAATTTGGGTTCTACAATATAAACCGGAGCGCCAACAACCGCGCGCACCTTTCGGTCAAAATTGAGGAGTTCCTGTTCGGAAAAAGAATCGTGCAGACTTTCCATTACAACAGTATGAACGACCTTGTCAAATTGGTTCAGCGCCGTGCCCCCTACTTTCTGTGTGGGGGAATCACGCGTAATCAGCTGCGGAAATTCAGCCTCTACCTGCTGCAAACGGCGATACAGCATATCATATTCGTAATCATCAATTTCAGGGGAATCTTCGGTGTAATATTTTCTATTGTGATAATTAATTTGCTCAATGAGTTCTTTGGACAACTTTTCAGCTTCTTTAACATCCATTAAAATCAATCCTCTCGTTTATTATAATATCAGATTAATTTATGTTTGCAACCATTTGCGGTACTTCTCCGACGATAATTGTTTCGGCGATGGGCACATTTGTTTCGACTTCCGTTGTTGTGTCAAATCCTGGTAAAAACGAATAAACACTGGTATGTATGTTTAAGTAAATCTGATGCCTCGTCTGGTTAATTCCGGCGGACTCAAATGAACTTTTAAAATCAGCATTAACGTTTCCGGAGAGCGTCAACCTGAGCGGAACATTGGGACCGTATCCATGAAGAAAATCATTTCCAAGGAGTGTGCCAAGAGGAACGCCGACATCTGTGTGACCGTTTTCTCCAAGCTTCTTTTGAACATTAGTGATAATTGAAGATTTTAGTTCATTCATCTTTACAATCTGTGTCGTAATGGCAAGCACCTTTCCATTATTATCGCGCTCAACACTTACTAAATCTTTGTAAGATATTGGATTTTTGGTTAATTCATCGGTAATCACGCTGTTAATCGTATCAACTGATTTAATCCGTGCCTGATTGGTTGTAATTGATTTTATGATCGGGCGGAACTGAGCGTACACTACTATTATGAACGCAAAACACAAAACAATCATAATGAAAGCTTTCCACTGAACATAAGGCCGGTTGCCATATCTTCGCCATCTTCTCATTATTATTCCTCCTAATACTACTCTCCAATTGAAATGTATATTTCAATTGGAGAGCGCCCGGTTACGCCGTACATGTTTTGCGCTTAAAAGCGCAAAACTCGTTTCATGCAAAATCCAACGCGCTTCGCGNNGCTATAAAAACGTGATTTCATGTTTTTAATGGATTTTAGTATAAAGCTCATACTGCATAATACTCACTGGGAATAAAAATGTGAAAAGATCGTAAAAAAGGTGCAAAGAAACAAAAGTCTCTTTGCACCCATTATTATAAATTTAAGGTAAATTATTCAGCGGATTCGGAAGATTCAGCGGATTCCGTGCTGACTTCTTCAGCAGGCTCCAGCAGTGCTCTGATAGAAAGGCTTACGCGCTTCTTATCAAAATCAATATCTGTAATCTTCGCCTTTACAACATCATTTACTTTGAGTACATCCTGTGGTTTTTCAATTCTGTGATCGGCGATTTGAGAGATATGTATCAAACCGTCAATACCAGGAATTACTCTTGCAAAAGCACCAAACGCAGTCATGCCCACAATGGTTACATCTGCAACAGTACCAATAGGATAATCTTTTTTCATGATTTCCCACGGGTTGTCCTCAACACGCTTATAACCAAGAGAAATTTTGCCTTTTTCCTGATCAAGACTCTTGATATAAACACTAACAGTATCACCAACATTGACAACTTCTGATGGGTGTTTGATTCTTCCCCATGAAAGCTCAGAAATATGAATCATTCCATCAATACCACCCAAGTCAACAAAAGCGCCATAAGCAGTCAATGACTTGACAACGCCTGTGTACTCCTTGCCTTCTTCGGCAGTCTCCCAGAATTTATCAGCCAGTATTTTTCTCGCATCTTTCAGCACGGAACGAATCGAACCAACTGCGCGTCTGCGGCTGCGGTTAACTTCTATAATGCGAAACTGTACTTCTTTTTTCAGTAAATCTTCAAGCGCATCGCCGCGGGAAGCTGTAGCCTGTGAAGCAGGAATAAAGATTCGAACGCCATTTGTAACAGCAATAACGCCGCCCTTAATAACTTCAGTGACAACACCTGATAAGACTGCTTCGTTTTCTTCAGCAGCAGTGACGGTTTCCCAGCCTTTAGCCGCATCTAAACGTTTTTTGGAAAGCATAATTGTGCCTTCCTGATCATTTGTACGCATGATTAGAAGATCCAACTCATCGCCAATTTTAACGAGGTCTTCCGGCCTTACGTTGGGATCGGCAGAAAGTTCAGCCACCGGAACAAATCCAGCCTGCTTTCTTCCAACATCGACATAAACTTCGCTCGGAGTAATGCCGACAACCACACCGCGTACCTTTTCATCTGTATTTAAGCTCTTTAAAGATTCTTCGAGCATTTCCTCAAAGTTTCCCTCGGCATTATTCTCCATTAAATTTTGATCCGCGCCTTCAATAATTTCTGACATGGTATCAAGTACCTCCTTTATAATGCTTGCCGGTGTTGAAGCACCAGCAGTAATGCCAATGTTCTCAGCTTTTCTTAAAGCCGTAAGCGGCAGCTCGTCCGCAGTTTCTATCAAATAAGTAGCACAATTTTTTTTACATACATCAAGAAGTTTGGCTGTGTTTGAACTCTGCCTACCGCCAATCACAATCATTGTATCACATTGCTGTGATAAAAGCGCAGATTCTGTTTGACGTTTCGCAGTAGCATTACATATTGTATCAAAAATTGTTGCATTTGTATATACCCTTTTTATTATTTTCAAACAATTTTCCCATTCAGACATACTAAAAGTTGTTTGAGCAACAACACAAGGCGGATTATTTTTATCATATGGAATATTTGCAATAATATTCCGCAGTTTTACGGCGTCTTTAAAGACGTAACACATACCTGCGCAATGACCTTTAATTCCTTGAACCTCCGGATGATTTAAGTCGCCCGCAATAAAAACCGTCTTACCTTCTTCTGATGCTTTAAACACAATCTTGTGAATATTCTCAACAAATGGGCAGGTAGCGTCAGAGTAGTTTAACTCAAGAGCACAGATATGGTCAAGCACAGCCTTCTTAACGCCATGGGAACGAATTACAAGAGTTGAATCCCTTGGCACATCATCAGGGGAATCCACTATTTTCACACCGCGTGCTTCAAGTTGGGCGAGTGTTTGCGGATTGTGAATGATCGGGCCGAGCGTACAAACGCTTACTCCGCTGTCAAGAAGCTCATTGACCATTTTAACCGCTCTATTGACACCAAAACAAAATCCGGCGGATTTTGCCACAGTAATTTTCAATGCTTTTCCTCCAACATGTTGTTGATTTTGTTTGCGATGATATCCGTTGCCGTACGCATAGAAACAAGTGAATTTTCGATGATGTTGAGTTCTTCGTAAGGAATCGCTTCTCCAAAACGGACGGTAACATGGCGGAACGGCTTTATCTTCCCGTCACAATAAATCGAAACCGGCAAAACCGGAGCCTTGGTTTTGGACGCGACCAATGCAACGCCTGCCTTGGGTTTAAATGGCGTATTGTCAAAAACACATTTTCCCTGTGGAAAAATCCCAAGGACTCCATTATCTTCTAAAACCTGCATGGCTGTACGAATGGATTCTGCATCACCGCTGTTTCGTTTCACCGGAAACGCACCCATCTTGTACAAAAACCAACTTGCCAATTTCCCATGTTCCTGAAAAAGTTCAGATTTAGCCATGTATCTGATTTGCCGTTTAAAAGGGATGGCAAGAAAAACCGGATCAATAACCGACTTGTGATTACTGCAAACAATCAGTTTGCCCTCACAGGGAATATGATCAATTCCTTTGTACTCAATGTGATAGATTACTTTTACAATTGGAGCTACAATTCTGAGGCAAAAAAAGTACAACATTATAATTAATCCTTACTGATTTTGAAATGCTTTTATGTCCTGCTCACGCAGTGCGGCAATTTTATCCATAACCAAACGGCACGCACTTCGGTATTCGCTGCCTGTACCGTCCACAATACCAAGCTCTTCCGGCTGAATCAATTTGCCATAAGATATAATGCACTTGTGAAAAATTTTCGGTACTCCGCCGTCTTTTGCAGTAATACAGCAAGGCAAAATCGGAGCGTGATAATTATAGGCAATCATAACTGCCCCTGCCTTTGGCTGAAGAAGGTTGCCATCTTTAGAACGCGTGCCCTCAATGAACAAACCAAGAACCTGCTCATCATTCAGCAATTTTTTTGCTTTGTTGATCGCCTGTTTATCACCTTTCCCCCTTTGTACAGGGAAAGCACCAAGCATTCTCAGCAAAAGACCTAACGGTTTATTTTCAAACAACTCGGCTTTCGACATGAAGTAAATCTGACGGCGTTGAGTAAAGGCCAATCTGACAGGATCCGATATACTGACATGATTGCAGCAAATAATCACCCGGCCTTTTTGGGGCATGTTTTCATTATTGTTGACCTGATAGGGGATAAATAACTGTATCAACCATTGACAGAAAATTTTTCCAAAGCTATATAATGGAGTTCGCTTCATAAGTTTATCATTCTCACTTATTTCCAAGCCATTTCTGATGACCGATATTAGCTGCTCCACCGACTTTTCCAATGTATTACCTGTAGTGTCAATGATAACAGCATCTTCCGCAGGTATAAGCGGAGCGACAGCTCGGTTGGAATCATTGTAGTCACGTATTTTTAAATCTTTTAAAACTTCGTTGTAATCGACCTTTTCTCCCTTAGCAGCCATTTCTTCATATCTTCTTTTGGCGCGTTCTTCCGGCGAAGCAGTCAAAAAAATTTTAACCTGTGCATTTGGCAGAACAACTGTGCCAATATCGCGGCCGTCCATAACAACATTGTTTTGCCTTGCAATTTTTTTCTGAAGGTCGAACAAAAATTCTCGTACCTGCGGAATGGCCGAAACATTGGAAGCAGCCATAGAAACCTCTGCGGTTCTGATTTCTTTTGAAACATCTTTTCCGCAAAGAATTACCTTTTGCTCCCCGTCTTGAAAAGTTAGCGCAACTTGCGCCTGCTTTAACAGCGGACAAACAGCTTCGCCATCTGCCGTATCCACACCCTGATTCAGCATAAACAGGCCGATGGCACGGTATAGTGCACCTGTATCAACATAAACATAGCCGATTTCCTTCGCCGCCCGGCGCGCGATTGTGCTTTTTCCCGCACCCGCCGGTCCGTCTATTGCAATTGCCGTCATTATAATCCTCCTTGTTTTTTGATGGAATTTGCCGCAAGGCGGCCTGTGCAAAACGCAATCTGAAGATTAAATCCTCCGGTATAAGCATCAACGTCAATTACTTCTCCTGCAAAATACAATCTGTTTGTTAGCTTGGACTGCATAGTTTTCGGGTTAATCTCGCTCACTTTCACCCCGCCGGAAGTCACAATAGCCTCCTCAATCGGACGAAACGCAGAAATGGAAAGTTCAAAACCTTTCAGCAGCTCCACGAAAGCGCGGCGCGCCTCTTTTGTAATCTGGTTGCATTTTATTTCCGGATTGATTCCGGATTTTTTAACAATGACAGGAATCATNNGGCAAAAGTGCCGACAGCGAATTTGCAAAATCCTTGTTTTGATTAAGTTCAAAGTCTCTCTGCAACCGGGTATCAAGCTGTTCCATGCTAAGAGCCGGTTTTAAATCAATCATAACATGATAACGGCCGGGAGCCATTTCGCTCATATGCGTGCTGGCGCTTAAGATCATAGGGCCGGAAACGCCAAAATGGGTAAACAGCATTTCTCCGAAATCTTCGTATATTGTCTTCTTTTTATTGGTATCGATCACTTTTATCGCAACATTTTTAAGTGAAAGCCCCATCATTTCGCTGCACTCGTCACCATACGCGACAAGCGGTACCAGCGACGGGCGTAATTTTGATACCGTATGCCCCGCCTGCTTTGCGAGCCGATACCCGTCTCCGGTCGAGCCGGTTCCCGGATAGGAAGCTCCGCCCGAACAAATAATAACGGCATCGGCCAAAATTTGAGCGCCGCCATGGAGTTCCGCACCGTAAACNNTAACAATCGTTTTGCTTCTCCGGTTACAATGTCCACGCCGCCGCTTTTTACAAAGTGCGTAAGCGTGTCCACAACATCAACCGCCTTATCGGATTGAGGAAACACTCGATTGCCGCGCTCAAGCTTTATGGGCAAATTTAGGTCTTCAAAAAATCGAATGGTGTCCTGTGGAGTGAATTGTGTAATTGCGCTGTAAAGGAAGCGCCCATTTGAAGGAACGGAAGAAATAAAAGTTTGTACATCACAATTGTTTGTAATGTTGCACCTGCCTTTTCCGGTAATCATAACCTTACGGCCAAGGCGACCATTCTTTTCAAGCAGGCAGACTGCCAGTCCGTTTTGCGCGGCAGTTCCGGCGGCCATCATCCCCGCTGCACCGCCGCCGATAATCAGCACATCATAAGGCTGGTTCAATTGATTTATCATCTACCTTTTCGTATACTCCGTATTCGTCCCAGATATCTTCAAGCCGCTTAAACACTTGTGTTACCTCGCCGGTTTTCCTGAGCGCAGTGGTAACAATCAAAGCGTTAATCAAGCTGAGCGGAGCCACCAGAGAGTCCACAATGGAAGCAATATCGCTGCGGGCAAGCAACAGATTGTCCGCCTCTTTTGCTAAGGGGGACAGTGAACTGTCAGTAATCGCGACGACAGTCGCACCGCTTTTGTGGGCAAAGTTCATCGCTTTAACAGCTTTACGAGAATAGCGTGGAAAACTGATGCCAATGACTACATCTCGCTTGTCGATGCGAATCATTTGCTCAAAAATCTCGCCTTCGCTTGTAGATTGTACCAAGAGAACATTTTCAAAAATCAAATTAAAGTAATACGACAAAAATGTTGCCAGAGCAAGGGAACTTCTCGTCCCCAAAATATAGATTTTACGCGCCCCTACAATTGCATCAACCGCCCTGTAGAAATCCTCATGCGGCGTTTCCTCCATGGTTCTGCGGATGATGTCGATATCCTGATTAAAAACGGAATCAAGTATGTCTGAGTTACCGATTCGATTCGCTGTAACTTCCATACGTTGTACCGAAGTCAGTTTATTGCGAATCATCTCCTGCATCGCCTGCTGCAATTCCGGATAACCCGAGTAGCCGATTTCGGTTGCAAAGCGAACAACAGTCGACTCGCTTACACCAACGGTTGAGCCAAGCTTTGACGCAGTCATAAATGCAACTTTATCATAATGTTCCTCTATGTATTTTGCAATTAGTTTTTGTCCTTTTGAAAAGTCAGCCATCTTCTTTTGAATTCGAATAGCTAATAAATTATTCATTTTACCAACTCCTGTTACTCATATTAATTCTAAACGGTATAAAAATCAAGTATATTTCATATTTTTGCAGGAAGTCAATATGAAATATTCATTTTATGCCGTTTGTCACATGCCCTGCAAAACAAAAAGCCCCTTTTCGGGGGCTTCATAAATCATTTTACCTTAAACCACTTAGCGACGAGTTTATGAAATCTTTGGTAGTATGCCATTACAATCGTAGAAATAGCGTAGTCATACAGCAAGAATGCAAAATTGCCCACAATAAGGAAAGCCCACGGCAGATACATGCCGAATACTGTAAAGCTATCCTGTGGCACACCAAGCACTCGAATACTAATAAAAAACGCAACAATCATCGAAATATTGAAAACAAAAAATTTAAATAAATAGGATAAATATTTTTTAGATATTTTCTCGAAAATTGCTTTTAGAATCGGATAATAGCCGAAGAATACAACAAATAGAATTGCTGCCTCTTTATCGCCGGCAACAAGCAAAGATAGAATTGAAGCTGCAATGTAAACCGGCCATGCCCAACTTACACCCATTTCAATTACAACAATAACGAGAAGTACGCCGGCCAATGCAGGCAGTGCGTAGGTTGCAATTGGGATTAATGAAGTTAAAAACATAAGTGCGGTACAAAGTGCGGTAATGATTCCACAAAACGCCACACGAATACTTTTGCTCAATGCAATTCCTCCCTTAATGCCATCAACAGCATGGGATCAAATCGCCGCCCATGCATTCACAGCAACAATCGGCACAAATCAGCGATGAGCAAACGTCGCAGCTACCAAGACCGTTTGTTCGCGGCATATTAGGATTATAGCCGCCGTAAGCACCATTTCGCTGATTGGTAACTTGATTCATTGCGGCACGATATTCCCCATTGTTCGGATCCATCTGGCAGGCTCTGGCAAAGTTATTGTAGGCTTCTTCAAGCCAGCCGCGTTTGTAAAGCACAGTTCCCTTCAAGAAATACCACTCGGCGTTTCTGCTCTCTGCCGGCACTCCATTTAATATTTGCTCCGCGTCGGCTATGCGGCCGGACATAATCAGATTTCTCACATCACTAAAGCTGGATTGAGAATTTCCGTAGCCGGGATTTGTGTAGTTAGAACTGTCGGATGGCGCTGTATAAGCTGTGTATCCGCCATTTTTTTGCTGTTTACGCTGTGAAACCACAGTGTCGTAAGCCTCGTTAATTTCCTTCATCTTTTCGCCGGCTAAATCGGCAATCGGACTTCCCGAATAATTATCGGGATGGTACTTTTTTGCGAGTTCGCGGTAAGCTGTTTTTATTTCATCATCTGTTGCGCTGGGAGATACTCCTAATATTTTATAAGGATCCGACATTCATTTTCTCCTTTTTAAACAGTAATTCTTTTTGTATTTCGGGCAATCCCTTAAGAATAACGTTATTTATGATAGAATCAAAATGCTGAAAGTCAAATATATTTAAAGCGGAGATCAACTGAGAAAGAGTCAGATTCAGGACTTGGTTTGCAAAGTTTCTTACATTATCCAACTCTTCCAAAGTGCTTGATTCATCCAAAATAAATTTCGAGATAAATGGATTAAACGATTTTGATTTAATATCTTTCTCAATGTCATCAGCCGCGTCAATCAAATATACCCATCGTCCAAGATAGTAACCAAATTGCCGTAAGACCCGGACTTCACCGTTCCCTTTATCCTGATTAACACCCGCAATCAGTTCAAAAACCTGTTGGAGCATGACTGCCGTCGGCTCTGCACAAAAATCAATGCCGGGGCTTTCCCCGTGCTCGACAGCCTGCTGTGCAACCATCGCGGCAGAAACGATTTCATCCATCTGTGGAAAATCCCTTGCCGCCTTTTTGCGGGCGTGCTTTGCAAATGGAAGGAACAGATACGCGCGCAATTTTCCCCAAAAGTGTGAATCGGCAATGTCATCCTTGATTTTATGATATGTCATGATGACCGAAAGAGCCGCAGCGGCGGTCAACTCATTTTCACCCGCTTTACAGTATGTGCATTTTTTCAACGGATTAACAACACACCGTCCACTTTCAAAACCAGGACATTCGGGGCTTAACGCAAGAAGCATCAACGCATAAAAGGTACAGTCATAGCTCAAAGTAAGCCGTGAAACAACGCCATAACTTTTGCCGAGTTGGCGGCATAATGAGCAATACACGCCCTTATACTGTTCGTATTCACGAACAAGCAACTCTGACTTTTGGGGCCTAATATAACCAAACACTAAAAAATCATCCTTAAATTCAACATATCTTAATAGATATCTATTATTCTACTATATTTGGCACCATGATTTAATTAACAATATGTAAATTTTTATCCAGTATTCATGCGGTTTCCACTTTGTTTTAACAAATTATAGAAAATTCAACAACAAAATTTATTTGATATATTATTTGTAAAGCAATAATATATTTTAATATTATGTAAGGTAGGTGATATGGATTGTGTTTATAACCATAAAAAAGAAACATATTGAAATTGCACTGCTATGTCTCATTATAGTAGTGGTTGGAATAGTGGCTTTTAGCCATCGATCTCAAGAGGCTGTACAAACATCTGCATCCAACACGAACTGGGGACTTGGTTTTAAGGAAAATGGCAAACAGCCCACGGGAAATGCTTCAGCAGCTTTTTTAAAGCAATATAACGCGTACTTTGTAGGAGCAGCAGACAAGAAAATTATTTATCTGACCTTTGACGCAGGATATGAAAACGGGTATACGCCGGCAATATTGGATGCATTGAAAAAACATAACGTGAAAGCTACTTTTTTCGTAGTGGGTAATTATTTAAAAACGAGCCCAGATTTAGTAAAACGAATGTTAAACGAAGGGCATATCGTTGGAAATCATACGCTCACACATCCAGATATGTCAAAAATCTCCGACATGGATTCCTTTAAAAAAGAAATGGTTTCCGTTGAAGATTTATTCAAAGGAATAACTGGACAAAATCTGCAAAAATTTTATCGTGCGCCGCAAGGAAAATATAGCGTAAATAATCTAAAACAAGCGAACGAGCTTGGATATAAAACAATCTTTTGGAGTCTGGCTTATGTAGACTGGTATCAGGATAAGCAGCCGACAAAAGAGCAGGCTTTTGAAAAGCTTCTTCCCCGTATCCACCCGGGTGCCATTGTGCTGCTGCACAGTACTTCCAAAACAAATTCTGAAATATTGGATGAGTTACTAACAAAATGGGAAACTGCCGGGTATACTTTTGGAACCTTAAACGAATTATGCGGTAAATAAACGTCAAGGAGCTCATTTAGGATGTTGATTTGACGTCCTGAATGAGTTCTTAAAATAACAATTTTATGTATTCCAATGTCATTCATAACAGTACCTTCATTTATGGTATTTGCCATGATTGAGAATTTGAAACGCACGGTAGGTTTGTTCGCAGAGAATGACGCGCGCAAGTTGATGTGGAAAGGTCATTGAGGACATTGAAAGCTTGAAGTCCGCCTTTTGCTTTACCTCTTCACTTAGCCCAAATGAACTGCCAATGACAAAACTGATTGCACTGATCCCGTTAACGCTCAAAGTGTTTATTCTCTCAGCGAATTTCTCTGAGGAAAACTGTGATCCCTCAATACAAAGTGCAAACAAAGCGGAACTTCCTGCAGCGGAAAGAATTTTCGCGCCTTCTGTTTTCAATTCGGAGGTAATCTGTGCTGTCGAAGGATTTTCAGGCAAACGACTTTCCGAAAGTTCAATAATGGAAAATTCACAAAACGGGCGCAGTCTTTTCGAATACTCAGCGCATGCTTCGCGCCAATATGCCTCTTTTAATTTTCCGACACAGATAATATTTACAGTCAACATAACATCACCTAAAAAATCATAACTTTTCCGGCTGCATTTTCTTTCGGTGCAACGGAAAGCTGATAGTCTGTTCCTTCTTTCAGCCCCGCGATGGAGAGTGAACAAAGAGCCGTTTGATAAGCAAGCTCCGGCGTATTGTTTTCAGAGCTGAGATGTGCCAGTACAAAACGTGTGGTACCTTTACCCGCAAGACCATAAAGCTCGTCTGCGCAGGCTAAGTTGGAAAGATGTCCTATATCCGACAAAATTCGCTGTTTAAGCGGATAGGGATACGGCCCGTTTTTAAGCATGCCGACATCATGATTGGATTCCAAAACGACCAAATCCGCACCCGTTAGTTCACCGCGTACCGTATCGGACATGAAGCCAAGGTCGGTCGAAAATCCGACGCTCCGCCCATCATGAGTCTGGATACGGTATCCCACGCTTTCCGCACTGTCATGTGAAGTGCGGAAAGCCCTGATAACCATATCGGCACACTCTAATTCATTTTCATCAACTACATTGACCGGGAATTTGCCATCAAGACAACCCATCCCCTCCAATGCATTCAGTGTACCGGGCGAAGAATAAACCGGAATATGACAACGTGAAGCAAACACCCGAAGCCCTTTAACATGGTCGGAGTGTTCATGAGTTACAAAAATTGCTTTGACGGCGTTGATATCAATACCGCACAAATCAAGCATATTAGTCAACTGCTTTGCAGTTCTGCCTGCATCTATTAAAATTCCGGAACCCGCTGAACCTATGTAATAACTGTTCCCGCTGCTGCCGCTAAAAAGCGGACAAAATCTCGCCATTCATAAACCTCCAAATATGCGAAAAGGGAAAGACTATTGTCCATCCCTTTTATGTTCCTAAAATATTCAGATTGCCTGTGCAACCGCGGATTCAGGAATATGAACCCGCTCAATATCCGCGCCTAAATTAAGAAGTTTTTCTTCAATATCTTCATAACCGCGCTCAATATGGCTGATATCTTCAATCTGAGTTGTACCATTTGCTGCAAGCGCCGCAATCATCATTGCCGCACCTGCACGTAAATCAGTCGCTTTTACCGGAGCGGCATTTAAGTGCTCAATACCCTCAATAACGGCAAGCTTTCCGTCAACCGAAATCTGGGCGCCCATTCGTTTCAATTCTTCAACATAACGAAAACGATTGTCCCAAACACTTTCATTGATGATACTTGTCCCATTGGCAATGCAAAGCAGAACTGCGACCTGAGGCTGCATATCAGTCGGAAAGCCCGGATGAGGCATTGTTTTGATATTGCATTTATTCAGCTTACCAGTTCGGCTGACACGAATGGCATCATCAAATTCTTCAATTTGAACACCCATTTCCTCCAACTTGGCTGAAATGGATTCAAGGTGTTTGGGAATTACATTCTTTACAAGAACATCCCCGCCGGTCGCCGCGGCAGCAACCATGTAAGTCCCCGCTTCAATCTGGTCAGGAATAATGGAATAGGTGGTTCCATTCAAATGACTGACACCATAAATTTTGATTACATCGGTACCCGTGCCCCTAATATCAGCACCCATTGAATTTAAAAAGTTTGCAAGGTCAACAATATGAGGCTCCTTTGCCGCATTTTCAATTACTGTTAACCCCGTTGCCTTTACTGCAGCAAGCATAATATTTACGGTAGCACCAACAGACACAACATCAAGATAGATATTGGTACCCTTTAATGATTCAGCAAAAACATCAACCATACCGCCCTCAAGCTTGTAAGTTGCGCCCAACGCAGCAAATCCCTTCAAATGCTGGTCAATTGGGCGAACGCCAAAATCACAGCCGCCAGGCATTGAAACAACTGCATGATTAAAACGCCCAAGCAGTGCGCCTAAAAGATAATAGGAACCACGGATATGACGCGCGAGTTCATAAGAAGCAACATGAGTGTGGATCGGTCTGGGGTCAATTTCAATCGTGGATTTGTTAATATTGCGAATTTTTGCTCCCATGTCAAAAAGTATTCTTGTAATAGAAGCAACGTCAGTAATATTCGGTACATTTTCAATGCGGCATACGCCATCTGATAAACTAGCTGCCGGAATAATCGCAATCGCGGCATTTTTGGCACCGCTGATGTTGACCTCACCGGTAAGCCGATTGCCACCTTTAATAACAAATTTGTCCAATGCGGCACGCTCCAATCTAAAGTTACACAATAATATTATTGCATTTTTTCGCAAAATATTAAGCGTTTTTATGAATAAATCACTGTTAATATTTTCAAAGTTATCATCTAAAATTAATATAAATATTCAGGAAATAAAAACCATGTGTTTATATTTAATCACACACTTATTGATAATAATACACAAAAATTCAAAAGTCAATAAGCAACAAATCAAATCAATTAATTTTGTAAGAAATTACAAAAAAAGCGTCCTGTTTACCCGCTTGGGACGNNCGTTTTTAATTACTTCAAAATGGCAATGCGGACCCGTGGAATTTCCGGTACTGCCGACCAGAGCAATAGATTGACCTTTTGATACCCTCTGCCCTGATGAAACCAAAAGCCTGCTTGCATGGCCATAGAGAGTTACCAGCCCATTGCCATGACTAATTTTAACACAATTTCCATAGCCGTTGCTCCAGCCGGCTTCCACAACTGTACCGCCGTCCGCGGCAACAATGGTTCTGCCATAGGCACCGCCGCCGGAGATATCAATCCCATAATGGAAGCTGCCCCAGCGATAGGCAAAGTAAGTGGTGATCATGTGGAGTGACGGAACAGGCCACATCAGGCTGCCACTGCTTTCACCGGCACCGCTGAACCGCGGCCGCTTTTTGGTGCCGGTGACCACTACTTTATCAATTGACGGTGTTACGACAGTTCTGCTGACGATATCACGCTTCGACTCAGCGCCGTTGACATAATAAACCTTGTCCACACATTGCTGCACGCCGCTTACACCCGCTGTTTTCTGCTTTGAGTAGTCCGTATACTGAGAATCATCCTTTTCAGTAATCGTTTGATAGGACAGTGGAACCTGATAAGTAACTGTTTTTACCATTTCCACGTCGAGCATCGGAACTGCAACATTCAGATTAATCAAATCACCCGGCATCAGATTATCGCCCAGTTGATTATTATTAATTTTGTTCAGTTCGGAAATCGTTGTATTGTTCGCCTTTGCGATTGAAGTTGCGGTGTCGCCTTCTTTAACTGTATACGTTACCGCTGATTTTGAAGTACCGCTAATAAGATTGTTCATGGCATCCGTGGTCATAATCGTAGTCGTCGGAAACAGGCCATTGATTGTTTCAACGTTTTGCGAAAAGGTGGCTGTTGCGGTTTTGTCAGAGCCACGTACTTTATTCAATATATTCTGTAATATAAAGCGAAGGTCTGCGCTGCTTTTAACTGCACCAATTAAGTCACCGTTTACATAAAGACCGCTCGCTTCTTCAATAATGCCGTTTGACTGCTGAATAATCTTATCACAGACAAAGCTTGCTGCGGCGTAATTTTTTGTATCAACAATTGACAGCTTGAAGGTCGGCGTAAAGCTAACATCGGTACCGTTATCAGCAGTATCGTGTACCATGCGCTGGCTCACCATTTCAGTAGCCTGCTCATAGACCTTCTCATCCGCAATTGTAGCAATTTCTTTGCCGTCATACGCAAGTACAAGTCCATAATTAAGACCATTCCAGTAGCGAACAGTCATCAGAAGAAGAACAACCGCTGCTGCCGGTACGATGATGTTTAAAATAGAAAGCGCAAAACCTCTGTGGCGGACTAGGCTCTTTGCTGTAACGTTAACATACTCTTTAAATCCACGCCAATAGCCTTGTTTTTTTGCTTCAGCTATTCTTGTGTGGGCAATGGAAAAGCCCTCGTGAATCGATTTGATTTCTTTTTTAAGCTTTGAAATCTGTTTTCCGACTGTACTCGCATACAACGATTCGCAAAGATTGGTAACAGGCTTGAAAAACCGGGATAGTCTGCGGGCAACGCGTTTTAAAAGCCGAACAGTCTGTATACCTACAATATATAAAAAATCTGCTGTATGTTCATATATGATATGATACTCTTTTTTAAATTCTTTTTTTGATATTCCTTTTAGCTTTGGAAACTGCATGAAGCAAAATCCTTTCGGAAATTAAATTGTTACAAAATTGTAATACGCTTATACATGATATAACAAAAGTGACCACTTTGCAACACCATTCAAGTCGAATTAACAGATAAGCAACAATTTAACCGATGAATCAAGCTCAATACTTGAGTCTTTCTTCGTTCCAACTGCTTATAACCGGAAGAAATTTTTTTGCTTCTTCCCTCGCGCCGTCAAGGTCATGTTCAAGATAATTTCCGCACTCCGCAGCAGTAGTTCCAGGCACCACACCATTAAAATCTGCAATGGATGCAAAGATATCAATAATCAATTGAATTGCATCCGCATGATTCATATTTCTAACCAGAAAATAGAAGCCTGTGCGGCAGCCCATTGGTCCAAAATAGATAATATTGTCTTTAAACCCACTGTTGCGTGCAAAGGTTGCAAATAGATGCTCAATGGTATGAATGGCGGCATTCGTAAGAAACGGAGGCACATTCGGTTTTCTCATTCTAATGTCATAGGTCACAATATCATCGTCAATACGAGAAACATAGATTCCCGGCATGAGTTTATTATGGTCGATGCTGAAGCTTGCAATTCTATCCATCATTTTATTCTCCTAATTATACAAAGGTAATATCGTCCGTCAGTTTGCTGATGTCTTCGCTTTTTAAAAAGCTCTTTATCAATTCTAAACTCTCGGTAACGGAATATTCATAGAGCGTTAGAAAACTTTCGTTGCTTGATCTTTCGCTATCCATAGGCCATTGCCAGTCTGCATTCAAAATATTTGCATAATCGTATTCGTCACCCTCGCTGATTCCGCGTATATGGCAGGAAATGCTGTGTTTGCCGTTTCGTTTCTCAAAACGTTCTATTATTGATTTTTTGATTGTGGTGCGGTCATTTAAAAGACCGAATAACAGACGACAATCCTCAGTTGATTGTAAAAGTGCAGCGCGTCCGTTTGAAAGACCAAACAGCTGATGAAGAACATCAGCATATAAATCCGCTATTTCCGACTGCACTTCTGCATTTTTGGGAACGGTCCATTTTAAGTTAAAGTCAACGGGAAGCGCTCCTTTTTCGTAGCGGAGGAGGATGACGTCGAGTGCAGATTCAATTTCATTATGTAAAATTTCCTCGTTTTGATTCGGCTGCTGTTCAAGAAGAACCTGTGTTCCATAGTTAACGAACGGATGTCCCACACGGTCAAGGCAGTAATGGCAAAGAAAGCCGTAAATATAAGACAGCACAAGTTCGCTGTGAGATCGCTCATTGTAAAAATCGCGCATAGCGCCAAGTGTTTTAGATGGTCTTTCAATGTGCAGTTTCGTTGCATATTCTATTAGACTATCGCCACGCTGCCACGGCAGATACCGGTGACAATATAAGAAATCCGGGCCTTGCGCGCCCCAAAGGAACGCATCCTGATTGAGTGAGGCAAATTCACTTTGCTTTTTCAGTTGTTCCAAAACCTTTTGTGCTTGAAAAAAATGCGTAATTGCAGCTGGCAATTCATTAACCACCTTTATAACATGAAGAGTACAACAGTTTGTTGTACTCTTCATGTTATCATATTCAAGCCTATATTTAAAGAACTTTCGACAAAAATTCCTGTAGCCTTGCATTTTTCGGATGACTAAAGAAATTATCCGGCGTACCTTCCTCCAGTACCTGCCCGTCGTCCATAAAAAGCACGCGGGTTGCGACTTCGCGTGCAAAGCCCATTTCATGTGTTACCACAACCATTGTCATGCCGTCGGCGGCAAGTTCCTTCATAACCTGAAGAACCTCCCCAACCATCTCAGGGTCAAGGGCACTGGTAGGCTCATCAAAGAGCATAACGTCAGGATTCATGGCAAGTGCGCGCACGATGGCGATACGCTGCTTTTGACCGCCTGAAAGCTGAACAGGGTATGCTTCCGCCTTATCGGCAAGACCGACGCGTTCAAGAAGCTGCATAGCCTGTTTATCTGCTTCTTGTTGCGTTTTCAGCTTTAACGTAACGGGGGCAAGTGTAATGTTTTGAATAACGGTCAGGTGCGGAAATAAATTGAAATGCTGAAACACCATTCCCATATGTTGACGCAATTGACTTATATTGCATTGAGGTACGTTAATCTTCACATTTTCAAACCAGACCTCGCCGCTTGTCGGCTGCTCAAGCAAATTAAGGCAACGCAGAAAAGTGCTTTTGCCGGAACCGGAGGGGCCGACAATAACGACTTTTTCTCCCTTTTCAATTTCTTGATTAATCCCCTTCAAAACGTTTATATCGCCGTTTAGGGTACGGAAGGTCTTGTGTAAATCTTTAACGGTAATCACTTCTGTGCAGCCTCCTTTCCAATTTTCCGAGCAGTGTGGTCAAACCCATTACAATCAGAAGATAAATACCCGCGACGGTTAAGAGTGAGGTATATGGGTCGTAAGTGATACTCCTGATGACATCGCCGCCCTTTGTTAAATCCTGTATAGCAATATAGCCCGCGACGGAAGTCTCTTTCAACAATGCGATAAACTCATTGCCAATCGCAGGCAGCACATTTTTAAGCGCCTGAGGGAATACAATTTTAACCATTGTATCGCGCTGATTCAAGCCAAGAGAACGTCCGGCCTCAATTTGCCCCTTATCAACGGACTGAATTCCGCCACGGATTACTTCAGCAACATAGGCACCGGAATTAATGCCAAAAGCAAGAATTGCTGCTACAAGTTTATCCACATTGGCGGATTGCAGAATAATATACCACATAATCATCAACTGAACAACAATTGGTGTACCGCGAATGACTGTTAGATAAAGGTTGCATATCGCATTTAAAAATTTAAATTTCTTTGCGTCGTTCCCATGTGCTACCTTAATCAAGGCAACCACAGTCCCAAGGATGATTCCGATAATGACTGCAAATAACGTGATTAACAAGGTATTGCCCAAACCGCTAATAATGTATTTATATCTGCCTTTCAGGATAAATGCATCATAAAATTTCTGTGGAAACTCCGAAAAATATGAGAGTGGAAGCGCTGCAAGCAGAGTGTTCATAATTGACCTCCCGTCTTAAATTGGGAAAGCAGGGCAGCAGAATACTCCGCTGACCCTGCAAAATAATAAATAAGATGTGACTATTCGCCTTCCAGCGCTGATTTGTACTTTGTGATGAGCTTGTCGAGGTCTCCGCTTGACTTCATTTCACCCAAAACTTCATTCACAACCTTCAGCATGTCGGCATCGCCTTTTTTCACGGCAATTGCATACTTTTCGACCGTTAATGCCTCACTGAGCTTGACAAGCTTGTCAGCGTTCTTCTGAACAAATTTTTGTGCCGGGAAATCATCAATAACAACCGCGTCAATTTTGCCGTTGATTAAGTCGGTCACGGCATCAACACCCTTTGAATACCGCTCGGTAGAGCCAACTTTAATATCGCTCGTGCCATCTTCATTGGTGCAGAAGCTATCCCCTGTAGTACCCTGTTGAACACCAACCTTTTTGCCATTTAAATCGGCGCGTGCTTTAATGGCGCTACCTTTTAGTACAATAATGGACTGTGTGGCATCAAAGTATGTGTCGGAGAAATCGACGTTCTTCTTTCTGTCCTCAGTCGCAGTCATACCAGCTGCCACAAAATTGGCCTTACCCGAAGCCAGTTCAGTAGTCAGCGTATCGAACGCTACATCATTGATTTTCAGCTTAACACCGAGTTTTTCAGCAATTTTATTGGAGATGTCGATGTCGATACCGGCAAAGTTGTCTCCGTCCTTGTACTCAAAAGGTTCAAACTCTGCATTTGTGGACATAGTAACGAATCCGTCCGCTTTAATTTTATCAATTGTCGGGGAAGCAGCTGCGCTTGCTACTGCACTTGCAGCTTCGCTTTTCGCTGTGCTTGCCGCTGTGGATGCCGTGGTTGAGGATTGTGCACAGCCCGCTATTGATACCATCATTGCCGCTGCGAGAAAAAACGCTGTAAGTTTAGAATACTTTTTCATCATGATACCCTCCATAAAACATAAGGTTTATTTTGTTTTGTTAATGTGATTTGTATTATATCGCATAAATATACATAAATCAAGTGATATTTAAATAAAAATTCACTTTTATTCAATTATATACATTCAATGTATTCCGGCAAACCGTTTTTGTACACTTTTCCATCTCACATGTAATCAGCAGCTTCTTCATGTCGCAGGGCAGGTTACAGGTGAAGCTCATGTCTTTCATTGTGACCGGATGAATGAAGCTGACGTTCCCACAGTGGAGGGCCTGCCGGTCAATTGAGCATAGACTGCCACCATACATATCGTCACCCGCAAGCGGATGACCAAGACTCGACAGATGCACCCGAATTTGGTGGGTACGTCCGGTTTGCAGCTCACNNTTTGTAATCGCTCTTGCTCCGTTTGGCGTAACCGCACGCTGGATACGGTGCCCCTCTTTTAGTCCGATGGGCCGATCGATGGTTCCGCTTCCCCAAAGTTCACCTTCGCAGATTGCCGTATACTCCTTCTGGAGCTTACCTGCAAGGCTCGCCGCGCAATAAGCATTCTTCGCAAGCACAACAAGACCGGATGTATCTTTATCCAATCGATATACCGGACGAAATGCGAGTTTTTCGTTTTGTTTTAAATAATAAGCCGCGACCGCATTTGCCAAACTGTCACAATCGTGTCCCGGGCAGGGATACATCGGCATATTGGCAGACTTGTCAATAATTAAGAGATCACTATCTTCGTAAACAATCCGGAGCGGTAAGTCTGCCGGCTCAATTTGTTTGTCATCGTCAGGCATCAACAGTCGTATCACATCTCCGGATTTTAGGGTATCCGTAGCAATTACATGCACGCCATTATTCATAATACCCATTGGCTCACGCTTTAGTTTAACCATAAGCCGTGATGAAACACTGCAATAGCTGCGCAAAAAACTTTTTAACCGCACACCGTCGTATTCATTTGGAACTGTAAAAGAAAGTTCTCTCATAAAATATCTCCGCAATTTAAATAAAGGCGGCGACAAAACGCCACCGCCTTTATCTGACTCTGAATTATTGAACCTCGACTGTCCAGCCGAAGGTATCCTTTATTTTTCCCCATTGAATTCCGGTAAGTGTATCATACAAACGTTGGGAAATCGGCCCGATCTTCCCCTGATTGATATTCATGACCCTTTCTTCCCACTTCAAGTGGCCAATCGGCGAAATAACAGCGGCGGTGCCTGTCCCAAATGCTTCTTTCAATCTGCCGTCAGCAGCGGCTTCAGCAAGTTCCTCAATAGAAATCTTGCGCTCGACCACATTCATTCCCCAAGACTTCAGCAGTTCGATTGAGGACATGCGGGTAATACCCGGCAGTATGGAACCCTGCAGAGCAGGCGTTACAATTTCATCACCGATGACAAAGAATACATTCATTGTACCGACTTCTTCAATATATTTGCGTTCTACGCCATCAAGCCAAAGCACCTGTGTATAATTTTGCCTTTCAGCCTCATCCTGTGCCTTTAAAGAAGCAGCATAGTTTCCGGCCGTTTTCGTGTATCCCATTCCGCCCTTGACAGCACGAACATAATTCGTTTCAACATAAATTTTAACCGGATCCAAGCCTTCCGGATAATATGCGCCAACCGGTGAGCAAAGAACAATAAACAGCAAATGCTGTGCCGGATGCACGCCGATATGTGGGTCAACTCCGATGATAAACGGACGGATATATAGAGAAGTCCCCTCCGCGGATGGAATCCAATCCTTTTCAACAGAAACAAGCTTTTCAATTGCCTTTTTACTGAATTCCTCATCAATCAGAGGAATGCAGAGACGATCATTGGAAGAATTGAGACGAGCCATATTTTTGTCGGGTCTGAAAAGCAAAATTCTGCCGTCAACCGCACGGTAGGCCTTCATTCCTTCAAAAACAGATTGGCCGTAATGCAGGCACATCGCCGCCGGTGAAAGCTCAATCGGTCCAAACGGGACAATTCTGGCGTCATGCCAACCCTCTCCCTCATCATAGTTCATTACAAACATATGATCTGTAAATATCGTACCGAAACCAAGCTTACTGGTGTCAGTTGGCTTCTCATGTGGTTTTTTTGTCAGTTCAACTCTGATTTCCTGCATTTTAGATGCCCTCTTTCAAATTAATTACCGATTATTATATCATTGTTACCCAATGATTTCAAGCTTTAGCGGCTTAAAGTATCACTGAAATTGCAGCCTTGCGTGAATTTTCCGTCATTTGGGAATTGTTTTTGCCATAGAAGAAAACTTCCCCGGTCACCATAAAAATGACCGGGGAAGAATTTTTCACATTTTATTACTATCTATTACGTTGTTACATACCCCATATTTGAGAAGCATATTCTTTTATGGTTCTATCACTTGAAAATTTACCGGCATTGGCCGTATTCATAAAGCATTTTTGGGTGAATAGGAAACGGTCACTGTATTCGGCATTTGCTCTCATTTTCGCTTCGCAATAGGAAATAAAGTCATACAGAAGATAATAATTATCTGGTTTGTGCCAGCTTGCCCCATCAAGAAGCGACTTGTACAAATCCTTAAACATTCCGGTACCGCCATCATCAAACATTCCGTTTATAAGGGAGTCAACAACGGCTTTGATTCTTGGATTTTGCTCGTAAATCGCTCTCGGGTTGTAAGAATCCGAAATTTTTTCAAGTTCTTCCACGCGCGCACCAAAAATATAGTTGTTCTCTTCCCCTGCCTGCTCGACAATTTCCACATTGGCTCCGTCATAGGTTCCGAGCGTAACAGCACCATTGAGCATAAATTTCATATTGCTGGTACCGGAAGCTTCCGTGCCGGCTGTTGAAATCTGCTCTGAAATATCCGCGGCCGGCATGATCTTTTCAGCATAAGACACGTTATAGTTAGAAATAAAGACAACTTTCATTGATTTGTTTACCACAGGATCATTGTTTACCCTGAGGGCAATTTCATTTATGAACTTGATGACGCCCTTTGCTCTAAAATAACCAGGAGCAGCTTTTGCACCAAAAATAAAGGCCGTTGGGTTAAAGTCCTGAATTCTGCCGTCCTTTAAACCGAAATAGATATCTAAAATAGAGAACGCATTCAAAAGCTGACGTTTGTATTCATGCAAGCGTTTCACCTGAACATCAAAAATAAAATCCGGATTCAGTTTGATATCGTCATGCTTTTCAATATAATCTGCCAATTGCTGTTTTTTAATATGTTTAATATCGGCAAATTGATTTATTACAGTTGGATCGTCCCTGTATTTTTCAAGATTCTTAAGTTTTTCTAAATCAGTAACCCATGCGCTGCCTATTTTATCTGAAATAAATCCGGAAAGCTCCATGTTTGAAAGTGCCAGCCAGCGGCGCTGTGTGATTCCGTTCGTTTTATTGTTAAAGCGTTTGGGATAGATTGCATACCATTCTTTAAGTGCTGTCTTCTTTAAAATATCGGTGTGAATTTGTGCAACACCATTGGTGGAGTGCGTCGCAAAAATTGCTAAACGTGCCATATGTATTCTTGTATTTTCTTCAATAATCATATACTGATCTTGTGCCGCACCGGTAATTCCCATTGTCGTAAGCTCCTTTTGCAGAGCCTTATTGATCATGACTACATATCTGTACACATTCGGAATAACGCTTTTAAAGAGCTTCACATCCCATTTCTCCAGAGCTTCAGCCATAATCGTATGGTTGGTGTAAGCAAAGGTCTTGTTGGCAATCCTCATCGCTTTGCTGAAAGAAACGCCCTCATTTTCCACAAGAAGACGAATAAATTCAGGGATGGAGACAACCGGGTGTGTATCATTCAGCTGAATGGCATATTCATTTGAAAAATGAGAAAAGTCATTTCCATATCTTTTTTTATAAGTTCTGATGATATCCTGAAGCGATGCACTTGTGAAGAAGTATTGTTGCTTTAATCTTAATTTTTTACCTTTGTCAGAAGAATCATTCGGATACAAAACGCTTGAAATTGCTTCGGCATCGTCTTTTTCTCGAACTGCCATTTCGAATTTCTGGTCGTTAAAAAGCTGAAAATTAAATGAATCTACAGCTTCCGCCTGCCATAAACGGAGCGTATTAATCGTTTGTGCACCATAGCCGATAACCGGGGTATCATACGGTACGGCATAAACCGTCTGATCCTTGAATTTCACTTTGATTTTACTATCCTCACGGCGTAAAGACCATGGATCACCGAAGCGCTGCCAGTCATCCGCAGTCTCTTTCTGAAATCCGTTTTCAAAATACTGCTTAAAAAGGCCATATTTGTACCGGATTCCATAGCCATTCAATGCAATACCCTGCGTTGCGGCGGAGTCAAGGAAGCAGGCAGCAAGTCGGCCAAGGCCGCCATTCCCAAGCGCCGCGTCCTCAATGTCCTCAAAAACACCGACATCAAGGTTGTTTTCGTTGAACAATTCCGATAACTGATTTAACAATCCGAGATTCAGTAAATTGCTGTAAATTAACCTGCCGATTAAAAACTCAGCTGAAAAGTAGCACGCAGTTTTGGTTGCGCCCGGTGCTTCCCATTTCGCATTGATTTTTTTCATAGCTGCCTTTGAAACAGCATTGTAAAGTTCGTCGGTGCTGGCATCACGAATACTTTTACAGTAGTCCATTTCCAGGATCGTTAAAATATCATTTTTGAATGTGTTCATCGAAACATACTCCTTTAAAATATCAAATTTATCTGCCATATACTTCAACTAACTCACTAAGCTTCTGTGCAAGTCTGACGGTAAGCTGACCTTTGTGTAACCTCCAACGCCAGTTGGTGCCAATTGTTGACGGAAAATTCATTCTACAATTGTTGGGCAAAGACAGGATGTCCTGTGCCTGAAAAATCACGGTATTGGCAACACTTGCATAACCGGCACGGATGATAGCATTGGGAATATTTTTTTTCTTTTTTACGTCAAGATATTTTTTGGCGTACTGTGCATCCTTTGATTTCATATCCGTGAAATGGCCCACCAAGGTTTCATTGTCATGCGTTCCGCCATAAACGACCATATTGCTTGTGTAATTACACGGTAAATGCTCGTTTGTCGGGTTATCGTCAAACCCAAACTGCATAACCTTCATCCCGGGGTATCCGGTTTTTTTAAGCAGTTTCTTTACCGCCGGAACAACAACGCCCAAATCTTCTGCAATAATCTGCGCATCCCCAATTGCGGAATCAATCGCGTCAGTCAGCTTTATCCCCGGACCCGTTTGCCAACTACCATTAACAGCCGTGGACTCACCCGCGGGAATAGCGTAATATCTTACTACGCCGATAAAATGATCAATTCTGATAATGTCATAAATTTTCACAGAGTATTCCATGCGCTTTTTCCACCAGTCAAACCCGCTTTGTTCCATGGTACTCCAATCATATAATGGATTACCCCAAAGCTGACCGTCCTTTGAAAAAGCATCGGGTGGAACGCCTGCCACTTTAATGGGTCTGCGCTCTGCATCAAGCTGAAACAGGGTGCTGTGCGTCCAAACATCCGCACTGTCAAGTGCTACATAAATCGGAATATCGCCGATAATCTTAATGCTGTTTTCATTGGCGTATTGCTTCACCTTATGCCATTGCTCAAAGAATTTGAATTGGCAAAACTTCCAGAAGTCTATTTCGCCTTTCAGAAGGTCCGTGTATGTTTTTACCGCTTCTGTACGGTGAAAGCGAATCTCATCCGGCCAAAGCAGCCAAGAGTGGTTTTCAAACTGAAACTTGAGGGCCATATAAAGGCTGTAGTCATTTAACCAGTACGCGTTCTCTTTGCAAAAAGCACGATATGCTTTTGTATTTATATGTTTACTTTTGTGAAAAGCAGTATGTAAAATTTTGAACCGAGACTCAAAAATTTTTGCATAGTCGACATCGACGGCACTGCTGCCCCAGTCATAGGACTGAACCTCATCGAGAGTAATCAGCGTTTCATCAATTAAAATATCCAGATCGATGAAGTACGGATTTCCCGCAAAGGCAGAAAACGATTGATACGGGCTGTCACCATAGCTTGTTGGCCCCACTGGAAGAACCTGCCAATATTTTTGGCCGGCACTCTTCAAAAAATCGATAAATTGAAACGCTTCAGCTCCAAGCGCCCCAATTCCGTAGTTTGATGGCAGGCTGCTTACCGCTAATAAAACACCCGCTCCGCGCGAAAGTTGATTTTTCTTATATTTAACTGGCATCGTCACTCACCCTTTACGAAAAAATCACAAAACAGTGCTTATCTTAGAAATTGGTATCGTTATGTAAAAGTAATCAATGCTGTAGATTATTGTTCTTCAAAATAGACAACTGCCTCATACGGCTGTAAACTAATTTGTGCAGACTTTAAGTCGTTTTTTTCAACATAGTTTGAAATTAGAACAACAGCCTTTTTTGAACTTAATTCCTTCGGCAATATTAAATCTACTGTATTCGCTGTGAAATTCAAAAATACGATGAGCCTTTGATGCTCAAGTGTTCTCGTGTAACAATATATTTCCTCGCTGTCATTGAAATACTCATGAAAATCGCCGTAAACAATCACGTCATATTGATGACGAAGCTGAATGAGTTTTTGATAGTAGTGAAAAATGGAATCGGATTTTTTCAAATCATTGCGTACATTTATTTCCCGATAATTTGGATTCATCTGAATCCATGGGGTTCCCGTGGTAAATCCGGCGTTTTCTGTGTCATTCCACTGCATTGGAGTGCGGGCATTGTCACGGCTCCAAAGATTTGCAATCGGCAACAGTTCCTCAGCCGTTTTTCCTTTTGCCAAGCTTTCTTTAACCCAGTTCAATGTTTCAATATCTTTAAAATCATTCAGTGAAGTAAACGGTACATTTGTCATACCGATTTCTTCCCCTTGGTAGATATACGGCGTTCCATGCATGGTGTGAAGCATTGTTGCAAGCATTTTAGCACTTTGAACCCTATATTCCCCATCATCGCCATATCGTGACACCATTCTTGGCTGGTCGTGATTATTAAGATAAAGACTGTTCCATGCTTTATTATCAAGCTGCGTTTGCCATTTGGACAAAATTTTCTTTAAGCTCATCAGTTTAAACCGGTTGCATGTCCATTTTCCACCATCAGCGTCCATTAATTCAAAGTGAAACACCATATTCAACTCATTGCGGTCTTCGGCCGTAAACAGTGAAGCTGTTTCAGGCGTCACACCTCCTGTCTCGCCAACCGTCATAATATCATAATGAGACAGAATCTTTTGGTTCATCTCCTGTAAATACCGGTGCGTTTTTTGATCATCGGGAGTAAACCACTCTGTATCAAATGAATCCGGCTTGCCGATTGCGTTGATGACATCCATCCGAAAACCGTCAATACCCTTGTCGAGCCAAAATTTCATCAGGGCAAAAACTTCATCGTGCACCTTGGAATTGGCCCAGTTCAGGTCAGGCTGTTTTTTTGAAAACAAGTGAAGGTAATACTGCCCCGTTGTTTCATCATACTGCCAAGCGCTGAAGCTGAAACAGGACTGCCAATTATTCGGCGGATTGCCTTCTTTTCCATCCCGCCAGATATAATAGTCACGGTATGGATTATCTTTGGACTTTTTGGATTCGTTGAACCACTTATGTTCGTCAGAAGAATGGTTTACAACCAAATCCATAATGAGTTTCAACCCGCGTTTATGCATTTCTTCTAAAAGCTGTTCCCAATCCTTCAGCGTGCCAAATTCATCCATAATATCGCGGTAATCGCTGATATCGTAACCATTGTCGTCATTTGGTGATTTATAAACCGGGCAAAGCCAAATGACGTTAACGCCCAAATCCTTCAAATAATCGAGTTTTGAAATAATACCATTGAGGTCGCCGATTCCGTCACCGTTTGAATCCATGAAACTTCTTGGGTATATTTGATATATTACAGATTCTTTCCACCATTTTTTAGCCATACCGTCACCTATTTTCGTAATATTTCGCAAATCCATTTGAATAGTATCATTTTATCTTTAATATGTCAACAATATTGAAGACAAAATTATAAAGTAAGCAAGAAAAATCAGCAATAGCGTAATGTACGAAATATTTAACTGATTATTAAATAAAGGGATTGAAATGTATAGGGAGAACAGTATATACTGAAAACCGAAAGAGATGAGGGATTGCTGTGGCTACAATAAAAGATATTGCAACCAAACTTGGAATTGCCGTGAGCACCGTTTCAAAGGGGTTAAATGGTGCGAGCGACATCAGCGAGGACATGCGCCAAAGAGTGCTTGACACGGCTGTCGAAATGGGTTATGCCTCGAAAAGAATCCAAAAGCTTGGAAATCGTAAGGTTTGCATTTTAATCGAAAACATGGAGTATGAAAATATTGATCAGTTCGGTTACGAAATTATTGTCGGCTTTAAGCTGAGTGCAGCCAGACGCCACTGCGATGTTTCCGTTATCCCAACAAATCTGAATATGCAGACACAGGAAAAGTTTGATTCTTTCATGCTGAAATGTGGGTACAGCGGCGCATTTCTATTGGGTTTTGCACTGCATGACGATTATATTAAGCAGCTCGATAAAACCACCGTGCCAACCGTACTGCTTGACAACTATATTCCCAATAAACATGTCGGCTATGTGGGTACAGACGGATACAACGGAATTGATTTGGCTGTAAAATACTTGGCTGATAACGGACATAAAAATATTGCTCTTTTGAACGGCTCAAAAAACAGCATGGTAACGGATGAACGTTATCTTGCTTTTACACAAAGCCTGAACCGATATTCACTGAAGGTTAACCCGGACTTAATCGGAAACGGCTACTATGTGCCGGAATGTGCCAAATATCATGTATCCACATTTTTGGAACATGGAGCGACCGCCATTGTTTGTGCAAGCGACCTGATTGCGTCCGGTGTAATCGCCGAATTGAACCGCTTAAATAAGCGCGTGCCGCAGGACGTAAGCGTCATCGGTTTTGATGATTTACCGATCGCACAGCACCTGACTCCAACACTGACCACAATCAGGCAGGATCGGGTGGCAATTGGCAAAAGCGCGTTTATGATGCTGGAGGAACTGATCAGCGGTGTCAGCATCAGCAAGCTGTTATTAAAACCGGAACTGATTATCAGAAATTCAACAGACAGATGCTCACAAACAAATGATTTTCTTGCATTTGATGCTCTGAAGTGATATATTATTTATTATCAACACAGTGATAAAGGAAGTAACCTTTTGGTCCGCTTACCAAGAGAGAGTGTGTCATGGCTGAAAGCATACTTGTAAGTGTAAAAGGCGAAGTTCCCTTTTGAGTGGCGCGGCTGAAAATTCAGTAGGCTGCGACGGTTGGCACCGTTACAGGCCCCAAGAGTTTTAAATTAGGGTGGTACCGCGGAGTTTACGTCTTCGTCCCTTTCAGGGGATGAGGGCGTTTTTTATTTGCAAATTTTTGTTTTGCATTACTGAAAGGAATGATAATACGATGAAGCAGGAGCTTGAAGCAATCCGTGCAAAGGCGATACGTGAGTTGGACGCGGCAAAAGGACAGCAGGTGCTGGAGAATTTGCGTATTCAATATTTGGGCAAAAAGGGAGAACTGACGGCGATTTTAAAGCAAATGGGTGGCCTTTCCGCTGAGGAACGCCCTAAAATTGGCCAACTGGCCAATGAAATCCGTACCTTTATTGAGGAGGATTTAATTAAGCGCGCCGCTGAGTTAAAAGAGGAAGAAACCACAAAAAGGCTGGAGCTTGAAAAGATAGATGTCACGCTGCCGGGAATCCATCATGAGCTTGGAGCAAAGCATCCTCTGAGCATTGAACTGGACGCAATTAAAGAAATTTTCGTGGGCATGGGTTTTGACATAGTTGAAGGCCCTGAGGTCGAGTACGATTATTATAACTTTGAAGCTTTGAATATTCCAAAGGATCACCCTGCAAGAGACACGCAGGATACTTTTTATATTAACGATAATATTTTGCTGCGTACACAGACTTCCCCTGTTCAAGTCCGTGTAATGGAGAAACAGAAGCCGCCGATTCGTATCATTTCACCGGGCAGAGTTTACCGTTCCGACGCGGTTGACGCCACCCACTCCCCTCTGTTTCACCAGATTGAAGGGTTAGTAGTTGACAAGGGAATTACCTTTGCAGATTTAAAAGGAACACTCGAAACTTTTGTAAAACGCATGTACGGAGAAGATTCTGTTGTACGCTTCAGACCGCACCATTTTCCATTTACTGAGCCTTCGGCCGAAGTGGATGTACAGTGCTTCAACTGTCACGGTAAAGGCTGCCGCCTTTGCAAGGGTGAGGGCTGGATTGAAATTCTGGGCTGCGGTATGGTCCATCCTAAGGTTCTTTCCAACTGTGGAATCGACCCAGAGGTATACAGCGGATTTGCCCTTGGAATGGGACTTGAACGCGTGGTTATGAGAAAATATAACATTGACGATTTACGCCTTTTCTATGAAAATGACGTTCGTTTTTTGAAACAATTTTAAGGGGGCGTAAACAATGAATCTTTCTATGAGATGGTTAAAAGAATTTGTAACACTTGACGAAATGCCAATGCGGGATTTTACTGAAGCCATGACTATGAGCGGTTCCAAAGTTGAAGGTTGGGAAGTAGAAGGCAGTGAAATCGATAATGTGCTTGTAGGCAAGGTGCTTTCCCTTGATCATCACCCCGATTCCGATCATTTGTGGATTACGCAAATTGATGTAGGAGCAGACGAACCCGTTCAGATCGTTACCGGTGCGCAGAATTTAAAGGTTGGCGACGTGGTGCCTGTTGCAATGAACAACTCTGCCCTTCCTGGCGGCAAAAAAATTAAAAAAGGCAAACTTCGCGGCGTGATGAGTAACGGTATGCTGTGCTCAATCAGTGAACTTGGCCTCACAAAGCATGACTTTCCCTATGCTATTGAAGACGGAATTTTTGTTTTAGAGGAAGATTGTAAACTGGGTGAACCAATTTGTGATGCGCTCGGATTTAACGACACAAAAGTGGAATACGAAATCACTTCCAACCGCCCGGACTGCTTCTCCGTCATTGGGCTTGCAAGAGAAGCCGCGGCAACCTTTGACAAGCCACTGAAGCTTCATAAACCTATTGTCAAAGCAGGATACGGTTCCTGTAAAGGGATGCTCGATGTCAAAGTTGAAGACACCGATTTGTGCTCCATCTATTCAACGCGCATTGTGAAAAATGTCCGTGTGAAGCCATCACCACGATGGATGCGCGAAAGACTGCGTGCAATGGGCGTACGTCCAATCAATAATATTGTTGATATCACAAACTACGTCATGCTCGAATACGGTCAACCGATGCATTCTTTTGACCTCCGTTTCATTAACGAGGGCAAAATTCGTGTACGCCGCGCTACAGAAGGTGAAACCATTACCACACTTGATGGTGTGGAGCACAAGCTCACGAACAAAAATCTGGTCATAGCGGACGCCAACAAGCCAATCGCAATCGCCGGTGTCATGGGTGGCGAATTCAGTGGAATTGTTGACGATACCAGCACAATTGTATTTGAATCCGCTTGCTTTAATGGTGCCTCCATTCGTACAACCGCAAGGGATCAGGGTATGAGAACCGACGCGTCCTCCCGCTATGAAAAGGGACTGGATCCGAACGGCTGCCTGCCGGCGTTGGAACGCGCCTGTGAGCTTGTTGAGTTATTGGACGCTGGTGATGTTTTAGACGACATAATTATTGATAATCATTCAAGCAGCGAACGCAGAAGGATTCATCTTGATACTGACTGGATTAACCGTTTTCTCGACCTCAGTTTGAATACGGATGAAATGAAGAAAATACTAAAAAAACTCTACTGTGAATTTGACGGTGATGATATTTTAGTTCCGACCTTCCGTCCTGATTTAGAACACAAGGCCGACATTGCCGAGGAAATCGCAAGATTCTATGGTTACAATAAAATACCGGGTACCGCACTTGCCGGCGGCGCGCAGGGCAAGTATACCCTGCGCCAAAAATTTGAACGTACAATCAATGATACGATGCTCGCACTTGGTGCAAGCGAAATCATGACGTACTCGTTTATCAGCCCCAAATATTATGATAAAATTCGGATGCCCGCCGATTCTCCGCTCCGCAAGTCTATTACTATTTCAAATCCTTTGGGAGAAGACACCAGCATCATGAGAACCACCGCTCTTCCTTCAATGCTTGAAGTTTTATCACGTAACTACAATAACCGCAATGCGGACGCCTGCCTGTTTGAACTGGCCAACGAGTATCTTCCGACCACACCGGATAAGCTTCCGATGGAAAAGATGAACTTAATCGCAGGTATGTATGGCAACAAGTCAAATTACTTTACGGCAAAGGGTATGGCGGAGCAAATTTTGGAAAAACTTTCCGTATATGATTATGAGATAGAAGCATCTTCAACAGAAATAGGCTATCATCCCGGCCGATGCGCCGTGCTGACTCTTGACGGCAAGCGCCTTGGCGTGATTGGAGAAATCCATCCTAAGGTAGCTGAAAATTATGGTATTAATGAGAGGGTCTGCTGCTTTTCGCTGAGTGTTGATTTAATGTTTGAATACGCAAAAATGGAAAAGACCTATGTACCGTTGCCAAAGTTCCCCGCAGTCACCCGCGATCTTGCGCTGATTTGTGAGGACAGTATTCCGGTACTAACACTTGAAAAGGCAATCGTAAGGGGCGCTGGAAATTTGCTTGAAACGATAAAGCTTTTTGATGTTTACAAGGGAGAGCAAATCGAAGCTAACAAAAAGAGTGTGGCATTTAATATTGTTTTACGTTCCAGTGACAACACATTAACGGATGACCATATTGCAGCTATAATGAAAAAAGTGATGAAAGAACTTGAGAAATTAGGCGTAAATTTACGTTCTTGATCCCCTGTTAATAAATTAGTCCTTGAAATTATTTCATGTATGTTGTATTATGACATTATTGGAGGTGTTTCCATGCTTGATAAGACGATGACTTTTTCACTTGGCAACGACCGTGAAGAAGATATTAGAAAAACGCTAACCCTTGTGTATGATGCTTTAAAAGAAAAAGGGTATAATCCAATTAATCAAATTGTCGGCTATATTCTTTCTGAAGATCCCACATACATTACTACACACAATAATGCACGCAGTCTTATTCGCAGGGTTGACCGCGATGAGTTGTTACAGGTACTTTTAAAATCTTATTTAGGTGAGTAGTTGCAATACTATTTGTGGGGAAGCACTTTATTAAATGAACAGAAGGAGGACACTTGAATGAATGAAATTGACGAAAAGCTTCAGTTCCCCACCTACAAGGGTAAACCGTTGGTGCGCTGCGGCGATGTCATTTATTACGGAAGCATGAAAGATAAATACGTAGTTAAACTTGAAATCAAAAGCAAAAAGACAGTCCAGGATATCGAAGTTGCGGATAAAGTTTCTATTCAGCTTATGTTTACAGACCAAAATATTCGTGCTCGCAAACAAATTGTTAAATCCAGTGAAAAAGATGGTCTTTACCTTGCAATGGATATTGCAGATGCCTGGCTGACAAGAGCTTTAGCAGAATAAAATACAAAAAGACGATACGGAATATTCCGTATCGTCTTTTTTTAATATCAATTAAACAAATTGCAGGATATCTGCGATATCAAAGGATTTTTCGATTTTTTTACCATTCAAATCCATATAGGCTACTGCAATCTTCAGCCCTTTTAGTTTTAGCTTCAAAGTGTCATTGCTGACATCCTTCGTATGAAGCACTAAAGTGTTATCGTAGTTGACCACACTGCCCGCACCATTATCCATAATTGCAGAGTTTGCGCTCCACACAATTTGTGAAGATAATTTTTGCGTGATTTCACCAATATCCGGGCATAGAATGGTCTTATCCTTAACCGGGTCAAGTCCTACGATATTGACCCCAATCATTAGTGTTTTAAAATCATCAATAGAAGGATTCTCAAGACCCGTTTTAACAACGGACGCATATTCGCTTTGCGTTAGCTTCACGACCATTGCCTTGATGGCAACTCCGCCGTCTTCCGGAACTGAATTGGCATCCACTGCTGAAGGAGGCTTCGAGGAACATCCTACGATCAAAACGGTCAATAAATACAAAACCAATATTGCAAGAATTGATTTTACAGTTTTATAGCGAAACATTTCGTGAAGCCCCCTCCTGTGTGTCTCATATTCATTTTATTAAAATGAAATACACAAAAGAATCAATTGCAATCATATTTTCACTATATTATAATAAATCACAAATTTATTTTCCAATGTCATTGCGGTAATGCACGCCGTCGAATTGAATTTTACGAACGGCGGTGTACGCTTTTTCGAGTGCTTCTTCCAGTGTTTCTCCCAATGCAGTAATGCCAAGCACACGGCCACCGTTGGTGTAAAACTTGCCTTCTTTGCATAGTGTGCCTGCGTGATAGACGGTCGCCCCTTCCATTTGTCCGTTTTCGTCAAGTCCGGTTATTTCAATCCCTTTCGCATAGGTTCCCGGGTATCCGCCGGAGGTCATCACCACACATGCGCAAGCATCGTTGCTCCACTCAATCTGCTGCTCTTCAAGGCACTCGTCAATAACCGCTTCAAAAATATCTATAAGGTCAGTTTTAAGGCGCGGCAGGACAACCTGTGTTTCAGGATCGCCAAAACGGCAGTTGTATTCAATCACTTTTGGTCCATCCTTCGTGAGCATGAGTCCGAAATACAGGCATCCCTTAAAAGTTCTTCCCTCCTGGTTCATTGCATTGACAGTCGGAAGAAAAATCGTTTTCATGCACTCTTCTGCCAGCTCGTTGGTATAATACGGATTCGGGCTGATCGTCCCCATACCGCCCGTGTTCAGTCCCTTGTCATGGTCAAGCGCACGCTTGTGGTCCTTTGAGGAAACCATCGGCTTAATACATT
>DDHX01000011.1:645-11715 GCA_002338255.1 Ruminococcaceae bacterium UBA1865 | reverse complement strand
GTTTGCGGTTGGAATGTTGTATTGCTTCATCAAATTCTTGGAAAACACCTTGCTGCTCTCGATCGCGGCGGCATTGGCACGCGGACCGAAAGCAGGAATTTCCACAGATTCAAGTGCGTTAACCATACCTGCGGCAAGCGGGTCATCCGGTGCGACAACGACCATGTCAATACCTTTTTCTTTAGAAAACTGTACGACGCCGTCAATATCCGTCACCGGAATATCAACACAAACCGCATCTTTAGAAATTCCACCATTTCCGGGCGCGCAGTAAATTTGGGTTGCCTTTGGACTTTCTTTGANNTTACCAATATATTCATAATCATTCGTCCCTACATTCTATCGTAATATTTTACAACCAGAGTTTACGTCAGATTAATGATGAAACAGCCTCATACCGGTAAATGCCATGGCGATATCATATTTATTACAGGTATCAATGACATTATCGTCACGAATGGAGCCGCCCGGTTGGGCAATGTACTTTACTCCGGTTCTGTGTGCGCGTTCAATATTGTCACCAAATGGAAAAAACGCGTCCGAACCCAGTGCAACATCTGTCAACGTAGTAAGCCAAGCATGCTTTTCCTCACGGGTAAGCGGCTCCGGTTTTTCGGCAAAGAAATTCTGCCATATGCCGTCTGCCAATACATCCATATACTCATCGGAAATATAAACATCAATGGTATTGTCCCTATCCGGGCGGCGGATATTCTCCTTGAATTTAAGACCGAGCACCTTTGGATGCTGGCGCAAAAACCAGATATCAGCCTTATTTCCGGCTAAACGCGTACAATGTATTCTGGACTGCTGACCGGCGCCGACACCGATTACCTGCCCGTCCTTAACATAGCAAACGGAATTGGACTGTGTGTACTTCAACGCTATCAGCGAAATCAGCAAATCGCGTTTTGCACCATCGGGAATCGTTTGATTTTCGGTCACTACATTTGAAAGCATATGATTATCGATTATAATTTCATTTCTTCCCTGTTCAAAGGTAACTCCAAAAACATCTTTGTGTTCAATCGGCTCCGGCTGATAATCCGGGTTAATTGAAACAATGTTATACCCACCCTTGCGCTTTGATTTCAAAATGGTAAGTGCTTCTTCCGTGTAGCCGGGGGCGATGATGCCGTCGGAAACTTCACGCGCAATCAAGGCTGCCGTTTGCCTGTCACAAATATCGGAAAGCGCAATCCAATCCCCATAGGATGACATCCTGTCCGCGCCTCTTGCCATCGCATAAGCGGATGCCAAAGGGGAAAGCTCAAGGTCATCCACAAAATATATTTTTTTCAATGTATCGGAAAGCACTCCTGCAACCGCAGCACCGGCCGGACTGACATGCTTAAACGAAGCCGCCGCCGGTAAGCCTGTCGCAGCTTTCAGTTCTTTAACAAGCTGATAGCTGTTAAAAGCATCCAAAAAATTAATGTATCCCGGTTTCCCGTTCAATACTTGAATGGGAAGCTCGCTTCCGTTCTGCATAAAAATGCGCGACGGCTTTTGGTTTGGGTTGCAGCCATATTTTAATGTTAGCTCCTGTGACATTTCGCTACCTCCAATATTTTATTGATTCTTGTTGACAATTCTACTATCCACTAAGCCGGTTTTCAGATGAATAAATCGAGTGAAAAGAGAAACTTTGTTGTCGTTATTCAAGCTGTTCCATATTTGAGCTGTAAAGTCATCAATACTCCCGGAAACATGAACAAGCGTGGGCTCTCCCTCAAAAGACGGCAGTGGACTGCCGTCTCCTTTGTAGGTATGAATCAAATGACCCGCACCGCTGATTGGAGAATTGTATTCAAAGAAAAAACGCTGCACGGAAGCAGGGTCACCGTACGCGCTTTTTAAAATCGAAAGCTTATAGTTCCCCGCCGCCTCAACGACACCGGAAATACGGGGGGTAAAATTAGGTTGATCCGGTTCAAAGGTACGAGTTCTTAATGCAAAAGCAAATGTTTGATCATTTTTTATACAGTCATAGATCGTGTCGGTTTGGTCTCCATTGGTAACAATGGTCGTACCATTCAGCACACGCACAGGAGAATAGATAATAAGGGATGGGTCAGTTAGCTTTTTCGCATCAAATGCTTCAGTGCGAATTCCGTCACGATCCGTTACGAACACACGGTTGCGGCTGTTTTCACTGCGGCCCATAATAAAATAGGCCATAACCGCACTTTGACCGTCCATACTTTTTCCAAGTATAATTCCACGACCCGGGTACGGATTTGATCCGAGAACTTTTGTAATATTTTGCATTTCCATACGTATTACTCCTTTATAATCGCTTTTCCGTTTTCGACCGTAATTTTTCCATCGCAAAACAGCGCGACCGCCCTTGGAAGGAGCTTCCATTCCGCTTGCTCCATTACCCTGCGCTGCAGCATTTCGGGGGTATCATCGTCCAAGACTTCGACTGCTTTTTGAAGAATAATCGGGCCGCCGTCGCATATTTCATTCACAAAATGAACCGTTGCACCAGTCAGTTTTACGCCCTTTGCAAGCGCATCCTTATGCACTTTCAAGCCATAATAACCCGAGCCGCAAAAAGATGGTATCAATGCCGGATGGACATTGATAATCTTATTTTCATAATGCCGAATCACATTTTCACTGATTATCGTCATGAAACCTGCGAGCACAATCAAGTCAATGTTATTATCTTCAAGAAGTTTCAGCAATACTGCGTCATAATTGCCTTGCGTTTGAAAATCTTTTCGCAACAATATTTCCGTATGAATGTCGGCTTTCTTCGCACGTTCCAAAGCATAAGCGTCCGTTTTACTGGATATAACAAGGGCTATTTTCCCACCGGGTATTTCTGAGCGATTTTGTGCGTCAATCAATGCCTGCAAATTTGTACCGCCGCCTGAAACCAAAACGGCAATATTCAGCATAGGGTTACGCCCTCCCCTCCGCTGATTACACTGCCCATCACGTAAGCATGTTCGCCAGCCAAATTCAGTTCTTCAACTGCCTGATTTGCTTGATCCTTGGGCACTATCATGCACATTCCGATCCCCATATTAAAGGTGTTGTACATCTCACGTTCCGGGATATTCCCCTGACGCTGCATCATTGAGAATACAGGCAGCCTGGGTAGTGATGCAAGCTCAATTTTCGCGGTGGTGTTCGATTTTAACATGCGGGGGATATTTTCAAAGAATCCGCCGCCGGTAATGTGCGAAATTGCTTTAATATTTACTTTCTTCATTAAATCGAGAACCGGTTTGACATAGATTCTGGTAGGAGTTAAAAGCTCTTCGCCAAGCGTGTGACCAAGTTCATCAATATGCATATTAATGTTTTTATCGCTGATGTTGAAGATTTTTCGTACCAGTGAAAACCCATTGGAGTGAACCCCTGAGGACTGCAAGCCGATAATTGCGTCGCCCTCTTCAATTTGCGAACCGTCAATCATTTTTTCTCTGTCGACCATACCAACGGAGAAACCGGCAAGGTCATACTCATCAATCGGATAAAATCCCGGCATTTCTGCGGTTTCTCCACCGACAAGCGCGCAGCCGGACTGTACGCAGCCGTCTGCCACACCAGAGACAATTTGTGCAATCCGTTCGGGGTAATTTTTGCCAACCGCAAGATAGTCAAGAAAGAAAAGCGGCTTTGCCCCACAGCAAATCACATCGTTTACACACATGGCAACACAGTCGATTCCAATCGTGTCGTGCTTGTCCATAAGAAAAGCAATTTTTAGTTTTGTACCCACGCCGTCTGTTCCGCTGACAAAAACCGGCGTTTTCATGTCGCTCATGTCCGGCTGAAAAAGCCCGCCGAATCCGCCGATTCCAGATACCACACCCGGTATTTTTGTCCGTGCAACATGGCTTTTCATTAACTCCACCGCCTGATAACCGGCTGTAACATCCACGCCGGCCGCTTTATAACTCTCGCTGAAGCTTTTCATATCATATCCCCCATATTTTTGTATTCAAAACTACAGTTCCTGTACTTTTGCCTGAATAGCCGCATCTTTCTGTGCAACGCCCTCTGCCATTTGTTGTTTTAACTCCGATAGCTTAACCGCAAGCGTTTCATCGGAAAGTGCAAGAATTTGCGCCGCCAAAATGGCAGCGTTGTCCGCGCCGTCGATTGCAACTGTGGCAACCGGGATTCCGCTCGGCATCTGAACCGTAGCCAAAAGTGCATCAAGGCCGTCAAGTGTCGTAGACTTGACGGGAATACCGATTACCGGCAAAGTGGTATTTGCGGCAAGCACACCGGCTAAATGAGCGGCTTTTCCTGCTGCTGCAATAATCACGCCAAAACCGTTTGCAGCCGCCCCTGATGAAAACTCCGAAGCCGCCTGGGGCGTTCTGTGTGCCGACATAACGTGTACCTCAACCGGAATACTGAACGACTTTAATCTTTTGACCGCGGCCGATACGACCGGAAAGTCGCTGTCGCTGCCCATGATGACAGCTACCTTTTTTACTGACATAATACGCACTCCTATTCTATGTCATTTTACCATAAAAAACAGGCTGTGCCGAAAATTCGGTACAGCCTGAAGGTATTACAGTAAATGAGATATTGACGCAGCTTGGCAGTAATCTTTTGAAGTCCCCAATTTTTTTTGAACGGAAGACACTGTCATTACGCTTACCTCCGACAATACTTAATGTAATTATTGTAGGTTATTCCTGCAAAATATTCAATAGGTGCGAAAGTAATAAGTAAAATTTGTGGATATATAGTGCCGCAACCTCTTTACAATATCATATTTTGTGTATTATGACACTGCTATTTTGTTAAATTTGAATCATCTGTTACCAATTCCTTCAAAGAAGTTGCCAACCCCGCCAAAGACTGGATATTTGATGGGATAATAATTTTTGTCGCTTTACCGTCGGCCGCTTTAGCAAATGCTTCAAGGCTCTTGATTTTGATTACATTTTCGCCTGGGTTTGCATCATTTAAAAGCTTAATGCTGTCGGCAAGCGATTGCTGCACCAACATGATTGCCTGTGCCTCGCCCTGTGCTTCCAGTATTTTAGTTTCCTTCTGTGCATCCGCACGTAAGATGGCTGATTCCTTTTCGCCTTCCGCAATTAGGATGGCACTGCGTTTTTCACCCTCGGCTGTTAATATTTGTGCACGGCGCTCACGCTCGGCTTTCATCTGTTTCTCCATGGACTCCTGAATTTCTGAAGGTGGAACGATATTTTTTAATTCCACACGATTGACCTTTATGCCCCAAGCATCCGTCGCTTCATCAAGAGTAATACGGATTTTTGTATTGATTACATCGCGTGAGGTCAATGTGTGATCCAGCTCTAAATCGCCGATAATATTACGTAGTGTTGTTGCGGATAGATTTTCAATCGCGGATACCGGATGCTCAACACCATAGGCGTAAAGTTTCGGATCTGTAATTTGGAAATAGACAACCGTGTCAATTTGCATGGTCACGTTATCTTTCGTAATAACAGGTTGAGGCGGGAAGTCAATCACTTGTTCCTTTAAAGATACCTTTTTAGAAATCTTGTCAACAAACGGAATCTTAAAGTGTAAACCAGTTGTCCATGTGCTGTGGTACGCACCAAGACGTTCAAGCACATACGAGTGTGCCTGCGGCACAACATTGATGTTTGTAATGAGAATGATAATTACGATAATTGCCAGCGCAATAAGAATAATTCCTCCGATTGGCATACTGTTTTTCCTCCAATATTATTTATTTATGTAATTCTACGATTACCTTTACTCCCTCAATCGCCTTAATTCGCACGTTTTCGCCAACTTTGATGATTGAGCCGTTCTCGCTGCGAGCTGTCCACACGCTGCCGAGAACATTTACCTGACCTTCCCCAAGTGTATTGTTGATCTGGGCAATAACCACACCATCTTTTCCAATGTAGCGGCCCGCGTTTGTATCTTCCTTTTTAAAATTCATTATCTTTTTTACAAGCGGCCGCGTCACAATCAGTGTAAGTCCTGTTACCGCAACAAAGATCAATGCCTGAAGCCAAAGCGCTGCTCCGCAGAGTTCCGCAATCAATGCACCCACACCGCCAGCCACAAACCAAATGGAAACCAGCTGCGCCGTTGTGCCTTCCACGATTGCCGCAATTACAATCACCGCAAGCCAAAAATATGGCAGATAACCTTCCAAGTTCACACCTCCTTTTCGTATTAAGAATATATTATCATAAGTTTAAATTTAACACAACAGCGGCAATTCACCGAAAAAGTCTGATTTTGACTTGTTTTAATAAACTACTTATTCCTTCTCACTGCTACGAATCCGAGCTAATCAGGGCTATGTAATTCGTCATAATTTGTTAATTTTCTAACAATATATATATCAGCCCTAAAAGCACACTATAATCGAAGCTGCTCACGACGCGCTAAATGCTTCTTCCAAACGCATTATTATCATCAACAATTGCTAAACCTACCATAAAAAAAGCCCAGCTACCGCTGGACTTTTAATTCAACATATATTTTGCTTAAACAGTCTTGTTGTTAATATGATAGTCAGTCAGGGGTTTCACCATATAAATCCGCAACTTTATCTATCGCATCTTCGACATTTTGCTTGACCTCGTGGTATCCGGACTTTATATCATCCTTGACGGTTTCCGTTTTTTCCTGGAAATCATCAGCAGCATCCATGACTGAGTCAAACGTGTCCTTTGACTTTTTTCTAAATTTACTGCTTCCATCCCCTTTGGATGATTCTTCATAGAAAAGCGATGCAGTAATTCCCACAGCTAAACCAACAATCATTCCGATTGTTACTTTCATAACACTACATGCTATCGCTTTTTGGTGCGCCTGTTGTTTCTGGCCGCCCACTAATGTCAGTATATTATCTAAGCACATTACTATTTCTCCTTTATAATTTTAAAACTTATTTTGATTTTTTAATTTTCATTTACTCTATTGTTACCCGTTTCGCATACAATAACCGACACATCAATTGTATAATTTATCATCTAATATTTGGGAGAAAAAGAACTTTTCTTTTTTACTTCTTTAAGCTTGTCTAAAAGTGACTATACGTGGGTATATTTATAATAGAATTAAATTGCTGTTATTATTCATCTACGTGGAAAGAATTGGGGGGTTCACATGGAAAAGCTGAAAAGAAATTTTTGGATTATTTGGATTATGGTAACTATAATATCATTTTTATTCTTTTTTCTTGGCATTAAATTTATATTAGAAAGTCAGATTACAGTGCAGAATGTAATAGCGTATATCATTGTATCACTCCTTTTCGGTGCAATATCATCCTGTTTATATCTGTTAAAACTAAAAATTGCCTGTGCGGCCTTAATTGTAGGAATTATCGTTGGATTTTTTGAAATGTATCGAATGTTCTTTAATGATTTAAATGGCTGGGGAGATTTAGTCGGTTTAATGTCCTTATTTACATGGATGGCAATTGGACTGTGCGCCGGCACGATCGGACAATTCGGATATTTTCTATACAAAAAACTCCGTACGAATAAAAAAGCTCAATAATTTAAGCTTTTAGAACACTCAATTGCAATTCTGTCATGCCGTTCATCCTTTCATCATAAAATTACAACAGATGAAAGTAGATGGAAGGAGATTCAATTATGCTGATTGAGGTTCCATACAATCGCATTCTCGCAGTTGAATATGCAAAAACATGGGCGTTAAAAAGGAATCCGGCTTACTATAATTTTCAAGGGTTAGGCGGCGACTGTACAAATTTTGCTTCGCAATGTCTTTTTGCCGGGAGCAATGTGATGAATTACACTCCTGTTTTGGGCTGGTATTACAGCGGTAGCAAGGATCGTTCGGCATCGTGGAGCGGTGTTCAATATCTGTTTAATTTTTTGACTACTAATCAAGACGTCGGACCTTATGCTGTGGAAACAGATGTAAGCAGTCTTGAAGCCGGCGATCTCGTTCAGCTTGGCAACTCAGAAAACCATTTTTATCATACCCCTGTGGTTGTAGAAACAGGTCCACTGGATATTTTTGTCGCAGCTCACACGCTTGATTCCTACATGCGTCCTTTAAGTACCTACTTGTATGACAACCTTCGTTGTCTGCATATTTCCGGGGTACGAAAATATCAATAAAACTTTTGAAAGTATTCCCATCTTCTACATATTATTCTGATATTCCGTTTCGTACAATTTATTCAATTTCAATAATGATCTTTACAAATATTTCCTATTATGTTATATTTTAAATAATGAAAATTTAATAGATTGCGCTTGAAAGGCGGGTATTCTTTACAATGGAAGTAAAACTAACAAACATGATGGAATCTTTGGTTCTTATCAAGTTGGATGAAGTAATTGACAAGCTTGACTGCTGCAAATGCGAAAAATGCCGGATGGATATTGCCTCTTATGCATTAAACCGACTTCCGCCAAAATATGTTGCTACAACCGAAGGGGCAGCATATTCTAAACTGGCTACTTTATCCGTACAATATGAAACGGATATGCTGAATGCCTTGTTTCAAGCGGCAAGCGTTGTTTGCAAACACCCCCATCATGATGATCTGATTACCGATGAAGTTGTGAAGGAATCGCAAAAAGCCATTGAAGAATAATAAAGTTTACCGGGTATAAATTCCTACGATGGGGGCGGACAGTATTAGCTGCCCGCCCCTTTTCCATTACGCAGGCACACGTCCCAGTATTCGCTGTTGGGGCCGTGCTGGCGGCGGCAATCGTTTCTCCCATTAAAACGGGTGTCTTACCCCTCGTCCGGCTCGGCCTCCTGCGTTTCTGGCTGCTCCACAGGCGTATCCATCAGCCCGATGTTGCGGTAGTAGATTCAGATGTTATGTTCGGCGGCGCGGGAATGCTTTTGCGACCTTTCGCTCACCACAATATTCTCAATAAACAATTGCAGGATTTCCGGCGTGAGCTCAGTGATATCGCTGCAACTTTTCGCCTCGTAATATAATTTAGACTATTTAAGCATGCTTTATGTTAATCAACCATGCCCAAAACCTTCAATTTTCCATCCCGTTTGAGGAGACTCGTAAACCATACTGCAATCCCAAGACTGCTCTCCGTTGCCTATAGTCACTTCTTTATTATACAGAAGATTCACATAAACCCTAAAAGTACCAGTGCTTTTATCGGATTTTTTGATAAGTTCAATTTTAGACAGCTTTGCTGATTTCAGGTTGTCAAAAATAGATTTGGCTCCTATATCGGCATCAGTTAAAGGCAGACCTATCCCTTCATTAAACAATTCTTCGTTTGGCATATTTACTGTCAAATTCTCCATCAGCGTCTTTTTCGAGATACAGTATTTTGCACTCTTAGCATCTTTATTGTTCAGCGCCGTGAAATATTCTTTGATAACCTGTTCTGGCTCTAACTTGGACAGTCTTTCTTCAGTGCTATCCGCCTTAACTTTGTTGGCAAGCCATTCGTCAATCGTTTTGCCCGTCACGCTTTCGAAGCCGTTCCCTTTCAGACTGCAAGCGTTAAAAGCACTGTGCCGCCCGGCGCTAACGAATGCACCAATAATTTTATCGCCAGTTTTAACGATGATGCCTCTGCAATTCTGTATTGGATGAAACTCCTGCGGCATGCTCTCATGAATTCTATATACTTTAACGTCAAGGTCTGCGTTGTTAGAGTATTGGCTCATGTCAAGGCCAATATCCTTTGAAAGCTCATTGTTATACGCAAAATAATATGCATTTGGATTAAAATCAGACAAAGTACTGATGTCGTTTAGCTTGTTTTTCATCTCGCTAATCTGATAATCAAGTGTCCATTCATATTTCTTAAAAAGTGCCGCATCAGTTTTATCTACATTGAAAGAAATATTTGTGTTTTCAAAAAGCGAATCAATATAGCGTGCAAAATCTGTCCCTATATCGAAGGAACCACCGTCCTTTACAATGTAGGCTTTATCATAGAGTGTATCATAGTAAAGCCCGCAGCTATATCCGCCGATCTTATTTGACAATTTAATTGTATACTGATTTGTATGATTGTTTTCCAGGTCATCTTTCTGCTTGGAGGGCAGGCTTGTTCTTATCGTTGAGTCAATGTATGCCACTACTTGGGGATCAGTTGCTTCAAACGCATTTGGCGATTTAACTCCTTTGTTGTCGGAGGAAAATGAAATTTTTACGCTACTATATTCTGTGGTATACGCCGCTTCCGATGTTCCGGAAAGAGCGGATGATGACGCATGACCTGAATTTGATAAAGTTGTAGGTGCTCCTTCCGTTTGCTTACTGACAATAAGAGAAGTACTGACCGCGGCAACAATTACAATTGCTGTAACGCTTACCCAAAATGCAGGCTTTTTATAATTCAACACATTTTTCACCCTTTCCTTTACTCCAGTTTCCCCAAATGCGAGCGGGCTCAGAAGTCCGCTCTTTTTTACCGACAGTGCCAATAGGGAATTGGCATAGTCACCTCGAATATCAAAATCATAATGTTTCATGACGCTCTCATCCGCCGACAACTCCATATCCTTTACCATGAGCGCGTATGAAAACCATACAATGGGATTGAACCAATATACGGATGTGGCCAGAAAAGCCAGCGGTTTTATCAGATAGTCAAGGTGTCTAATATGCGTCCTTTCATGTTCTATCACATATTCTATCTCATTCGCACTAAGTCCTGTAGGAACATATATTTTTGCATGGATGAATCCCAGCACAAACGGCGTTTTAATAAGATCAGTTTCATAAATATTATCATGAACCCGAATTGCGGTCGTAACCCGTCTTTTTAAACGCAGATAGCTGATAATCCCATATAGTAATAACGCCAGAACACACGTCGTCCAAAGATACGCCCCGATTTCCAACGCAACTTGAACAGGATTTACGCTTTCTGCGGGACTGGAAGGTGGCAACGATCTTTCAATAGCGTTGTTTACGGCATGGTCGACAGCCGGTACTCCGCTTTGTATAGCCGGACTTTCGGAATAGACTATATCGTACGGTATAGTCTGCGGCTGTACTGGAATGGCACTTACCGGCAATTGGATAGTAAACGGGCAAATCAGACGGAAAAACACCACAGCCCAAAGCGCGTATGAATATATTTTTGGCGCTTT
>DDHX01000011.1:313-611 GCA_002338255.1 Ruminococcaceae bacterium UBA1865 | reverse complement strand
CTCAATCATTTTCTTGATTTGTTCAGCCTCGCTCTGCGTAAGCTTCTTATCCTGTAAAAATGCAGTAATGAAGCAGGGCAATGAGTTGTCAAAAGCCTTTTCAAGTATTTGCTCACTCTCGTATTTTTGTACCTGAATACGCTTGACAAGGGCCGTCACAACGGCATTTTCGTTTTTTAACACACTCCGCTCTGACAGCCGTTTAATAACCGAGTACGTAGTGGATTTCTTCCACCCAAATTCACTCTGACATAGCCTGACAAGCTCCGTTGAGTTGACCGGTTCTTTTTCCCAGACA
>DDHX01000011.1:0-200 GCA_002338255.1 Ruminococcaceae bacterium UBA1865 | reverse complement strand
GCGCCCCATTCCCAAAAAACTGCTTGGGAATGGGGCGTTTCTATATTCAATTCGCCTTATAGGTGGGTTAACAATTTATCCTTGTGACTCCCCACGTTTAAGCGGAACTCCTTTTTTACAATTAAAGTATTAAATTGAAATTCTGTATGCAATGTCATACAGATTCTTATCAAACGTGCGTCCCATGTTGAGTGCCTCGG
>DDHX01000044.1:9754-55676 GCA_002338255.1 Ruminococcaceae bacterium UBA1865 | reverse complement strand
GGTTCTACGCATAAAGAAAATGGTATCGGCTTGAATGGTAGTGGATGCTTTGGCTTTCGTGGTAGCCTTCATACCAAATCTCCTGAAGCTGTTCCATGGTAGCAGACTTTTTCCGGTTCATCTTTTCAACTAAGGCGGTATCCATCTTTTTGCAGTAGCTCATTCGTTCCGGTTCGATATCGAGTGCCTTGTAGAAGAGGTCGTTTTTGGAAGCAATGATGTTGATGAAGTTTCGTATGCTTCGGGGCGTGTGGTTTTGCCCGTCAAGGTGAATATGAATCCCACACTTAGCATTTGTAAAAGCACCTGCTTTGCGGAGAAGTCGAATTAATTCCTGTAGAGCAATAATGTCCGCTTCGTAGGTAAGAATGGGGCTGACCAGTTCCACACTGTATTCTTTGGAGGCCGAAACAGTTTGACCATCGACCTTTTTTTCGGTGCGGATGGAGGCGTCACTTTTGAATTCCCAAATTCGTTCATCGGATGCTGTTATCCTTTGCGTATCATAATGGTCGTAAATGGCGGTTACTGTACCGTTCAGAAATTCGGTGGCGATTTTGGCAGCCTTTGACCTTGTAATTCCTGTAAACTCAATTTCAATGCCGAAGCGTGTTTTTAACATATTGTTTTGCCCCTCTCAAAGTGTGTTTCTGTGTGACTATTAATCACTCTCCGAGAGGAGTATATCAAGTCAATTATCCATAGAAACTACACAATGTTTCAGGGCAAAAAGTGNATATTATTCGGACACTATGATACGGCAGGAGTCCTCACCGTAAGCCACACCAAGGGATGAGCCGCAGTCCCAGTTGACAAAAATTGTGCCGATGTCATCTACTGCTACAACCGAGCCTCGGTCACCGGGTTTCAGTTTGCTGTAAGGGTCATTCATGCGAACAAGTGCTATCCGAGTATCAGGCAGATAGGTCTTGCGAAGCTGAAGCAACAGCTCATTTGAAATCTGTTTCATTCCGCTGTCACCTCCTTTGCTTTGAACGCTCCATTGCCAGTGAGTCTCTCAAGCAAAATCTTGCGTTCCGTCTTATATTCAGGTCCGATAAAACCGAGCCGAAGAAGAAAGCAGCGGAAGGCATATTTTTCGTTGTCCACTGATTTTTGTTTAGCGGTGACCCGCTGCTGGACTTTTGCCATTTCACAAAGGGCGGAGACGAAATGAGCATAAGCCTTGACTGCTACGGAATCATCGGTGAATGGAAACCAGGGAAACTGAATGAAGTCATTAGTCTGCTCAATAAGAAGACTGTCCGTCCCAATGGCTTTTTTGATAAGTTCGCCCTTGCTCTCGACCAGATGAATAAGGTTGGTCAGTGCTGTTTGGGTGAAGTCCGCTTTGGGCATTTCAATTACAAGACTGTTAGAAGAGGACTCGACTGTGAAGCCCCGGTGGTTCAGTTCGTCAAGCAAACGCTCGATCACCCCACTGTCGGTGCTGTCAATAAAGCTGAGGGTGCCCTTTTTGTCCACGGTGAAGGCGTCAATTTCGTAGGCGAAGGATGGCGCACCTTTGTATGTAGGATTGACCTCCAGAATTTGTCCAATTGCGGTAACCAGCGATTTTTTCTTGTTGCCTGTCAGACCGTATTTAATTTCCATGTTTTGTACCACCTTTCGTATTGTAAGCAGAGATTCTCTGCTTGGTGAGTACATATATGCCTCTGAACACTGTAAATTGCAAGTTGTTTATTGAACAAATAAGTACGTTAGAAATGAACATCAGCTGGCCTGTGCAGTATCATATAAATGGGCGCGAATTTTTGGGTATTCACCAAAACGTGCTTTGATATAACAGCTGTGACAGCAATATTTGCGGCTATCATCGCCGTAACTTTTAAACTCCTTACCGCAGTGAGCACAGGTTTGATAGTAATAAGCCTTTTTGTTCAGCTGCTCTCGGTTTTCTTTCCACCAGACGTGACGGCAAGTATCTGAACAGAATTTCTTGGGTTTGCATTTTGGTTTATGATGCAACCGTTTTCCGCATTGCTTACATTGGGTCGCGGGGGCTTCTTTCAGTGTGGTGATAACAGCGCTGCCCATACCGCCAAGGCGATTCCTTTGACAAAAGGATTTGATTGTATTCTCAGAAACACAGAGATTGTGGGCGATAGCTGAATAGCTGAGTCCCTGAATTCGCATTTGGCGGACGGCATCTTTTTCTTGTAAGTTCATAGGATTACCTCCGTAATAAAGGTAGGGAGCAGCCCAATGCGCAGTGCTCCCATAACCTTATTTTATGATTATTCCTTAATTTGAAGTGTCTTAATGGCTTCAGGTAGAATCAATTTAGCATCCACACGCTGAGTTGTTTGGAAACCGACCTGTCCCTTATCTGCATACAGTTCATTCAATCGTTTGAGGGAACGCTTTCCCCGGTCTCCAATCCAATAATACGAAAAGTCACCGAACAGAACAGGTTTCATCCCAGCGGCTATTTCCGGCATTGCGTCGCTGATTTCAACAGACCTGCCAAGAAGCATGAAAGGCGCGTCTTTTACCATGGAAGGTTCCCAGATGGTTTTACCCAGAGCAGTCCGACATTTGCGAAGAGTACGGTATGCATTTTCGGACATCAACCATGTGGAATTCGTACGGTAGCGCTGGCCAATGCTATGATACAGTTCAATCACATCGTTCATGCTCAAAGTACCAGCCTCAGTGGATATAGTGCCAATTGGAGCATCGAAAAGAAGTCCGGTTGGTTTTCCGATACCATCGCCGGAAATAAAGGCGTCTTCTTCTTTCTTTCCGATTCGTCTGGCAAATTCCTGAACTATGTAAGCTTCCAGATCGAAACCGCTGTCTTCTAATAATTCCTCGCTGAGAATCATTCTGGTTCCGAGTTTATACGCTGAAAGCACAATCTGACCAAAGGTATCGTCGGAATCGTTAATCTGTTCGTTTTCTTGAACCCATGCAGCGGCACCGTGACTAACAACTGTCGGTATTTTGAGGTCGTGCTTCGTCTGAATGACATTTCCCAGACGGCGCAGTATATTTTTATTTTCCAATGCCTGCACAAGGGTTTGTTCAAATTCATCCGGTACAAGAAAGCCGCCGCTGCCGTCAGAGCCTTCTTTAAGAGCGTTTTTGGGCATCACACCTCGCGCAATATTCCAAAAGGTTTTACTGTATTTTTGAGATTTCAGTGCTTGCCCGCCTTGGTTTTGAAGATATTCTTCGGCACTTAAATTTAAGGATTCCAGGCGATTCATAAGGTCAGTTACGCTAATAGTATTTTTCATAATAAAATTCCTCCGATTTTTTATTGTCAGTCAGTTTCAGCGCCTGCGGGTTGTAAGCAGGCGCTCCATAATATCGTCGTGCGGTGTTGAACCAGAAAACTCACTGGAACAGTTTTCGCGGACAACGGTAAATATTTGCCCCCAGATGTGATTTGCCTGTTTCATGAAGCTTTGCGCCATAGCCACATAGGGCGACGGCATTGCGTTTCCTGTTGTCGGATGCTTGGCAAGAAATCCAAATTCGGTAATACATTCCTCACACTGAACCCAGCGGGATATCGAGAACATCGCCTTGGCAGAATACATTGCCAGTCACGGTCACAAATCGATTGGTGACACCGGCGACGTAAACCTCCAGCCCGAGTGATTGGTTATTGATGTAATATTTTGCTTTGTCATATGTGAAGCCGGAAGTCTGAAACAGAATACGTAATCCGTTGCCGGATGGGCTGCGTTCCATATAACAACCCGCAAAACAGTTGACAATGTTCTGCGCCCAAGGATTAAGCGTACCGTCTACATGAAAGCAATGATCCAAGTCCAATGCGCAGATGCCATTGGAAACCCGAAAGCCAAGTCCGCTGTATCGATGTACTGATTTGAGTGCTATGTCAAATGAAGCAAATGTCGCCGGCTCATTTGACTTGGCTCTCTGACCACTCACAGGGTCATATGGTACTTTTGTCATTCTGCCGTCTCGTTCTTCATAGTTCCAACAGCAGAAATGCACATTGTCAGTAAGTATTTTGGGAAGATTACAGTAAGGAAGCATTTTCACCACCTCTCTTTCTGATAAAGGTGTGAAATTTAGGAATCATGGGATGTTACCGCGTTTTCTGCAATCCATGCTTTGAATTCTTCCACTGGAATTAACACCCTTGTGCCGACCCGCAACACCGGAAATCCAGCTGATTTGGTTAGTTCATATGCTATAAACACCGCAACTGCTGCAGGAATTACAGAAGCAATTGGTTGGGTGTCAGTAGATCATTTTCTTAAAGAACAGCAGGCAGACACATCAAACACAAATGAAAAAACTGATAATTCAACAAAGAAAGACTCCGATTCCTCTAAAAACACTGATGGCAAGAATCCTTCAGAAGTCTCTGAAAGCAAAACTGATTTGGAGAAGGAGTTGCATCGCCGCGCCGATGCATTTTTCAAGGGAGAGAAAACCTATGAAGCTAACAACGATGAGTTGCAACAGTTGCTTACTGAATTTGACGGAGCACTGCCGAATTACCCCAATGATAATCCACTTTACGCTGATTATGACCGCTTAACACATCTGGCTTGGGCTTAGAATTCTGTCTCAAGCAATAAGTGATTTTTCCCCTGTCCCTCTGTCCTACATCAGCGTCAACTCTGTGGGCTTCAGCGACGGCTTGAACTATGTTGACGATTGCGCCGACATCAATCCGTACAGGACAGTCTTCAAGTTGATTTTTGAAGCCCTGCAACAGGAACAGCACTACAACATGATGATGGGCGAAGAGAAAATACAATAACCAGATTTAGGAGGTTGCCATTATGGTACAACACATTTCTATTCGCACACCTTGGCATGACTGCGGCTGGTCAGGATGCGTCTGCAGTAATCCCGACCACAATCAAGCCTGCCGCGTGCTAAGAAATATAGCATTGGCTCGGTCGGCGACGGATAAGCCCCAATGTCAATCGTATGCTGGGAAAAAGGTATCTGTTGATGCTACTTTTGTGCCACCATGCTTAACCGAGTCGGGCATGTTTATGTCAGACCATAAAACGGCGGATACCCGTTCGCATCCATATACTTATGACAAGCACTATAAGCACATTGCTAACACCGATGTCGTTGACAAACCATTTTCTTTCCTTGCTACGCCTTACAGGTGGACATTAAAAGACGACGCAATGGAATCGCCAAACGCAAAATTTTACACGCAATATGACGATTCAATTGAAATTGCTATTGGAAGTGGCAGTTGGGTTTCAAATGGCAAAAATCAAAAGCGAATATTTGATTATTTTTACAAGAATATTATTCCGAATAAATCTCTTGTCGTTGCCTATGCAAAAGCAGTTCCTTTCATTGAAAGTTCTGGTCGGATAATCATTGGGATTGGTTTTGTTGATTCAGTAGGGAAACTACAAGAGTACGACTATTCTGAGCCTCCAACTGGTGATATGATGACATCGTTTCTTTGGGAGCGAAATATTGGGCATTCCATACGTACTGACCGAAAGAACGGCTTTTTATTCCCATTCGCGGAGATTCAAAAATATTTAGCAAGTAATCCCCTGCAGAATCCCGATGAACTTGTTGTTATTGCTCCCGAAGATTACCGCGATGAGTTTTCTTATGCAACTGAGCATTTGTCGCATGATGCGCTGATACAGACACTTAACCGAACCATCACCACATTAAAAAAATACAACGATATTCGTCTACCTTACGGAGAGGGAGAGAGTTGGGATAATTGCATTAAGTGGTGTGAAGAACGACTTAAAGAAGTTTGGGCTGACCGGGGCGCATATCCAGGACTCGGAGCCGTATTGTCGGCACTTGGAGTGCCTTTCGGCTTTGATGTCGCGGACTCACTAAAAGCAAAATACAAAGACAATTTGTTGTGGGATAATATATCACAGGCATTAGAAAACCTTTCAAGGCTATTGCCTGACGACCAAAAAGGCATCCTCACACACTTTACCCGTACAAAGCGTGAAGATGTCGCAGACGTTATTACTGAACACCGAAGCTATCTTGAATTGCTGTCAAGAATCACGCTTACTCTCCTACAGGCGCAACTGTTGTTGGATGACGCTACACGCGCATCCCATTCATTATGTTACTATGCAGACCAACTTACCGACATTCACAATAAGGACTTATCAGCGGATATTATTGCCAACCCATATATTCTCTATGAGAAGACATATCGGCTCGAAGCGAAGTACCAAATTGGAATAGGGAAAATTGACCTTGCTATGTTTCCACCTGAATATATGAAAGCACAATTTTTCCCTATCCCTGACGATAACCGAATAAGCGAACAGGATGATAAACGTCGTTTGCGGGCAATTATTGTGTCTGTTCTTGAACTTGAAGCCACAAACGGGAGCAGTTTAATGCTTGCAAATGAAACCGTTGAGGCTGTCGCAAAATTTCGTTCTGATGTGCCTGATATCGAATCAGACATACGGTTACAAACTATCCAACAGAAACGCCGAAAAGACTTCTTCGACTTGCTTTTTGTCCAATTTCCCATTAAGATTATTCCGGAAAGTGGAGACGAACGTGAAGAAACAGCGTTGCAGTTGATTCGGCTACAAGCGGTCAGTAGCAAAATACAAACCTTTCTCAACAGCCGCATAGAAGGGTTTATTAAAATTGCAGACAACTGGGAAGCTCTGCTGGATAGCGTACTCAATAAAGAACAGCAATCGGAAGAAAAAAGAGAGCAAGAGGCGCGAAAAGAAAAAGTTACAGCTATTGCTAAAATGGCACAGTCACACATTTCGGTTCTTACAGGTGGCGCCGGTACGGGGAAAACCACTACCTTAGCTGCTCTTTGTAAGAGCAAAGCTATCCAAAGCGAGGGTATTCTTGTGCTTGCTCCAACTGGAAAGGCAAGAGTGGTGCTTAGTAGCAAACTGCGAGATGAAAAAATCCCCCATACAGCAAAAACGCTATTTCAGTTTCTTAAGAACACTAAGCATTGTGATATAAATACTTGGTCATATTATTTATCGGGAAAGCCCGATAATGGTACACCAGCTACGGTTATTGTGGATGAATGCTCAATGCTAACAGAAGAAATGTTTGCTGCTCTAGTTGAAGCGATACAAGGAGCAAAACGCGTCGTCTTTGTGGGGGATCCTAATCAGCTGCCTCCCATTGGTACTGGCAAGCCGTTTTTTGACCTTGTTCAAAAGCTAAAAGGACAGGAAGGGCAACCTCATTATACAAATCTTTTAGTATCCAACCGTCAAAAGAACGGCGGCGTTTCTGGCCTTCGTTTAGATGTTGAATTATCAAAATTATTCACTGATGATTTGGCAACACAGGTCTGCGAAGATTTATTCGTCCAGATTGCTGAAGACAACACAAACATCGAATTTATTAAATGCGAAAACGTAGACTCTTTACCAAAATATATCGAGCAAGCCTTTGCAAAAATCGGGATTATGGACGTGGATGATTTTGACCGTTCTCTTGGTGGGGTTCTAAATGGTAGCTGGATGAACTTCAACGACGCTAAGTCTATTGAGTCGTGGCAGATTCTATCGCCATATCGAAATAAAGAGGTTGTCGGGACACGTGACATTAACGCTTTCATTCAAACCCGTTTTCGCTTACCAAAACCTGCAACACATCGAATTACAAAAGAACCACTTGGGATAGATGGTATTCGTTATGCGGAGAAAGTCATCAATATTCAGAATCAAGACAGAAAGTCTTGGAATTGGGGCGTTTGGTCGCGTAATGGATTACCTATGAATGATTGTGAAAAATACATCGCAAACGGAGAAATTGGAATTGTCCGTGAATTGCAAAATAACTCTCATGTTGTGCAATTTTCATCACAGATTGGCTATGAATATAATTTCAATAATGGAATAACTGAAGCCGATTCACAACTTGAGCTTGCCTATGCTCTTACCATCCACAAAGCCCAAGGCTCTGGCTTTAATGCGACTATTTTTATTCTAATAGAACCCGAACGTGGATTAAGTCCTTTGGTCACCCGCGAAATGCTTTACACTGCGCTGACTCGTCAAAGTGACAAAGTGTTTATTATTTACAACAAAGAACCTTCGGAAATTCGAAAGTATGGTGGGGCGGAACTTTCAGATTTAGCGCATAGAAAAACGAATCTGTTTGGTGACGTTGTTTTGCGTCAAGTTAAGAATGGTTGGTTCGACAGCAAACTTATACACATAACGGCAGATGGTACGCCAGTGCGCTCTAAATCTGAGGTAATTGTCTACAATATGCTCTTAGATGCTGGTAAACACCCAATTTATGAGCAGAAGCTAATGTTAGGCAACATTTCGGTTCACCCAGACTTCACAATAACAACCGATGCCGGAACTGTATACTGGGAACACCTTGGTATGCTCGGCGATTACGGCTACCGCAAAGACTGGGAACGGAAAAAGAAGCTCTATGCCAAGCATGGCATAACCGAAGAAAACGGGAACTTAGTACTTTCACAAGATGAGTTATCTGGTGCTATTGATACTCAAAAAATAAATAAGCTGATTAGTGAAACACTCTAAAAGAACTAAAAGCTCGTGAGTGCCTCAATAATCAGGTATCTACTGGCTTTTGAAATTTAGTCCATGAGGCATGTCTAAATCAGTATAGCCTGCCGTTCCATTCCCTAAGAAAGTCAGAAAAAATCATACAGTCAATTTCGGCACGTGGTAATGAGTACCTCTATTTAGAACTGAAAAATGCACCCACCCCAAAGCGTTATCTATTGAAAAATTGTATTAATGTCTTGGCTATTAGACAAATAAAGCAGACAGATTGTAAAATATCTGTCTGCTTTTCTTTATATATATTTATAGATTCAATAGGTATATCTTCACTATTGATAGCAACATTTGCTTTCCGGCATATCTTAATATTATTGGCACGTCCGGAACCGAAAGGAGATATCATAATGATTGACGGAAAATATGCGATAGCTTTACAAACGCCGATTGGTTCAATGAGAGGAAGTATTACGCTGGTAACAAGTGAAGAGGAACTGAGTGGTACCTTAGAAGTGAATGGTAACCACTATCCGTTTTCCGGCGGCAGCTTACATGGAGAACGATGCAGTTTTTCCAGCGACTTTAAAACAGCCTTCGGAAGAATTAGGGTAGACATAAACGGAACTGTCCATGATGATCTATTCAAGGCAAGTGGAAATACACCAATGGGAATGATAACGGCCGTCGGACATCGCAACAGTAAGCCATGATCACGATAAAGCACCTCTGTCAGTAAACTTGCTGACAGAGGTGCTTTTGTTATCTTTGGAGTCAAAAATATAGAAAATGCTACATACAATCACCCACAAGTTGATATCCAAAAAACATAAAAAATCGCATAAACGTTGCGTAAGATATCATTGTAATAAAGTATTCAATAATTACATTGACACACATAGTAATATGTAATATGATATACAAGTGAGGTGAAAAGATGGGAGAAAATATCAGCAGCGATTTGATTCGTGGCCATATTGACACAATTATATTGAGAGTATTAAATGATGGTGATAATTATGGATATGAGATAATTAAGGCGATAAGTGCCAATAGTTACGGAGAATATGAGCTGAAAGAACCGTCACTCTATACAAGCCTAAAGCGTCTCGAGGCTCAGACGATGATTGCTTCCTATTGGGGTGACGAAAGTCAAGGCGGCAGAAGAAAGTACTACAAAATTACGCCTTTAGGCATACAAACATATTGGAAAGCAGTCGCACAGTGGAAAATTGCGAGGGAACTAATTAACAAACTGATTGAAGGGGGAGAACATCATGAATGAATTGAGGGACTATGTGAACTCATTGTTTATTGGGCATAGAAAGACAGCGCAAACCAAGGATTTAAAGGAAGAAATTTACGGTAATCTTGAAGCCAGAAAGGCAGACCTTATTTCCTTGGGCACCACTGAAGCGGAAGCAATTGAACAAGCGAAGAATAGTATCACTTCAATTGAGGGTTTGATAGACGGAAATAAGGAAGTTTACATCTATCAATTTAGGCGTGAATTGCTTCAATGGAGTTTGATTTATTTAATCAGTGCCTGCATCATCATGATGCCTATGCTCATGGTTCATATTGGTACTCCTTTCAGTACGCTGGGATTTCTGATTACGATTATTACAGGAATTGTATATATCCGTTTCAGTGCAAAAGGACGCAAATCTCATCTGAATGATAGGACGTATGTCAACCTTACCCATTATGAACGAATCAGAAAGCTCTTTTGGGCTTTTTGGGCTGCTTTTGTACTGGTCTACACAGCAGCGATAACAGCTATGTATTTTGGCAGCAATATTTGGTTTTCACGCAAGGTAAGCATTAGCGGCCCGAACGAACTCGCCGTAATTGTAATTATTTATGCAGTGCCATTTTTTACGATCATTATTCCACTTATTGTGAACAAAATTCCGGGTTTAATTGTAAAATACGAGGTACACAACGATGAAGAAAAGAAATAATGTAATTATCATATTATCAATAGTGGCAATTGCACTGTTTTGCGTGGTTCAATTTGTTATGCTCCCGCAACAGAAATTGCAAGCTGATCAATACAATTTGGCGCAGCAAGAGGTGAGCACACATGACTTGCAAAGCATTCTGCCATATAAAAACAAATACATGGGCAACGCTTCTAATAATATTAATCTGTTTAACCATTTACCTTTAGGCGACTTAAAACGAAGTTTCAGTCAAAATCCAAAAACACTTACTTTTGAAGTTGATTTTGACGGGAAATCTACCGATATTCAGGATGGACAGATGAAAAAGGAAATCTTGTATAGTGCAACTTCCGCATTTGCACTCATAGATAATTTGCAAATCATTCGGTATACTTATACGGACACAACCTACATTGTAAAACGATCCAGTGTGGAGAAGCTGTATGGTAATCTACACAATTTGCTGAACGAATCAAGCTGGTATACTATGCAGGGAGAATTGAAAAATGATAAAGATGTTGATAAGGCATTTTTAATACTGCTCTCCAATTGAAATATAGATTTCAATAAGCGCAAGACCCGTCTTGTGCTAAATCCAACGCGTTTCGCGCTATAAAAACGCTGTTTCACGTTTTATAGGATTTTAGTATAACAGTTGTTATGAAAGAATAGAAAAAGTGGCAGTGTAAAATGTGTTTGCATTTTACACTGCCACTTTTAAAATTATTTTAGTGTGCGTCACAGGCGCAGGATTCACATTCCGGAATTTCGCCGACGAAAGGTGTCGGATCGACGCCCTTTTTTCTGTAATAATCGGCAACTGCGGATTTAATTGCCTGTTCAGCCAAAACAGAACAGTGAACTTTAACGGCCGGCAGTCCATCCAATGCTTCCATAACTGCTTTATTGGTCAGCTTCAAAGCGTCTTCAATCTTTTTACCTTTAATCAGTTCGGTGGCCATGGAACTTGTAGCGATTGCAGCGCCACAGCCAAAAGTCTTGAATTTTACATCTGATATAATGTCGCCGTCTACCTTAATATACATCCTCATGATATCTCCGCACTTCGGATTTCCAACCTCTCCAACGCCGCTTGCATCGGCAATTTCGCCCACATTACGCGGATTTGCAAAATGATCCATTACTTTTTCGCTGTATGCCATATGAATTACCTCTTTTAATTATAATATAGTATGATAAGAAGTGAAAACAAGTACAAACTAAAATTGAGTCACGCATTACTGCGAAAATCATTCAAATTTCTTTTCACCGGATAAAATTTCTTCCCAAAGAGGGGACATGGACCTCAAACGCTCGACAATCTTAGGCAGAACTTCAAGAATGTAGTCTATATCTTCCTCTGTGTTTTGTTCGCTGAATGAAAGCCTCAATGAACCGTGTGCAATTTCATGCGGCAGTCCGATTGCCAGCAGTACATGGCTGGGGTCAAGTGAACCGGAGGTGCAGGCAGAGCCTGAGGACGCACACACGCCTTTTAAGTCGAGCATCAGCAACAGGGACTCGCCTTCAATACCTTCAAAGCACATGTTAACGTTGCCCGGCAGCCGTTTTACTCTGTCTCCGTTCAAACGCGAACGTTCCATTTTTAACGCGCCGTCAATCAACCTGTCCCTCATTTTCGTCAAGCGCTTTGTGCGATCGTCAATATTCGCACAGGCTTCTTTCAACGCAACGCTCATTCCTACAATACCGGCTACATTTTCAGTGCCGGCTCTGCGGCCGCGTTCCTGTGCACCGCCATCAATCAAATTTGGTAATTTGATTCCTTTGCGGATGAACAGAGCGCCAACGCCTTTTGGTGCGTGGAATTTATGACCTGAAAGGGATAATAAATCAATGTTTTGCTCATTTACATTAATATTAACATTACCGACAGCCTGAACTGCGTCAGTGTGAAAAATTACGCCATGTTTTTTGCAAATCGCGCCGAGTTCAGCAATCGGCTGAATCGTGCCGATTTCATTATTGGCGTACATGATGGAAACAATCGCGGTGTCCTCACGAATTGCTGCTTCCAGCTCTTCCGGACGGACGAGCCCATCGCGGTGTACATCAAGATAAGTAACCTCAAAGCCTTCCTTTTCGAGCGCTTCACAGGAGTGTAAAACTGCGTGATGCTCAAATGTGGAAGTAATAATATGCTTTTTACCTTTTTTTGCCTGCTCGTGGGCAACGCCTTTAATCGCCCAGTTGTCGGCCTCACTGCCGCCGGAGGTAAAGAATATCTCATTCGGCAAAGCGCCAAGGCAATCAGCAACCGTTTCGCGNNTAAAACTCAGTATAATAAGGTTCCATTGCTGCTAAGACAGATTTTGAAACAGGAGTAGTTGCGGCATTATCCGCGTAAATAAAACGTGCCATGTTATCACCCTTACTAAATATTATCAATTTTGTAGGATTTCTACTTTTATAATATACACCATTTTAGTATAGATTACAATAGGGTATAGAAAATTATTTAAATTTCTCGGCAGCAGTCACTGCAAGTCTGTCGCAACGTTCGTTTTCAGAATGTCCGGCGTGACCTTTTACCCAGTTTACCGTAACTTTATGTTGCTGTAAAAGAGTAAGCAGAGCTTCCCATAAATCAGTGTTCAAAGCCGGTTTTTTATCTGCCTTGCGCCAATTGTTTTTTTGCCAGCCTTTTGCCCAGCCTTTTGTGATTGCATCGCAAACGTACTTGGAATCGCTGTATAAGTTTACTTCGCAAGGTTCTTTTAAAAGACGGAGTGCTTCTATTACTCCACTCAGTTCCATACGATTATTGGTAGTGTTGGCTGCGCCGCCGCTAATTTCCTTTTCGGTGCCGTTGCAGCGCAGAACAGCGCCCCAGCCTCCCGGACCCGGATTTCCGCTGCACGCCCCGTCGGTAAAGATTTCGACTTGCTTCATTTTAATCATCCCTTAGTATTATCAATTATAAATACAATATTAGTATAGCATATTTAATCAATACAAACAATTCTATCCTTCGTTTAGGAGTATTATTTTTGGATATAATATAATTTATCGCCTCACGGTGCAATGACTTGACAGTAATTGCGAATCAATGTACAATTATATAGATATTTGTGTCCGGATTTTTTTTAAATTAGCTTTATATTTAGACATTAAATATATTTGAAACCGCATTAGGTTATGCGGCTGTTCTCTCACTTCTTTTACAGCTGCCCGCGCAGTGTAAGAGGGTGCAAAAATCAACATGGATACACCATGCCCGCTTCGGCACCGTTTGCCGGCGGACTTTATTGGTTGTACCCTTATTAACAATGGAGGTTATTTCGTGACGGAAAAAAATCAAACAAACCCGGCAGAGGTAAAGATTGCCGAGGAGTCGCGTATCGACGCTGCAAATGAGGGGCGCTCAACACTTTATCAAAAGATCGTAATGCCCAAAAAACCGGTGCAGAAAACGGTTCCTTCTGCTCGGCACAGAACGCAGAAGCCTGCGGATCAGATCATTGGCGGCGAACCAGTGCAAATTAAGGAAGCAAATCAGGTCGAACAGCCAAAACAGCTGAACAAACCTAAACAAATCAGCCAGCCAAAGCAAATCAGCCAGCCAAAACAGCCGAAGCAAGCGAATCAACCAAAACCGCTGAATCAGCCTAAACAAGCTGAACAGCCCAAACAACTTAGCCACTTAAATCAAACAAAGCAGGTTACCCAGCCTAATCAGCCAAAACAGCCCCGCCAGCCAAGGCGTCAACCACAAAAACAGCCGAGTTTGCCTCTGCCACAGCAGACCCAAATTCAAAAACAGCCAAACCAGATTCAGCAAAACAAGCACGGCAAAAACATACCGCAAAAGCCTTCTATCAAGGCCTATTTTCTTGGCGGTTTAAATGAAATCGGCAAGAACTTTACGTTGTTTGAATGCGAAGACGATATGATGATTGTCGATTGCGGAATGGCATTCCCGGACGATGACATGCTTGGCGTTGATTTGGTGCTGCCGGACTTCACTTTTGTGGAGCGCAATGTTGATAAAATACGCGGTATTGTGTTAACACATGGCCACGAGGATCATATCGGTGCGCTGCCTTACCTGCTTAAGAAAGTTAATCTCCCCCTGTACGGAACCCCTCTGACGCTTGGCCTCATCGCAGGCAAGCTGAAAGAGCATGGCATATTGAATAAAGTAAAATTAAATGTTGTGAAACCCGGCGGGCACATCAAGCTTGGATGTATGGATGTAGAATTGATTCACGTCAATCACTCCATTCCTGATGCGGTCAGTTTAGCGATTCATTCACCGGCCGGAACGATTATTCACACCGGCGACTTTAAAATCGACTGCACGCCTGCACAGGGCGAAATGATTGATCTTGGCCGTTTTGCGGAGTTAGGGAATGAGGGCGTTCTTGCCTTGCTTTCCGATTCCACCAATGCGGAGCGCCCCGGCTATACAATGTCCGAAAGCAAGGTTAACGATTCCTTTGAGCGCCTGTTCAAACGGGCGGAAAACAGCAGGATTATTATCGCAACCTTTGCATCCAATATCAGCCGTGTTCAGCAGATTATCAACTGTGCGGTCAAATACGGCCGTAAGGTTGCCCTTTCCGGCCGCAGCATGCTCAATGTGATGGGCATTGGCGTAGAGCTGGGGTATCTTGATGTGCCGGAAGGCGTGTTAATTGACCTCGATGTAATTAACCGTTATCCAAAAGATAAGGTTGTGCTGGTAACCACAGGAAGCCAGGGTGAACCCATGAGTGCCTTAACACGCATGGCTTTTGCCGACCATCGTAAGGTGGAAGTGGGACCCGGTGATTTTATCATTATTTCTGCAAGGCCGATTCCCGGCAACGAAAAGACCATTGGAACCGTTATTGATGAACTGATGAAACGCGGTTGTGAAGTCGTGTATGAGTCCATGTATGAAGTACACGTTTCCGGTCACGCATGTCAGGAAGAATTAAAGCTGATGCAGGGTATTACAAAACCAAAGTATTTTGTCCCTGTTCACGGCGAGCAGAAGCATCTTCGCAAGAATGCTGGATTGGCCTATGCTATGGGCAAAGATGCCGCACATGTGTTTATCGGTGATATTGGAGATGTGCTTGAAATCAATGAGGATTACATGAAGAAAATCGGTTCCGTTCCGGCCGGCAGGATACTGGTCGACGGTCTTGGCGTGGGTGATGTTGGCAGCATTGTTCTGCGTGACAGAAAACATCTTGCCGAGGATGGTTTAATCATTGTAGTCTGTACGATTGCTTCCGGTGACGGTCATGTTGTTTCAGGCCCCGATGTTGTTTCCCGTGGATTTGTTTATGTTCGTGAGTCCGAGCCGCTGATTGATGAGGCAAAAGTACTGGTTAACTCCGTGCTCGAAAGCTGTGCTGAAAATAATATTCATGACTGGGGTACGCTCAAAACGCGTATTAAAGACGAACTTTCCCGTATGCTCTATGGCCGTACAAAGCGTAATCCGATGATACTTCCTATCATCATGGAAGTATAAGCAACTGAAGGGGTAATCATCTTGAAAAGAAAAGTGTGGGTATCGTCGCCGGTATTTTTTGTAATCACGGCAGTCATGCTCATCATGGCCGGCATAAGCTATTCTTATAACAGCATTATATTCTCTGTGGAAATGACACTTGCGATTTGTTCGATTGTAGCAGTGATGCTCTCGACAGAACATTTCAAAACGCACGTTGCCACTGCGGTCAAGAGCGCCCAAAAAATATTGTCGGGTGAAGAATACCGCGCTCTTGAGGACTTTACAATGCCTGTTGCAGTAATTGGCGACGCGGGCGACATCATTTGGGTGAACGGCGCTTTTTCGGCAAAAGTCAGTACAAAGCACGAGTGCCGTGGTGAGAATATTATAAAATTCATCTATCCGAGGACGATCGACCAGATTATCACGGAGAGTGGTACCGATATTACGGTAGGTAACAAACAGTACACTGTTTTTGCTGCAAGGACGGTGTACGGTAGTATTGTGTATTTTATAGACGATACCTATTATAAAGAAATTAATCGTGAATACACGGAGCGGCGTCCAGTCGTGGCGGTTGCCTATTTTGACAATCGCGAGGAGCTCNNAGTGAGGATTCCCGCATTACGTCGGAGGTTGAGAGCGCGCTTATCAATTGGGCGCAGAGTATGGGCGGCTTTCTAAAAAAGCTGAGCGGGGGTCGCTATTTGGTTCTTACTGACGAAGCCCATATTCGTGCCGCGATGGAAAAACGCTTTGAAATACTTGACGCCATCCGCTCAATCAAGGCAGGTGAGCGTCGCAGTGCAACAGTTTCTATGGGCGTTGGGCGCGGCGCGGATTCCTTGCAGCAAGGTGAAGAGTGGGCTCGAAAGGCGCTGGATATGGCTTTGGGCCGTGGTGGCGATCAGGTTGCCGTCAAACAAAAGGACGATACATATGAGTTCTTTGGCGGCCTTTCAAAAGGCGTGGAAAAGCGGGACAAGGTGCGTACTCGCGTCATTGCAGCGACACTGTCCGACCATATTAAAAGCAGCGATGTTGTCTTTGTCATGGGACATAAATTTTCTGATTTGGACTGTGTCGGGGCTGCAATTGGCCTGTGGAGCGTTGTGACCAAGTCACTGAAAAAACCGGCGTATATTGTAATTAACAGAACGCAAAGTTTGGCTTCACCGCTGATTTCTTCTATGGAGGCGTCGGAGGACGGAAAAATCTTTATTTCTCCGCTCGATGCCATGTCAATGGTGACTCCCAAAACAATGCTGATTGTTGTGGATACTCATTCGCAGGAATTTGTCGAAAGTTCGGAACTTTTGACTGCGGTTTCCCGTGTTGTGGTGATCGACCACCACCGCATGATGGTAAAGCATATCGAAAATGCGCTTGTGTTCTATCATGAACCATACGCAAGCTCAACGTCGGAAATGGTTGCCGAGCTTGTGCAATACATTGGAGATGGTGCGCTCAATCAGACGGAAGCGGAAGCCTTACTGTCTGGAATTATGCTTGATACTAAGAATTTTGTGCTGAAAACCGGCGTGCGTACCTTTGAAGCGGCGGCCTATTTGCGCCGGCGCGGAGCGGATACCGTTGAGGTAAAGCGCATGTTTTCTGATACGATTGACACTTATAAAGCGAAATACCGAATTGTATCCAGCGCGGAAATTTTGAATGACTGTGCAATCACTTCCTCCGACAAGGAGTTCCCCGATATTCGAATTACTTCCGCTCAGGCAGCGGACGAACTTTTGTCGATTCAGGGAGTGAACGCATCGTTTGTCATTTTTCCGTCCGGAAACACCGTTAATGTTTCAGCGCGCTCTTTGGGCGAAATCAATGTTCAGCTGATTATGGAGGCCTTGGGCGGTGGCGGGCATCTGACGATGGCAGGCGCTCAGCTTACCGGCGTAACGGTGCAGCAGGCAAGGGAAAAACTTATTTCCGTACTTCATGATACAATGGCTAAAGCAGTTCAATAAAAAAATTGGAGGAATTGTGATGAAAGTAGTATTGCTTGAAGATATTAAAGGCAGCGGTAAAAAAGGAGAGCTGATTAACGTCAGCGACGGGTATGCCCGCAACTACCTTTTCCCCCGCAAGCTGGCCAAAGAAGCAAACGCACAGGCAATGAACGAATTGAAAAATGCAGAGGATGCGAAAGCTTATAAAATCAAAGCTGATACCGACGCTGCAAAACAAACCGCCGAAAAAATCGATGGCAAAAATGTAAAACTGTTTGCCAAAGCAGGGCAGGGCGGCCGCCTTTTTGGCTCTGTAACCGCGAAAGAAATTGCGGAAGAGTTGAAGCGACAGTATAAGGTTGATGTCGATAAGCGCAAGATTGTCATAGAAGGCGATATTAAGGCGTTCGGCACTTACGAATGCGAGGTTAAACTTTACAGCGGTATTTCCGCAAAACTGTATGCCGTGGTAGGCGAAAAAGAAAATTAAGAAATGAAGGATTCTGGTAACGCCACCGGTGAGACCAATCAATCTTTATAATATTCACCGTTCATTATTAAGTTTGGAAAGGAGGAACCGGTATGGATGATATGGTAACAAGCGGATACAGTGCACTCAATTTGCCATTCAGCCCCGAAGCGGAACAGTCCGTGTTAGGCGCCATTCTTCTGGATTCTTCCTGCATGGATAGGATTGCGGAGATTTTGCCGCGGCCGGAGTATTTTTATCAAACCAACAACAGTTTGATATATTCCAACATGCTTGAGATGTTCACAGTTGGCCAGGCGGTTGACTTTGTAACCATTTTGGAAAAACTGAAGGGCGCAAAAGGCTTTGATGAAACGAGCGGTAAAACTTATCTGCTTCAATTGGCCCAGCTGGTTCCGTCCATTTCCAATGTGGAATCATACGCCCGCATTGTGCGTGATAAATACGATGTTCGTACGCTCATCACAACCGCGCGCGATATTGTCGAAGAAGCCTCTCAGGGGGCGGCCGATGCGGCTACGCTGCTCGATTCCGCTGAACAGCGCATTTTTGATATCCGCCGTGGGAAAAATATGCAGGGGCTTCAGCGCATCGACGAAATCATCGTCCAGGCGTTTGATCGGCTGGATCTCTTGAATTCACCGGACGCCGACCTTTACAGGGGCGTGCCGACTGGGATTAAGGAGCTGGATGAAGCGATTACCGGACTGAACCGTTCCGACTTTATTTTGCTTGGCGCACGTCCCGGCATGGGCAAGACCAGTTTTGCGCTCAATATTGCAAGGAATGCCGCGGTAAATGCACACAAAAGAGTTGCTTTCTTTTCACTCGAAATGAGCAAGGAACAGCTGGCTTCCCGGTTGCTGTCCACCGAAGCGATGGTCGGCGGTACGAAGCTGCGTACCGGAAAACTAAGCGAGGACGAGTGGATTCATATTATTGAGGCGGGTGATATCCTTTCAAAAACCCAAATGTATTTTGACGATAACCCGTCGATTACGGTAGGAGAAATGAAAGCGAAGATCAGACGCCTAAGGGATGTTGACTTGGTTGTGGTTGACTATTTGCAGCTGATGAATGCATCCGGTAAAAATGATAACCGTGTTCAGGAAATTTCAAAAATTACGCGAAATATGAAAATTCTTGCAAAGGAACTAAATGTTCCGGTGCTGATGCTGTCCCAGCTGGCTCGTGACAGTGAAAAACGAACCAATCATCGCCCGGTTTTATCCGACTTGCGTGATTCCGGCTCAATCGAGCAGGATGCCGATATCGTTTTGTTCCTGTACCGCGAAGAATACTATCAGGATGCAGAAACGCCAAACGAAAATGCGGACAGAAACAGCGGCGAATGTATTATTGCGAAAAACCGCCACGGCGAAACCAAAACAATACCACTGCACTGGCAGGGTGAATTCATGCGCTTTACCGCGCAGGAGGTTGTCCGAAGTGAATGACAGCCCATTAAACATCGAAAATAAAATTGAAAGAGCAATTGTCAGCTATGACATGCTGCCTCAGGGTTGTACCGTTGTTGTCGGCCTTTCCGGCGGCGCTGATTCGCTGACGCTTGCTCATTTTCTTTTAAAATATGGAAGTTCCCATCATATTCGTATCATCGCGGCGCATATTAACCATGGGCTGCGCGGTGATGAAGCTGAAGAGGACGAGCGTTTTGTCACAAAGTGGTGCGCAGAAAATAACGTGGAATTAAAAGTTCTTCATGCGGACGTGCGCGCGCTGGCGGCGGAAAAATCCGAGGGCCTTGAAGAGTGCGGACGAAATGTGCGCTACGCTTTTTTTAGGAGCCTTTGCACGGAAAATGCAAAAATCGCCACCGCCCACACCCTGTCTGACAGCGCCGAAACGGTGCTTTTAAATTTAACAAAAGGTGCGGGTACGCGCGGTCTGCGCGGGATTCCGCCCGTTCGGGGGAATATTGTTCGCCCGCTGATTGAAATTACGCGCGCTGAGGTAGAAAATTATTGTGCTTACTATGGCCTGCGTTATGTAACAGACAGTACTAATTTAACGCAGGAGTATCAGCGCAATAAAATCAGACTCAGTGTAATCCCTGTGCTGCGGGAGATCAATCCGGCCTTTGAATCAGCTGTTCTCAGTATGACCTCACGTTTGAGCGAGGATGAAGATTACCTCAGTACGTTGGCACAGGATGCGCTTATCAACGCCGCGTGTCCCAACGGATACCGTCTTTCTGTGCTCAAATCCCTGCCGGGTGCGGTTCTGACCCGGGTGATTGCACTTGCAATCACCCGGGGTTTCAAGGTAAGACTCGAAAGCGGGCACATTACCGCGATTGCGAACATGATTCATGCGGGCACCGGTTCGGCTACCATTGTGGGGGGAATACAATGCACTGCACAGGGCAATACTCTTTTTATCAGAAGTAAAAAACAAGAGGCTGATAAATCGTGGAGTGTGCCTTTAAATCCCTGCGACACGCGGCTGCCGGATGGAAGAATACTTGTAATTACGAAATTGACCAAGAAAGAATTGGAAAATCGTTGTAAATTTAATAATTTGTTATTTAATAATCTAATTAACTATGATACAATATTTAATACTACTTCTGTTAGAAACAGACGCGATGGAGATTTTTTTCAACCTGCGGGACGCGGTGTCACAAAAAGCCTCAAAAAACTTTTCAACGAAGCGAGACTTGAACCTTTGCTGCGCAGCAATGTAGCAATGTTGGAGAACAGCGGGGAAATCATCTGGATCGAGGGGTTTGGAGCTTCACAGGAAGCCTGTGTTACGAAAGACACCCATAACGTAGCGGAAATTAATATTAAGGAGAGCTAAACTTGAGAAATGATATTCAGTCGGTATTATTCAGCGAGGAAAGGCTTGCTGAAATCGTGCAGACGATTGGCAAGCAAATCAGTGAGGATTACAAGGATAAAAACCTTTTAATGGTTAGTGTGCTGAAGGGCTCAGTCGTGTTCATGGCCGATTTAATGCGTGCAATTACAATTCCATGCAGTATTGATTTCATGTCCGTTTCAAGCTACGGCTCCGGAACGAAGACTTCCGGTGTGGTTAAAATCATTAAAGATCTGGACATCAACTTGAAGGGCTATGACCTTTTGGTTGTGGAGGACATTCTGGACAGCGGGTTGACACTGCACTACATACTCGAGTTGTTGCAATCCCGTTCGCCTAAAAGCATTAAGGTTTGTACGTTGTTTGACAAGCCAGACAGGCGTACGGCAGACATAAAAGCAGATTACGCCGGTACAATCGTTCCGGATGAATTCATAGTCGGCTACGGTCTGGATTATGATGAAAAATATAGAAACCTTCCCTTTGTGGGAATTTTAAAACCTGAGGTCTACGAAAGCTGATCCCGAAAAAACAAAACAACCCAAGTAAGGAGTGAACTTAATTTGGATAACAAAAAAACGCTTAAAAATATTGCATTATTTATTGGCGTACCTATTCTTCTATTTATTCTCGTCGCCATGATTTACAATCAGCGGCCGCAAGTAAGCTATAATTATTCTGATATTCTGCGTTACTTTAAAAATCAGCAGGTAACGGAATATTCCATGGATATGGGCAGCGGTGAAATGATCATTAAGCTGAAAGATAAGACTCAGATATCTTATGTAGCACCGGACACGCTGCTGCTTTATGACGATATCAAGCCGTATGTTGCTCAGTACAACGAAGAAAACCCGGCCGGCATGATCATTAAACTGAAGCATCCGACCGAAGCCTCTTGGCTTACCAGTATGATTCCAATGCTGAGTATCCTTGTCATCATGGGCCTGTTCTGGTGGTTTATGATGAAACGTCTGAACACCAGTATGGGTGATGCGGGCAAACAGATGAACTTTGGTAAAGCAAAGGTAAAGCAAATGGCTGATGAAAAGCGTAAAACGACTTTTGCAGACGTGGCAGGTGCCGATGAGGAAAAGGAAGAGTTACGTGAAATTGTCGAATTCCTAAAGAATCCGAAAAAATACAATGAGCTGGGAGCACGCATTCCAAAAGGCGTTCTGCTTGTGGGCCCTCCGGGTACAGGTAAAACCTTATTAGCTCGTGCAGTTGCCGGTGAGGCTGGTGTGCCGTTCTTCTCGATTTCCGGTTCGGATTTCGTTGAAATGTTTGTCGGTGTCGGCGCATCCCGTGTGCGTGACCTGTTCGAACAGGCAAAAAAGAATTCTCCATGCATCATTTTTATTGATGAAATTGATGCTGTTGGCCGTCAGCGCGGTGCCGGTTTAGGCGGCGGGCATGACGAACGCGAACAGACTTTGAACCAGTTGCTCGTTGAAATGGATGGTTTTGGTGCAAACGAGGGCGTTATTATGATTGCCGCCACCAACCGACCGGACATCCTCGACCCTGCATTAATGCGTCCGGGTCGTTTTGACCGCCAAGTCATGGTTGGATATCCGGATATTAGGGGCCGTGAGGAAATTCTTAAGGTTCATGCCCGTGGCAAGCCGATCGCACCGGATGTTGAACTGAGGACAATAGCAAAGTCAACAGCTGGTTTTACCGGAGCTGACCTTGAAAACCTGTTAAATGAAGCAGCGCTTTTAGCTGCGAGAAAAAGCTTGAAAGCCATTACCATGGAGGAAATTGAGGAAGCAACCATTAAGGTGGTTGTCGGAACCGAGAAAAAGAGCCATGTAATGTCAGAAAAGGAAAAGACACTGACTGCGTATCATGAGGGAGGTCATGCGGTTTCCGCGTACTTCTGTCCCACGCAGGACCCAGTTCATCAAATTTCCATTATTCCGCGCGGTATGGCCGGCGGGTATACAATGCATATTCCGATGGAAGACCGCTCGTATAAAACCCGTAAGGAAATGAAGGAAGATTTAATTAGTCTGCTCGGCGGACGTGTTGCCGAAGCGCTTGCATTGGATGACATTTCCACCGGCGCATCAAATGACATTGAGCGTGCCACAAAACTTGCGCGCAGCATGGTTACCAAGTACGGTATGACTGAAGAGCTTGGCCCGATTGCCTACGGGCAGGATGAGGGCGAACCATTCCTTGGACGCGACATGGGTCATATCCGGAACTATTCGGAGACGACCTCTTCCGCAATCGATCAGGAAGTGAAGAGCTTAATGACTACCGCATACAGCAAAACCGAAAGTATCCTGAGGGAGCATATGGACAAACTGCATGAGGTTGCCAAATTCCTTTATCAAAATGAAAAGATGAGTGGAGAACAGTTCAAAGCACTGATGGAGGGCAAGCGGCCCGATGATTTCGCGGCACTGACCGGCTCAGTTCAGCCAACGCCAATTACTGCGGAATAATAAATTAGGGGGAATGTTACGCATTTCCCCCTTTTGCTGTGTAATACTAATTTTTAAATTTCTGTTATTTTTATCCTGTTTTGCTGCGCTTTTCTCTTTGGCGTACGTCCAGCCTTGCAAAACAAGAACATTCTCGAAATTTTATCATCTAATATACATCCGTGTTCGGCGGATTGGCAATCAAGTAATCAGCGAATAGATGTAGGAGCGAACTATAAATATGACGAAAAAATCAGAATATGGGAATGAAAGCATATCATCCCTCAAGGGTTCCGACCGTGTGCGCCGCCGCCCAGCGGTTATCTTTGGTTCGGATGGCATTGAGGGCTGTGAGCATTCCATCTTTGAAATACTGTCCAACTCTATTGACGAAGCACGTCAGGGTTTTGGTAAACAAATTATTACTACCCGCTTCAGTGACCAGTCGATTGAGGTAGAAGATCACGCTCGTGGAATTCCTGTCGATTATAACAACAACGAAAAACGTTATAATTGGGAACTTGTCTTTTGCGAACTTTATGCGGGCGGAAAATATAATAATGATGCGGACGAAAGCTATGAGTATTCACTGGGTCTGAATGGGCTCGGCCTTTGTTCCACGCAGTACGCTTCGGAATATATGGATGTGGACATTCGCCGCGACGGCATGCGCTACACCCTCCATTTCGAACACGGCGAAAATATCGGCGGGCTGAAAAAAGAGCCCTATAACAAGAAAGACACCGGAACCAAAATCCACTGGAAGCCGGATTTACAGGTATTTACCGACATCAGCGTTCCCACGGAGTATTATCTCGATACGATTAAGCGCCAGGCTATTGTAAACGAAGGAATCAGTTTTTTGTTTCGCAATCAGACGGATTCGGGCTTTGAGGAAACGGAGTTTATTTATCAGCAGGGCGTAGTCGACCATGTCAAAGAAATTATAGGGGAAGACTACCTTACTCCGATTCAGTTTTGGCAGGCAGAGCGCAAGGTGCGCGACCGTTCGGACAAGCCTGAGTATAAAACGAAAATCAATGTCGCGGTGGCATTTTCAAACCGCAGTAAATTGATTGAATACTACCATAATTCCAGCTGGCTGGAACATGGAGGTTCGCCGGATAAGGCTGTTCGCAATGCGTTTATCTATCAAATTGATTCTTACTTAAAACAGACCGGAAAGTATACTAAAAACGAGAGCAAAATTACATTTACCGATATTGAGGATTGCCTTGTGCTGGTCATTTCGTCTTTCTCAAACCAGACTTCCTATGAGAATCAGACAAAAAAAGCGATTACAAACAAAGGAATTCAAGAGGCCATGACTGAGATGCTCCGGCATCAGCTTGAGGTCTATTTTATTGAAAATCCTATGGATGCGGACAAAATCGCAGCGCAGGTTCTAATCAATAAGCGCAGCCGCGAGGACGCCGAAAAAACACGTCTGAACATAAAGAAAAAGCTTACCAGCAATATGGATATTACAAATCGAGTCGCTAAATTTGTGGATTGCCGCACTCGTGACGTAAACGAACGAGAAATCTTTATCGTGGAGGGCGACTCGGCTCTCGGCGCATGTAAACAGGCGCGTGACCCTAATTTTCAAGCAATCATGCCAATCCGCGGTAAGATTTTAAATTGTTTGAAAGCGGACTACGATCGAATCTTTAAAAGCGAAATTATCACCGATTTAATTAAAGTCCTTGGCTGTGGTGTGCAGGTCAAATCAAAGGCCAATAAGGATTTGTCTTCTTTTGACCTATCGCTTCTGCGATGGAATAAAATTATTCTTTGTACAGATGCGGATGTGGATGGTTTTCATATACGAATCCTTTTGCTGACCATGATTTACCGTCTGGCCCCAATGCTGATCAACGAGGGCAAGGTATTTATCGCCGAATCTCCTTTGTTTGAGTTGGCAACAAAGGATGAAACTTACTTTGCTTATACTGAACAGGAAAAAGATGAAGTCATGAAGAAACTCATAGGCAAGAAGTATACGATTCAGCGTTCCAAAGGGCTCGGTGAAAATGAGCCGGATATGATGAATTTAACTACGATGAATCCGGCAACCCGCCGCTTGATCAAGGTTATGCCGTCTGAAATGATTAAAACAGGAGAGGTTTTTGATATGCTGCTCGGAGATAATCTGAGTGGTCGCAAAGACTTTATCGCCCAAAATGGACACAACTATATTGACTCAGCTGACGTGAGCTGATGAATAAATGAATGCGAGAAAATTTAATGAATGTGGATGTGAATCAGGATGCCTAAAAAAAGAAAAGAAAACGATGATGCCGCTCCACATATGCATGGAGTTATAGAGGGTGCGGGTGGGGTTGTCGAGCAGCAAATAACCGACACACTTGAAAAAAACTTTATGCCATACGCTATGAGCGTTATCATGTCCCGTGCAATCCCAGAGATTGACGGGTTCAAACCTTCGCACCGCAAGCTTTTATATACCATGTATAAAATGGGTCTTTTGGGCACAGCACGTACCAAAAGTGCCAATATTGTCGGTCAGACGATGAAACTAAACCCGCATGGCGACTCCGCTATTTATGATACGATGGTGCGGTTGAGCCGTGGTTACGAAGCACTTTTGCATCCATATGTGGATTCCAAAGGAAACTTCGGTAAATTTTATTCCCGCGACATGGCGTGGGCAGCTTCCCGTTATACGGAAGCACGCCTTGATAACATTTGTCAGGAACTTTTTCGCGATATCGACAAAGATACCGTGGATTTTGTAGATAACTACGATAATACTATAAAAGAACCGACATTGCTGCCGGCCTCGTTTCCATCAATACTGGTCAATGCCAATACGGGTATCGCCGTAAGTATGGCCAGTTCCATCTGCCCGTTTAATTTGAGCGAAGTGTGTCAGACAGCGATTGCCTTGATGCGCGACCCGGAACACGAAATTACTTCAACGTTACTGGCCCCGGATTTCCCCGGCGGTGGTCAGCTTATTTATGACCGGAACACAATTGAAGAAATTTACCGTACCGGCCGCGGCGGTGTGCGCATTCGTTCACGTTATACTTATGATAAAAGTGTAAATTGCATTGATATAACCCAAATTCCGCCGACGACCACGGCGGAGGAAATCGTGGAAAAGGTTGTCGACCTTGTCAAACAGGGTAAATTGAAAGATATCTCCGACATCCGTGACGAAACGGGCTTGAGTGGATTAAAGGTTACAATTGACTTAAAGCGGGGAGTTGACCCGGATAAGCTGATGCAGCGCCTATTTAAGCAAACTCCGCTTGAGGACAGCTTCTCCTGCAATTTTAATGTGTTGATAGCAGGAGTGCCGCACGTAATGGGTGTGGGTGAACTTCTCAATGAATGGACAGCATTCCGGATTGAGTGTGTCCGTCGCCGAACCTTCAATGATTTGGCTAAAAAGAAAGAAAAGCTGCACCTGCTGAAAGGTTTGCAGGCTATTCTGCTTGATATNNGACAAGGCGGTTGCCATCGTACGCGGTACGGACGAGGAAACCGAGGTCGTACCAAACCTGATGATCGGTTTTGGAATCGATGAAATTCAGGCGGAATACGTTGCGGAAATAAAGCTGCGGCACTTAAATCGTGAGTATATTTTAAAGCGGACCGAGGAAACGGAACAGCTTGAGAAGGATATCACGGAATTGCAGTCCATTTTGGACAGTAAATCAAAAGTTAAGAGTATTATTATATCAGAGTTAACTGATGTTTCGAAGAAATACGGCCAGCCGCGCCGCACGCTGATGATTTACCAGAATGAAATTGAAGAGTATTCCGAGGTGGAGGATGTACCGGATTACCCTGTTAATCTGTTCTTCACAAGGGATGGCTACTTCAAAAAAATCACACCTCTTTCTCTTCGTATGAGCGGAGAGCAAAAGCTCAAGGAGGAAGATGTGATTACTCAGCACATGGAGTCCACCAATTCCACTGATTTGCTGTTCTTTACTGACAAATGTCAGGTCTATAAGGCGAAAGCAAGCGATTTCAGTGACACGAAGGCGAGTGTGTTGGGGGATTATATTCCGGCGAAGTTAGGTATGGACGAAGGCGAAAGTACGCTTTATATGGCTGTCACCAAAGAGTATGAAGGGTATATGCTTTTCTTCTTTGAAAATGGAAAGGTCGCCAAGGTGGATATGTCCGCATACGCGACAAAAACCAATCGCCGCAAGNNCGGTTGTCACGATTGCCTATGTAACTGAGGACTGTGAATTTCTGCTGACTTCACTGCAGGGACGCATGCTCTTGATGCATACCGGTGCGGTACTGAGCAAGGCAACGCGCAGCACACAGGGAGTGGTTGTTATGACGCTGCGCAAGGGCAGCCGCGTTTTAAAAGCTGAACGGTACAGTGATGATATGCTCAGCAATCCGAACCGTTATCGCAAAAATATTCCTGCGACCGGTTCCCTGCCCAACGCACAGGAAACAGTAGGGGAACAGCTGAAATTATAAAAAACGCCGCTGAAAAGCCAATAGCAGTTCAGCGGCGGGGCTGTTTAAAANNGTTCAGCGGCGGGTCTGTTCAAAGCGGCAAACGCTTGCGCTTTGACTAGTCCGTACTTAGATTGTCCGTTTCTATTTTTAATATGCATAAAAATTAGTAATACGCATAAAATATGCTTGCAAAAGCGTATCTTTTATGATATTATAATCTAAGTTATTATGCAATGTAATTTCGGAGGTGCGCTATGTCAGCTGTTGAAATCGTATTTGGTATTGTATTATTAATATTTTCAGTTGCTATAACAGTTATTGTTCTTCTTCAGGAAGGACATCAGCAGCAGGTTGGAGTAGTCACAGGCGGTGCCGACACTTTTCTTTCGAAGAACAAGGCTCGTTCAGTTGATGCTTTTCTTGCGAGATGGACGAAGGTTATTGCAATCGGCTTTTTTGTACTTGTAATCGGGATTAACGCATACATGTACTTTGTAAAGTAATCGTTAATGATGAAAGCCCCGCTTAACGAAGCGGGGCTTTTCTTATCTTTTTGCAGATTTGTCACCCCATGCGGAAGAGAAAACCACGTTTTAATGACAGGATGGAGGAAAAATGATAGAAGAAGTTAAAAGCAAAATTTTAAAGCATATGAAGCAGGCGCCGCAGAGCATCACATCCCGCGGTCTGATTAAAAAGCTGAACATCAAGGATTCAAAGGATTTTTACAGGGCACTGAATCAACTTAAGCAGGAAGGCCTTGTATCGGTCGATCAAAAGCACCGGGTTCGTTTAGTGGAAAAGAAAGAAACGGTGAAGGCAAAGATCGTGTCACTTTCCAAAGGGTTCGCTTTTGCACGCCCGGCCGACGGCGGCGAGGATATGTTTATTCACGCTGATAATTTAAAAAGCGCCTTTATTGGCGATATGGTTGAGTTGAACAACGTAAAACAAAGTCCCAAAGGACTGAGCGCCGATGTAGACGCGATTTCTGAAAAAAGCAGCCGTACCATTACCGGTACGCTCAGCCGCGGCGCGGGCTTGTGTGAGCTGATTCCGGATGATGCGATACGCTACCATATTCCGGTTGAAAAAGCCGCTATGATGAATGCTAAAAACGGAGATAAAGTGCAGGCGGAAATTCATCGAACTCCCCATACCTCCATGCTTTCTGCTCGGATTGTCAAGGTTTACGGAAAATCCAACAGTGCTAAAATCTGTTCGGATGCGATCATTGATCAAAACCAAATTAAAACAAAGTTTTCCGACGAAGTACTTGCCGAGGCAAAACGAATTGCTGCCCAGACGATTACTGAGCAGGATTTAAAGGGAAGACTTGACCTGCGCGACACAAGCATCTGCACCATCGACGGCGCAGATGCAAAGGACTTGGACGATGCTATTTCCGTCAGCAAGACGAAAGCTGGCTTCAAACTCGGCGTTCATATTGCCGACGTGAGCCATTATATCACACAGGGCAGCGCAATTGATGCCGAGGCCTTGGAACGTGGTACTTCCGTTTATTTTGCAGACAGAGTAATTCCAATGCTCCCTAAGAAAATTTCCAACGGCGTTTGCTCGCTGAATGCAGGGGAAGACAAGCTGACCTTTTCCGCAATTATTGAGTTGGACAAGCAGGGGGAAATACTGAACTATCAGTTTAAAAAGAGTGTGATTCATTCAAAGGTGCGCGGCGTCTACTCTGAAGTAAATCAGCTTTTTGAAAAGACTGCCGATGCAGATTTAAAAAAGAAATATTCCCCGGTGATTCGTTCGTTGAATGCGGCAAAAGAGCTTGCCGACATTTTAAAAGCACGTTCCATCAAAAACGGCACGGTGGACTTGGACAGTACAGAATCAAAGTTTACGCTCGATGACAAGGGCGTTTGTATAGATGTCCAACCGCGTCACAGCGGCCTTTCAGAGCAGATGATTGAACAACTCATGATTACTGCCAACCAGGCGGCCGCAAAGCTTGCGAAGGAGCGCGACATCCCCTTCGTGTACCGTGTGCATGAACAGCCCAGTCCGGACCGTGTGGACAGCCTTGCGGAGCTTGTCGGCGCACTTGGACTCAATCCGCGCAGCTTAAAGCACAAGGGTGACATTGCTACTGCCGACTTTGCCGATATCATGCGGCAGGCAGAAGGCACACCGGCGCAAAAAGTAATTTCTCACCAATTGCTCAGAACCATGGCGAAAGCCAGATATGATACGCACCCAATCGGCCATTTTGGCCTTGCACTTGCGGATTATTGCCATTTTACCTCGCCAATCAGGCGTTATCCGGATACAGCGATACATCGTATTCTTTCCGCGATGCTTGAAACCAAGAGCAAAGAGGAACTCAACAAGCGCTTTCTTGCATTTGCAAATACGGCCGCAGCCAATTCTTCCAGTGCGGAGGTTCGCGCCATGCAGGCCGAACGCAGCGCTGAAGACTGCTATATGGCCGAGTATATGTCGCAGCACCTCGGTGACTGTTACACAGGTGTAATCAGCGGCGTTACCATGCGCGGGGTGTTCGTGGAACTTCCAAATTCGGTAGAGGGATTTGTACCCACGCTCAGCTTTGAGGGGGCGGATTACCGCTTTGACGGGATGATCACTCAAGTCGATGAAAAGTCCGGCAATAAGCTCACCATTGGTCAATCGCTTGATGTGAAAGTGGTTGCAGCGGACGTGGCAAGCGGTAGAATCGACTTCATTCCAAATATTTAATGGGGCAATTTCTTCCCTCACACTCGTTTATTTTCCAAAAAAGCTTTTAATTTCAGCTAAATCTTGACGGATTGGTATATTTTTTGGTATAAATGACCATCATACTAACATAATATTAAACCGAAAGGCGGAGCTGTTAGTATGGAATCTGTTTTAAAGCTGATACAGCGCACGGATTGCGCAGCCGTTCAAGAAAATGAAGACAGAAAAAAGATTGTTGATGAAATCAAGGAAGTTTGCCGTCTCATTGCGTGCAACGACTGTTGGTTTGAATTAGAATGCGATGAAAATTTAATCGATGCCTGTATTTATCAGCGCGAAGAATTGAATTCCCGTTACCGATATCTGCTGAAATCGGCAAGACAGCAGGGAATAAGCTGCACTCCTTTCAAATGTAATGAAACGGGGGTGTGATTTTTGCCGAGCCTGATTCTTGTGCTTTCTGCGTGCGGAGTGTTTGCACTGCTGGTGATTATCCAGGTGGTTGTCAAAGCGCCCAAACCGGTACAGCGTGCAGCAGGCGGCGTCATTATGGGGCTTTGCGCACTTGCGGCGGTCAACTTGACCGGATTTTTTACCGGTGTCAGCCTGCCGCTGAGCCCACTTACAATCGGAGTTTCCGGTGCTGCCGGAATTCCGGGCGTAACGATGCTGCTGCTCCTGAATCTGATTCTCAAATGATCACAAACAAAAGGCTCGGGGTTAATGAACCCTGAGCCTTTTGTTGTTGTACCTAAGTGCAAAGAAGCACCAGGTTTGCTGACTGTGTGAAATGATCGTCCTACAGTACTTTTTTTACAGAGTACATGGAGTCTAAAACCAGCCAGTTTTGGGAGAAAAAGGTGTTGATCGTCCAGTAGCTGACGCCGCCGAGATTGTATTTAACAACAAGCTTCAACTTTGCCTCAACACTTCTTGCGTCTTCAAACCATACCACGTGTTGCTTTGTATCGCTGNNATACTGAATCCACGCACCAACCTTTGCTGCAAGCCGGACTGCTTCGGGATTGGTGAGCGAGCGCGCGACAGAACCCTGTACAAAGGGGAGCGTCCAGTCGTAGCCGTAATTGGGCATTCCCATAAATATTTTTTTATTTGGAATAACGGAAACGGCGTATTGCAGTACCTTCTCAACCTGATCGATGGGGGCAACAGCCCGAGCGGGACCATAAGTAAATCCCCATTCATAGGTCATCAGAATGACGTGATCTACAATCGAACCGTGGGCGGGGTAATCGTGCGCTTCGTATAGCAACCCGCTCTGGCCGCCGCTTAATTTCGGCGCAAGAGCCGTGGTGACGATGTAACCCAGCGGATGCAGTTTCTCAGTTACCTTCCTTAAAAAATTGTTATAGCTTTCGCGGTCATACGGAAAAATATATTCAAAATCAATATCCAATCCGTAATACCCTTTCGGAAGAGTTTTGATGATGTTGGCGAGCAAAGTGTTTTGCGCTTGCTCATTCGTTAAAATCGTATGCGCAATTTCGCTGTTAAAGCCCCCGCCCTCCTTCATATTTGTGACAACCATCATAGGCGCAACACTTTTTTCCCGAGACGCCTGAATGACGGGATCGTCCAGGATAGGAGTCAGGCTTCCGTCAGGTTTCACCTGATAGCTGAAAATGCTGATATAAGTCAGATGGGGCAGAGTGCGTGTGAGAGTATCCCTGTTAATGTCGGTAAAAGCATATCCGTTTACTTCCATTGTTCCCAACTTAGGGGTGAAAAAAGGAATTATGATTACCTGACCGGCTTGAATTTTTGAAGGGTCCGTTATTTCCGGATTGGCCTGGAGAATAGCAGGCACTGTGACCCCGTAATTTTGCGCAATAGAATAAAGCGACTGCCCGGGGGCGACAGTATACTGGACGCTGTCTGTCATCACGACGAGTGCCTGCCCAATCATCAGCCGTTGATCTTCTTCCAAACTGTTATCGCTTATTATTTTTTGCATGGAAACACCGTATTTTCTCGATATAGAATAGATGCTATCCCCTTGTTGCACTGTATAGATTACCACTTATCACACCTTCTTGTAGAATGGCCATATGCTTGATGGCCTTTTGAACAAACTTTATTCTACAGTATATGTGAATCAACACCGACAAACTACTGATATTTCTAATTAAAAGTAATCCGCGATGAAATTAGGCTTTTTATAAAACGCTTTGGCAATCGTTTCGGCGTCGGAATTTATTTTTACGGACTCAAGAGCCAGTACTTCTTCCGGAAGGTATGCCCCGATGATGCATCTGCTAAAATCCGCAATACTCAGTTCCACATCGGGCTGTTTCTCCGTCACAGACACACGCTCCGCATGACTCTGTGCAAAAGCAACCTCAAAGCAGGCGTTATNNGTTATTTTGCTCAATCATATTGTCGCTGATTTTCATTACAATCGTTCCGCTGCCGCGATATCGTGCCATTTCCAGCACCTTCTGCACATTCACTACGCGGGCCATTCCATTAAGGTACATTTCACGGCTGCATGGATACAGCACCAATTCCGGAATGTAAGGTATGATATTGATATTTACAGGCAAAGAAAACGTGATACGCTCATAATAAGCTTCAAACATAAGAGCGTGGTTCAGCAGTCCTTTAAAGCCCTCCATATCACTGAAAAAGAACCGGTCACACTTCATCTCAGAAGAGTGCTCTGATTCCACCTTGTAAAAAGACATGACTCCCTTTGGTTCACCGGACTCATTTTTATAAACATAGATATAATGACCGTCTTTGGCGGGGTTGACGTTAACTGCCCAACTGTAATCATACTCTTCACGCGCCACCATTAAATTGTATCCTTGTTTGAAATCATCATAAACTTTTTTGATATCTTCCAAATAATTTCCGTGTTCAACCAAGTACGCTTCGCCGCCAACATCAAAATTCCTGAATGCCTTGATACTGACAGAATAGTGATTCACTTCACTGCAAAGCTCATATCCAAATTTTCGGTAGTATGCGGTAGAAAAGGGGTACAGATACGAAAAAGCGAACCCATTGAGGTACATATCTTTTAGTGAAGTCTGAAAGCACGCTTTAATGACGCCTTTTCTGCGATGCTGCGGCAGGCAGGAAACTCCGCCGATCCCCGTCATCTTGCATACATTTCCATCAAATTGAATCTCATAAGGAATCGAGCTGAAAACACCCAACATGTTTTCATTTTCATCAAAGGCGGCCCATTTTTCTTTAGAAAAGTGCTCCACACGATCCGGAGCTTTTGGGGATTTCCCTGAAAGATTTTTGTCAAATGTTAAAGTGTCTTTGAGCTCAAAAGCAATATAAAACAATTCTTCGGCGCGCTTAAGTTCGTTTTCATGAATTTTTCTTACGTACAATTTAGTTTCCTCCTATTAATATGAGTTGCCATGCAGCGAAGAAAGCTTTCGTGTGGAAGGCCTTTTTTCTTCCCTCAGAGCAATTCCTACCTCTTCCTTCAGAAAATTGCTGCGCAGCAGATAAAGCCCCCAGTTAACTCCGTTCATGACACTGCTAATATTAGTTTTATCAATCCATATGGTAATTAAATCCATTATATCACCCGGCGCACAATGCTTCAATGGGGAATCAAATTTTGCTTCTATAGCATAACAAGCCCGGTGTCGGTAAGCCTGTAAATTTTGTCGCAGACCTCGCTAATATACTTTCTGTCATGAGAAATGCTGATAATGGCACCGCTGTAGGATTTTAATACATCCCGAATCACCGGATTAGATATCGGTGAAAAATTTCTTGTCGGTTCATCCAAAATAAGCACATTGCTTCCATCGAGAATCATTTTTAAAAACAATAGCTTTGCTTTTTGCCCGCCTGACATTTCAGAAATGCTGTGCTTCATTTCATCTGCTGTATATTTCACGCTGCCAAGAAAAGTTCTGATTTTCGTGATTTCATCTTTATGACCGGTTACAGATAGAAACTCAACCGGCGTTACAGTTAAATCAAGCAAATCCTCGTAGTCTTGGGGCATATAGGCTGCTTTCAAATCCTTGCGTGCCAACAGATTTTCAGCGATTACTTTCAGCAGCGTGGTTTTTCCGATTCCGTTTTTTCCGATCATACATATTTTTTCAGAGCCTGTCACGTTAAGCTTTATATTTTTTGACAAAATTCGATTTTCAACACACAACTTGTCAAGCTCAAAGTTTAGAACTGCCTTTCCATTGGGAACATTAACATCTTCGCTGAATTTCACCATAATGGCTTCCTCAACATCGGGAATCTGTGCCATGTTTTCATGTTCTTTCTCAAAACGCTTTCCCATAGATTTTACAGCCTTCATTTTCTTTTTCAGCAGACGTCCGCCATGAGGGTCGCCACGGGATATCGCATTTTGCTGATGTTCCACCTTGGCCTGAATTTGGCGAAATTTCTCTTGTTGTTTTTCATATTCACTTTGTTCTTTCCTTGCGACCTGCTCTTGATGAGAAAGCAGAGATAAACGTTCTTCAACATACTGCCGATAAGGCATTTTTTCAATCGTATATCGTGACAAGGTTTTACGTCTGACCTGCTCGATGTGAATAATTACATTGGCAGTTCGTTCAATTAAGGTTTCATCATGAGAAATGAACAGTACCGGAAGCCTACACGAATTGATAAATTTTTCAAGCCATTCAAGAGTATCAATATCAATATCATTTGAAGGCTCGTCAAGCAAAAGGGCATCCGGCTGTGCCATCAAAATCCCTGCGAATTGCAGTTTTACTTTTTCACCGCCCGAAAGAGTCCCAACAATTTGGTCAGAGTAAAACATTTCGGGGTTTAAACCAAGCTGAAACGCAATATTGGACAGTTTCTTCGGAGTCAAATCATAGAAGCTGGGAACTTTCGAGCAAAATTCAAATACGCTTTGGGATTTTTGCTCCACTGACAATTCCTGCGCCAAATAGCCGAACTTAATATCATTTTTAATAATTTCACCGGTGAATTCAACATAATCTCTTACAAGATCCTCGTCATAAATGAGCTTTAACAATGTAGACTTTCCATTTCCCTCCTCTCCAATGATGACCGCCTTATCGCCGTCATTAAGAGTGAATGAAAAGTCTTTTAGAATTGTTCTAAGATCTTTTAAGTGGGTGACTGTCAGATTTTTTATCTGTAACATATCAAACATCTCCAAAAATAATAGTCTGCTTTCAGATAAACCGAAAGCAGACTATACACGGAAAAGAGATACCCAGATATGCATCAAGGCATCTTCAGCGTATCATCTAAATTTCGGCAACAGAACAGAACCTGTTCATCAGGCTCTTAGAAAGCAATTCTGTTGTTACTCGAAAAATAGATTATTTACGCATCTTTTCACCCATTTCATTTAATTAACTATATTGTAACATGTGGTTTTGCTTTTGTCGATAGAATTTTGAAGCAAAACGGATTCGTTATCAGACCATATGTAATGAATTAATTTTTTAGGCTTCTAACATACTGGCCTATTTTTTTATCCTGTGAAGAAATATGATTAATCAACCAATTAATCACCATCTGATTTGCATTAATAATCACAGAAATATTTCCGCCGGATTCTTCATATTCCTTCTTTAGTTTTGCCAATTCAGCAATAAAATTAGTATGAAGTTTCTTTTGAGTATCGTATTCGGGGTAGTGAATACTCAGCATATATTTTTCTTCGTCACGAAAATGCATTTTTGTATATTCATCTAAAAAGTTCAGCATTTGAGCGATAAAATCCTTTGCTTTGCCGTTTTTTCCGGCCTCAAATAACTGGTTTGCTTTATCAAACCAAACTTTATGCTGTTGATCAATCAGATCAACACCAACAGATAAATCCTCTGTCCATCCCATTACCATATTAATAACCGCCTTCCTACATATTGTGTTATAAATTTACCATTTATTATATAATTTTTGCTTCTGTTATACAATAGTGATCTCATGATTTTCTTATTTTAGCCTTTGAAAATACCTAATATCGTCACACAATAGAATCATAAAAACAATTGGTAAAATTTTTAAAATTAATTAACAGAATATTTATTTGACGATTTTAATAAATCTTGGTATAATATGAACAATTTGTAAATGAATAATGCGAAATAAAAGGAAATATGAAAAGAAGAGGATAAAAATGGGATTTTGTATAAAATGCGGCGGACCAACGAAAGATGATCAGACCATATGTGAGAATTGCAGTTCGGCGCAGCCGCAATCTGAAAGTGAAGTAACACCAGCGGAGGAAATCAAGCTTGTACCAATACAGGAGTTAAATGAAACCCAAACTTCGCCGGAACCAGAGGAAACAGTGCTATCCCCCGAGGGAAAATCAGGGAATACCAAAACAGTTAAAATTATCGCGATTGTCGCTTCCGCTTTGGTCGTACTGACGGGCGCATTTTTTGTAGGCAAAGCCTTTTTTGGCCGCGATATTATGCAGCTTGTAATCGACAAAAGCAGATATGCGCAAAATTTAGAAAATGCATCGGCACAGATGATCACCAAACAATTGGTGGCGTCAATTGATAAATCCGTTTCTTTAACGAAGGCCGCCAATCAGGACAAGGCTATGGAAATGGAATTAAGCAACAAGATTTCAATCGAAGATGCATATTATACTCAAATGAATCTTGGAAGCGAAGGAACAGCGGCTGCAAAACAGGCTGTAAGTTATTTGAATTCACTTTCCTTCAAAGATATTGCCCACACAAAAGCGGGAAATATGCAGTCTCTTATTGCCTTGTCCGACAAGGCTGGAACAGTGCTAAACATAAGCACCATTATGTCCGCAGACGGAAAAGCCTACATACAGATGCCGGATATTTCCAAAAAATATTTTTCCACAAAGAGTGGGGCTTCCACTCAATCCATACTGAATTTAGTCAGCAACCTGAAGTATGATCCGGACAAACTGAACGCAAGTTTAAAAAAAATTGCTTCCGCTTATTCGGATGCAATCGGCAAGGCTTCAGTTGTTACGGAAGATGACCAGGCAATTACGGTTGACGGCGTGGTCGTTCAGGAGCAAAAGCTTACCGCTTCCTTAAATGCTGAGCAGACAGCAGCGATGGTGAAGTCAGTTGTCGAAACGGCGAAAAATGATGAATACCTATATACGGTGATTTCGGAAAATTATTCTGCTATCGTTTCTAAGTTTAACGAGCTTTACAGCGCGGGCACTGAATCGGACAAGTTAACAAAAGAAAATTACAATCAGTTTTTTGATAATCTCATTTCTAATTCCACTGCTGACCCGGCAGCCTTTTCTGTCAGCAGCTACATAGCGCGCGACGGAGCTTTGCAGGCACGCAGCTATATAATTACTGACAGTGCCGGTGTGAGTCAAGTAAACTTNNAGGTTAGCGTGGTCTTGTGAGTCAAGTAAACTTACTGTTCCCCAAGAACAATCTTGTAGTTAGTGTGACAGCGCCTAACAAGACCACGCTGACCTGCTCGCGGACAACAACGGGCGAGGGTGTGGGAAATATACAAATTAAATTTAAAAACATTGAGCAGCCTAAAAATGTTGGTATTACAATAGACTACTCCGGATGCAAAATCGGCAAATTTTCGGGCTCGGATGAACTTCTTGGAAAATTCAAAATCTCTCTGTATGACCCGGATGATACGCTTGGAAAATCGCTTAACTCAGGGGCCGAGGTATTTAAAAAATTAGGAAGTTCTACACTGACCTTTCAGAATAGTTTGGACGGCACTGATAAACTGACTACTACCATGGATTTATCGCTGCCGGGCTTGGCGTCATTCAGCATGAACGGTAAAACAACCGGTAAAACGGGTGGCGAAGCCATTGCGGTTCCTTCTGACGCGGGACAAATCATTGACATGAGCAGCCAAAATGCAGAGAAGGAGCAGAAGCAGTACATCGCGGACTCCCTCAAATACGTGTCTGGCTTAATGGACAGCCACAGCGATTTTGCAACTGTTCTGCAAAATTTTGGAGTGACAAAGGAAATGCTTTCTGCGTACCTCCAATTCTACGCATCTTAAACAAAGACATAAGGCCATCATAAAAAGGCGCTTGATTTATCGCAGATGCGGTAAATCAAGCGCCTTTTGCAAGGAAATATAAATACAGATTTGTTTACGGCTTTATTTTCTCTTTTGCATATTTGCAAAACTCTTTCATACAGCATATGTCGCATTTAGGATTCCTTGCAACGCACACCGCACGGCCGTGCAGAACAAGCCTGTGGCAAAATGCATTTGATTCATCCATTGGCAGTATTGCGCGAAGCTGATTTTCCACCTTGAGCGGGTCCTTTCCCTCACTGATGCCCAGCAAGCCGCAGATACGGATACAGTGTGTGTCGGTAACCACGGCAGGCTTATGGTAAATATCGCCCACCACAAGGTTGGCCGTCTTTCTGCCGACTCCCGGCAGACGTGTCAGCTCTTCAATGCTGTCCGGTACGACCCCGTCGAATTCCTCTTTCAACATTTTGCACGCGGCAAAAATATCGCGTGCTTTTGTCTTGTACAATCCGCAGGAGTGAACCAATTCCTCAATCTCTTCTACGGAACCCTCTGTAAATGCGTCTAAAGTGGGGAAGCGTGCAAACAGTGCCGGTGTGACAAGGTTCACCCTTGCATCGGTGCATTGTGCCGAAAGACGCGTCGCGATTAAAAGCTGAAGCGGGTCTGTATAAGTAAGTGAACAAATAGCGTCCGGGTATTCTTTTTTAAGCGCTTCCACCGCCAGCGCGGCACGTTGTTTTTTGGTCATCTGTATTCCTCCAGTACTATATTTATCTTAAAAAAGCAAATAAATTTCTTCATTATTTTAATATTATATCAAATCAGCGCAAAGTACAAGTTGACAACAATGCAGATATAAAATATGATGTGAACAGAATAGGCATTAATGGAGAAGGATGAGGAAATATGAGCAGATCGCAATTAAAGTTACTGGCGATGATTACCATGCTGATTGACCATATCGGCGCTATCTTTTTTCCACATGTCGACCCCTTTCGCATGGTCGGGCGGCTGGCGTTTCCGTTGTTCTGCTTTTTTATTTCTGAAGGGCTAATCTATACTTCTAATCTTAAAAAGTACTTGAAGCGCCTTTTCCTTTTCGCGCTTGTTTCCGAAGTGCCATATGACCTTGCGTTTCACGGAACGGTTTTTTTCCCTAAAAATCAGAATGTGTTTTTCACTCTGTTTTTGGGCCTTGCGGCTATCTCATTTTTGCATACCTATTTTGACGAAAGACCGATTTCATCCTTCCTGTTCGCGGGCGCGTGTGTTTTGCTCGCCGGTGCGCTGCACACGGATTACGGTTGGTTTGGCGTTCTTGTGATTATCATATTCTATTGTGCAAGGCAATACCGCACAAGGGGAGTCATTACGTTTGCCTTTCTCAACACCGGTTTTGGCCTGATGACGGGAACACTTCAGTTGTACGCAGCGGCGGCCGCAATACCGATTGTTTTATATAACGGTAAAAAAGGAAAATTGAATTGGAAGTATTTTTTCTATGCCTTCTATCCGGTGCATTTGCTGCTGCTGTATTTTGTGCATACGGTTGCCTTTTAACACATTGCAGTGTATAATTAACCATAAATGGATTAGGGAAAGGGAATGAAGAAAATGTACAGTGATATGATGGATACCATAGGCTTTGTCTCCCAAACAGACTCTGAAGTCGGCGCGGCTATGAATGAGGAATTGAAGCGCCAACAGCGGAACCTTGAGCTGATTGCTTCTGAAAATTTGGTCTCTCCCGCGGNNGGAAAATTTAGCGCGTGACCGTGCGTGTGAACTGTTTAAAGCTGAACACGCCAATGTGCAGCCGCACTCCGGCGCACAGGCAAATATTGCCGTTTATTTTGCTTTGCTCAATCCCGGCGACACAGTTATGGGCATGAGCCTTGCAGAGGGCGGGCACCTTACACACGGCTCGCCGGTAAACCTTTCAGGCAAGTATTTCAATTTCATTCCCTACGGCGTAAATTCCGAAACAGAGCGGATTGATTATGATAAGCTCTACGAAACGGCAATGATCGAAAAACCAAAAATGATTGTTGCGGGCGCAAGCGCGTACCCGCGAAAGATAGATTTCCAGCGTTTCCGCGAAATCTGTGACGCGTGCGGTGCCTATTTAATGGTCGACATGGCTCATATTGCCGGCCTTGTTGCAGCCGGTGAACATGCGAACCCGGTTGAGTGGGCGGATGTTGTGACAACTACCACGCATAAAACGCTACGCGGCCCGCGCGGCGGCATGATTTTGTGCCGTGAACAGTACGCAAAAGCAATTGACAAAGCAATTTTTCCGGGCACCCAGGGCGGCCCGCTCATGCATATCATTGCAGGTAAGGCGGTTTGCTTTGGCGAGGCACTGAAACCGGAGTTTAAGGAATATGGCCACAGAATCGTGGAAAATGCGGCGGCTCTTGCCGACGGTCTGATGAAGCGCGGTGTGAAGCTTGTCACCGGCGGAACGGACAATCATTTGATGATGGTCAATTTAAGCGGAATGGAACTGACAGGCAAGGAGCTTGAGCGCCGCCTGGATACCGTTTATATTACGGCGAATAAGAACACCGTTCCGAACGAGCAGCGCAGCCCGTTTATTACAAGCGGCTTACGTCTTGGCACACCGGCGATTACAACCCGAGGCCTGAATACACAGGATATGGATAAAATTGCCGACTGTATCAGCCTTGCAATCAATGATTTTGAGGCGAGCGAGGAGAAAATTCGCTCGGCGGTGACAGAAATTTGCAGCCGTTATCCGCTGTACGAATAAGCGAACTGGAAACAGAGGAGGGAATTCTTTATGTCGGCACCGTTAGCGGATCGGCTGCGTCCACAAAATTTGGACGACCTTGTTGGCCAGCGCCACCTTTTAGGCGAGGGCAGGGCGCTGCGCCGTATTATCGAGTCCGGCGAAATTCCCAATATGGTTTTTTACGGCCCCTCGGGTATCGGAAAAACCACGCTTGCCTCCATTATTGCAAAGCAGACGAAACGCAGTTTGCACAAGCTGAACGGCACAACCGCATCCACCGCGGATATCCGCGATGTAGTGAACCAGCTCGATACGCTGGCGGCGCCGAACGGGATTTTGCTCTATCTTGACGAGATTCAGTATTTTAATAAAAAACAACAGCAGACGCTTCTGGAGTTTATCGAAAACGGCCAGATCACACTGATTGCCTCTACAACCGAAAATCCGTATTTCTATGTTTACAACGCAATTCTCAGCCGTTCAACGGTGTTTGAGTTTAAACCGGTTGAAAAGGCGGACGTGCTGCCTGCTGTAAACCGTGCGTTTCAATTCATGGAGAAGGAGCAGGGAAGGACAATTCATGTTGAAGAGGGCGCAGCCGAATACATTGCTGCTGCCTGCGGCGGTGATGTGCGCAAAGCAATGAACTCGGTTGAACTTTGTGTGCTTTCAGGTGTAATGAAGGACGATATTTGTTCTGTTACACTTGCTCAGGCCAAAGAATTAACACAGCGCAGCGCACTGCGTTATGACCGTGCCGGGGATGAACACTACGACATTCTTTCCGCCTTCCAAAAATCCATGCGGGGATCAGATGCGAATGCGGCAGTTCANNCCATGGTCTGCGCGTGCGAAGATGTTGGCCTTGCCTACCCGATGATTATTCCGATTGTCAAAGCGGCGGTTGACGCCGCAATTCAGGTCGGCCTGCCGGAAGCGCGTATCCCGCTTGCCGACGCGGTCATTCTTGTTTGCAATTCACCCAAATCCAACTCGGCTTACTGTGCAGTCGACGCGGCCATCGCTGATGTGCAAAAAGGAAAAATCGGCAGTATTCCCCGTCAGCTTCAGAACAAACATTATGACGGCGAAGACAATCAGAACAAAGGGCAGTTCTATAAATACCCGCACGACTATCCGGACAAATGGGTTGCACAGCAGTACTTGCCGGATGAACTCAAAGATGCTCAATATTATGTGTACGGGCAAAATAAAACAGAACAGGCTTTTCAGTTGTATTGGAACAAAATAAAAGCGAATAATTAATGGATTTTAACATATATTTTATCATGAATAGGAAAATTTTGTCTTGTGTCCTGTTTGACAGAGTGATATGATATAGAAAATGTAAATGAAGGGCGAATAAGATGAAGGATGAAATACTTTTTGATTTATCATATGGTATGTATGCGATTGGCGTAAAGGATGAAAATACTGTTTCTGCTTGTATTGTGAATACTGTGATTCAGGTTTGCAACACGCCTAATGTCGTTGCAGTCAGCATGAATCATGATAATTACAGCCATGAGTGTATTAAGAAAAGTGGTATTTTTACTGTTTCCGTTTTGTCGGAAGACACTTCGGGAGCCGTAATCGGCGCACTTGGATTTAATTCCGGACGCAACACCAATAAACTCAACAATGTTCACTATAAAGTCTTAACAGAGGGTGTTCCCGTCATTAAAGAGAACAGCTGCTGCTGGTTTTTATGCAAGGTGATCAGCAGTGCCGAAACAGCGACTCATACCGTCTTTATTGCTGAGATCATTGCCGGCAGCGACGAAGCTAAGGGTGTGCCGATGACCTATGAATATTATCACAAGGTCATTAAAGGAAAGGCACCTAAAAATGCGCCTACCTATCGTAAGGAAGAGCCGGCTGACGATGCGAATAGCGGTGATAGCAGAATCTGTACGGTTTGCGGCTATGTCTACAACGATCCGGATGTATCATTTNNTCATCCGAAATTTCGGATGAGTTTTTTAATGAACAGGAGAACTTGATTCAATAATTGTGATTAATTATATTGTTTTAGATATGCTATGATTATAGTTAAAACACGCTGTAACAAGGGAATGGTAAAGGAATGTTAAAACTTGCAAGATTTTTAAAGCAGTTTAGAAAGCAGGTTATTATTGGGCCTATTTTCAAACTCACTGAAGCGATTTTCGAACTGATCGTACCGATTATAACGGCTAAAATGATTGATAACGGAGTAAGAGCCGGCAATGTAAACTACGTTTGGCGGATGGGCGGCGTGATGCTGCTGCTTGGCGTAGTCGGCCTTTGCTGTGCTTTAATCTGCCAAAAGCTTGCGTCTGTTGCGTCACAGGGATTCGGTACTGCGGTGCGCAGCGCTATGTATGCACATATCAATACGTTTTCCCACTCTGAAATTGACAAGTTTGGCACGCCGTCGCTGATTACGCAGATTACCAATGATGTAAATCAACTTCAGTTTGCGGTTGCCATGCTCATTCGTCTCGTTATTCGCGCCCCTTTTTTAGCAATTGGCGCAATTGTAATGGCGATGTTGATTGATATAAAGCTTGCAACCGTGTTTCTGATTGCTACACCGCTGATTGCGTTGGTGCTGTACGTGATCATGAGCCGTTCGGTGCCTTTCTTTCGCGTAATGCAGAAAAAGCTCGATACCATCTCACTGATATCACGTGAGGGCTTGAGCGGCGCGCGCGTGATTCGGGCATTTTCCAAGCAGAGCAGTGAAGTCGAACGTTTTAATACAGCGGCAGATGACCAGACCAATACCGCCATTCAGGTGGGCAAGCTTTCTGCTCTTTTAAATCCGTTAACCTACGCCATTATGAACTTTGCCATTATCGCAATTATCTGGTTCGGCGGCTGGCGAGTTAACTCAGGCGGTATGACTCAGGGTGAAATTATCGCTTTTGTAAATTATATGTCCCAAACGCTTTTAGCGCTGATTGTTGTGGCAAACCTTGTTGTTACTTTTACCAAGGCTTCCGCCTCTGCGTCCAGAGTGAATGAAGTTTTTGAAACCACCACCTCGGTGGCTGAAACAAATGATAAGCCTGTCCTTCGTATTCAAAATACACCCAAAATTGATTTTCAGCATGTTCACTTCTCTTATGACGGTTCGGACAAATACGCCATTAAGGATTTGAACTTCAGTATCCTTCCGGGCGAAACCATTGGAATTATTGGAGGAACCGGCTCCGGAAAATCTACTTTAGTAAGCCTTATTCCGCGCTTTTATGATACGACAAAAGGACAAATTTTAATTGACGGCGTAAATGTCCGTGATTACTCCTTCGCGGAACTTCGGGGGCAGATTGGCATGGTGCCGCAGGAGGCCGTGCTGTTTTCCGGCACCATTGAAAGCAATTTGCGTTGGGGGCAGGAGAATGCAACGCAAGAAGAACTAAATAGAGCGCTTAAAATTGCACAGGCGACGGAGTTCATTTCCGCAATGCCCGCGGGAATCGAAAGTCCGGTCAATCAGGGCGGCAAAAACTTTTCGGGTGGACAAAAACAGCNNCAGTGCAAGCGCGCTGGACTTTGCGACCGACGCCGCTTTAAGAAAATCAATTCAGAACGAAACAACCGGCATGACTGTTCTCATGGTTTCACAACGCGCAAGCACCATCAAGCGTGCGGATAAAATCATTGTATTGGATGACGGGAAAGTCGCCGGAATCGGTACGCATGAGCAGCTTATGGAAAGCTGCGAGGTTTATCAGGAGATTTGCCTCTCACAGCTGAGCAAAGACGAGGTGAGCAGGAAATGAAACTATCCGTATTGAAGCGCTTAATGCAGTACACAAAACCATACGCAGGATTTTTGATTGGTGCTCTGATCAGCGCGGTAATTAATATTTCCCTTACGCTATACGGCCCCATTTTGATTGGCCGCGCAATTGACAATATTATCGGAACGGGCAACGTGAATCATTGGAATATGATACCAATTTTGATTACGCTTGCCTGTACCATAACAGTTAGCGCCGTCTTCCAATGGGTTATGGCTTACTGTATGAATAAGGTTACCTACAAAACAGTGCGCGATCTGCGTGCACAAACCTACCAAAAGATGAATAAATTGCCGCTAAAGTACATTGATGACCACGCGCACGGAGATATGATCAGCCGTATTGTCAATGATGTTGATCAGGTTGGTGATGGACTTTTACAGGGACTAACGCAGCTTTTTACCGGTATTGTCACAATTTTGGGTACACTGATTTTTATGCTGACAATCAGCCCGGTTATTACAGCGGTCGTAGTTCTGGTTACTCCGCTTTCGATTTTTGTCGCCGCGTTTATTGCCCGGATTTCCCACAAGCAGTTTATTCAGCAGCAGGCGACGCAGGGGGAGC
>DDHX01000044.1:537-9706 GCA_002338255.1 Ruminococcaceae bacterium UBA1865 | reverse complement strand
CGGCCGACCGGGTCCGCTGACAATCGGCCAGATTTCCTCTTTCTTGGCCTATGCCAACCAGTATACCAAACCGTTTAACGAAATTACCGGGGTGATCACCCAAATCCAAACTGCGTTCGCTTCGGCGGAAAGGCTTTTCAATATACTCGACGAAGCTGAAGAGCAGCCGGATGCCCCCGATGCGCAGACTTTAACGCAAAGCGACGGTAATATTGACGTTGAACACGTATATTTTTCCTATCGCCCAGAGGTTAAGCTGATACAGGACATGAACCTTTCGGCACGCAAAGGCAACCGGATTGCAATTGTCGGCCCGACCGGCTGCGGAAAAACGACGATCATTAATTTATTGATGCGTTTTTACGATGCGGACAGCGGAACTATCAAGATTGACGGCATAGATATTAATAGGGTTACCCGCAGCAGTCTGCGTGCAATGTTTGGCATGGTTCTTCAGGAAACATGGCTGTTTTCCGGAACGGTTCGCGATAATATCACATATGGCAGTAAAAATATAACCGAAGAACAGATGATTGCGGCATCCAAGGCTGCGCATGCACACTCGTTTATTATGCGGCTGCCGAATGGCTATGATACTCTGATTTCGGAGGACGGCGGCAATATTTCACAGGGTCAGCGCCAGCTTTTGTGTATTGCCCGTGTAATGCTGTTTGACCCGCCGATTCTGATTTTGGATGAAGCGACAAGCTCCATCGATACGCGCACGGAAATCCGCATTCAAAAAGCGTTTACCAAAATGATGNNCCATTAAAGAAGCCGACATGATTTTGGTTATGAATAAGGGAAGTATTATTGAACAGGGAACGCATGAACAACTATTAGAGAAAAATGGGTTCTACGCAAGTCTCTACAACAGCCAGTTTGCGGTCATGGATTGACAAGGATAAAATAAATGGAACGATTATTAGTATTGAATAACCAGTCCGAATATTGTATAATTAAATAGAATTTCTATATATATATTAGGAGGTTAGCATGGATAATACAGAAAGAAAGAACCTGCAAATCCTCGCGTGTAAGGTAAGAATAGGCGCAATAGAAGGCGTATACAATGCAAAGTCGGGTCATCCGGGCGGAAGCTTGTCAGCAGCCGATCTGTTCACCTATCTGTATTTTAAAGAGATGAAAGTCGATGCGAAAAACCCAAAAGATGAAAACAGGGATCGTTTCGTACTTTCAAAAGGCCACTGTGCCCCGGGCCTTTACGCCACATTGGCGTTAAAGGGTTATTTCCCGTTGGATGAACTGAAAAAACTGAGACACATCGGCGCAATGCTTCAGGGTCACCCGGACATGAAGGGTACACCCGGTATTGATATGAGCACCGGCTCCCTCGGGCAGGGTGTTTCCGCTGCGTGTGGTATGGCGGTTGCGGGTAAGCTTGACAACAAGGACTACCGCGTGTACTCCATCTTGGGCGACGGCGAACTGGAAGAGGGTCAGGTTTGGGAAGCCTCAATGTTTGCGGCGCACCACAAGCTGGACAACCTTTGCCTCATCGTTGACAACAACGGTCTGCAAATAGACGGAACAGTTGCTGAAATCGCTGGTCCCGAGCCGATTGACGAAAAATTCCGTTCCTTCGGCTTTGACGTACAAGTAATCGACGGTCATAATTTCGATGAAATCGAAAAGGCACTCGATCATGCGAAAACGGTCAAAGGTAAGCCAAGTGCAATTATTGCAAAGACAATCAAGGGAAAAGGTGTATCCTTTATGGAAAATCAAGTGAGCTGGCATGGCGCCGCCCCAAATACAGCGCAATATGAAGTTGCGATGTATGACTTAAACAAGGTGCTGTCCGGATTGGAGGCGGAATAAATGGCTGAGATGGTAAAAAAAGCAACAAGAGAAAGCTACGGCGAAGCATTGGCCGAATTGGCCGAAGAATATCCACAGGTGGTCGTGCTGGACGCAGACCTCGCAGCGGCAACAAAAACCGGCATCTTTAAAAAAGCATGCCCGGAGCGTTTCATTGACTGCGGTATTGCGGAGTGCAACATGGTCGGCGTCGCCGCAGGCCTTGCAACTTGCGGTAAAATCCCGTTTGCAACGTCCTTTGCCATGTTCGCAGCCGGGCGCGCCTTTGAGCAGGTACGTAATTCCGTCGGTTATCCTCATTTGAATGTAAAGATTGTCGGCTCCCATGCCGGTATTTCCGTCGGTGAAGATGGCGCAACCCATCAGTGCAATGAAGATTTGGCACTGATGAGAACCATCCCTAATATGGTCGTGTTAAATCCTTCCGATCATTACGAGATGAAAGCAGCCGTAAAAGCGGCAATTGAATACAAAGGTCCTGTCTACCTGCGTCTTGGCAGGCTTGCGGTTGAAAGCTTCAACAACGCGGCTGACTATCATTTTGAAATCGGCAAGGGCATTACTTTGCGCGACGGTAAGGACATTACCATCGTAGCAACCGGCCTGATGGTATCCCGTGCGTTGGAAGCGGTTAAAATCCTCGCAGAGCAGGGAATCGACGCGAGATTGATCAATATCCATACCGTTAAGCCGCTTGATCGCGAATTGATTTTAAAGGCAGCAAAGGAAACCGGCAGAATCATCACCGTCGAGGAACACAACGTCATCGGCGGGCTGGGTGACGCAGTCTGCGGCCTGCTTTCCGAAGAGTGCCCGACTCCGGTCACTAAGATCGGTGTGAATGACGTTTACGGCCATTCCGGCCCTGCTGCTGACCTGCTCGATGAGTTTGGACTCAACGCTGCACACATTATCGAAGTGACCAAGAAAGTGCTTAACAAGTAAAACAGAAGCATACAAAAACAGAAAAGGGCGGCCGGAATTTTCCGGTCGCCTTTTTCTATGGTTACGAGCAGTTTACTGCTTCGAGGGTGGCAAACACAGGGCTTCGGGATAAAGTGTTGGAACATGGCTAACGAATCGTTCCCACTGTGGAAGGAATGCGGGAGCCATTTACATAAAATCCTGCCGCTTGGCCGGCCTTGCCGACTGCTTTGACTTTAAAGTAATAATTATTTCCTTTAGAACTGTATGCGACGATTTTAAATACCGAGTGGTTGCCGCAGATAAACGTTGGCTTTGTGGCTGCCGTTAATTTAAACTGATAGGTTTTGCCGGCTTTGACCGTGAGCTGTGCCCCTGTATCAAGCTTTACCCCTTTAATATTGGTGGCTACTGTAGCCGGTGTAATCTGATTGCTGTCATAAACTTCTAATGAAGATGAACCATACCCGTTGTCATAGCCGCCGAGCGCATAGATTTTCCCATCAATTACTTCTGTCTGAAAACTCTCTCTTGTAGCCGTCATGGGAGCCTTTGTTTTCCATGTATTTGTTATGGGGTCATACGCTTCCACCGCGGAAGATTTAACAATTCCATTCCAACCGCCGAGCGCATAGATTTTTCCGCCGGTTACTTCTGTTTCAAAACCAAATCTTTCAGTTGGCATAGCTGCCTTTTCCACCCATGTGTTCGAAACAGCATCATATTCTTCTATCGGAGCCATGAAGCTGCCTGTATAGCTCTGACCACCAATTACATAGATTTTTCCTCCGACTGCTTCCGTTTTAAAACTATATCTTTCAGTTGGCATGGCTGCCTTTTCCGTCCATGTATCCGACTGCGGGTCATACGCTTCTACCGTAGTGATACGGCCTTGGCTGTCATTGCCGCCAATTGCATAAATCTTTCCGTTGATTACTTCTGTATTGAAAAAAGCTCTTGGTGAAGACATTGACTGCTTTGTGGTCCATGTATCCGATGCCGGGTCGTATTCTTCTACTGTATCTAAGGAGTCTTTGTCATTGCCGCCCATCACATAGATTTTTCCGTCGATTACCTCTGTTTGAAAATAAAATTTCGGAGTGGACATCGGTGCTTTTGCAGTCCAGGTATTCAACACCGGGTCATATTCTTCTACTGCTGAACTATAATGCAACGGGTTTATTTCATTCTGATCAGCACCTTTGACAAAGCCGCCGAATGCATAAATTTTTCCGCCGACCGCCACTAGTTCGGATTCCGACTTTGAAGCTGACATTGGCGCCTTTGCCGTCCATCTATTCGTCGCGGGGTCATATTCCTCCACTGATGATAAATAATTGAGGCCGCCGTTCTTGCCGCCCATCGCATAGATTTTTCCATTCACTGTCTGCGTTTGAAAACTTTCTCTCGGTGTTAGCATGGAGGCCTTCTTTGTCCAGCTACCGATGGTTTCCGCAAACGCGGTCTGTTCCGTGCACAGAAGTAGCACTAACACGAATGCTAAAACAAAATTTGCTTTTAAAAGCTTGCTGCATTTCATAAAAATTCTTCTTTCATCTTAGAAAATTGAAGATAATATGTCAAAAACAGAGATATGATATGAGCAATTGGCAGACTAAAAAGGATTCTACTTAAATTGGCTATCTGACGGCGAATTTATAAATCGTAGTAGACTTGTATTTTTCGCCCGGCTTTAAATTTTGGTACGGAAATTCGGCGTGATGCATGGAATCCGGGAAAAATTGGNNTATTACCATCACCGAAGCTGTTTCCGGTATAAATTTGAATTCCAGGCATGTCGGTAAATACCATCATTAAACGTCCGCTTGCCTGGTCATAAAGCTCCGCAGCTTTTTTCATCCCGTCAGCACCCTTGATGACAAAGTTATGGTCATAACCGCCGCAGCTTTTTAACAGTGCGTCATCCGCTTTGATATCCTGGCCAATGGTTTTTGCTGTGTTAAAATCATAAGCTGTTCCGGCCACAGGCGTAAGTTCTCCGGTCGGAATCAAATCAGAACCTACTGCAGTGATGTAATCCGAATTAATTTGCAATTCGTTCGATAAAATATCTTTTCTTATGTCACCGCTAATATTGAAGTAGGTATGGTTCGTAAGGTTGACCGGCGTTTCACAATCAGTTTTCGCGCCATATTCAATAATCAAAGCATTGTCCGTAGATAGGGAATAGGTGACAGTGGCGTCCAGATTTCCCGGAAAACCGCACTCGCCGTCTTCACTGCGATACGCAAAGGTGACAGACGGTGCATAATCGTTATTGTCACTGCATTTTACCCTCCACACACGGTCTTGAAAGCCGCCGGGGGCGCTGTGCAGTGAATTCTTCCCGTCGTTTGCGGTAAGCGGGTAGCTCCGCCCGTTTATCTCGAATTCCGCTCCGCCGATTCGGTTTGCAAAACGTCCGACGGCGGCTCCAAAAACATCATAGGGTTTAAGGTATTCTTCAAAGGAGTCATGACCTAAAACCACGTCGCCGAATTTACCGTTTTTATCCGCTGTCATGAGCTTCACGATACGGCAGCCGTAGGTGATGACCTGAGCAGTCATGCCGCTTGTATTTTTTAGTATAAAACTGTCAACGGCTGTACCGTCCGGCATTTTACCAAATACAGATTTTTCAATACTCACAATCAATCCGACCTTTCTTCTTGTTGTTTTTTAAAAGTTATTTGCCTAACAGTGCCGCACCGATAATACCGGCATTATTTCCAAGCTCAGCGATACAAAGCTTCGTTTGCTTTTTTGTGTTTACGGTATAGACTTGGTGGGAAAGATACTCACGTAATGGCTTCATCAAAGTTTCGCCCTCATTGCAAATTCCGCCGCCGATGCATAGTATGTCCGGCTGGAATATATTGATGCAGTTGGCAAGTCCGCAGCCGAGGTACGAGATGTATTCGTCCACAACCGCTTGGCCCACAGGGTCACCGGCGCGCATTGCGTCAAATGCGGTGCGTCCGTCCACGTTGTTTATGTCACCGTGAACAATCTCCCAAATAGGGCTAAGGTGGTCGTCAGATTTCAGCATCGCTTCTTTTGTTGTTTTGATTAAGCCGGTTGCAGAAGCATAAGCCTCCCAGCAGCCGTCGCGCCCGCAAGTGCAGTGACGCCCGTTATACACGATTACGGTATGTCCCATTTCGCCTGCGGCATAATTTGTTCCTGCATAAATTTTNNATTCCGCTGCCAACACCGGTACCAAGCGTAATCGCGACCGCATTTTTTGCTCCTTTTAAAGCGCCCGCCTGATATTCGCCATATGCCGCCGCATTGGCATCATTTTCAACGATCACTGTTTTATTCATACGCGCTTCGAGAAGCTTTTTTAATTCTAAATTGTTGAATTGCAGGTTGTTGGCAAATTCAACCACTCCGCTGCCACGGTTCACTGTACCGGGTGTGCCGATACCTACCCATGGAACGTCGTCGATGGTTAGTTTCGCGTTGTCAAGCGCTTCAAAAGCTGTGGTCGCGAGTTGCTCGCACATATCATCGGGAGCGCACGGCACTCTTGTTTTTCGTTTTGCTGTTGCAATAATGTGGTTATTTTCGTCAATAACGCCAACTGCTATGTTTGTTCCGCCAAGGTCAATTCCCAGATAATACATCTTTCAGATCCCCTTATTTTTGAATTAGAAATAATATTTATTAGTATAGCATTTTATCACAGTAAATGTAAATATATTGCAGGATGTATCATAAAAATTTGTTGTCCTGCCAAGACTTGTGATATAATATAAAATAATTTTATATAAAGCGAAACAATCAGTCGGTTGTTTCGCCATCTCAATACACAAATTATTTGAATTTAATAAAAGAATGGAGAACATGCCGTGACTTATCAAGCACTTCCTGACAGTATGAAGAATGAATATACAAAAGAATATTGGGAGCAGCTTTCCAGCCGGCGCTTTTCGCTCGGTGCTAAGCGTGTATTCGATGTGATTGTGTCCTTTTTGATTCTTGCTGTTCTTTCGCCATTCTTTGTAATTTTAGCGCTTGCGGTTAAGCTTGATTCCAAAGGACCGGTGTTTTACCGGCAGGTTCGGGTCGGCCGCTATAATCAGGATTTTAAAATCTATAAATTCAGAACAATGGTACAGGATGCCGATAAAATTGGTTTGTCGCTTACAGTGGGAGAAGACCCACGCATTACAAGAGTAGGCCGTTTCATACGAAAGCTTCGTCTTGACGAGTTTTCCCAGCTTTTCAATGTGCTTGGCGGAAGCATGAGCCTTGTCGGTCCGCGGCCCGAGGTTCGCAAGTACGTCGATGCCTACACTCCTGAGTTTATGGCGACCTTGCTGATTCGCCCCGGCATTACCGCAACCTCCAGCATAGCGTTTAAAGACGAGGACGAGCTGCTGAATTCCGGCGGCGACCCTGAACAAATTTATGTGGAACAGATTCTGCCGCCCAAAATGGCGTACAACCTTGCGTATACAAAGCATATTACTGTACTGAATGATATCAAAATTATGTTTCAAACGGTGGCGGCGGTATTGTGACCGCCAGACACGAACAATTACACTTTCACTTAATGAAAATTCATAAATCACCTCATGCGGTTCATAATAAGCGTGAGGTGATTTTTTATGTTAAAATATGATAATGATGATCAAAAGGATAAAGAACAAGCCCAAGCTGAAGCTAAAATTAAAATAATGGTTGCCACACTGCAAAACATGAGTAAAAGTGAAATTCCAACCGATGTAATGGGCAGCTACACCGGCACCGCAAGGGACGGTGATATACCGATTCAAGATGCCGACGATCTATAAATTTTAGCAATATTTTTAATTTTATCAACATAATAATGATAGGACAGTAGGTGATTGTTTGTTTTATCATATTATTAAGATGAAAAAATTGTTTGCTTTTCTGCTTTTCATTGTCGCAGCAGCGGCCGCTGCAATTTTATATTACAGCGGTTCTGTTACTGCGGCGGCACAGGCGCAGGAAAAAAAGAGTGATTACATAAAGTACGTTGAATTTAACGTACCGTACGCCGCACTGCAAAAATCGCTTCAAATCGATATTTCTGCTCACGATCAGGGAAAAAAGCAGAGCTGGATAGAGCTGCTTACTTATCTGGCTGCAAAATACGGCGGCAATTTTGCATCCTATAAGAGCAACGATATGGATGTGCTCGTTTCAAAGCTGAAAACACAGAGCATAGCCGATTTGAGCAAGGATATGAAATATTACAATTACTATTATAAAGCATATTCTGCTGTGCTTGGCGGCCTTGTAGGCAGCTATAAGGTCAATGGAGAGGAAAAGTATGGCCTAATGGGATTTTCGCCCATTGCCAAAACTTTTCCATATGAAGACTATGACGATTTTGGTGCATCAAGAACCTACGGCTATAAACGGCAGCATCTCGGTCACGATATGATTGCCGCGACGGGTACTCCGGTAATTGCGGTGGAGTCCGGCGTTGTCGAAGCACTCGGATGGAATCAATATGGTGGTTGGCGCATCGGAATCCGCAGCTTTGACAAACAGCGCTATTATTATTATGCGCATTTAAGGCAGAACCGCCCTTATGCACAGGGGCTTGCCGTCGGTCAAACGGTAACTGCCGGTGATGTGATCGGATATGTGGGGCACACAGGTTACAGTACGAAAGAAAATGTAAATAATATTAAAGTAAGCCATCTGCACTTTGGACTTCAGCTTATTTTTGATGAAAGCCAAAAAGAGGGCACGAATGAAATTTGGGTTGATGTTTATCCCCTTACCATGCTGCTCCATAAAAACCAGTCGGAGGTTAATCGCGACGACTCAACGAAGGAATATCACAGTAAAAATAAGGTCGAAACTAATTTAACTCAATAATATTTAAATTTTATTTGATTTTGCTGCCGCGCTATGCTATAATAGCAACTGTCGAAATTGCTGGTGTGGCGGAATCGGCAGACGCAAGGGACTTAAAATCCCTCGGTAGCAATACCGTATCGGTTCAAGTCCGATCACCAGCACCAAAAAGCTCAGGTAACGAATTCGTTTCCTGAGCTTTTTTTGTATTACGAAAACTCCCGGCTGTGCCGNNATTAAGCTGCGGTCTGCCAACTGCAACAAGACATATCAAAAGAAGGACATTACAGATGAATTCTAATGACAATAACAATTTAGCCGATATGAAATGGAATTGCAGATATCACATAGTATTTGCACCAAAGTATCGTAGGAAGTAGCATATGGGGATATGCGGGTGGAAATAGGGGAAATATTGAGAGAACAGTGTAACTGAAAAAACGTAGAAATAATACAGGCAGAAGTATGCCCGGATCATGTTCATATGTTAGTACAGATGCCACCGTAGATGAGTGCTTCAGGATTTATCGGGTTTTCCAAAGGGAAAAGCACCTTGCTAATA
>DDHX01000044.1:0-384 GCA_002338255.1 Ruminococcaceae bacterium UBA1865 | reverse complement strand
ACCCCCCGGCAAAGCCGGGGGTTAACTACAATAGTTACTCCCAAGTGATGATCAGAGTCATCGTAAACAACCTGTTTGCGCGTAACTGAAATTGCAGACAATATGGCTGCAAATGATGCGGAGGGTATTTGTACGCCAAAATGAGCATTAGAAAGTTGGATAAAAAGTAAATAAAATTCAAAGCACCAGCGCGGAATTTGCTTTCTGTGCTGGTGCTTTGTACTTATAATCATTTTCAATTGTTGTATTTTTATTCATATATTTATTTTTTAATGGTATGAATTGCTACAATTAATAATTTTAGACAAGTTAATTTAAATTTTAATAGAATAATTATTATATGTAATTATATCCAATAATATTAAATTATAAATAAATATTATA